>JADHOV010000051.1 GCA_016778765.1 Paracoccaceae bacterium | reverse complement strand
TGTTTTGTTCGTTCATTTTTAGGATTGTCCAATAGCTCTTTTGGGGGACCCTGTTCTAAAATCTTTCCTTCCGTGAAAAAACAAACGCGATCCGATATTTCTCTGGCAAACCCCATTTGATGCGTTACCATGATCATTGTCAGATCATATTCCTTATTCAGTGACCTGATAACATTCAAAACCTCCCCCACAAATTCAGGATCCAAAGCAGACGTGATTTCATCCAAAAGCATGAGCTTTGGACGCATCGCAAGCGCTCTTGCTATCGCCACCCGTTGCTGTTGGCCACCAGATAATCGGCTAGGGTGCTGATCTTTTTTACTTCTCAAGCCCACCAGTTCGAGCAATTCAAGCGCCCGTTCTTCGGCAGCCTCTTTATTCATACCAAGGACCTGCATCGGCGCTTCCATGCAATTTTGCAGCGCCGTCATATGCGGAAACAAATTAAACTGTTGAAATACCATTCCGATTTTAGAGCGACGTTGCCTAAGATACTTTTCATCCGCTTCAATGATCGAGCCGTTGGAAGCCATATGGGTGAGCGGCTTGCCATCAAAATGAATTATACCACCATCGATTTTCTTCAACGTCATCAGCACTCGGAGCACGGTTGTTTTCCCTGAACCAGACGGACCAATGATTGATATCATTTCATTTTTTTTAATCTCTAAGTTCAGTTTATCGAGGACAACTAGTAACGATAAAATCATCTTTTTCTGCCACGTCTCAACTTTTCTATTTCTACCGAGTCGTTTTGCCTTGAGCTTTGTTCACGCGCTTCTCAAGCCGTCGCACCCACATTGCGGCCGGGATTGATAAGGTCAAAAAGATCACTCCAACCATCGTATAGGGCTCTAAATATCTATAATTATAACCGCCAACGGCCGTTGCGGCGTGAAACAGCTCGGCCACTCCGATGGCTGACAGCAAGGGCGTATCTTTAAAAATACCCACGAGATAGTTCCCCATGCCAGGAATAGCGATTGGAAATGCTTATGGCAGTATAATTCTTCTATAGGCATAGGCATTAGAAAAATTTAACGCTCGGCAAGCTTCCCACTGAGCTTTGGGAACGGCTTCTAAAGCCCCCCGGTAAACCTCGCAGAGATACGTTCCAAAATGCAGACCAATGGTGAGCATGCCGCAGACCCAAGCCGATAGGGTTATTCCAAATTGAGGCAGCACGAAATAAACGAAAAACAATTGCATCAAAAGCGGTGTCGAGCGAATAAACTCAACGATTTCTCTTGTGATCATATTCAGTATTCTGGACCTACTTGGCTTTTTTAGATTGGTCTGAAGTAATGTTCTTTTACAAAGCTAGCCGCTTCAAAAAAACAATTAGGGAGTGGCTG
The DNA here is from genome assembly GCA_016778765.1 of Paracoccaceae bacterium. GTDB lineage: Bacteria > Pseudomonadota > Alphaproteobacteria > Rhodobacterales > Rhodobacteraceae > Thalassovivens. The sequence goes on along the minus strand of JADHOV010000051.1, from coordinate 10,594 downwards.
GGGTGTCATTAAATTTCTCTCGTAAGCGGGCTTCTATTTGATGAACAACACATTGTCTGCGTTAATCATCTTAGGCATGGTTGTAACTTTTGCGATTGGTTTTCTGGAAGGTGAAAATAACTTGCAAAGTTGGCCAATCGGCCGAACATCATGCTCAACACCTTCCTGTGATTTTCAATAATTTCGATCGCGCGCGAAGCAGACTGACAAGACATTTAAGTCGATGAAAATGTTTTTCTATCTGATTGTGCGGATACAAAATTGATCTAAATCTTGTTTGCTATCGTACCTTCCCCATAATGTCTGATAAGCCTTATGACCTCTAGTGTTTGCGTGAGTGGCCTTTTTCATTGACGCGGTGTGGGCCACCGCTGACCAAGATGCAGCATAAATTAATAAGGGAACAATTCATGTTTTTGGCAAAAAAGATCTTAGCAACTAACCTAGTATTGACCGGAGCTTTAATTGGAACAGCTGCCCTTACACTTATCGCATATGGCTGTAAAAACAAAAAAGACAGCTCTACAAAACAGGGACGCACATAATGAAAAAGGCCTGCGTGATATTTTTAGGTGCATGCTTGATTGGCACCTTTACGTTTGCGGCGGGCAGTTCTAGCGACACATCTTCCAGCTCTGATCCCTATGGCCCATCAAGCGCAGAAACAGACCGTTTTTCCAAGATCAATGCGCTGATCAAAATAGAAAAATTTGCTGAAGCCCATGCAGAACTGAAAAACCTCTCGCCTCAAACAGACGAGGCAGATCGTCAGAACCTTTTAGGTTTTACCGCTCGTAAATCTGGCGACTTGGTAGCAGCTGCCGGCTATTATAATACTGCATTGACGATTGACCCCAAACATATTGGCGCGCTGGAATATCAAGGCGAGCTATTTATTCAACTTGGTGATATCGAAAATGCTCAGAGAAATTTAGCAAAATTAGAAAAGATATGCTGGCTTCCTTGCCATGAAGAATATGAACTGCGAAGTGCTTTAGAAAAAATGCTCACCAATTAGGTTTGCGGCTATGTAAAATCATTCTGGCTCTCGACATCGTCTTCCTCAGAAGACCGTGTTCAAGCTTGTACGAGCGCTTCTTTTTTAAAGATTAGGGGCTTTAATTGAAACTAAAAGTAGCGGTTTGGCTTTTATTATACGCGAGCACGATTGTGGCAGCTTCGGGCGCTATTTGGTTTGCGGGTAATTTGAATGCTAACAATTGGATTGCGCCGGATATAGCGCCGCCTCCATGGCTTTTTGGCCCCGTTTGGACAGTCTTATATCTGTTTATTGCAACAAGCGCCTATCGCGTGATTTATGCAGATCCTCATAATTTAAAAGGCGTTGCATTAGCTTTATGGAGTTTACAAATGTGTTTAAATACACTTTGGACACCTGTCTTCTTTGGCGCATTTGATTTACCCGGCGCTCTGGCTCTTATTGCTGTGCTTTGGGTGGTCATTGGAGCGTATAGTTCTGTTAGCTTCTCAATTGATCGGAAATCTGGATATCTTTTTTTGCCCTATTGGGCTTGGGTCTCCTTCGCTACAATTCTTAACTATGAATATATGATTTTGAATCCGATTTAACTTAGTCTTAAAATGAATGACGCGCCGGTTCCCCTAAATAAGGTTTAACTATCTATCATGCGTTCTCTCAATCGAACCGGAATCGCTATAATATTAAGCTTACTTGCATTGGCATTGTTCGATGCAATGGGTTTAATAATAAAGCTGCTTTCTTCAAAGTTTTCTGCTGCCGAGCTGTCGACTTGGAGAAACCTATTCGGACTTATTCCAGCTTTTTTAGTACTTTATTCGTCGAGGGTTTGGCGCCAAGCAGGGCAAGTTTTTAAAATAAGGCAATGGAAACTAGCTCTATTTAGGGGCGTTATTGCCACGCTAGCTCAGCTTTGTTTTTACATGGCACTCGGCCTGATGGCTTTTGCAACCGCGTCTACAATTACATATGCCGGTGCGCTTTTTACGACTGCGTTTGCGATCCCAATTTTAGGAGAACGCGTAGGTTGGATGCGCTGGGGGGCGGTGATCGTCGGATTTGTTGGTGTTGTTTTTATATTGCAACCTGGCAGTGATGCGTTCTCAATTTCCTCAATCTTACCTTTAGCCGCAGCGGCATTCTATGCGCTGCTGACGATCACGGCTAAATTATTTGATGATGAGGTGCCTAGTGCTTTGTTAAATCTGTACTCTTCTTTTATTTCAACAGTTTGCGCTGCCATCATAACGTTATTCATTGGAGGATTTACTGTGTTTACTTCTTTTGAAGAGGTTCTCTGGTTAGTGCTTATGGGAGGGTTTGGCGGATCTGCAGTTCTTTTATTGGTGACCAGTTACCGAATGACAGAACAAAGCAATTTGGCGCCATTCAGTTATTTTGGAATTCCTATCGCTTTTTTATTTGGATGGGCATTTTTCGACGAAACACCTTGGAACACATTATTCCCAGGCGCAGCACTCATAATTCTTGGGGGGTTGTTAATTGTTTGGCGGGAAAGTGCCCTCGCAAAACGTTAGACCTAAAATTTATATTGCGATAAAATTTGTTCAACAAAATCCTATGCCTTTTTCAATAGCTTTGGCAGCTTGTTTGTCGAAGTTTGACTTTTGACGTGCGTATCCAAAAAGATTTTCTGTTTAAAGCAAATACAAATACACTCATAAAGGGTCCTTCCCAACGAGGCCTCAGATTGAGTGCCAGAATGGAAGCTATGCACTCTTAATTATAAGAAAACTACGTCTGGAAAAGGGGCTCACACATGCACAGCTCGCGCATATGGCCGGCATCAGCATCCGCACTTTACAGCGGATTGAGCGCGGTGCGCATGCCAGCCCAGAGGCGTTGAAGTGCATAGCCTCTGTTCGCGAAACCGATTTTGAAAATCTCTGGACGGAACAGGAAATGCCAACTGTAGAAGACCCCAATGTTCCTAGGCTCTTAGCCAAAGAAAAAGAAGCCATGGAATATGTAAGTGGCTCAAGGCATTCTGTATGCACCTCTTTGTCGCTGCCGTTGTGTTCACTGCCCTTTCGATCATAAACCTGTCTTTGTCTTTAGGATATTTCTTTTTGGGCCGCGTTTGGCTGGGGCATTAGCCTCCTCTGCCATGGCCTGGGTGTCTTCCAAATCTTTAACCTCTTCGGAGACACTTGGGAGATAAGGCAAATCGAGAGGCGGATGCGCCGCCAAAGATAGGCTTAATGTCTAATACCCATGCTGGACATCCGAACAACACTCTATCGGCTATCGGGATCCTACATAGGGCCAAACCAGGAACACGAACTATGGCTCCAAACCCTTCTTTGCATCACGCAGACCTCATGAAATTCTTAAGAGTGAATTTTCAAAACCGCTGTTTTTGGCGCGGTAATTGCAAACCGTACCTCTAAGAATAGGAGGATAGACATGTCAGAGGTAAATAATATCGGGCTGAATGCGTTTCTCGCGCAGCAATACGCGCCGAAGCAATCAGAAAAAATACCTACCCCTGCGGCAAGCGAAAAAGCAAAATCTGAACCAAGCAAAAATGCAGATAACCGCTCTGTCGTGGTTAAGATAAGCGCCGCTGCGCGCTCTATGCTTGAAGAGACGCGCGCGCTTGAAAAGCGTCAGGCCGATGCAAATAGAGCTAATGCGGCGATTGATAAGCGCTTCGAGACCGTACGTTTGGACAGCCAGCGCCTTGAAGAAACACTATCTTCAAAAATCACAGAGGCCGCTTAAAAAATCGAACTATATAATTTGACGAAACGCCAATATAATCTATATCCCTTCAATGAACATGTGGTGGAAACATATTTTAAAGCACTGGATTGCATTTGCGACGCTTTTCATTTTCACGGCCAGTCTTAGCCTAGCAGATCCAGAAGACCTGTTGGATCAGTTGGCGCTCAGCGCCTCCGAACAAGAGGCGCAGCCGATCATTGCAAAACTTTGGAGTGAATGGACCAGCGCGCATAGCTCGAATGCCGAGGGAAGCCTGATGCAACGTGGCATCATTGCGATGAACCAAGGCCGTATCGATGATGCAGATGTGCTGTTTGGCCGGTTGATTTTTCTGAACCCTGATTTTACCGAAGCGTGGAACAAACGCGCCACGTTACGTTTTATCAAAGGCGATTACGCAGGCTCCGAAGCGGATATTTATGAAGTTTTGATCCGGCAACCACGCCATTTTGGAGCCTTATCAGGCTTGGGTTTAATAAATATGAAATTGGGTGAATGGCGAAAGGCCGTTAACGCATATGAAAGCCTTTTGGGCGTGTATCCCCATAGCCCCGATGCCAAAACCTATCTTCCCGCGCTGAAACGGAAACTGGGTGAAATGGAACTTTAAAAGTTTTTAAACCAGAAAACAGATCTGGCGTAAAGCAAGGCCGGACCACACCCTTATGGGCCAGCGGGGCCTTTAACACATGCCTGCTGTTCTTTTTCCCAAAACGATTTATAGATACCCCCATCCGATCTTGAAACAAATGGTGGGTCATGAATTTTCGACAATTAGAAGCCTTCCGAGCCACAATGCGTTCCGGCTCAATCACGCGTGCGGCGGCGTCGTTGAATCTTTCGCAACCCACGGTAAGCCGTCTGATCAAGGATCTTGAAGCCCAGATAGGCTTTGCCCTTTTTATCAAATTGGGGCGTGGCATCAGGCCAACGACAGAGGGACAAAAATTTTATAAGGGCGTTGACGCCACGTTTATGGGCCTTGACCGGCTGGATGATTTGGCCAAAACGCTGGAAAGCAGTTCCGGCGGCACCCTAGCTTTGGGGGTCATCCCGTCGCTGGCAACGATTGAAATTCCAAGTGCCATTAACACCCTATATCAAGCCAGACCTGACGTTAAATTACAGATTTACCTGCGCAACACACCTGCCATTATCGAAGCTATTCAATTGCAGCAATTGGATCTGGGCGTGATCAGCCGGCAACCACCCTATAATGGCGTTGAAATCCTGTATCAAACCACCCTGCCCTATGTTTGCTTGGTTCCCGAAGAACACGCTTTGGCAAGTTCTCAAACTGAAGTGAATTTGAACGACCTAGCGCAGACGGAAACCTTTATTACTTTTGGTGGCATTTTTCCCGAACAGATAGCCGGTCTGGATGCGGCAACCATCGCCCATCTAAAGCAACGCTCGCGTTTATCGGCGGCCAATATGCCGATGGCTGCGGCCTTGGCAAAAGAAACCGGCACGCTGGCGATCGTTGACGTTTTATCCGCCGGCGTCGCCGTTGGGACAGGCGGTGTCACCAGCCTGCCATTGGTCCAAAATCTTGAATATCATCTGGCTGTTGTCACGCATAATGCTGGCACATTGTCACGACACGGGCAAGAATTGGCGGGCATTATTGCCAAGCGCTTTGACAGAATTAGACCTTAAGATACCGGCAAATCTCTTATCCACCCCGCACGCTGAGGTTGATCTTCCACCCGCACCTCGACGTTTAAGCCTGCGCGCCAATAGCCTTTCTCGATAAGAGATAAACCTATATTGTTTTCTAAACGCGGCGAATATATTCCCGATGTGATTTCACCAATTTTTTGTCCCTCACAAATCACAGGCCATGGGATCGCACAGGTTGGCACGGGGGGACCTTCAAATTCAACCGCATGGATCAACCGCTGAGGGCCTTGCGCAGCGATCGCGCACACCGCATCCCGGCCGATGTAATCAATAGAACCGCTCACATCACAAAATTTACCCAGTCCAATTTCAAATGGATTGTTTTGAAGGGTCATCTCATTGCCATATGAAAAGAGGCCGCCCTCGATCCGTTCGATCAGATTGGGGCACCCGGGGCGGATGTTATACGCTTGCCCTGCCTGCCAGAGCAAATCCCATAAACCAGGGCCCTGCGCCGCCCCCTGCACATAAATCTCAAACCCGCCTTGGCGCGAATACCCGGATCGGGCGATAAGCTGCTGGGTTCCCTCAACCTCAATCCACCCAAATTTGAAAAATCCAATATCGCGTATATGAGGCCCGAAAACCTCGGCCAGCAATGCCTCAGCCTGCGGCCCCTGCACGGACAAAGGAAAAACATCAGGCTCATGAATATTAACATTTAGCCTGCGGCCCAAGGCCAGCCCTTTCGCATAAAGCAGCAAATCGCTATCGGCGATTGACAACCAAAACCTATCTTCGGCCAACTTTAAAAGAACCGGGTCATTTATCAGCCCAGCCTGGTCATCAATGATCGGCACATATAGGCATTGCCCTACCTTTGCCTTACTGATGTTGCGCGGGGTCATCAATTGCACTAAATTGCCTGCATCTGAGCCCGATATTTCAACCTGCCTTTGGCAAGACACATCCCAAAGCTGCACATAGGTGCGCAAATGCCAATAATCTTCTTCGACGCTGGTTTCGAAGGCTTTGGGCAAAAGCATATGGTTGACCACGGAAAACCCCCGAACCCCCAGCGCCTCGACACGATCCGTATACGGTGTGCGACGAATGCGCCGCGACATATTTAAGCCATCAGCCATTGGTTAATCTCCTGACCACCAAACAGAGTAAGAATTCGGATTGATAATAATCGGAATGTGGTAATGGCCTTCCCGATCAGGCATCGAAAAACGAAAGATGATTTCATCCATAATCTGCAGTTTTGCGCGAATGAGATCTTGGTTTTGCCAGTAATCTTTGGTTTCAAAGACCAGTTCATAGCGCGCCTCGGCACTCAAAAGCCGCGCATCCAAGGTTTCTTTAAGCCGCCCGCCAGCATCCATCTGAGTGTCGAATAAACAATTTTGATTGCTTAGATTGATCAGGCGGACGGGAATAAACCCGGCATGCGTGCCATCGACTCCGTTCAGCGTGTGAGATGTTAAAACGGCCATTATTCAATCGATGCCTTATCACGTTTATCGGAGGTGGCCGCTACGATTGGGCTTATAACTCCGCGACATTTCACGTTAAGGCAAGCGGTTTTGCCGCTGGCCATCGCCCGTGCCAAAGCGGGGCCCAAAGCGGCACGATCCTCGACCAATTCCCCATATCCCCCCATACCTTCAAAAAGGCTGTGAAACGGAATATCGCGAAAATCTGTGGCAAAACGGGAACCGTTCGCAAATAAACGCTCTTGCTGCTGGCTGATACAATCCAATCCGCCATTATTATCTATTACTACGGTGATCGGCAGTTTTTCCTGAAACGCCGCTTCGATGGATAAGCCACCCGACAAAAAGGCTCCATCCCCCGAAATTAACACAACATTGCGCTCCGGATGCGCCGCTTTTGCCGATAAGGCAAAGCTCACCCCAACGCCCAGCAAACTGTAATTCCCAGGGTGCAAAATGCCACCAAGTTTTTGACCACGCCATCCGGCCATATTCACGGCAATTTCCGACCAGAAATGCGTGTTACCGCCGTCAAAAACCAACCAATCCTGATCCTGCAACTGGCGTTGCACATCCAATGACAATTGCAGCGGGTGCATTTTACGCCTCTGCGCGTGATCGAGTGCATTTTCTGCATCCAAATGCGCGTACCATTCCTCAACCCATTTGGCGCGGCGCGCTTGCTGCAACTCAAGCCAAGGCGCAAAATTGACTTTCACGCCTGTCAAAAGATCCAAAAATGCAGCGGGATCGCTGAGTATCACCCGATCTGCGGCGCGATTGTAATTCAGTTCTTCATGGCTGCCATTGATACAGATCAAATGCGTTTCCGCTTTTATAAAAGGCGGATTTCCGAAATTCATTTGATTATCGAGCCGCCCTCCAATCATCAATATTATATCCGCGTCGTGCAACGCCTCTTTAGAGGGGTGATATTGGTGAAAATCCGCCAAACCCATATAGGTTTCACATTCTTCACCCAGTAGTTTCTGATGATAGGGAACGTTGAATACTGGAATTTTCAACGCTTTCGACGCGTCTTCAAGCTTTTTTTCCGCGTGTGACCACCACACCCCGTGTCCTGCGATGATAACAGGGCGCTTGGCCTTATGCAGACGGTTTATCACATCTTCCATTGCCGCAGGTTCTGGCCAAGCTTTTGGCAAAGGCCTGTCACTGCGATCAAACGGGCGCTCATGACGACCTGCATCCGCTGGAAAACTCGCAAACATTAAATCAACCGGCAGGCTGATATGCACAGGCCCTGGATAACCCGTGGTTGCCGCTGTCCAGGCCCGATCGACAAATTCGCTGATCCGCTCACCATCGGTAATTTGCACCGAATATTTCACCAATGGGGCCGCGATGGCGACATCATCAATTTCTTTAAACCCGCCTGCACCTTGGCGCTTCAGCGTCGATGACCCGGTCACAAATATCACCGGCGCTCGCTCACCGCCCGCCTCCAACATGGCCGGCACCGCATTTGCGAAACCTTCCGGGCCAACCAAACACACAGCCGGTTTGCGCGTGATACGCGTATGACCATCAGCCAAATGTCCGGCAACCTGCTCATGGGGGCAGTTGATCACAGGCATTTGGCATTTCATAAACCCTTCGAGCGCAGGGTTACAAAAGCCACCAGCAAGCGTAAACACATGCTCAGCGCCTTTTTCTTTGAGTGCACGCGCGAGAATCTCGCCACCACGCAATTTTATCTCTTTGCTCTTCTCATTCACAGAATCTTCACCTTCTTATCCATTAAACCCACCTAATCTGGCAGGGCATGATTTTTCTTCACGATCATCGCAGGCGTCAAATTGGATATGTTACGCGCACCTAATTGTGCCATCGCAGCAGAAATATCATAGGCCAAACCGCTGAACAGCGCGTCCACCCCCCGCGCACCATCAGCCGCCAACGCGTAAAGCACCGGACGGCCTAACATCACCATATTGGCGCCACAAACCAAGGCCTTCACGATATCTTCGCCATTGCGAACGCCGCTATCAAAAAGCAACGGATAATCCGGGCCAAGCGCTTGCCGGATCAATGGCAAAACTGTAAGTGACGCCGGCGCGCTGTCTAACTGGCGCCCCCCATGCGTGGAAATATAAACAGCATCTGCGCCGCACTCTTGCACCTGTAACGCGTCGGACACTGACGTAATTCCTTTGACCACAAGCTTGCCCGGCCACAATTCACGCAACCGTTTTAAAAATTCCCAATCCGCTACAGCGCGGCTTGCATCTCGATCAAAGCCATCCCCATTATTTGGAAAGTTCAGGGGTTTGGGCACGCCGTTTGCCAAAGCTGTCAGGCTCCACCTTGGATGGGTTGCGAAATCAAAAAATTGTTTTGACCTCATCCGAAAGGGCATTTTAAAACCATTTGCAACATCGCGCAAACGCCGGCTCACTTGAGGAACATCCACCGTGAACACCAAGGTAGAATATCCCGCATTTTCGGCTCTTCGCACCAAAGAAAGCGTATGATCAAGCGGCGGTGTTACATAAAGCTGAAACCATGCAGAAGTACCGGCCCATTTGCGCATATCCTCAAGGCGGCTTGACGCTGCAGATGATACTCCCACCGGAACCTGCGCGGTTTTCGCAACTTGCCCCATTATTTGATCAGCCTTTGGATGCGAGAGATTACACATTCCCATCGGTGCGATTCCAAAGGGCAGCTGAAACGATTGATTCATGAATTTTGTGGTTAGGTTTCTGGGGTCAACCTGGCGCAAAACGCGTGATTGGAGTTGAATATCATCAAATGCCTGTTCGTTGCGGGCCTTGCCAATTTCGCGCCCTGCCGCCCCATCGATAAAGTCAAAAATAAGTTTAGGAAGCCGCTTTTTGGCCAGAACGCGCGCATGAGTTGCGTCAATAACGCAGGGCTCGCCCGATTTGATTGACCTTTTATAAGCCACATATCCCCCAACGCCTGTGTGAAGGGGAATACTAAAGCTGATAGGTAAAAACAATTCGCTTTTATTTTACAATTCATTCATTTTTCGTATGCATTTATCGAGGCAGATATTCGTTATCGAGGGAACAAACTCATTTCAAATTCTGACAGTTGATATTTTCTGTCTGCCAACTCGTACGGGGGCAAATGACACGTACCGGCAAATTAGATGGAAAACTTAAATAAATCTGTTAATGATTATCACAGTTGAAGTTTTAATTAAAAGAAAATTCGATGAATAAATTCATAACGATCACATGCATCGCACTTTGTTGCGCCACTGCCGCAAGCGCACAAATGGTACCAGCGACGCAAAATGGCAAAACAAACTTAGAAAATGCAATATCGAATTTAGGACCCGCCTCTAAATTGACAGGCAGTTTTTTATTTATAGCCCTGTTATCTTTGATCGGAGGCAGTAATTCAAGCTCGGCTTCCGGCTCATGACTTTATCGGGTTAAGTTTTGCTATCCCCCGTGAAAACCCTTTAAGACTTACCTTTGCCAAGATTGCCTCTTCAGCATTTAGCATTCTAAACCGCAAAGAAAACGCACGGTTTTGCATCAACTTTTCAAGAAGTGACCCATCCAACTCGAAGGAGACCAAACACCCCTGAGGGTGCTGTCATGTGTGGATGGCTCCGTTTATGCAAGGTTTTTTTCGACTGATGTTTATCGTTACGGAGAGCGGTCATGTGTCCGGCCTGTTGGCGCGGTATACATTATACCACTGGCCTTGATGAAGTCCGCTTACC
>JADHOV010000050.1 GCA_016778765.1 Paracoccaceae bacterium | reverse complement strand
CCTAAATCAGCAGATAAAGCTTTGAAAGCGCTTTCTAACTGTTCAGGATCACTGCCTCTTATCACGATGTTAGAGCCGTAAAGACCATTTTTTTGAAAAGGATAGGATCCAAAGGATAGATCGGGAAAGCGCGCTGCAAGCGCGCCCAGCGGCGCCGCAATATCACCCTCACCCCGCTCAATGCGCAGGGTTTTACTTTGCAGCGGTGCACCCCCTGTGATCCGTGGTAGAACGCTGGCCACCATGGCTTTAAAAACAGATGGCACTCCGGCCATCACATGCACATTGCCAAGCGTGAAGCCGGGGGCGGTCGATACCGGGTTTTCAATCAGGCTTGCCCCTTCTGGTATCCGCGCCATTCTCAGACGGGCAGCGTTGAGTTCGCTGCCTTGGCGTTCATAATGGGCCTCTAGCAGGGCACGCGCATCCGCGCGAATATCGATCGGCGCGTTGAAGGCCGCAGCGATGCAATCGGCGGTAATATCGTCATGTGTTGGCCCGATACCGCCTGACGTAAACACCATATCATAAGTTGCTGAAAGGCTGCTTGCGGCCTGTTTGATGGCATCAGCATCATCGCTGACCACGCGCGCTTCTTTCAGATCAACGCCGGCATCTGTGAGCGCGGCGGCCAAATATTGCGTATTCGTATCTTGGGTTCTTCCGGAAAGAATTTCATCTCCGATGACAAGCATTGCGGCTGTTGGGTTTTGCATATTTCATCCTTAGAAGCAGAGCATATCAGTGGCTTGGCAGAGTTTCTTGGCAGGGCAAGGCCCATTTGCGTGGCACCATATTATCGTATGATTTCGGATTTTAAAGAAGCCGATCTGATGGTGCGAGCAACTCTTTTTCAGCCAAAGAGAATTGTTTAATTTTTTGCATCAGCATATCGGGTTCGATGCCCAATTTGCCCGCAGCTTTTTCAACATTGCCTTCGGTTTCGTTCAAGGCGGCGACGATCAAATTCTCTTCAACATCGGCAAGGAATTCATGCAGGTTCAAAGGTTGATCTGCCGCAAAAAACCGTGATTGTTCAAGCAGTGTCTGCTTTGTATTAAGAAACGGCGTGCTTGGTGTTTGATCTTGCAGCGCGCCATCCCAAAAGGTTGCCTGATCTCTGAGCGTCGAAACGCCTTCATGGAAATTTGGCATGAGCGGCTCAATTTTTTGAATTCCAAGCCGCTCACCGCTGTAAAGAACCGAACATTTTTGCAAAAAATTTGCGAGTTCACGAATATTCCCCGGCCAATCATATTGCTGTAAAAACGCAATTGCATCGGGCTCAAAGCTGACGGGTAGTATTTTCTTTTCGGTTTTTTTTAGCCGCATTGAAAGCACGGTGATGAGCTCTTCAATATCTTCAACGCGCTCCGCCAGGGGAGGGTTCGCAATCGTGTAAACTGCAATTCTATAAAGAAGATCAGCACGAAATTCTCCGCGTCGTGCCATTTCACCGATATCCGTATGGGTTGCACAAACCAATCTGAAATCTACGGGAATGGATTTTTCCGAGCCAATTTTCTGAACGGTCTTGGTTTCTAGAACCCGCAGCAGTTTGGCTTGAAGTGATAGCGGCATATCCCCGATTTCATCAAGGAAAAGCGTGCCACCTCCGGCTTCTTCTACTTTGCCTTTGCGACCCTTATCTGCGCCCGTGAAAGCACCTTTTTCATATCCAAACAATTCCGCTTCTAAAAGCTCGGCGGGGATCGCAGCAGAGTTGACGGCGATGAATTTTCCGCTGCGTCCAGACAGTTTGTGAATGCCTTTTGCGATAAGCTCTTTGCCGGATCCGGTTGGACCAACGGCCATAACGCTGACTGGAAATGGGGCGGCAAGCTCAATATGTTTGCGCACATCCTGAATTTTTTCGGAAGATCCTGCGATTAAATTCTCAAGGAATTTTGATCCGGCCATGAAGTCTGTCGATCCTTGGGCGTGAATTGCGTTTAAACTGGTTTTCGCATCATTTTGATATGTTGGCCAGAACAATACGTCAATTCGCGCGCTTCTTAGAAAACTTTGGGCTTTTAAGCATCATTTCCACTGCGTCGGCAAATAAAATTTACCTTAAAAATGCGCTTCTTTGATCATAGATATTTTTTGGCACGTTAATTGCCTCTTTTATTACGAAGGAGAAAAAAATGCTGTATTCGTTGCACGTTTCTGAATTTAAATTTGCTGGAAGATTGTCGCAGATTCTTCAGAATTATCAATGCAGCATTGTTGAGCATTCTGAAGTGAAAGAAACATGGGATGCCCAAGGACAAATAGTAAAAGCTATTTTGAGCGCCGCGTTCGAGCAAAAAATAGGCGGTCTGAAGGCGGTTGTTGAGATGGTAAAAAAGCGCGGCGCGAAATCGATCGTGATCGTGGAGGAAGCGGCGGAGGCGTTTCGCGTCGAACGCTCGATGAATGGCGCTTTGCTGCGTGTATCTATGCCTGTCGTCGCAGATGATATGGCACAATCCTTTATCTTCGCACTTGTGGCGAGTTTCATCACCGATGGGGATAGCACGATTGCCGCAGATCCGGTTTCGGTTGATCTGCTGAAATTGGGTGATCGCGTTGCCAGGGCACAGGTGAATGTTTTCGTGAATGGTCCAACGGGCAGCGGCAAAGAGGTTTTGGCGCAATATATTCATAAAAAGTCTTCGCGCGCTGAAAAACCTTTTGTCGCGATCAATTGCGCAGCAATCCCAGAAAACATGCTGGAAGCGCTTTTATTCGGCCATAAGAAAGGCGCCTTTACCGGAGCTTCAACATCCAGCGATGGAATTTTCCAAGCGGCGGATGGTGGTACATTGCTGTTAGATGAAGTTTCAGAGATGTCGATGCCGCTGCAAGCCAAATTGCTGCGGGTGTTACAGGAACGATCCGTTGTTCCTTTGGGGGCTTCGGCGCCAATCCCTGTGGATGTGCGTACGCTGGCGACGTCCAACCGAAATATACCGATGGAAATCCGGCGCGGGCGGTTCCGCGAAGATCTTTATTTTCGCTTGAATGTGTTTCCTTTGGCCACCAAGGCCTTGAACGAACGCTCGCAGGATATCATTCCAATCGCTGCCGAATTGCTGGTGCGTCATCAAAGCGACTTAGAGAACTTTCCAACAATTTCTGGCCCGGCCTTGCAGCGTTTGCTGGAGTATTCATGGCCTGGGAATGTGCGCGAGCTGGAAAATGTTATTCAACGCGCAACTGTGCTGCGCAACAGCAATATTATCGAATTTGAGGATATTATGATCGATACGCCGAGCCCGGAATATCATCTTGATGAACCTCTCGTATCGCATGTTTGAGGGGAGGTAGGTCATGTCCGCTATTTCAGGTGTCAGCAGTTTGCAGTCGATCCAATCGTCACAAGCGAATGCATTGGCCAAAACCGATTCTATGAAGCTTAAACTGGCTGAGGCCACGGGCTTCAAACCGGCTGGCGTGTCTTTTGCCGAGCGGTTGGGGGAGTCTTTAAACTCTGTGGCTGAGGCGCAGAATAAAGCCGCCCAATCTGTGAAAGACTATGAATTGGGCCGCGAACAAGACCTTTCAAAAGTGATGGTTGAGCAGCAAATTTCATCGCTTGGCTTTCAATTAACGTTGAATGTCCGAAACAAGGCCCTCAGCGCGTATAAAGAAATCATGAATATGCCTGTTTAATGGAAGAAACGTGTGAATAATGACTGAATTAACAACCAATACGGATTATCCACCGGCGCAACAGGGCGGCATGTTGCCGGCTATTAGATCATCTTTCAAACAGGCCGATAACTTTTATCGCCAACCTGCTTTTCAACGGGCGCTGCCCAGTATTGCGGCGGCCTTAGTGGCGATTGTGGGCCTTATTGTCTACATTGCCATTCAAACACCAGATCGCACAACGCTGTTTGCCTCATTGAGCGAAGGCGAAAAAGCGCGCGTTTTTGATGCGCTGAAAAATAACGGTATGGATGTACAAATTGACCCGGCCACCGGTGAATTGACCGTTCCGGTAGATGATTATCACAATGCCAAATTAAATTTGGCGGCGCAGGGTATCCCGATGCAAGCGCCGACAGGGTCATCGGCTTTGAATGACATGCCAATGGGGACCAGCCGGTCTGTCGAAGCATTAAAAATCAAGCAATCATTAGAATATGAATTAGCCCGTTCCATCACTGAAATAGAATCGGTCACAAATGCACGCGTCCATTTGGCTATTCCAGAGCGGTCTGCATTTGCGCGCAATACCCAAGAGCCAAGCGCATCAGTGTTTATAGAGCTTGCATCTGGAAGAACGCTGAGTTCGACACAAGTGGAAGCGATCGTGAATTTAGTGTCTTCATCCGTACCGAATTTGGCTAAGAGCAAAGTGTCGATTGTAGATCAGGCTGGGCGTTTGCTCTCCAATTCTATTGAGGATGCGGCTTCAACCGCGTCTGAGTTACAATTTCAATACCGGATGCGAATTGAAGATATTTACCGCGCTCGGGTGGAACGCCTGTTGACGCCGATTGTCGGCCCCGGAAATGTATCAAGTCAAGTTAATATTGATATAGATTTCACCACATTGGAGGTGACCGAGGATCGAGTCTTGCCTGACAACGTTCTGTTGAGCCAACAAAAAAGTGTTGATGAACAAGTGGCGAACAGGGCCCGAGGTATTCCGGGATCAGTTGGCAATACACCGCCCGCGCAAAGCAATTTTGACGCGATTGGGGATGAAACTGACGTCATAGGAAATGATGTAGATGCAGCAGGGGAAGCCGATGCCGAGCGGCAGACAGATGATCCAAACGTTGTGCCAGGAGATGCAAATACTGGCAATACTGTTGCGAATTATGCGCCTCCAAATGCGCCCAAAAAAGCCAGGACGGTGCAAGAAGCAGATCCGATGATGCGGTCTAGCAGCGAAGTTCAGAACTATGAGGTTAGCCGCCAGATTTCTACGCGTAAGATGCCGTCGGCAAAAATTCAAAAAATTACTGTCGCCGTTTTATTGCGCGAGCAAATGATTGTGGGCCCCGATGGTCAATCGCAAGCTCAGACGATCAGCGCTGAAGAAAAACAAGAAATTCAAGCGTTGGTCACCAATGCATTGGGTCTGACGCCCGAGCGGGGGGATATGGTGATTATTTCCAGCCGTCCATTCATGACCAAAATTGTTGATGGAGTGGTCATTGAATGGTACCAAGAACCCTGGGTACGTGACTTGATGAATAAGTCTGTGATGTTGTTAATTATTGCTGTGGTTTCTTTAGGAATTCTTCGTCCTTTGATGACGCGCCTGCTAACGCCATCTCAAGACGCCTTGAAAGCATCTTTCGCAGATCAAAATATGGCAGAACTCAAGGCTATGGATTTGCAGGAAGGACAATCGCTTGAAGATCTGAAAGCCAAGTTGAAGCCTAAGAAAACGGCAATTTCAGCTGAAATGTTAGATACGGCGAACTCTTATGATGATAAGGTCGCATTGATCAGAATGATGGTGGGGGATGAAGCCGGTCGCGTGTCTAATGTGTTTAAGGCGATGATGGAAAAAGACATGAACGTGATTTGATGAAGGTGGCGGAAGATGGCTGAGGCAGTAGGCGCAGAAGAAGAAGTGATCGAGCTGACAGGAACGCAGAAATCTGCGATCCTGATGATGTTGCTGGGCGAAGATGAAGCGGCAGAGGTGTTGAAAAATTTATCGCCCCGCGAAGTTCAACATCTTGGAACCGCAATGTATTCGGTGGCCACGGCCGATCAGGAAACGGTGAATTCGGTTCTCGATGAATTCCTAGAAATTATTAAAAAGCAAACCAGCTTGGGGTTGGGCGCCGGCAATTATATTCGCAATGTGCTTCAAAAAGCGCTGGGCGATGATAAAGCACAATCGGTTCTTAGCCGAATTACCCCCGCCAGCAGTGAACGCCCGATTGAAATTCTAGATTGGATGGATGCCCGCTCGATTGCCGAATTGGTGCAAGATGAGCATCCGCAGATTGTTGCGTTGATCGTATCCTATCTGGATTTTGGTTTGGCTTCGGATGTATTGGGGCTTTTAGATACGCAAATGCAATCGGAGGTGATCATTCGTATTGCCACGTTAGAAATGGTGGATCCGGCGGCGCTTAAAGAACTTGAAAAGGTGATGCAAAGCAAATTCAAAGCGAATACCAGCTTGCGGTCATCACAAGTTGGTGGCGTAAAAGCGGCCGCTAAAATTATGAACTTCACCAAAGAAGCGATGGAAAAACGCATTCTGAATGATGTCAAGAAAGCCGATAAGGATCTAATGCAGGCGATCCAAGATAATATGTTTACCTTTGACAATTTGGGTATGTCTGATGATCGCTCGTTGCAGACCTTGCTTAGAAGCGTTGAGATGGAGGATCTTATCCTATCGCTTAAGGGCGCTGATGAGTTCCTGAAAGACAAACTCTTTGGCTGTATGTCATCGCGGGCTGCCGCCAATATTCAAGATGAAATGGAAGCCCTTGGTCCTATTCGACTGACTGAAGTGCAAAATGCGCAAAAACGCATTATTGCTGTGGCGCGCAAAATGTCTGATGAGGGCACGATTGTTCTGGCCGGTCGTGGCGGAGATGAAATGGTATAACCATGAGCAATGTGAGCGAAGATTTTGCGGTTTTAGACAAGACGAACCATAAAAAAATGGCAGCGGCTGTGAAGGCTGCCATGGATGCAGATTTCAAGGTTGAAGAAAAATCTCTGAACGATGCAGAACGGACGTTTAAGCGAAAATCTATTGCGCATTTTGTAAAAGCCAAACTCAGCTTGGAAGAGCTACGCCAAGGTGGAGCCGCCGCTTCTGATACGCCGATGCCGGATCCTGCAGATGCATTAAGTGAGCCACAAGGTGATGCGCAAATGGCTGTTGATGCGGGTCAAGCAGCATCTGGCGTTGACGCTGCAGAGGATATGGATGCGCTGACATCTTTGCTGGAAGAGGACCCGCAAACCGAAGGGGCTGCGGAGGCTGAAGCGGGTGCGCAAGCCTCTGTCGCGAGCGCCGAGCCTGAAAATCAAACCCAGATGTCTGCTCCTGAGCTCGAGCAAGAAAAAAATGCCGCTTATGAGGAGGGTTTTGCCGCAGGCCGCGCCGCTGCTTTAAGCGAACTTGAGGAACAGCGGCTGGAACAATTGGGCGTGCTGAAATCAATCTCGGACCGCTTGCAAAATGAAGCCGCGTTTAATTTTGAGAACGTTTCGCAAAAAGTGCTTGAAACCGTCTATAATCTGTCAAGCGAGCGTTGCGGGCTGGGTTTGGATGCCAATCCCGAAGGGTTTCTAGCCTATGTTCAAAAAAAATTGGATCAAGTTCAGCTTTTGGCCGACCATAAAAAGGTGTTCTTCAATGCCGAGGATCTAGAAAGTCTTCAAAAATTCGATGAATTTGAGGGGATTTTTCACGGTGTCGAAGTGCATCAAGACGGTGAGTTGAAGCGCGGGGATGTGATCGTAAAAGTGGGCGGTGTTGAAATTCGCGACACACCATTCTCAGATTTTGAAAAGCAGAGCGCCAATGAGTGATTTCACCAATGAGCTTTTGCGCGATCTGGATCGTCGGCTGCAACCGAGCAAAAATGCCCGAATGTCGGGAAAAGTTGTTAAATTTGACGGTTTGACAGCGCATTGTGATGGATTTCCAGCCCGGGTGGGATCGATTTGCAAAATCGAGATTGGTGCTGGCAATGAAGTGTTTGCAGAGGTTATCAGCTTTAAAGAAGGCCTCAACCAACTTGTGGTGTTTGACCTTGGAGCGGGCGTTAAGGCGGGTGATAAAGTAACCTTGGTGGAAGAAGGCCAATCAATATCTGTGGGTGATGATTATCTTGGGCGAGTGTTTGATGCGATGGGCGCGCCGCTTGATAATCGCGCCGCACCGATTGGGACAGACAGCTGGCCACTGCATGGAAAAGCCATGAATCCATTGGATCGACGCCATATATCAACCGTGTTGAACGTGGGTGTGAAGTCGATCAATGGTTTGTTGACGCTGGCGAAAGGTCAAAGGGCCGGCATCATCGCAGGCTCTGGTGTCGGGAAATCGGTCTTGCTTAGCATGATGGCCAAGCATAGCGATGCGGATGTGATCGTGGTGGGGTTAATCGGGGAACGCTCGCGCGAGGTTTTGGAATTTGTAGACCGGGTCTTTGATGAAAAAACCCGAAAAAAGCTATGCGCGATTGCCGTCCCTGCAGATCGCTCGCCGCTTTTGCGTATTCGCGGCGCCAATCGGGCAACTGCGATTGCCGAGTATTTTCGCAGCAAGGGTAAAAACGTTTTGCTGATTATGGATTCCTTGACTCGGGTGGCGCATGCGCGGCGCGAAATAGGCCTGGCGCTGGGCGAATTGCCTACATCCAAAGGGTATCCGGCATCGGTTATCGCGCTTATATCGGGCTTGATCGAACGTGCGGGTATGGGTAGCGTGGCAGAAAAAGGTTCAATAACAGGTATTTATACTGTTTTGGCTGATGGAGATGATACGAATGATCCGGTGGTGGATACCGCGCGTGCGATTTTGGATGGTCACATTGTTTTGAATCGGGATTATGCCAATTTAGGAATTTACCCCGCGATTGATGTCTCTCAATCGATCAGCCGTGTGATGACGGATGTTGTGAATGCTGAGCATCTTGCTTTGTCGAATAAACTGAAGAAACTGATCAGCATTTATAATGAGAACCGCGATTTAATCCTGATGGGTGGTTATGCCGCTGGGCAGGATGTTGATCTGGATATCGCGTATAAAATCTGGCCAGATATCGTGAATTTCCTGAAACAAAACCCACAGGATAATGTTTCCGTTGCGGATACAGTGGCAGCGTTGAAGGCTTTGTTGGGGGGGACGTAAATGCGCCCAGACCGCAAAAAAAGCATTTTGGAAAAGATGTCGAGAAAGAACCTCGCCGCGTCCTTAAAAATCAAAAAGGCTCTGGCGGATCAGCGATCCCAAATGTCAGATTTAGAAGGGCTTTTGGCCCGTATTCGCGAATTACAAGCGAGTTCTGAAGAGCCATTTTATGACACGCCCAGCCAGTTTCGCGCCGCACGATTTTATTCGTCTAAATTGGCGGAGCAGCTTGAGATGGTGGCGAATAGAATTGAACTTATTCAAACGGAAATCGATAATTTGGTAGCGGTTACGCGGCAAGATTCGTTGAAACGCCAAAAAATTGACCGTCTGATTGCGGAAGCAAAACAGCTTATTCATCAGTATTCAGAGCGTGAGGCTGATAAAAAAACCGCTTATCCTTCGGCTGTAAGCCGCAGCTGATCGCCGTGCGTTTAAGCTATAAAGGCACACTTTCCGATGGCCCGTTTATACCTTTGAGCCGTTATTTGGCACATAAATTGCTAGGTTTGTGATAGGAAACTCAGGGTCGCCATCATATGAGCATTGCCAATATATCTTCAAGCGCAATTGATAAATTGCTGTCAGCCACGTCTGAAGAGCCGCCTGTCGGCTCCAAAGGTGCTGCGCTATTTGCGAAGTTCTCAGAGCTTTTGACAGCGGGGGCAGGCGCCGACCACGGTGGCAACCCAGAGCAAGAAAAGCTGACAGAAGGTAAAGCGCCAAGCGCCCTAAAGTCTGGCGATGAAATCGATATTGTTGCCTTTTTAGGATTTGTCGCTGCGCTTGAAGATCAAATGTCTAAAACCCCAGGCGAGGGGGGCTTGCGCGCAAGCGTGCCAGAACGGTCAGGAGAAAAGATCGGATTGGAGGACTTGGCGCCGCCATTCATCGCAGATCCAGATTTTGTATTAACGCGGGATAAACTTGCGCAGGCGATCTCGGCCTTGGCTGATGACCCTCAGGCGGTTGCGTTTCCCAGTCTCAACGGATTACGGCCCTATCTTGAGGCCTTCCACCGGCACTCTTCTATTGGAGTGAATAAAGAGCCGCAAACCGCTAACGCTTTGCCTCTGGCAGAAGGCGCTTTGCGCCTTGATTATGCAGAAATCATGGTAAGAACGCAGCATATTGCCTATCCAAGTGAGGCGGTTGCCCACCAGCCGATGCCGCAATTTTCGGTGCCGTTAGAGCTGTTAAAAAGTGAGGCGATGCCGCATAAGCCTCTCCTGGGTCCGCTTGAAAAAGTCGACTCTTCAAAGCGTGAAAGCGCGCCGTTAGAACCAATTTTGGAGCAGTCTGGTAAAGCTGGGTTGGTCAGCGACGATGCGCAATTGTTCGAATCGATTTCTGGCAAGAGCGCCAAGCCAGAGCTGGGCAGCGGCGCGCTTGCGCTTGCGGGGTTAAAAGAAAATGGGGAGCAAGGGATCGCCACTCCAGCTCCTGGCACTCCCGTGAAAGGGCTTGAAGCGGATGAAGTTGCACCGAAATTGATTGCTGCGCAAACCGGAGATGCTCAGACGGACGCGAAACCTCACGCGCGCGCGATGCATCAAATCCCGCAGCTAGAGCCAGAAAAAGGCTTTGCGCTTCGCCAAATCGCAACTGATGGTTCATCCTCCGCGGATCTTTCGAAAAATAATGCACCGCGTCTGCCTTCGACGCTATCATCGCTACTGGCTGACCCTGCCGCGGATCTTTCAAAAAATAATACACCACGTCCGCCATCCATATCATCAGCGCTGCCGGTTGATCCTGCCGCGGATCTAGAAACAGCGCCTAAGCCGGATAGTGGCAAGGTTCAGGTACCAGAGGGCCAACAAAAAGAGGCGGTAAAACCAACAAATTTGTTGAAACCTGAAACTGCTTTGAAGCCAGAACAGATCGCGTTGCGCGCAGCATCAGCATCAGCATCAGCATCCGCGCCAGCACCAGCAGCCAGCGGCAATGATCCCGCTGCGTCGTCAAAAATCAAGGTAGCGCTGGAAGCAAGTGCTTTGGCGGGGGCCGCTCCTATTCAAAAAACAGTTGAGGCCGAGTTTAAGCCGAAGCCTGAAGTAAAAGGCCCCGCTGTGAAAAGTCAAAAAACCTTTGAACAAGGCAAAGCCGCGCCCGTGACAGGTGCCGCCACCGCCGCGCTGCGCCAAGCAGCCGTTCCGGCTAATGCGAGTGAGGGGGGAGCAGATGCAGCCCAAGATTTAGGAGCATTGCCGCATTCTATTTCTCCATTGAGCAGCGCCAACCTGCAACTGGCACAAACGCAAACCGCGCCTCAAACCTCTGGGCAATTGCTGGATAAATGGGTAGATTCGCATCTTGATTTGAATGCGCGAGGCTGGACCCAAACTTTGGCGAGAAATGTTATTTCAGCCCTGAGAACCGGGCAGCAACAAATTGCGCTTACCTTATCGCCGGCCTCCTTGGGAAAAATGCATATTGCTTTTGGGCGCAATGAAAGCGGCTTGGATGTGAAAATCCAGGCGGAACGCAAGGCAACCGTCTCACTTTTTGGCGAGTCTGAAGGAAAAATCATTTCTAGTCTAGAAACCGCAG
Source organism: Paracoccaceae bacterium (assembly GCA_016778765.1). Taxonomy (GTDB): domain Bacteria; phylum Pseudomonadota; class Alphaproteobacteria; order Rhodobacterales; family Rhodobacteraceae; genus Thalassovivens. Next base: position 595 of record JADHOV010000050.1, on the reverse strand, counting down.
GTTACCGCGTGACCTCGCTGTCATGTTCGGTTATGCAGACAAGCGATGAAAATTTCAATATGAACCTCGGACAGGGGTTTAATGAGCAAGAAAATCCGTCGGGTGATGAGCGATCACAAACCGCGCAAAAGAATGAGCAACACGCTGGAAAAGCAGCAGATGATGCCAGTCTTAAGGGCAAAGGTGATCAAGATGGCCTGGTGGATATAACCATATAATCGAGGATCGAGTTATGGCTGAAGAAGAAGAACCAAAGAAAAAATCTGGTATTGTAACCATCGTAATCTTCGTTGTTGCAGGGTTTATTCTTGTGGCAATTGGCCTAGGCGTTGGCTTTTTGGTATTTGGTGGAGCGCAAGGTAATCCGCAAGATATTGCCAATGAAATTGTCACCAAGCAAAATGAAGCCAAAGGTGGTGCTGCTGGCGAGGGCGAGGGCGACGGCGAAGGCGAAGCGGAGTGCGATGACGAGGAGAAGGATGAAGAGGGCAATTGCCCGGGCGATCCTGAAAAAATCTCGAAGGAAACACCTAAGGACAAGGTATTCCAAACCCTGTATTATGAGATCCCTGGTTCTTTGACGACCAATCTCAAA
>JADHOV010000049.1 GCA_016778765.1 Paracoccaceae bacterium | reverse complement strand
TCATTTTAAAAGATGTTCTATAGAAGAAATATTGCGCAAATCAGAGGCTGCAGCAGAAAAGTTTTGTTCGCTTACCAGGAAGTCGCGGATAACCCGCAGCCGCTCTTTATCGGTTGTTGTAAGGTCTTTCAAAAACGGCTGAATGTCAGCAAGCTCATTTTTTGCTTTGTTTAAAAAAGAAACACACGCCTCATGATATGAGGCGCTTGATGGTCGTTGCAGCTTGAGCAATTGGGCCTCAGCTTCAAGCGCGATAAGGACGTCTGAGACTGAATGCACCATAGGCGGTAAGGTTAAGACAATTCCGAAACCGATGCCAAAAGCGCATCAGAAATTTTATTGTAATCCACCGGATACTCATTATTTGCGATTTCGGCCCGCAATCTTTGCACCGATTCAATATCGATTGGGGGCGGCATGTCTTGCATCGCTTGCATCACGTCGCCCATCGCAGATTTCACATCTACCGAGACGCTGCCGGCATCGGCTTCCGTTACAGGCGTTGCAGGTGCGGTATTGCCCAACTCAACAGCGCTCGTTTCTAAGCCGGTTCCTACAGAAACTTTTGGCGCGCTAGAGGCTTCGGGCACAACCACGCTGGCTGTTGTTCCGGTTAAATTTTGAACTGTATCTACCATCTTTTTTACTCCAAGGTGACCTGCACCCAAAGAACAATTTATCTCTTCCAAGTCCTACAACGGCAGTTTAATGCAATTGTTTAGAAATTATTTTGCCTTCACTTGAGTTTTTTATCAGCGCCTTCAGTTTAACGCCAGTTTCAAGGTTTGCGACGGTAATCACTTCACCAATTTGCCCATCAGAAAGAGCTACTGCCTTACCAATAATTTCAATTCCTGATCGAGTCAATGTTACATCTATGATCGCATCTTTGAGAATTGCGTAATTTATTTCCAGGTGGCGCGCCAAGCTTGGAACGCCGGCGGAGACAGATTTTGTGAGCCGGCGCCCGATCACGTCAGACACTTGCCTATACCCACCATATACTTTTGAAGAAAACCCTGTTTGAACCGTCAGGTCCTTGGCTTCTATAACGGTGCCGCGTTTTAAGGGTGCGCTATAGACCACATAGCTATGTTGCGGCCGGGCCACCTCGTTGATTAGCGTCTTTGATTTTGCTTTTTTGGGCTCAATTATGGGCGTCAGAACATCAGCGCGCACCGCAATAGCCCATTTATAAGGCTGTTCGCAGGACACGTTGACGGTTTGCCAATCCTCAAATTTAGGGGCGATGCTCAATTTCGTTTTGCACGGATAAAACAGTTTATGACCCGCCAAGTGCGGGATCACATCCTGCCCCTGCTCTTTGGCCTGAGCAATTATTTGCGCTATGATCTCGTTGCCGGTGATCCGCTCAGCCGCTTGGGCAGCCCCCGTGATGAGGCCGCATATGAGCATAGCGCAAAACCTATTCTTAGAAAAAATAGATGTCATCGCCGCGCCCCCCGCCGCCCGTATCGCTGCCTGGAAGGTGCAAGACGACCCCAGATAGCAATCTATTTGGGTTTCCACCCACAAAAGCTTTGGGATTGGATTGCACAATTTGTTCAAACATCTGCCGCCCAACGGCGCTGCGCCCATAATATTTTGCCACGATCATCGCCAGAGTTTCGCCGCGCCGTACGCGGTGCGTGCTTGCGTCGACAGTAGCGCTATTTCCCGACCTATATTCCAATACGACGAAAGGTTCCTGCGCGATTGCGGGTGCTGCGGATACCAGAAGAAATGCCAAAAGGAGCTTTATTGATCGCATTAAAACGTTCCTTCGATAAGTTGAACGGTTTGGCCGGCCAAACTTTCCGAGTTTTGAAAATTATTGATCGGCCGCATCATCGCTTGACCCGTCATCACTTCTGAGACTTCCAGCAGCACCCAAGCGTGCTCGCCCGTTGTGATATAAGCTAGCGCGCCTGTTTTGATGCCGGCATTTTGGCCGTGAGGGAAGATTAAATTTTCTTCCGCCAAAGCCAAAGGTGCTTGCAATGGCGCGCAAGAGGCCGAATTAAACTGCCCGATCATCTGATCGACTGCTCCGAACACGGCCGTTAAATCAAATACCGGAGATCTGGCATCCAAAAGATTTAAGGTTCGGAAGGGCGTTTTTGGGGAGAGGGGCGCCAAAATCTGCAAGTTTGATGAAAAAACCTCGGTCAAACTTCGCGCCGAAATGGCGGAGAGCGAAATCATTGCATGCACCCCACCGCTTCCCGAACGCAGCGTCACATCCGTAGAAATCAAGAGCGCCGCGTCAACCGCTTCCAATTGATTGGATTGCAAACTTGCGTAACTCAGCATTTTTTTTGGGCTTTGGCGTTTCTTGAAATCCGCAAAGCTCATCATCTCGCCAGTGCTCAGAGGGCCCGGATAGTTTTGCGAAATATAATGCGTGATTGCTTTGCCAAGTTCGGGGCCCAAGGCCGCATGATGGGCATGAACTTTTTGGCCGATGGAAACGCTTGGGCGCAATATAAGGGCTTTTTCAAAACGCGGATTGGCGCAGGTTTGCGCGGCGCTCTCTGCAAAGAACGCTCTTATACTGACTTGATAATGCGTGGGTGATTTATTTTCTTTCAGAATTTTAAAATCTACCAGCTTTGCGTCTGAGTTTTGGGTGATGATATCGCGCAGCAGCACGCCATTGTGAGACACCAATGTACCGCTGATACGCACACCATTTTGCAGCGCCGCGAGATACAGCGCATCTTCAAGCGCAAACCGCCGTGCTTTTTGCTCGCTATGGCCCGAAAGCGCGGCGCGACCGGTTGCATCGATGGTGGCGATATTGGCGGCAAAGCCATTATTGGCCATCCCTATGAAACAGAAGGCTAGTGCAACAAACAGCTGCAAAAAGGGCCGCCCAATCCGCATTTTAACCTCGTACGGTGCGCATAATATTGGAAAGGAGCGCTTGATCTAGCTCTAACACCACCTCATATGTGTCGCGCCCAACAGGGTTAATGCGCACCGTTTTAGCGCCCAAAATCACCCCATCAACCGAGGCTCTCAGCGAGTCATTTTGCACGATGGCATCAATAATTGTGGTTTGCGAGTCGATTTGTACGCCGTGAACCTGCTCGGTTAGATTGCGCATTGCTTGCAGCCGCGCTGAGCGAATGGCCATCAAACGGCGCTGATTTGCCGATTTTGCGGGCTGGGCAGAAATACTCGCATAGCCCATTCCGGTCAACGTGGGGATCACTTCAACGCGGGGCTGGGTAACGGCGGCTGTTGCATCCACCGCATTTACGATGGCCATTTGATCGTTTGTTTGCGACGCCGGCGCGGCGGCAGAGGGCTCTAAAAGCTGCGCCAAGCTGGGCAGCCCCCCACTCGTGTCACAGCCCGTAAGCAGCCCGAAAGACAATGCACAGACTGCGAGGGGGAAACGATAAAGTCTTGGCGGCCTATTCCTGTTTTTCTCGAACACGGTCTTTACTCCTCAGCTATCACTGTCAAATACAAGCATGTTTCGTGCCAAAACTGCGGCAAGCGGCAAGTTTTGAACTTTGGCACAGTTTTTGCCTGTTCAGGTGTAAAGTAGAAAAGGTTCCTTCACCGTGGCGCTAATTGAGACATTTAAAATGAATTCGCTCCGCCGCTATTTAAGCGATTCTGTGATTCCGCTGGGCATTTTGGTTATTGTCGCAATGATGGTGCTGCCGCTACCAACTTTCCTGCTAGATGTGTTTTTCAGCTTTAACATTCTTTTGGCACTTTTGGTTTTAATGATCGCCATTCATTCGTTTCGACCTTTGGATTTTTCAAGTTTTCCAACGCTTTTATTGGTTGCAACGGTCTTGAGACTTGCTTTGAACGTGGCGTCTACACGAATTGTTCTGGCAAATGGGCATACGGGGACAGATGCCGCAGGGCAGGTTATTGAAGCCTTTGGCAGCTTTGTGATTGCCGGCAATTTTGTCGTGGGTATTTTTGTCTTTGCAATTCTTGTGATCATTAATCTTGTTGTGATTACCAAAGGTGCCGGCAGGGTATCAGAAGTAACCGCGCGGTTCACATTGGATTCGATGCCTGGCAAACAAATGGCGATTGATGCCGATCTGAATGCTGGAATTCTAACGCCCGAAGAAGCCACAGAACGGCGCAACGAGGTTGCCCGCGAAGCGGATTTTTATGGCTCGATGGATGGTGCCTCGAAATTTGTGAAAGGCGATGCTGTCGCCGGTATTTTGATCTTGGCGATCAATGTTCTGGGCGGCATCACGATAGGCGTTGCGCAATATTCCTTGAGCCTGGCAGAGGCCGCATCGCTCTATACAATTTTGTCAATTGGCGATGGCTTGGTGGCGCAGATACCTTCGCTGCTTTTGTCAATTGGCACCGCGATTATCGTCACGCGGGTCTCGTCAAGCGGATCCATGTCAGAGCATATCGGCGGACAGATCAGCATTCCGCAGGCCTGGTATCCGGTTGCAGTTGTGATCGGCATTATGGGGCTGGTCCCCGGGATGCCATCGGTTTTATTTTTATCACTGGCTGCAATAACCGGCATAATTGGCTTTATGCTCAGTCGCTATGCAGGCAGGGCCGAAACACCCGATATGATCGATAGTTTTGCAGATGAGGAATATGAAGAAGACAATAGCACGGTCAGCGCCGAGCAAATCACGGATAATTCTCGTATTTCGGTAGTGTTAAGCTATCCGCTGATTGCGTTGGTGGAAGATGAAGTGAATGGTCCTTTGGTGACCCGCATTGCTGGCGTGCGCAAGGATATTTCAAAATCGCTCGGCTTTGTCATACCTAGCGTTCGGGTCAAAGATGATCTGAATTTAGAGCCGAATTTTTATCAGATTAAAATTGGCCAACGCATCGTTGCGGAAGATAAAGTATATCCGGGCCGGTTGCTTACCATTCCAACTGGCGATAGCGCAATTGCGCTTGAGGGCGAGAAGGTGATTGAACCAACATTTGGCCTGGAAGCCTATTGGATCACCGAGCAACAACGCACACTGGCTGAGGCGCGCGGCTATGTGGTGGTAGAGCCGGAAGCGGTTATCACAACCCAGCTGTCCAAGGTCATCGAACAAAATGCGCATGAGTTGATAGGTCAGGATGAATTAAAGCAAGTGATTGACCGGCTGGCCGAAGCAAGCCCCTCTTTGGTGGAATCTGTGGTTCCCAAATTGGTGCCGTTGCACAATCTGACGGCCATCATGAAAAAGCTTTTGGAAGAACAAATTCCAATCAATGATATGCGCAAAATCTTAGAGGTTTTGGCCGAGCTGTCTGGCCGCAATATGAGCATTGATGACACAGCCGAGGCTTTGCGCCCCTACTTAATTCCGCTGCTTTTACAACGTATGGTGCCCCATAAAGACGCCATTCCCGTTATAACGCTAGATCCCGAATTCGAAAACCTATTGATCAATGCCGATCGACAAAATCAGCAAAGTGATTTGATTATCGATGGAAAATTATCACAGAATATGATCCAGAAACTATCAACTGTGGTGGATGATCAAATGGCTGAAAGCAAGGTTCCATTCCTGATTGTGGCCCCCGTTATTCGCAAAAAACTGTCAAAGCTTGTGCGCGCGCATCTGAGCGATTTAAACATTTTATCGTTTACAGAACTGCCTGAAAGCAAAAAGGTAGAAGTAATCGCGACCGTTTCAGGCGCCGAGCAAACCTGATGAATCAAGGGATATTGGAAATACGCCATGGTCAATGAACTTATATTTCGCGCCGCCGATACGGCAACTGCGCTTGAAAAGGTGCAGACCAAACTTGGCGAAGATGCTTTCATTATCGGTATTAAAAATGTGGGAAGCTTTGTTGAGATTACGGCCTCAATCGAGCCGCCCAAAAAGCGGCCGGTCAAAAATAGCCGCGATGCTGAACGCTGGCTGAAATCTGCAAAAACCAGCTTGGATGATTTCCGCCAACAGCGGCAAAGCTCTGATTTAGATGCCGATACAACGCTCGATCTCTCCGCGTTGAGCAAAGCTATAGAGGCAAACAGCTTAACGCAAACAGACGAGCTTGCGCCAGCCAAGCCGGTTGCGGCGCGCGGCGAAAGCGCTGCCGATGGCGCACCAGATGTTCAGCCGAAGGCGCAAATTGGGGATCCGAACCCTGCATCCTTGTTCGATGATTTGGAAAATGAAACCGCTTCCATTTCTGCGCCAGAGGATATCCGTGCAGATGGCGCAACATCGTTGGGGTTTGAAGAGGCCGCACCGGCTAACGTATCGAGTGAAAAAAAATCCGCTCATGCAGCCAGTCTTGAGAGCAATGCGCCGGGGCTGGGTTTCGGAGATTTATTGGCTATCGGCCTTAGCTCAGAATTCATCAAATCAGAAATCAAAATAAGCGAATTTGAAGGAGCGATCGAAAAAGACGCGCTTCTGGACCGATTGGTGGAGATATTTATCGACCCTAAAGCCACAGAACTTTTCCAGCCTACGCAGAATCTGGTGTTCATTGGCCCCCCCGGCAGTGGAAAATCGACGCTGATCGCAGGCTTAATGCAAAATATAACGCAGCAGTCTAGCGAGAAGCCGCAGGTGCTTCACGTGAGTGAAGAGGTTTTGTTTGAAACCGACCGGTTGAGCTTTTACGCCCGTGTTTTAAACTTTCCGCAAATCCGCCAAAAAACATGCAACTCATCCAACATTCTCGCCCCTCAAGCGCAAATTTCGGAGATAGCATGGGAAAAACATCCCGAATTTTGCGCAGTGTTTAAACGTGACGGGCAAATGTTTTCCCATGTACATGTTGTGATGGTTTTACCCGCAGAAATGAATACCGGTTCAATGGATGAGATTTTGCGCGTCTCACCATCAAATTTATCCGTTATTTTCAATAAATGTGACTATGGCCGCGCATCGCCCAAGCAATTGATGAGCCTGTACAACCGGGGTGGTAAAATTGCGGCTTTGACAGGTGATCCCAGCTTGCGAAGCGATCTAAAAGCCGTTGATGCGCAGACGCTCAGAGTGTTCTTCGAGTATATCTTACCCGTTTAAGTTTTCAGACTGTTATTTTGATCTTTGGCTCGGGCTTAGGGCTGCTTCATATATGCGCTCACAGCTGTGCGACGCGCAACGAAGGCCGTTTTGTCAGCTGAGCGCTGCGTCTGCAGGAGAGACCGTTCAAATGACAGGTCCTGCATAGATTTGGCCGCAATCTCTGATGTTTCTGGGGTTTTATTTTCCAAATCGTCAAACAAAGCCACGATCATATTATGGCGTTTTTCGGCCAATTTCAGCGCTTCATCGATATTTTGGCTGCGCAAGCAAGATTGCAAATCTTGCGTGAGCAGATCCAAATCCGACGCGCCTATGGTTTCAACCGCGTCCAACATCAGGAAATAGACCGCCATGTTGTGGTGATTTCAGTCACCACTTCGATGGCTTGCTCCAAATTGGCAGCTTCTTTCTTCGACGTCGCCAGCACTTGATATTTCACATATTCGTACAGTTTGAACAAATTGTCAGATATTACCCCGCCTTTTTCAAAATCGAGGCTGGTTTGTAAAATATAAATCGCAGTTAAACACTTGCTGGTAATCTTACCATAAAGTTCGCTTGTTTGGTCTGGACCCTCTGCAAGGATTTTCAAATTATGCAGCAATGTGTCCAAACACACTGTGATCGCGCCATGGGCGTCTTCAATGCGAGGTGTTGATACAGCAGAATTTCTGTAAGCTTGTTTTCCGACGTATTTGTTCATGACCACCTCCACTTGTGTCACAGAGAAATACGGCTGTGGAAAACTTTTGTTTAGAAAAAAATATTTAAAAAGAAAAATCTATAAAATTTGTTTTAAATCATAGGAATAAGTCAAAATCACCTTGATCAATAGAGGTGATGATACGCTGAAAAGTTGGCACAAGATCATTCCAATCCGCAACCTCAATCGCCTCTTTTCCAGCTTCCAGTTCGAGTATCTTACCGCGATATTTGATTACGATCTGGTGTCTTCCGTCGGGAAGTTGTTGCCACCAGCGTTTGGTCTTTGTTGGTACCGTGACCCGTTTCACATCGCCGTCAGGTTGAGGCACCCATTTATACTTCATAGGCACATACGAGCGATCTGATGCCATTAAAATTTGTTCGGAAATTGCAGCTTTAAGCTTTTCACGGCGCGCCATAATCGCCTTGATTTTATGCAAAGGATATTGCTCAACAATTTTAAACTCATGCCAAACTGCTGATTTTTTGCTCTTTTCATCCGCAAGGCGATTGAATTGCTTCGTCATGAGACCGACTTTCTTTAAAAGAATCTAAGGTGGGGACTTAAACGCGCTAATAAACGTATACTCTAAAGCTACGGTCGATTAAACCAATTGTTTACATACCGTCGGCCAGACAGCGTTTTGCTACTTATCGCTTTGCAATATGCTGGCGATCTGACCCTCGGAAAAAGATAGGTTAAAATCTGAGAAAACAAAACTCAGAACCATGCTCGCGGTGATTTGCGCGTTTGGCGGCCCGACAAAACCGGCAGGCAGCTGAAATAGTTCAGTCAGAACGATGCCTATCCGATCAATCACGGGTGCATATTTGCGCAGTTTTAAATCCTCAATCTCCGTGAGTCTTTCGATAGACCAGCGCGGGACCCAGCCCGCAACAAGGCAAGCTGAAAATTGATACCCTGGCTTTGATAAACCCTCGCCAGATAGCAGTTTTGTGGCAATGTATTTTTTTGCTAAGTCGAAGGCGACCCTATCAAATCCGGCTAGGTGAAAGAGTGCGGATTCAAATGTTTCTGGAATTTGATCCATTGCTATGGGCTGTTCAGCAGGAAATGCTTCGATAAATTGGATTAATTGATCCATATTTTGGGGCTGAGGGGAAAGAAAAGACCCAGAAATATACCCCGCGTCCCACAGCAACTGAACCGTCAAGTTTTTTAAGCTATCTTTCGTGGCCATAAACCCAATTATTTCATTTACGAAGCTTGTGCAAAGCTTTATTCTCGAAATGTAAGATATGTGCAAAATATTTTCAAACAGCGCAGACATGAATGAGGTGCGAGCATGAAAGTCATGGCAAAGGTAACAATCTCAGGATGCGTCTACGAGGAATGGAAAGTGTTTTATGACAGTTATCAAGCGGATCGTGCGCGTTTCATAAAGGACGAAACGGTTCTGCAGCAAGGTGATCATGCTGCCGAAGTTGTTTTCGAAATTATCGATCTTGAGGGGTTAAAAGACTTGTCGCAACGTGGTGATATTTTAGACTTTGAAACAAAAAACGGCATCGTTGTGGATATAGAACCACTCTGATTTGAAGCGCGTGACGCGTTGTAAGACACATAGAACTGGTGTTAGTTTTGTCATTATGGCGCGACAATTGCTTGTAGAAAAATGGAACTCTTTTAAGTTAAGAGTGTTATAACTAGGATTTGTAAATGAGCTTTTGTCCTTTATGGGTTATGGGGGTCGTGTCCGTTCAGGCCACCAGGCAATATATACTGAAAGATGTCCCTTTGCCGGGCTACGCCTCTAAATATGGTGAAGTGCTTGAGCAATATTACGATGATGCTGCAGCGCGCAAAATTATGTCGGTCAGCGAAGAAATCATGAAATTGCTGGTAGAGATTGAAGCGGAAGATATTGGCGATATCTTTGATGGCTACATTTATTACACCACAAGCTTTGACGAAAAAGGAAGCCCAAGGAAAATCAAATCCCTCTTCAAAAATGCCTTTGCACCTGAAGATACCGAGTCGCGTGTGCAAGATGTTTTCACAAGCTTTAAAGTCTACACGTTTAAATATCGATCAGACCCCAACTTGGGCAAACCGAGTGACTGGGATATTTTAGATGTTGATAAAATTGGATGGTTAGGCGATTTAATGGAGATGAAGGTATCATATAATGATGCTTTCGACGCCTCTTTTTAGGCAGTAGGAGCCGCGATGTTACTTTCGTTAGAAGAAGCCGCAAAACGGGCTGATCTCACGCTTGAGGAGCTGCAACAGAATATTAAAGAAGGCCGTCTGGCGACCGTGGCCAATACGGGGGATGAAGATACGGCGCAGGTTGACGAAAAAAAATTAGAACATTTCATCAATAAACGCTCCTTTAATGCCCTGTGGTCGGATGCTGAAACGTCAGCGGACACCAATCAAGCAGACGCACCTGCAAAACCAAATGGCAGCTTGCGGCGTGTGCTTACGATCGAAGCAGTTTCTGATCTAAAAATTCAAAATCGTATTTTAACCGCGCGTATTGATACGCTCGAGCGACTTTTCTCAGAATTTATTGAGCGCGAGAAAGACGCTGAAAGCACTTTATTGCTGAATGATGATTGGAAAATAGATGGGCTTGCCGGGCTTACCCCACAGGAGGCCGACGCTGAAAAAGAATTGCCTGCAGAGGAGGCCAAAGCCGTCGTAACCGCGCAGGTAGAGGGCAAAACCGAATTGGTAGAAAACGGCCCCGAAGCTGCTATGGAGGCAGAAGTACCCGATGCCAAACAAACAAAAGTTGCCGGCGAAGCGAAGGAAACTGTTGAATCGCCCGTTCAACCGGTGAAGAAAACTACAGAATCCAAAACGTCAGAACCTTCTGGGGGGGGCGGTCTTGCAAACTTGAAAAACAAGTTGAAGGGTGTTCCCACAAATACCGATGATTTGGCAGAAGAAATCCCTGAAGAGAAAAGCGATATATCTGCCAAGCTTCGTATGTATGAACAACGTTTGGCTGAAGCCAAAGAAACAGCAACGCGGATCTGGAATTAAACATCCGCTTAATGTCATGATCTGCGAAGTTGATACTTTGCAAAGATGATTGTTCCCCTCTATAAAATTACAATGACGCTTTAATCAGCTGTTGGTGTATGTCTCGGTTTGTCTGTGCTGCTTAAATCGGCCCCGTAGAAATGGATGTCGACATGAACGAGAATTCGAACCTCACCTCAGCTTTATCAAGATTGATGCAATTAATTCTTGTTGGGGTTGTATTTGGCCTTGTTGTTGCCTTTGTTGCCCATTTCTTTGTCCTTGGCGTTCAATTTTTCACAAACTTTCGCGCTGTGGTCGCACCGATACAAATATCAGGCTTTGAGCTTCATTATGCACAGTTCTTCACATTAGGAATTGTGGCGCTTTGTATAATTGCGATTAAGAAAAACCTTGGGATCGCACGCTGGCATGGGCCTGCTGACAGCATTCATGCAGCGCATCGTACCGATAATGAGTTGGATATAAAATCTGGCTTGTCTTCGACGCTGGTGGCTTTTTTAAGCGCTTCGGGTGGGGCTTCGGTTGGCCAATATGGTCCGCTGGTGCATTTTGGCGCGGTGATCGGCAGCGCGCTGAAGCGATTCTCAAGAAGTGGAATTTCGACCGATATTTTCATCGGATGCGGTGTCGCCGCTGCGATTTCTGCGGGCTTTAATGCCCCAATCGCCGGTGTCATATTTGCCCATGAAGCGATTATTCGGCATTTCTCCCTAAAAGCCATCGCTCCAATTGCCATCGCCTCTTGCGTTGCAGCTGGGGTCACTGAATTGTTTTGGGGTGGCACAACCCTCTTTGAAATCGGCGGATTTGATGGCGATTTATCCACTCTTTTGCCCATCGCGCTTGTGCTTGGGCCCTTCTTTGGGGTGCTCGCCGTGGGCTTTATGTTAAGCGTTCGCAGAGTTGCTGCCTTTACAGCCTCTGGGCGTTTCAGCCCAGCGCAAGCAGTTCTTATCGCGGCGGCGATCACCGCGGCCGGTGGCGCCTTTGTGCCCGAAACGCTGGGTTTGGGCGGCGAAACTGTGCGTGGCGCGATCGGAATGCAATATACGTTAGCTTTTTTGTTTGTCGTTCTGTTTTTGAAAATTATTCTGACCTCGGTATGTTTGGGGATGGGGCTTTTTGGCGGGATATTTTCGCCCTCTTTGGTTATAGGGGCCGCTGGTGGCGCAATCGCCCTGCATATCCTTGCGTCACTTGGCTTGGATTTACCGGGGGCAGTGGGCATTGTGATCTGTGGTATTGCGGCTGTTTCTTCTTCAGTGATCGGCGCGCCCATCGCGGGTACGATCATTATCTTAGAGCTGACCGGATCATATGAATTTGCCTTACTGGCTATGATCAGCATTGTAACCTCGGTGCTGACGTCTCACCTTTTATTTGGCAATTCCTTCTTTGATCGCCAATTGCTGGATCGGGGCATCGATATATCGTCGGGCCGCACGGGCCTTGAAATGATGGAACGCAATATTGAAACCATCGTGCACCAAGATTATT
>JADHOV010000001.1 GCA_016778765.1 Paracoccaceae bacterium | reverse complement strand
GCATCAAGACATCTTCTTCTGAGTCAATTTCATGCCCTTGCGCGATCCGCTCTTCGCGCGTTCCATAACCGGTCACATCTAAAGGAGAAAGCGCCGCCTGTTTCAAAATCGCCACGGTTTCGCGCACGGCTTCCGCCTCATCCACGCCGCTGGCATAACAGAGCAAAGCCGCCCCGGTTGCGCTTTTTGGCAAATCATCCTCAGGGCTGCGGCCAACTTGCACCAACAACGTATAAACTTTCTGACGATTTGATTTTTTAGACGTGTCGCTCATCACTCTGCCTCATTGCAAGCGCTTCTAAAGATTAGACTAAAAAAATGCAAATCTAGCGCATGGGCTTTTTATTCGCGATTCGACTGCCTTAAAATATCAGTCGCGCAATAAATCGTTAATTGCAGTTTTGCTGCGCGTTTGAGCATCAACGCGTTTCACGATAACCGCACAATACAGGCTAACGCCATTTTTAGACGGCATCGATCCTGACACCACAACCGAATAGGGCGGCACTTCACCATAACTCACCTCGCCCGTTTCACGATCAACAATTTTGGTGGATTTACCAATATAAACCCCCATACCCAAAACAGACCCTTCGCGTACAATGCAACCTTCCACCACTTCTGAGCGCGCGCCGATAAAACAATTGTCTTCAATGATTGTTGGGCCGGCTTGCATCGGCTCTAACACGCCGCCAATTCCAACGCCGCCCGATAAATGCACATTCTTACCTATTTGCGCGCATGAGCCCACAGTAGCCCATGTATCTACCATCGTGCCAGTATCCACATAAGCCCCCAAATTAACAAAAGAGGGCATCAACACCACCCCTGGCGCGATAAAAGCGGATTTACGAACAATGCAATTTGGAACCGCGCGAAACCCGGCTTCTTGCCATTGGTCATCACCCCAGCCTTTGAATTTACTATCGACCTTATCCCACCAGCCACCACCTTGGGGACCGCCCTCTTGGATCGCCATATCTTGAATCCGAAACCCCAGCAGAACGGCTTTTTTAGCCCATTGATTCACATGCCAATCGCCGCTTACCTGCTTTTCAGCAACGCGAAGCGTGCCCCCATCAAGCGCGTTCAGCGTCTCTTCAATCGCCTCGCGCATTTCGCCCGTTGTTGCGGATGATAATGTATCGCGCGCTTCCCATGCGGCTTCGATGGCTTGCTCAAGCTGACTGTTGGACATGATCGCTTCTCCTATATAAATTTTCTGCTCTATATCTTTCCTACCTCTATCGCACAAGATGGCGGATAAAAGAGCAACCAATAGCGGGCTGTGCGAATAATGCGAGCGCAATCACTTATTGATTTAGGTGCAGTTCCAAATAAAAAAGCCCCACCATATGGCAGGGCTTTTCATAATATTTAAAGGCTTTTAATTTGCCGCTTTTACCGCGCGAGCCGTAAGCACTTTCACCAAATTTGCGCGATAGGCTTTGCTGCCATGCAAATCTTCAATCATATCTTGCGCAGAGACAGTGAGATTTGCCAGCGCATCAGCTGAAAAATTAGAGTCCAAAGCCGCTTCAGCTTCGCTCCAACGAAACACGCCATCTTCAGACGCACCCGTTACCGCCACGCGCACACCATCGGCATATTTGGCCACAAAAACGCCCACCAATGCAAAGCGAGACGCCGGTTGCTCAAACTTTTGATAGTTCGACACTTGCGGCACCGGAAAGCGCACTGCGGTCACGATCTCACCTTCGCCCAGCGCCGTGGTGAACATACCCTGAAAATAATCATCCGCCGCAATCTCGCGCGAATCTGTGACAATCGTGGCATTTGACGCCAAAGCCGCCGCCGGATAGCAGGCGGCAGGGTCGTTATTGGCCAAAGATCCGCCAATCGTGCCGCGGTTGCGCACGGCAGGATCACCGATATGCGCCGCAAGCTTTGCCAATCCGGGATAAGACTGGGCTTTCGTTGCAACCGTGGCATGCGTGGTTGCAGCCCCGATATGAACCATGCCATCAGCCTCGGTTACGCCTTGCATTTCGGCAATCCCCGTCAGACTGACCAGCTTTTCAGGATTGGCCAATCGCTGTTTCATCGTTGGCAAAAGCGTTTGGCCCCCGCTCAGCGGCGTTGCCTCTTCATCCGCCAAAGCGGTGACGGCTTCTGAGATTGAGGATGGTTTTACAAATTCAAAATTATACATTTCTAATCCTCCTATTGCGCGTTTATCGCGGCCCAAACACGGGCCGGCGAGACAGGCATATCAATATGCGTTACATGGGTATGGCCAGCAGAATGCAAGGCATTGATAACCGCATTCACAATCGTTGGTGGGGATCCAATCGCCCCCGCTTCACCGCAGCCCTTCACCCCCAATGGATTATGAGTGCAGGGCGTGTTGCAAGAATGATCCACCGTGTAAAATGGCAGATCAGAAGCGCGCGGCATCGCATAATCCATATAAGACGCGCTTAACAACTGGCCATTATCATCATAAGCGCAATTTTCCAAAAGCGCTTGGCCTATCCCTTGTCCAATGCCCCCATGTACCTGACCGGTTACGATCATCGGGTTAACCACATTGCCAAAATCATCCACTGCGGTAAAGTTTTCCACGGTCACTTTACCCGTTTCAGGATCAACCTCAACCTCGCAAGCATACGCACCCGCTGGGTACGTAAAGTTCCCTGGATCATAAAACGCAGTTTCTTCCAAACCCGGCTCGAGATCTTCAACCGGATAATTTTGAGGGACATAGGCTTTAAAGGCCACTTCGCCGAAGGAAACCGATTTATCGGTTCCCGCAACACTGAACTGACCATCCTTGAATTCAATATCTGCCTCTGCTGTTTCCAGCATATGCGCAGCGATTTTGGTGGCTTTATTGATGATCTTCTCGGTTGCGCGCACCACAGCTGGACCACAAACCGCAATACTGCGCGACCCATAGGAGCCCATACCAAACGGTATTTTCGCCGTATCTCCATGTACGATATCGATCGAAGATTGATCAATACCCAGCATTTCCGAAACCACTTGCGCAAAGGCTGTTTCATGGCCTTGCCCAGTGCTTTGGGCGCCAACCATCACCGAAAGATTGCCCGTTGCATTCACCCGCACTGTCGCCGCATCATAATAACCCACACGGCTGCCCAAGACCCCGGTCAGGTTTGAAGGCGCAAGCCCGCACGCTTCAATATACGTATTGATCCCTAAGCCGCGCAATTTGCCATCCACTTCTGATAATCTGCGCCGGGCCTCAAAGCCTTTGAAATCTGCCAGCTCGTTCAGCTTATCAACCAGCGCATCGAAATTGCCCGTGTCATATTCCAATCCAGCGGCGCTGACATAAGGGAACTGTTCAGGTTTGATAAAGTTTTTACGACGCATCTCCATCGCATCAAGCCCTAATTCATGCGCGCATTTGTCGATCACCCGCTCGATTGAAAACGTAGCTTCAGGGCGGCCCGCTCCCCGATACGCATCCACTGGAGCCGTATTTGTAAACACGGTTTTTACGTTCACATAGACATGTGGCACCGTGTAATTGCCCGCCATCAACGTGCCGTGCAAAAAGGTTGGCGTGGCGGTTGAGAAGTTCGAAAGATAGGCCCCAACATTGGCCATCGTATCCGTGCGAAACGCGATAAATGTTCCGTCTTTTTCGCAGGCCAACTCAATTTTGGTGACATGATCGCGGCCATGCGCATCAGTCAAAAAGCTTTCCGAGCGCGTGGCTGTCCATTTCACCGGACGGCATAGCTTCTTTGACGCAGCAAGAACCAGGGCTTCTTCGCCATAATGGTAGATTTTTGATCCAAAACCACCGCCAACATCGGGCGAAACCACGCGCAATTTATTTTCCGCAATGCCCATCACAAAGGCGCTGATCAACAGCCGGGTCAAATGCGGATTTTGCGAGGTTGTGTAAAGCGTATATTCTCCGGTGCCCGGATCATAATCCGCGGTTGACGCGCGGGTTTCAATCGCGTTTGGCACAAGGCGGTTATTGATCAATTCTAGCGTGGTGACATGGGGCGCATTTTTGATCGCCGCATCCGTTGCTGCACGATTATCTTCTATCCAACCCCAATCAAAACATTGGTTGGTTTCGATCTCATCATGCACAAAGGGACCACCCGCCAACGCTGCCGACATGTCCACAACCGCTGGAAGCTCTTCAATCTCTGCCACAATCGCATCGGCAGCATCGCGGGCCTGTTCAACGGTTTCTGCAATCACCGCAGCATAGGCATCCCCCACATGGCGCACCTTGCCATGCGCCAAAACCGGTCGCTTGGGCTCTTTCATAGGTTCGCCGTCGCGGCTGGTAATCGCCCATCCTGCAGGGTTCCCACCCACTTCGGCAAAATCTTCACCCGTAAAAATCGCTAGAACCCCTGGCATGGCTGCTGCGGCGGCTGTATCGATCGATTTGATCCTGCCATGCGCAACATCACTGCGCAAAAACACAGCATGCGTTTGATTAACCAGGTTAATATCTGATGTGTAGCGGCCTTTACCCGTTAAAAACCGCTGATCTTCAACCCGTTTGGTGCTAGCACCAATGCCTGAATCCTTTGGCATGTTAATTCCTCCCCTTGTGGTGGTTTGCCCACCCAGCTTTTCTATTTATACTTATTCTGCTGCGATCGAAGACACATCTTGACCAGATGCAGCCATGATCGATTTAACGATGTTATGATATCCCGTGCAGCGGCAAATATTGCCGTCTAAATGGTGACGAATTTCTGCAACCGTTGGCTTTTTATTATGTTTAAGCAATTCCGTTGCCGCCATCACCATGCCAGGCGTACAAAACCCGCATTGCAACCCGTGATGGTCTTGAAACGCCTGTTGGATGACATTTAACGAACCATCCTCATTGGCTTGGCCTTCAATCGTGGCCACATCAGCGCCATCTGCTTCCGCAGCCAATATGCTGCAAGATTTCACCGACATACCGTTTACATGCACCGTACACGCGCCGCATTGGCTGGTGTCGCAGCCGATATGCGTTCCCGTCATCTTCAAATCATTTCGAAGAAAATCCACAAGAAGCGTGCGGCCTTCTACCTCGCCTGAAACCGCTTCTCCGTTTACCGTCATTGAAATTTTCATAAATTCCTCCCAGTTGGTCTTCTGTTCTTATTGGTTTTTGCCAATTTATAATTTTTAATCTGCATTTATTCGGCAGATTTTAGTGATAGATTAACGTCTTAACTTCAATTTCCCCCTAGATATTTTGACGCAGGTCCAAAATACATAATCTTGGGGCCTCTCGCGCAGTCGCAGGCGTCAACCCAACGCTTACTTCGCAATGATGAATTTGAACCCAACCGCAGAGTCGGATTTCAAAAATCAGTCAGGTTGATTAAAAAAGGATAAGGCTTTCTTTTCACCAGTCAAATGGCAAGATGAAAAACCAGTGCTTTACTCGCCATTCAAATGCAACAAAACCTATATGAAACTAGCGTCTTTTTTTAAGATAAACATAATATGCCCCCTCGCCACCATGCGATATATGAGCTTGATCTACCTGCAAAATTGCGTGTCTGAGCGAAGGGGCATGCAGCCATTGAGGCACTTGCCGACGCAGAACCCCACGCTCGCGCGATGCAGAAGGATGCGGGCCGCCGCCCTCGCCTTTTCCCGTGATCACCAAAACCAACCGACGCCCCGCGCGTTGTGCAGATAAAATAAATTGCGTTAAGGCGGGGTGGGCCTGATTCAACGTCATCCCATGTAAGTCGATCCGCGCCTCGGGTGCTAATTTTCCCCGCCGCATTTTAAAGAAAGACTTCTGATCCATTTGCAATATTGGTTTGGATGCTGGCGCTTTTGAACCGGTGCGGCTCATCGCAAGGCTTTGGCCAAGCGCCGTTTGTGATTTTGAACCGATTTCAAAAATCTTCAAATCAAATAGGCCTAAGCTGGAGGTTGGTTTTGGTTTTGAAGAAACCAATCTTGGTTTTTTTGTCTCTGATAGTTTCGCCGCTTTGGGCGGTCGGAGAGGTTGCATGGTCTTGGCAACTTGGTCCCAAAGCGCCGCTTCTTCTTTGTTTAATAGCCGCTTTTTCATCCGCCCTCTTCACCCACCTCATCAATCTTGAAGTTATAAAAGGCTTTTAAAATAAAATTTATTCGCCTGTCGCGACCAAAAACCAAACCGGATCTTGGCTTGTAAGATCTTTTGAGAATGTCCAAACATCCTTTTGCCGTTTGGATTTCTTTTCATCACCTTCAATAATCTCGCCATCGCTGTTTTTCACAACCGAAATTAATTCGGAAATAAAAGACACGGTTATTTCGGCCATATCCGTTGCTTTATCGAATATAACATCGTTGATTTTCATCTCACGTATGCCCAAAAACTCGGCTTCAATCTGCAACCCTTGTGAACTGCGTTGCGCGATCACTTCATCAAACGTATTGGCCACTTCATCCGACAAGAACGAGCGCACCGCACTCAAATCGCCGCGCTCAAACCCCATTAAAATCATTTCATACGCAGCGCGCGAACCTGACAAAAATTCAGAGACCAAAAACCCCGAATCAACCGCCTTTATCGAAGTGAACGTTTGCGCAAGCTCGGATCCGGCGGGCACATGATCCGTAATATCTGCATCTGGACCACCTTCAATCACTTTCAAATCAGGGCTGCGCAAAGTGGCGGGCGATTGCGCTCTAGGCTTTTCAAAGCCTTCACGTGTTCCCAAAACTTTTTTTAAGCGCATGATTAAGAAAATGGCTATACCAGCCAAGACTAAGATTTCGATCGCAATCGCATTCATAAGAAGCTCATTCCCAAAGGTGGTAAAAACAAAAGTTAGTTCTTATTTAGGTGAGGTGGGCTCACAAGTCCACAACTTGGCAGATATTTAGGAGCGCTTTGTAATGTGGCTATTCGTCCTTTTTGTAACCGTACCCATTATTGAAATTGCCCTGTTCATACAGATCGGCGGTGAGATCGGTTTGCTGTCAACATTGGGTATTGTGATTGCAACTGCATTTCTGGGCACTTATTTGGTGCGCAAACAAGGTCTCAGCGCTTTATCACAGCTCAAAAACAACGTTGAAACTCTCGAAAACCCAATCGCGCCTTTGGCGCATGGCGTTATGATTCTTTTGGCGGGTGCTTTGCTGTTAACGCCGGGCTTCTTCACCGACGCATTTGGCTTTTCACTTTTGGTACCAAATATCCGCATTTGGCTGTTTGAGCGCGTTAAACAACGCATCCTAAATTCGCAAAATGGTTTTTCATTCACCTATGCAAACACTATGGGCGCGAACCGCAGCTCTCAAAATGGCGAAGGCCATGCGTCAGACACCACGATCGAAGGCGTTTACGAAGAGCTTACCCCTAAAAAGGATCCATAACCCAGCAACAACGCGATGCACCATTGAGGCCGCTGCTGCAAACTGCTAGGCAATCGCGACATAATTTTTCAAGGAACCCGACATGGCCGAAGAGACATCACAACCAGCGCAACCCTCTGTAAACGTGCTGGCGCAATATATTCGAGACTTATCTTTCGAAAACATTCTCGCTCAAAAAGGCGTCTCCGGCGATGTTACACCTGATATTCAAATACAAGTTAAATTAGACGCACGGAAACGCTCAATTGCCAATCAATATGAAACAATCATCAAATTAAATATTGATTCAAAGTCCAAAGATACAAATGATCAGCTTTTTTTATTAGAGATCGAATATGCAGGCGTGTTTACCGTAACCGGCGTTCCAGATGAACAATTACACCCGTTTCTTATGATTGAATGCCCTCGGATGATCTTCCCATTCTTGCGACGCGTGGTTAGTGATCTTACTCAAGATGGCGGATTCCCAGCCCTTAACTTAGAAACAATTGATTTCATGCAACTTTATAGAAGCGAAGCGCTGCGTCGCCAAACCGAAGCTGCGTCTGAAGAAACCAAAAACTAAATCTATTCTTCCCAAATATGATCACGCCAGACCGCTTGATCTCCTAGGGTTGCAACCATTTCAAGATGCGCTTTTTTCTCCCCTTCGCTCACCCGGGGGGTAAGGGGCCTTGGGCGCTGTTTTAATCCTGAAACGTGCCGGTCCGCGCCTACTCGATCAGTTGAGGTTTTCACTTGAGCAGAAAGCATAAAATCTGGCTGTCTGCCGCCAATAAGCTCAAGGTAAACCTCAGCCAATATTTCAGAATCGAGCAAAGCGCCATGCAGCGTGCGAGCATTGTTATCTATCCCAAAACGGCGGCACAACGCATCTAATGACGCGGGCGATCCGGGGAATTTTTTACGTGCAATGGCCAATGTGTCTAAGGCGCGTTCTAATGGGATTTGCGGCCGCTTCACCCATGAAAGTTCAGTATTTAAAAACCGCATATCAAAACTGGCATTGTGAATAACCAATTTGGAATCGGCAATAAATTCGACAAAATCGGCCGCGATACTCGCAAAGACAGGCTTATCTCGTAAAAAATCATCCCCTAAACCATGCACTTGAAAGGCCTCATTGGGCATATTGCGTTCGGGATTGATATATTGATGATAGGTTTTCCCGGTTGGAATGTGATTCCACAATTCAACGGCGCCTATTTCAACGATTCGATCTCCTTGATTGGGATCCAAGCCCGTGGTTTCGGTGTCCAAAACAATTTCACGCATCCTTCACCGCCCTTAAATTTGCCAATATATTGTCCACTTGCGCATGCACATGATCCAGCGTGTCTGTTAAAATCACAAAATCAGCTTTTTCACATTTTTGAGAATTTGACCATTGGCGCGATTTGATCTGCTCAAACATCTCCTCGTTCATCGTTCCGCGTTCCAGCACGCGTTTCTTTTGCTCTTCTTCATCTATAGTTACGCAAATTACGGCGTTCATATGGGCATCTGCGCCGGTTTCAAAAAGCAGTGGGATATCAAAGACCAATATATCTGATTGGGCTGAGTCTATAAAGGTTTGTCGATCCTGCGCCACGAGCGGATGGACGATTGCTTCCAGCTGCCCAATCAAATCGGGGTTTTTTTGCAATTCATGCTTTAACACTTGCCTTGAAATTGCACCCTCAATCAATGCCTTTGGGAATAGGTTTGACAAAGGTGCGACCGCGGCGCCTTGTTTTGTATAAAGTCGATGTACGGCTGCATCGGCATCCCACACATCACAGCCTGCATCTTTGAAAAACCCTGCGGTTGTGGATTTTCCCATTCCTATAGATCCTGTAAGACCTAATGAAAAACTCATGATAACAATAAGTTACGCGTTTCTTGATCAACGGTTGGCTTTTTACCAAACCACCGCTCAAAACCCGGTACTGCTTGATGTATTAACATTCCCAAACCATCTACCACGGGGCATCCAATTGCGCTGGCTTGCTTTAAGAGATCGGTTTCGAGCGGTGTGTAGACCAGATCTGTTACCAATGTTTTAGCGGTAAGATTTTTCAAGCTTAATGATAAATCTGGCTTTCCCACCATACCCAAAGATGTCGTATTCACCATTAAATCTATGCCATCCAAAATATTTGAGATTTTTGACCAGTCCAAAACCTGAATCCTTGCCCCAAGATCGGTTTTCAACTGATCCGCTCTGGCGCGCGTTCTATTCGCTAAATATATTTCGGGAACCCCAGCTTCTATCAATGCCGATAATACAGCACGCGAGGCTCCACCGGCGCCCAAAACCAGTGCTGGTCCTGAGGTTGCATTCCAATCAGGCTGATGATCTTTAATATTTTCAATGAATCCATACCCATCTGTATTATCAGCATAGATTTTTCCATCCTCGCTGAACGATAATGTATTCGCAGCTCCGATTAATGCCGCTCGATCGGATACGTGGTCGGCATGCGTTAAAGCAAGATGTTTGTGCGGAATTGTGACATTAGCGCCCACAAAACCCATTTTCGGCATGGTTTTAAGCACATTTCCAAAATCAACAGGTTCAACATCGACAGGTATATAATGACCCGGCAGCCCCAGTTTTTTCAACCAATTGCCGTGCAACCTTGGTGATTTTGAATGAAAAATCGGATGACCAATCACGGCTACCAGAGGTATTTTTGACACCGTCATATTGAAAAATTCCCTCTAAGCGATAAGAAATTAAGCACTTCTAATAACGGTAACCCTAAAACACTGAAATAGTCACCATTGATTCTACGGATAAGTTGCACGCCTTCAGCTTCAAGCCTGTATCCCCCCACGCAATATCGAATATGATCCCAAAATTGATCAATATATGCGGTGAGAACCGTATCGGGTAACGATCTAAAAGACACATCTACCTTTGAAATATGCCGCCAAATTGGGCGGTTTTCATGGTAGATGACAGCGGACGTAAACAATCTGTGGGTCTCGTTTTGAAACGCTTGCAATTGCGCAAAAAGCTCTGCTTTGTTCTGGGGTTTCGAAATAACCTGTCCCTGAAATTCCAAAATTTGATCAGATCCGATGATAAATGAATCTGGAAATTTTGAAGCAACCTTAGATGCTTTCATTTCTGCCAAATGATCCACCATATCGCGGCGTGATAAATTTTCAGAAATCATGCTTTCTTTTATCATTTGTTCATCAATTTTTGGGGGGTATATTTCAAACACAATACCCGCATTACGCAACAATGTTGCACGCGCAGTGGATGAAGAAGCCAAAATCAGAGAAGGTCGCATGTGGATAACTTGTCCAAAAACTGGGTGGATAGATAGATAAAATTACCGCATACACAGCTAGAAACGCAAATATTTATAAATTGACGTATAAAATTAGCAAAACCATATAAATATACAATGTGGAAAAGGATAAGTTTGTCCCTGCTTAAACTGTGGATAGTCAATTTAACACATAATTTAATTCAGAATTTTTTTAAGTATCTGATTTAAATATAAAATATATTGAAATATTTTTTTGCTCAGTTTTTTTATTGTGGATAAATAGCTGGAAAAAATTTGATCCACAGAAACTTGTTTGTCTACATATCCTACTTCCTTTTTATCTATATTTCTTTATTAAATAGACTTGCTCAGATTTGGGGAAAGCATGATTGATGTTCTAAGCAATTTCTATCTTTGGATAAAATCACTTCATATTTTAGCGGTTATCTCATGGATGGCCGGTTTATTCTATTTACCAAGAATATTCGTGTATCACAGCGAACGCGCAAAAAAAGGCGATATCCTTGATACAACGTTCCAAATTATGGAACGGAAACTGCTTAGGTTTATTATGCGACCTGCAATGATTTTAACTTGGATCTGCGGTCTTTTGATGGTCTTTATTCCGGGCATTATTGATTGGTCAATGGTTTGGGTATGGGTAAAATTTGCAAGCATTTTTGGGATGACCTGGTTTAACAAATGGTGCGCTGACCATTGTGAATTGTTTAGATCTGGAAATTTTACAAAAACAGGTCGGTATTATCGAATGATGAACGAAGTTCCAACCGTTCTGATGATTGCGATAGTGGTTTCAGTGATCGTAAAATATTAATGGTTTAACTTTAAAAAAAATCATCGTAAGAAGACCTGAGCCTATTCTGGCGATTTTTTCCTATTAACAGACATAACGCGGTGAATGCCGCAACCAGAGGTATATCATGGTGGTCGAACGGCTGAACCTTTCTGATTTGAAACGCAAAAGTCCAAAAGATTTAGTGGATTTAGCCGAAGAACTGGAAATCGAAAACGCATCAACGATGCGCAAAGGCGAAATGATGTTCCAAATTTTGAGCGTGCGCGCGGATGAGGGATGGGAAGTTGCGGGCGATGGTGTGCTTGAAGTTTTGCAGGATGGTTTTGGGTTTTTGCGTTCACCCGAGGCGAATTACTTGCCTGGTCCAGATGATATTTATGTATCGCCGGAAATGATCCGAAAATTTGCATTGCGCACGGGTGACACGATCGAAGGAGTGATCAAAGCACCAGAAGAAAATGAACGTTATTTTGCATTGGTAAATCCGTTTAAAATTAATTTCGAAGAGCCTGAAAAAGCCCGTCATAAAATTGCTTTTGACAATCTTACACCGCTTTACCCGGATGAGCGCCTGACGATGGAGTTGGCAGATCCAACGGCGAAGGATAAATCTGCGCGCATAATTGATTTGGTTGCGCCGATCGGCAAAGGCCAAAGATCTTTGATCGTCGCGCCTCCGCGCACAGGTAAAACGGTATTATTGCAAAATATAGCGACCAGTATCGAACAAAATCATCCTGAATGTTATTTGATCGTTTTGTTGATTGATGAACGTCCAGAAGAAGTTACGGATATGCAACGGTCTGTGAAGGGTGAAGTTGTTTCTTCCACTTTTGATGAGCCAGCGACGCGGCATGTTGCAGTGTCTGAAATGGTGATTGAGAAAGCCAAGCGCTTAGTAGAACATAAGCGGGACGTGGTGATTTTGCTCGATTCGATTACGCGTTTAGGCCGGGCATTCAATACGGTTATTCCATCCTCGGGCAAGGTACTGACCGGCGGTGTTGACGCAAACGCTTTGCAACGCCCGAAACGATTCTTTGGCGCGGCGCGCAATATCGAAGAGGGGGGATCATTAACGATCATTTCAACCGCATTGATCGATACTGGAAGTCGGATGGACGAGGTGATTTTCGAAGAATTTAAAGGGACGGGCAATTCTGAAATCGTTCTTGATCGCAAAGTTGCCGATAAGCGCGTTTTCCCGGCGTTGGATATTTTGAAATCTGGTACGCGAAAAGAAGATTTGCTGGTTGATAAGGTAGATCTTCAGAAAACTTTTGTGCTGCGGCGTATTTTGAATCCTATGGGAACAACGGATGCAGTGGAGTTTTTAATTTCGAAACTTAAGCAAACAAAATCCAATTCTGACTTCTTTGACTCAATGAATTCTTAACATTTTTCGGGGTGTAGGCCCAATGGACACGATCGTTGCCTTGGCATCTGGTCACGGGAAAGCTGGTATATCTGTAATTAGATTATCAGGTCCGCAAGCTTGTGCTTGTGCTTGTGCGTTGGTCGGAAAACTAGGAGAGCCACGGCTATCGGTTTTGCGGCGGATTACCGATGGCCAGGGTGTAGCGCTTGATAGCGGACTGGTCACGTGGTTTGCGGCGCCAAACAGCTTCACCGGCGAGGATATCGTTGAATTGGCTTGTCACGGTAGCTTAGCAGTTGTTTCGGCAGTTCTCGCTGCATGCTGTAAGCATTCGAGCGTAAGGATGGCTGAGCCGGGTGAGTATACGCGGCGCGCGCTGGAAAATGGCCGTTTGGATATGACGCAGGTCGAAGGTCTGGCGGATTTGATTGATGCTGAAACTGAGGCGCAGCGACGTCAGGCATTAAGGGTGTTGTCAGGGGAATTGGGCCAGCGTGCCGTGCAGTGGCGGTTGGATCTGGTGCGCGCCTGTGCGTTGCTGGAAGCAACAATTGATTTCGCGGATGAGGAGGTACCCGTAGATGTTACCCCGGAAGTGCGCAATCTGGTGAAGAGTACACGCGCCGCATTGATCCTTGAGGCGGGG
Source organism: Paracoccaceae bacterium (assembly GCA_016778765.1). Taxonomy (GTDB): domain Bacteria; phylum Pseudomonadota; class Alphaproteobacteria; order Rhodobacterales; family Rhodobacteraceae; genus Thalassovivens. The sequence continues at coordinate 120,778 of JADHOV010000001.1, read as the reverse complement.
GGCGTTGCGATGGCAGAGCGGGTAAGGGCCGGTTTCGAAGTGGCGATCGTCGGAAAGCCCAATGTTGGAAAATCAACTTTGCTGAACGCATTGGCCGGGCGTGAGGCGGCATTGACGTCGGATGTGGCTGGGACGACGCGCGATATCATAGAAGTACGGATGGACTTGGATGGGTTCGCGGTGACGTTATTGGACACGGCGGGATTACGTAATACGTCGGACCATATTGAAGAATTGGGTGTTGAGCGGGCGTTGGCGCGCGCAAATGCTGCAGATATTCGTGCTGTATTGTCATTGGATGGCGCTGTGCCCGTAGGGATTGAGATGTCACCGGATGATATAGTGCTGTTGGCGAAATGCGATGAAGGTGATGAAAAATTTGGCATTTCAGGGCGGACGGGGGCGGGGATTGACCGTTTTGTTGATCATCTAAAGGGTGTATTGAAAGAAAAAACTTCTACTTTAGGTGTTGCAACGCGTGAGCGTCATAGACACGCTCTGCAAGAAGCAGTTGTGGCTATGGATCAAGCTCTTTTGCTCTTAGAGAGTGGGCCGGATGTTTATGAGTTGGCAGCAGAAGAGCTGCATCGGGCCTGTCGTGCGATGGATGGTCTTATTGGGCGAATTGGGATAGAATCCATTTTGGACGAAATTTTTAGCAGTTTTTGTTTGGGTAAATGATGGAGTGTTTCACGTGAAACATTTTGATGTAATTGTTGTTGGTGGTGGGCATGCGGGCTGTGAAGCGGCGGCTGCGGCGGCGCGTATGGGTGCGCAAACCGCTTTAATAACTTTATCTGCGTATGATTTGGGCGCAATGTCCTGTAATCCGGCGATCGGGGGATTGGGTAAAGGGCATCTAGTGCGCGAAGTGGATGCGCTTGATGGCATCATGGGCAGGGCCGCAGACCAGGCGGGTATTCAGTTTCGTTTGCTCAACCGCCGCAAAGGGCCTGCCGTGCAGGGCCCTCGCGCGCAGGCAGATCGAAAATTATATCGCGCGGCGATAGAGGCGCAATTACGGGCAATGAAAAACCTTACCTTATTAAACGGTGAGGTTGTGGATCTATTGGGCGCTCCGTCGAAGATATTTGGTGTTGTGTTGGCGGACGCATCCGAAATACGATCGAATTCGGTGATCTTAACCACCGGAACGTTTTTACGTGGAATTATTCATATTGGGGATGTCTCGCGGCCAGGCGGTAGGATGGGCGATAAGCCATCGGTAAAACTCGCGCAGCGAATTGATGAATTTGGATTGTCTTTAGGGCGTTTGAAAACGGGCACTCCTCCGCGTTTGGATGGGACGACGATCGATTGGCAGGGCCTGGAAACCCAGCCTGGTGATGACGTGCCGACGCTGTTTTCGTTTTTGTCTAAAGAACCGGCAGCAGCGCAAATCGCTTGCGGTATAACACATACAAATGAAAAAACTCATGCGATTATTCGGAAAAACCTAGACCGTTCTGCGATGTATGGCGGCCATATAGATGGGGTAGGTCCGCGTTATTGCCCGTCGATTGAAGATAAGATTGTCAGGTTTTCTGACAAGACATCGCATCAAATTTTTCTGGAGCCCGAGGGTTTGGATGTGACTACGATCTATCCAAATGGAATTTCCACTTCGCTTCCACAAGATGTACAGGAAGCGTATGTGCGCTCGATCGCGGGATTAGAAAACGCGTTTATCACGCAGCCAGGTTATGCGATAGAATACGATTATGTTGATCCGCGAGCGTTGGATATGTCTTTGGCTTTGCGAAACGTGCCAGGTTTGTTTTTGGCGGGGCAAATTAATGGCACCACCGGTTATGAAGAGGCGTCAGCGCAGGGCATGGTGGCGGGTTTATCAGCCGCTGCGCAGTCTTTGGGCCGCGATGGTCCCAGTTTTTCGCGAAGTGACAGCTATATTGGCGTGATGCTTGATGATCTTATTTCGCGTGGAGTAAGCGAGCCTTATCGTATGTTTACCTCACGGGCGGAATTTCGGCTTTCGCTGCGGGCGGATAATGCGGATCAACGGCTAACGCCTCAGGGGATTGTCCTAGGTTGCGTGGGCGCAGAGCGGTATGCGGCTTTCTCGTTAAAACAAGAAAAATTGGCCAAGGCCACGGCGCAATTGCATGCAGATAGCTTTACCCCAACTCAATTACAGGCCTGTGGTATCGAGGTAACTCAAGATGGTTCTCGCCGCTCGTTATATCAGATCCTGTCTTTCCCCAAGGTAACGTTTGAAGATCTTCTCGCTCTATCTCCCGATTTACGCGATATTGAGCCGGATATCGCAGTACAATTAAGCTGCGATGCTTTATATTCAAATTATATCGCGCGGCAGAAAAAAGATATTGAAGCAGTGCAGCGCGATGAGGCGTTAAAAATACCACAAGGGTTTTCATACGCAGATATTGATGGCCTTTCATCAGAGCTTCGCGGAAAACTTACGGATCGCCAGCCCGAAAATTTGCGCCAAGCCCAAAAGGTTGAAGGAATGACCCCTGCGGCCACCATGTTATTATTGGCAAAACTGCGCCAGTTTAACCGCCTTAAAGCCGGATGACCGGGCACTATACCTTTTTTTCTGATTTAAATGTTTCACGTGAAACATATGACGCGCTGAAAGCATATCAGCGGTTACTGGAAAAATGGACCACGCGGATAAATCTTATTTCAAAATCGACGCGCGAGGATGTGTGGGCCCGCCATATTTGCGATTCTGCTCAGGTGATGGGGCTTGCGTCAAAGCATGCCGCGCATTGGATTGATATAGGCAGTGGGGGTGGCTTACCAGGGTTGGTTGTTGCGATTTTGGCCAAAGAGCTTAACCCACAGTTGCGTGTGACTTTGATTGAAAGTGATCAGCGAAAGGCGGTATTCTTACGCACCGTCATGCGGGAGTTGCAATTAAACGCAATGGTTCAGGCCAAGCGTATCGAGGCCGTAGGCCCTTTAAAAGCCGACGTTATTTCTGCCCGCGCTTTGGCTGATTTGAACGATTTGTTAAGGCTCACGCATCCCTTTATGTGTCAAAATACGCAATGTTTGTTCATGAAAGGCAAAAATTGGTCAAAAGAAGTAAAAGAGGCTGAAAAAAGTTGGCAATTTCAAGCAGAGCACTTTATCAGTAAAACCAACCATGAGGCAGTGATATTAAGCGTAAGGAACGTGACAGGTGCGCCACGCAGCAAATAAAAAAATGGCTAAGATTATTTCGATTACCAATCAAAAGGGAGGTGTTGGCAAAACAACCACTTCAATAAATTTGGCGGCTGGGCTAGCGGAATCGGGTTTGAAAGTATTGATCGTTGATTTAGATCCGCAGGGCAATGCATCAACCGGATTGGGAATTGATGTAAGTGCGCGCGACACTACTATATTTGATCTTCTGCTTGATCCTACTCACCTCAAAAATGCTATCATAGACACTAATATTAAAGGCCTAAGCGTTATCCCATCCACTGTTGATCTAAGCTCCGCCGAGTTTGAATTGGTCTCAAATGAAAAGCGCAGTTCGCTCTTGTTGGATGCTTTGCGGCAAGACAGCATGAAAGCGTATGAATTTGATTACATCTTAATCGATTGCCCGCCATCGTTATCGCTTTTAACGGTGAACGCGATGGTGGCTTCGGATTCGGTTCTTATTCCTTTGCAAAGCGAGTTTTTTGCTTTGGAAGGCCTGTCCCAGTTGATGTTAACGGTGCGTGAAGTGCGTAAAACCGCCAATACAGACTTGCGTATCGAGGGAATTGTTTTAACGATGTTTGATCAGCGCAATAATTTGTCGCTGCAAGTCGAACAGGATGCGCGGGATAATCTTGGCGAATTGGTGTTCCAGGTCAAAATTCCGCGGAATGTGCGGTTAAGCGAAGCGCCGTCCTTTTCAATGCCGGTTTTACAATATGACAGCCTGTCAAAAGGGGCCATGGCCTATCGGGCCTTAACGCAGGAGTTTTTGAAAAATAATCTGCCGACAGCATCGGTGAAAGAGGTCTAAATGGTTGATAAAAAAGGAAAAGTTCGGGGTCTTGGACGGGGCTTATCGGCGTTAATGTCCGATGTTGGATCCATATCAAAAGAACAAGGGCAACCCGCGGATACTATTCCTGTTAAAAGCGATATGAATGTTCCGATTGAAAAGATATTTCCCAATCCGGATCAGCCGCGTCGCAATTTTACCGAAGAAAACCTAAATGATCTTGCGAATTCTATCCGCGCAAAAGGCATTATTCAGCCGTTGATTGTGCGTGAGCGCCCCGAACATGAGGATGAGTTTGAGATTGTAGCGGGTGAGCGTCGGTGGCGTGCGGCGCAGATTGCGCAATTGCATATGCTACCCGTCGTGCTGCGAAGATTTTCAGATACTGAAGTGCTAGAAGTGGCAATTATCGAAAACATCCAGCGTGCCGATTTGAATCCGGTGGAAGAGGCGCAAGGCTATAAAAATTTGATGGAGCGTTTTGGGCGCACGCAAGAGCAAATGTCAGAGGCGCTTGGAAAAAGCCGCAGTCATATTGCCAATCTTTTACGGTTGTTAAACCTTCCGGATGAGATTTTAACCTATCTGCGGGAAGGGCAATTGACCACGGGCCACGCGCGGGCGCTGATTACGTCAGATGATCAATTAGACCTTGCGCGTCTGGTCGTGAAAAAAGCGCTTTCGGTGCGCGAGACCGAACGGCTTGTAAAGCGGGCAGCGCAAGCTGATGGACCAAAAGACAAGCCGAAGTCCAAGGCGAGAAACTCGGTGGAAAAAGATGCAGATACGCGCGCTTTGGAAGCTGATTTATCCGCAGGATTGGGCATGAAAGTCCTAGTTTCACATGTAGATGGAACAGAAACAGGAACAATATCAATTACTTATAGTGATCTTGATCAATTGGATGATCTGTGTCGGATTTTAAGTGCTACGCAGCAGGTCGAGTCCAAATAAACACTAAAACGCAGCCCAAGACGGCTACTTGTATTGTTAAAATTAGCGGTTTCACGCCGGTGATTACTGAAATTGCAAAAACCAAAGCAATCGATATTGTAGCCATTTTTTTGGCCTTTGTGGAAATCGCGCCTGTTTGACGCCAATCTTGGATCATTTTGCCAAAAAGCGGATGGGTTAATAACCAGCCATGCAATCGATTTGAGCTTTTTGCAAAGCAAAATGCTGCAAGCAAGATGAAGGGTACGGTTGGCAAAAGCGGCAAAACCACCCCAAAGCATCCCAACCCCAATGCAATTAAACCCAAGATTAACCAAATAATCCGCATGTCACGCCTCTAATAAGGAACTGATAACAGAGTTTAACACGGCGGTGCCGGCTCGCGTGGCTTTCAGGCTTTTATCGCTACGTATTAGCAAACCCATATCTTCAAGAGAGGTTTGAGCCTCGATATTCAGTGGTGCCCCTGCCAGATTCTCAAAACGCTCTAAATCAATACCGTCCTTAATCCGTAAGCCCATCAGCAAATATTCTGTGGCTTGTGCGGTTCGATCAATCTGCTGCGCAGACTTTTCTCCAGTACCCTGTTCAACCGCGGCAAGCCACTTATCTGGGTTGTAAAATGCCTCAGTGGCAAATTTTTGACCCTTTAGCGTTAATCGCCCATGGGCCCCTGGGCCAATACCGGCATAATCGCCATAGCGCCAATATATCAAATTATGCAGGCATTCTGCCCCTTTTTTTGCATGATTTGACACCTCATAGGCAGGCATATTATGCGCATCGCATAAAGATTGAGTAAGCTCATAAAGATCTGCGCCAAGATCATTGTTTGGCAGGCCTGGTAGCTTGCCGATTTTGTAACGATCGCCAAAGGCGGTTCCGGCCTCGACGGTTAATTGATAAAGCGAGAAGTGATCGACCGCCATTGCAAGTGCCTCGCTCAACTCTGCCTGCCATTGCGCAAGGGTTTGATATTGCCGCGCATAAATTAAATCGAAACTGACGCGGGCAAAAATATTGCGCGCGGTTTCAAACGCCAACCGGGCTTCTTGCGCAGTATGCAATCGGCCAAGTCTGCGCAAATCTGGATCATTTAATGCCTGTATTCCCATTGAAATTCGGTTCACGCCTGCGTTTTGATAGGCCGCAAAGCGGCCTGCTTCAACTGAGGTTGGGTTGGCCTCAAGCGTCACTTCCAATTGATTGCTGATAGGAAAGCTGGATTTAATGGTGCCAATGACCGCCTCAACAATCTCGGGATCCATCAGGCTAGGCGTGCCACCGCCGAAAAAAATGCTATTGACCAGGCGCGGGCCAACCGTATTTCTTAACCGCTGGATTTCGGATAAATATCCTTTAAGCCATTGCTTTGTATCAATTTTTTTAGAGACATGGCTGTTAAAGTCGCAATAGGGGCATTTTGCAGAACAAAAGGGCCAATGGATGTATATTCCAAAGCCCCCATATGTCCAATCATCCACCAAAGCATTCCCGTATCAGTTTTTCAAAGGCTCTGGCGCGGTGGCTGATGCGGTTCTTTTCCCAACGGTCCATCTCAGCGAAGGTGACCTTATAGCCGTCAGGTTGAAAAATTGGATCATATCCATGGCCTTGGTCTCCGCGCATTGGCCATATCACTTGGCCAGGCATAATCCCTTCAAACACCGCATCGGCCCCATCGGGCCAGGCCAGTACCAACGTACAACAAAACTGGGCGATGCGCGGAGCAGGCGCGTTTATTTTTTCAAGCTCGAAATGTACTTTTTCCATTGCCATTATAAAATCACGCCCTTTGGGGGTTTCCGCCCAATCGGCGGTGTAAACCCCAGGAGCACCGTTTAGCGCTGCGATTTCAATGCCGCTATCATCGGCCAGCGCGGGTGAGCCCGTCGCTTTTGCCGCAGCATGGGCTTTTATGCGGGCATTGCCCACAAAGCTGGATTCGGTTTCCTCTGGTTCAGGCAGGTTTAAACTGCCAGCCCCAACCACCTTGACATCAAATGGCGTAAGCAAAGCGGCGATTTCTTCAAGTTTGCCTTGGTTATGGGTGGCCAATACCAGGCGATCTTCTTGAAATAAACGGCTCATCCAACGGCCTTTAGCTGCGCTTGCACCAATGCGGCCACGCCGGCTTCTGCCAAATCCAACAATTGGTTCATTTGAGCGCGCGAGTAAGTAGCGCCCTCAGCGCTCATCTGAGTTTCGATCATTTGACCATTTGCCAACATGATGAAATTTCCATCCACGCCGGCTTCACTGTCTTCAGGATAATCCAAATCAAGCACGGCTTGGCCTGCATATATGCCGCAACTGACCGCCGCCACGGGTGAAATCAGCGGGTTAGAAAGCAACGCGCCAGTTTTTAGCAATTTATTGACCGCCAGCTGTAACGCCACCCAGCCACCGGTGATTGAGGCGCATCTGGTGCCTCCATCAGCCTGAATCACATCGCAATCCACGGTAATTTGGCGCTCGCCCAGCGCTAAACGATCCACGCCCGCCCGCAGGGAGCGCCCGATTAGGCGTTGAATCTCTACGGTCCGTCCGCCTTGTTTGCCAGCCGTTGATTCGCGGCGCATGCGCGAACTGGTTGATCTTGGCAGCATGCCATATTCCGCTGTTATCCAGCCAAGCCCGGATCCCTTGATGAAGGAGGGCACCCGATCTTCAATGGTGGCGGTGCACAGCACATGCGTGTCGCCCATTTTGATCAGACATGACCCTTCGGCGTGTTTGGTCACCTCGGTTTCAATTTCTACCGAACGCATTTCATTTAATTTTCTTCCTGAGGGGCGCATGTTATAAACCTTTCTATGTTGCACTGATGCATACAAGCGGCTGATATAGAGACGCAACCCCGATAGTTTTGAACCGGGCGGTGCTTTTGGGTTTTAAAAAGGATTAGGCGATATGGGTAGCCCAGATCTTTTAAACAATATGAATGAACGGTCGCGGGAAATTTTTCGCAGGCTGGTTGAGGGCTATTTAGAAAGTGGTGGCCCCGTTGGGTCGCGCACGCTTACCCGTACCTTAAATGAAAAGGTCAGCGCGGCCACTGTGCGCAATGTGATGCAGGATCTTGAATTTTTAGGCTTGCTTGACAGCCCGCATATCAGTGCGGGGCGGGTGCCCACGCAATTGGGGTTGCGCATGTTTGTGGATGGGTTTTTGGAAGTGGATCAGCTTAGCAAGGAAGATCAACTTAAGCTGGATCAAACCGTAGATCGCAGCAGCCAAGATGTCAGCAGCGTGTTGGACCGCGTGGGATCAACGCTTTCGGCGTTAACCCATGGCGCCTCTTTGGTGTTAACGCCAAAGCAAGAACAACCCATAAAGCATATTGAGTTCGTATCGTTATCCCCTGACCGGGCGTTGGTTGTTCTTGTTTATTCCAATGGCGATGTTGAAAACCGTCTGTTTACGCCGCCGGTCGGGCAAACGCCCAGCGCGATGCGCGAAGCGGCAAATTTCTTAAATGCAGTGCTTGAAGGGCGCACGTTAAGCGAATTGCTTTCGACCATTCAACATGATGTCGATTTAAGGCGGCAAGAAATTGACAGTTTGGCGCAAGAATTGGTGACGCAAGGTTTGGCGGTTTGGCAAACCCAAGGCGATGATAATGAACGCTTGATCGTGCGTGGCCGTGGCAATTTGCTAGAATCAGAGGCCCATGAAGAGGATTTGGAGCGCATCCGAAACCTGTTTGATGACTTGGAACGCAAGCGCGATATCGCAGAATTTCTTGAACTGACCGAGCAAGGCGATGGTGTGCGCATTTTTATTGGCTCAGAGAACAAACTTTTTTCACTTACGGGTTCCTCTTTGGTTGTTTCTCCCTATATGAACTCAGAACGTAAAATTGTTGGGGCCATCGGAGTGATCGGTCCAACGCGTTTGAATTATGGTCGGATTGTGCCGCTGGTTGATTATACCGCGCAATTGGTGGGCAAGCTTATTTCCGACCGCATTGAAAGGTAAGTTATGGAAGAGCCAAAAGCAGAAGAATTTTTGGATGATATTGATCAAATGCAAGAGGCAGAAGAGGCCCTTGAGGAAGAGCTAATCGATATCACTCAAGAGGATGCGCAAACCGATGAGGTTGATGAATTGGCTGCTGTAACCGCTGAGCGGGATGAATATCGCGACCGGTTCATGCGCGCCTTGGCGGATGCCGAAAATTCGCGCAAACGGGCTGATAAAGATCGCCGCGAGGCCGAAAATTACGGTGGTTCGAAAATGGCGCGCGATTTACTGCCTGTGTATGACAATATGAAACGGGCGGTTGAAGCGGCGGGTGACGAGCAAAAAGAAGCCGCGGCGGCGCTGATCGAAGGCGTCGAGTTGACGATGCGGGAATTGTTGAACGTGTTTAAAAAGCACGGCATTCAACCTATTTCACCGCAAGTTGGTGATCGTTTTGATCCGCAGCTGCACCAAGCGATGTTTGAAGCCCCACTTCCGGGCACAAAAGCCGGTGATATTATTCAGGTATCCGCTGAAGGTTTCATGTTGCACGATCGGTTGCTGCGTCCCTCTCAGGTTGGCGTATCCTCGACCCCTGCATCTTAAAGCGGTTTTTCAGCGGCAAAACCATTAGCTTGTTGGTTTTGCCGCGGCTTTTAACTCATATAATTTTTGCAGCGCTTCTTTTGGTGTCAGCTCATCTGGATGCAGTGCTTCGAGAATTTCCAAAGCGGGTGATGCGGCGGCTTGCGGGCGGGGCGGCACTGCAGGACTGCACGAAAACAGCGGTAAATCATCGATAACGGCCTGCCGGCCGGTGCTTCCCGCCTCGCGCTCGCCTTTTTCCAAAGCGTCCAAAACCACCCGTGCGCGCTCAACCACCATTGAGGGAAGGCCTGCCAATTGTGCCACTTGCACCCCGTAAGAGCGATCTGCAGCCCCTTGGCGCACCTCGTGTAAAAAGATTACGTCGCCGTGCCATTCTTTTACCGCAACGGTGGCATTTTCAACCCGGTCTAATTTGCCGGACAGGGCTGTGAGCTCATGATAATGGGTGGCGAATAGCGCCCGCGATTGATTCACATCATGCAGATGCTCGAGCGTTGCCCACGCGATGGAAAGCCCGTCATAGGTTGCCGTGCCACGGCCAATTTCATCCAAGATCACCAGCGCTTTTGCATCGGCTTGATTCAAAATCGCAGCGGTTTCGACCATTTCCACCATAAAAGTGGATCGCCCGCGCGCCAAATCATCAGATGCGCCTACGCGGCTGAACAATTGACTGACCACCCCAATATGGGCGCTGCTGGCGGGCACAAAACTGCCCATCTGTGCCAATACCGCAATCAGTGCATTTTGTCTTAGAAACGTTGATTTACCGGCCATATTTGGGCCGGTTAACAGGCGAACTGCGCCCTCAGACAGATCGCAATCATTGGCGATAAAATGCTGGCCATTGGAACTTAACGCGCGTTCCACAACCGGATGCCGCCCGCCTTCAATGGCAAAGGCCCGGCTGTTATCCACCACCGGGCGCACCCAATTTTGTTGCTGCGCAAGATGTGCGAGCGCTGCCGCGACATCAAGTTCGGCCAAAGCGGTGGCCAATCCATAAAGGCTTTCCGAGTGGTCAAGAATCTTCGCGCAGAGCTGCGCGAAGATTTCGCTTTCAATCTCGCTTGCCCGCCCGCCGGCATTTAAGATCTTGGTTTCAATCTCTGAAAGATTGACTGTAGTAAAGCGCACTTGATTGGCTGTGGTCTGTCGGTGAATGAAAGTTTCTGATAAAGGCGGCCGCAGCATTTTATCTGCATGGGTCGCGGTGGTTTCGATGAAATAGCCCAAAACGTTATTATGTTTGATTTTTAACGAAGCGATTTCGGCCAAGGCGCTGTACTCGGCTTGCATCTGCGCGATCACCCCGCGGCCCTCATCGCGCAAATGCTGGGCATGGTCCAAATCGGGCTCAAAGCCTGCGGCCACAAATCCCCCATCACGCAACAGCAAGGGCAGATCTTCGTTCAATGCTTTTAACAACAGATCGATTAAATCGGTATGCCCTATCAGTTTCTCGTAAACCGTCTCTAATTCGGTGCATAAAGGGGTTGCCTGCATTACATCAGCGATCGCTTCGGCTTGGCGCAGCGCGCTGCGGATGCTTCCTAGATCTCTTGGTCCACCGCGGTTCAAGGCCAGCCGCGAGAGTGCCCGCGCGACATCGGGAATATGGCGCAAATGCCCGCGTAATTTATCCAGTACTGCGCTTTGCGCGATCAACGCGGAAATGGCGTTTTGTCGATTGTTCAAAACCTCGATATCAAGCGAAGGAGAGCCGATGCGGTGCTCAAGTAATCTGCCGCCCGCAGCGGTTAATGTTTGATCAATCGTTGCCAATAAAGAGCCATTTCGCGTTCCTGAAAGCGCATGCGTAAGTTCAAGATTGCGCCGGGTGGCGGCATCTATTTGCATGGTTTTTGCGCTGATATGGCGTTTTGGCGGTTGCAACAGCGGCAGGCTGCCTTTTTGTGTGATGTCCAGATAATCAACAATTGCACCCAAGGCCGATAACTCCGCCCTTGAAAACCCTCCATGGGAGTCAAGCGTGGCCAGTTTAAAGGTCTTGAGCAGCCGGTTTTCTGCCGATGTGCTGTCAAAACTACTGGCGCTGATCGGTGTCGACGCCGCGCCGCTTTCCACAATGATAGTGTCTAAATCTTGGAAAGACTTTTCCGATACAAGCACTTCTGAAGGTGCTAGCCGGGCCAATTCGGGCCCTAGCAATACCAAAGGCAGGGTGCTGACGCTAAAATCGCCGGTAGAAATATCCACCCAAGCTAGCGCTGAGGCATTGCGTATCTGCGCAAATGCGGCCAGAAAATTATGCCGCCGCGCCTCAAGTAAGCTGTCTTCGGTCAGTGTTCCGGGTGTTACAAGGCGCACCACATCGCGTTTTACAACCGATTTACTGCCCCGCTTTTTTGCCTCGGCAGGGCTTTCCATCTGCTCGCAAACTGCCACGCGAAAGCCTTTTCGGATCAGCGTTAGCAAATACCCTTCCGAGGCGTGATGCGGCACCCCGCACATTGGGATATCCGCGTTGAGATGTTTGCCGCGTTTGGTGAGCGCAATATCCAGCGCTTCCGCAGCGGCCACTGCATCTTCAAAAAACAACTCATAAAAATCACCCATGCGATAAAAAAGCAGGGCCTCAGGATATTGTGCCTTGATGTCAAGATATTGGGCCATCATCGGCGTCACGGGTTTGTCTCCTTAGGGTTTTATCTTGCCCTCCAGCGTATCTTTAGGCAGAGCGAGGGGAAAGCTGAAAACGATCTTGATGTGTGCTAAAAAACGCATGATAACAGTGGATCATACGCAAAAGGGTTCAAAATGGCGAAAATGAAAATCACGCGGGAAGAGGCCTTGGCCTTTCATCTCGAACCAACCCCGGGAAAATGGGAGGTATCTGCGACGGTTCCGATGATGACCCAACGTGATTTATCACTTGCCTATTCGCCCGGCGTGGCAGTGCCCTGTGAAGCCATCGCCGAGAACCCCGAGCTTGCCTATGACTATACAAATAAAGGCAATTTGGTCGCGGTTATTTCAAATGGTACGGCGGTTTTGGGGTTGGGTAATCTTGGCGCGCTGGGCAGCAAACCGGTGATGGAAGGTAAATCGGTTCTGTTCAAACGATTCGCCGATGTGAACAGCATTGATATCGAGCTGGATACAGAAGATCCCGATGCGTTTTGCAAAGCAGTTAAGTTAATGGGCCCCAGTTTTGGCGGTATCAATCTTGAAGATATCAAGGCGCCCGAATGTTTTATCATTGAACAGCGCTTGAAAGAGGAAATGGATATCCCGGTTTTTCATGATGACCAGCATGGAACCGCGGTGATTTGTGCGGCAGGCCTGATCAACGCCCTGCATATCAGCAAGAAGAAGATTGAAGATGTCAAAATTGTTTTAAACGGCGCTGGTGCGGCTGGAATTGCCTGTATCGAGTTGCTTAAATCGATGGGTGCAAAGCACCAAAATTGTTTTGTCTGCGATTCCAAAGGTGTGATTTATCAAGGCCGCACCGAGGGGATGAACCAGTGGAAATCGGCCCATGCGGTGAAAACAGAAAGCCGCAGCCTTGATCAGGTGATGCAAAATGCGGATGTGTTTCTGGGGGTTTCGGTGAAAGGCGCAGTCACCCCGCAAATGCTGGCATCAATGGCGCCAAATCCGGTGATTTTCGCGATGGCCAATCCGGATCCGGAAATCACACCGGAAGAGGCTCATGCCGTGCGCAAAGACGCGATCGTTGCCACAGGGCGCAGCGATTACCCCAATCAGGTGAATAATGTTTTAGGGTTTCCGTATTTATTTCGCGGGGCTTTAGACATCCACGCGCGCGCGATCAATGATGAAATGAAAATAGCCTGCGCGCAGGCTTTGGCAGCGCTGGCACGCGAGGATGTACCCGATGAAGTGGCCATGGCCTATGGGCAAAAATTAACCTTTGGCCGAGATTATATCATTCCAACCCCGTTTGATCCGCGGCTTATTTATCGCATTCCGCCGGCAGTGGCGAAAGCGGGTATTGATACCGGGGCCGCGCGGCGCCCGATTATTGATATGGAAGGCTATGAGCTGTCGCTGAAAACCCGGATGGATCCAACCGCAAGCATTTTGCGCGGAATAACCGCGCGCGCGCGCGCCGCACAGGCTCGGATGATCTTTGCCGAGGGTGATGATCCGCGGGTGTTGCGCGCTGCGGTGATGTATCAGCGCTCGGGCTTTGGTAATGCGTTGGTGGTGGGCCGCCAGCATGATGTTGCGGCGAAGCTTGAGGCGGCTGGGATGGGAGATGCAGTGCAAGAGCTTGAGGTTGTGAATGCCGCCAATACCGATCATCTTGATGCGTATAAATCCTTCTTGTTTGAGCGTTTGCAACGCAAAGGTTTTGACAATGCCGATATTCACCGTATGGCAACCCGTGACCGGCATGTTTTCTCTGCTTTGATGCTGGCGCATGGCCATGGTGATGGTTTGGTGACGGGGGTCACGCGCAAATCAGCGCATGTGATGGGGTTGCTCAACCATGTGTTTGACGCAGATGCCGAACATGGGGCGGCTGGGGTGACGGCGCTGTTGCATAAGGGGCGGATCGTGCTGATCGCAGATACTTTGGTCCATGAATGGCCCGAAGCCGAGGATCTGGCAAATATTGCCGAACGCGCCGCCGATGTGGCCCGCGATTTCGGTCTAGAGCCACGCGTGGCATTTGTGAGTTTTTCCACATTTGGCTATCCCGTATCAGAGCGGGCTGAAAAGCTTGCTTTAGCCCCGAAAGTGCTGGATGCGCGCGGTGTTGATTTCGAATATGAAGGCGAGATGACCGTTGATGTGGCACTGAATACGCAAGCGCAGGCGCATTATCCGTTTTCGCGGCTGACCGGGCCGGCCAATATCTTGGTTGTGCCTGCACGTCATTCGGCAAGCATATCGGTGAAACTGATGCAGGAAATGGCTGGTGCCACGGTGATCGGGCCTATTCTTTCGGGCGTGGATCAATCCATACAAATATGCGCGTCGGTCTCTACAGCAACGGATATTTTGAACATGGCTGTTTTGGCAGCGTGCAAAGCCGGTGAGGGGACATCGCGCCATGGATGACTCCCAAACCACGCATCAGGCCGAAGAGGATGCGCGCAATGATCACATTTTGATTTATGTCGACGGCGCGCTTGTGCCCAAAGCGCAGGCGGTGGTCAGCGTCTATGATAGCGGATTTATGTTGGGGGATGGTATCTGGGAAGGCTTGCGGCTTTACAATGGCCATTGGGCTTATTTGGATCTGCATCTTGATCGGTTATTTGAAGCGGCCAAAGCCATTGATCTTGACATTGGATTAGATCGCCAAGGCGTTAAAAACGCCTTGTTAGAGACGCAATCAGCCAATCAAATGCAATCGGATGCGCATGCGCGGTTGATGGTCACGCGCGGGGTGAAACACCGCCCCTTTCAACATCCGTCTTTGTCGCGCTCGGGGCCGACTTTTGTGATTATTATGGAGCATTCGCGGCCAAAATTGGCGCGCCCAGTGCGCCTTGCCACGGTGCCCCATCAACGCGGCTTGCCGATGACGCAGGATCCAAAATTAAACTCGCATTCTAAGTTAAATTGCATTCTTGCTTGTATTGCAGCGGAAAAAGCCGGGGCGGATGAAGCGCTAATGTTGGATGTGCATGGATTCGTAAACACCACCAATGCCTGCAATTTCTTTATCGTGCGCAAGGGCGAAGTTTGGACCAGCACGGGTGATTACTGCATGAATGGTATCACGCGGCAAAAGGTGATCGAGATTTGTCAGCAGCACAATATTCCAGTCTATCAGCGTAATTTTTCATTGGTGGATGTTTACGGGGCGGATGAGGCGTTTCTGACGGGCACGTTTGGAGCCCAAACACCGGTGGGCGAAGTGGATAAACGCCAGATAGGAACTGGGAATATCGGGCCGGTCACGCAGAAAATACGAAGCCTTTACAAAGATTTAATATCGAAAGAGGTTGGCTGATGCGGCTTGCTGTCTGGTCCGGGCCGCGCAACCTATCAACGGCGCTGATGTATGCGTTTGCCAATCGGGTAGATTTTTCGGCGGTGGATGAACCGTTTTACGCCGCTTATTTGAAGCTGTCGGGTTTAAAGCATCCGATGGTTCAGGAAATTTTGGCCAGCCAGACGCAAGATCCGGCAGAGGTGGTGAAAGCCTTATTGGCGCCGATTGGCGCGTCGCATCGCCATCTGTATCACAAGCATATGACCCAGCATATGATTCCGGGAATTCCCCGCGATTGGATGCGCGAGGTTGAGAATGTGTTTTTGATCCGGCACCCAATACGCGTGGTGGCCAGCTTTGCGCGTAAATATGAAAATCCAACGCTGGCGGATCTTGGTTTTTTGCAACAAGAATCGTTGTTTGAGGGGCTTCGGGCGCAGGGTCAGACCCCTTTGGTGATCGATAGCGCCGATATTTTATTAAACCCAGAGCGCGCCTTGCGTTGCCTTTGCGCCGCCCTGGGGCTTGGTTTTGACCCCGCCATGCTAAGCTGGCCGGCGGGTGGTATGTCCTGCGATGGGGTTTGGGCAGCGCATTGGTATGGGGCCGTGCATCGGTCCACTGGGTTTAGCGCCGCAAAAGCAGAGCCTCTTCCGGATTTACCGGATCATTTGAAGGCGTTGGCCGATCAGGCCATGCCGGCCTATGATGCGTTGGCACAATTTTGCCTTAGGCCATAGCCCGAACCATATCGGGGCTGAAAATTCGATCCGAATGCTGATCCAGATAGATGCGCAACCAAGGCGTAAACCGACTGGGCCAGCGCTGAACCTCTGCCAAAAGATCGTGATATTCGACCCAGCGGAGATCCATCACCTCCTCTGGGTTTGCGGCCATCGGAGGCGGTGCATCCACATGGGTTATAAATAAATCCACAACCTCATGCTCGATCAAGCCATTGCCCACATCTGCACGATATTCGATGCGATCCCGATAGATCAGTTGAATATTCTCAATGGCCAGTTCTTCTTTCATGCGCCGCTCTGCGCAATCTTCCGGGGCCTCATTCCACAAAGGATGCGTGCAGCATGTATTGGCCCATAACCCGGGTGTATGATATTTTTCCAAAGCCCGCCTTTGGATAAGGATCTTGCCATTGCAGATCATAAATACCGAAATCGCTTTGTGTTTGAACCCTTTTTCATGGGCCTCTAGCTTTTCCACGGGGGTTAATGCGCCGTTTACCCAGGCCGGGATCATTAAGCTCATACGTGATTTGCTCCTACAAGTCCGGTTAAATGGGCAAGGTTTTTTAGGCCTATTTTCACATGTGCCAGCGGGCGCGCCTGCACAAGCTTCTTATTCATATAGGCTTCAAATGTCAGTTTTTGAACATCAACATCATGGCAAAGCGATACGAATCTTTCGCGACGGTCATCCGAGCGATAATAGGCGTTTTGCATCGAGGCCAGCACGCGAAACACCGTTTTATGTTCGCGCATGAATAAAGACCGGGCCAGTTTTAAATCTTTTACCCGCCCGGTTTTTAAAAAGGCGCTGGCGGCGGTGGCGGCCACTTGCCCCCCGACCATGGCATAATAAATCCCTTCTCCAGAACTGGGTGCCACAACGCCGGCCGCGTCTCCGGCCAGCACCACATCGCGGCCATTATCCCATCGATCAAGTGGCTTTAACGGAATGGGCGCCCCTTCTTTTCGAATCGTTTTGCAGCCTTCTAAACCGGCAGCCCGGCGCAATTTAGCGGTGGCATCTTTCAGATCAAACCCGTTAAGCCCGGTGCCCATCCCGACGCTGGCAGAGCCGCCATGGGGAAACACCCAGCCGTAAAAATCGGGTGATATATCGCCATCATAAATGACATCGCAGCGCATAGGATCATAGGTGGCGTTGGGTTTGGGGGCTTCGATAATTTCGTGATAGGCAATGACATAAGGAATTTTTTCGCCATCGGGCACTTCTGCGCGGGCCACCGAAGAGCGTGCGCCATCCGCGCCAATAACCAGTTTTGTTTCTAAAAGCGTTTCGGTGCCAGTGTCGCGATCACGATATTGAACTTGGGTTTTCTCGCCATCGCGGATGATTTTTTGAAAGACGCCGGTCAGACGCTGCGCGCCCGCCTTTGCCGCACGTTTTCGAAGAAATTCATCAAAAAACTCGCGGTCTACCATACCAACATAGCCGTTTTCTATCGGAATATCGACGGATCTTTGCGTGGGTGACACCATCCGGGCGGTGGTGATTTTAGCCACGATTTGCGAGTCAGGAATGCGAAAATCGCTGATCAGGCGCGGGGGTACAGCGCCGCCACAGGGCTTGATCCGGCCCGCGCGATCTAGCAGGGCAACCTTTCGGCCGCTGCGCGCTAAATCCTCTGCGGCTGTTGCACCCGAAGGTCCGCCTCCAATTACCACGACGTCAAACATGATTATTCTCCCGGTACTAAATTCTGTGCGATTGGTTTGTGTTCGATGGTTTTTGCCGCCATAGCCGCAGCCAGAACGAACAGCGCGGCCTCAAATAGAAACACGCTGCCAAATGCGCTGGCGGGTGAGACCATCCATAACCGCATCGCATCTGCTGCTGCGGCGCCAAACAGCCCGCCAAATCCTGCGGCGATGGCTTGCGCGGCGCCCCAAAGCCCCATCCGCGTGCCTTCGCGCGCCCCGCGCCCTGCGCCGGCAAGCGACATCATCGAGCCGATTGCCGCAACAGCAAACATGCCATTGAATACGCCAAGCGCGATAACTGCGGCGGTCAATTGTGCAGCGCTGCCTTCAATTCTAAGCGCTGCGATTGCGCTTAAGCTCAACGCTGATCCGAGGCAGCCGCCGATCACCCAGCTGCGCAGACTGCCAAGTTTTAAACCCGTGCAGGCCAGCCCAACGCAGAGCATGCCCAAGAAGACGCCCCCATTTTGGGCGCCTGATAAGCTGGTAGATTGGCCTGGGCTAAAGCCGAATACCAGGCCAGCATAGGGTTCAAGTATTAACTCCTGCATGAAATAGGCGGTCATTGATAAGAATACAAAAACCGTGAATCTGCGGGCTTTATCTTCGGCCCAAACTTCCTTCAGCCCTTCCAAAAATGGCGTGTGAGAAGCTTCAGCCTGGCGGGTCAATCCGCGCTCAATGCCCCAAATTCCGATCAGCGTTAACAGTACCGCGCTCGCGCTGACGGTTGCAACGATTTTGAGCAAAAGCAAATGCGAATATGGGTCTAACAGGCTGCCGGCAACGCCGGCTGTGACCGCAATACCGGCGATCATCATCAGCCATGTGATCGTGGCGGCGGCAGCGCGGCGGCGTGGTGCTGTGGCCGTTGCCAATAAAGCCAATAGCGAGGTTCCAGACGCGCCAACACCCAATCCGATAGCGCTATAGGAGATGATCGATAGAACCAAGCCCCATCGAAAATTATACTCAAGCAGAGGTATGGCGACCGCTGCCGCAAGCCCGCCGCAAGCCAAAATAACCATGCCGCCGATAATCCAAGTGCTGCGCCGGCCGCCCCTATCTGAACGAAACCCCCAATTTGGCCGGGTAAGTTGAACGCCATAATGCAGGGCAACCAAGAAACCCGGTAAAAGCGCCGGCAGCGCCAGCTCGACCACCATCAACCGGTTCAAGGTCGAGGTCATCAGCACCACGATCGCTCCAAGGCACATTTGCACCAATCCCAAACGTAAGATCGATAGCCAACTGAGCATTACAAGGCCTCCCCAAGGAAGCGCAGAGCAAAAGCGGTGATCAACATGCCGCTGACATACATCATCACTCCGGTGCCATTATACCAAGGCGCTTTTGCTTTAGGATCGCGCAGCATCACCCGCATCGCCCAAAGCTGGCCCAAGATTAAGGCTGTGATCGCCGCCGGATAGGGATTGGGCACCGCCCAAAGCATCAGCAGCATCACCACCGCCAGCTGCGGAATTAACATGATCCAACAGGCGATATGCGCCGCGCGCTTTGGCCCCAGCGTAACGGGCAAAGAGCGCAAACCGGTTTGACGATCGCCTTCAAGCGCTTTGAAATCGTTTAAGGTCATAATGCCATGAGCGCCCAGCGCATAAAGCATGGCCACAAGAATGATTTTTGGATCTGGCAGCGCGGTCGACATAACCGCCGCCCCGGTGAACCAAGGCAGGCCCTCATAGCACAGGCCAACCAAGCCCGGCCCCCACCAGCCCGATTTTTTAAGCCGGATAGGTTCGGCCGAATAAGCCCAAGCTGCCAAAACGCCAAGAATTGTGGCGACAAAGCCCCAGATTCCCAAACACCAGCCAACAAAGAGCGAAAGCGCCGACATTGCCAGCGCAATCCACAAGCCCCATGCGCCGGGAATCCGCCCCGAGGGAATTGGCCGATAGGGCTCATTAATCGCATCGACATGCCGGTCGCACCAATCATTGGCGGCTTGGCTCATCCCGCAGACAATTGGTCCGGATAAAACGATTCCTAATAGGATAAGCCAGATATTCTGTAGCAGCGGCATTCCCGAAGAAATCACGCCGCAGCCAAAGGCCCACATAGGTGGAAACCATGTGATGGGTTTGATCAATTCCAGAGCCGCCAGCGGATGTGGTTTTTTCGCCAGCTGTAAACTTTGCGCAACAGTCATATGTCTAGTTTGACTTACAACTTGGCGCAACGCAAGAAAAACCCGCCCTCAGAGGCAGGTTCGTATCGGCGAGGGGCGCGTTTTTAGATTATGATAGGCGGTCTTTGGATAAAAGATCAAACTTACGCAGTTTTACATAGAGGCTTTGCCGCGATAATCCCAACATTTCAGCCGCAGCTGCGCGGTTGTTTTGAGTCAGCTCTATCGCTGTTTCAATACAGATTTTTTCGATCATATCGGTTGTTTCACCCACGATTTCGCGCAGGGTGGACGAGCCGACCAATTCTGCCACATTGGATTGGCTGAAATCCTCAGAGGGAATCGCCGGCGCTGGGCTTTCTTCAAAACGGTTGGTGTCTCTGATCACAAACGCCATCGTTTCGCGCGCGTCACTTGGTAATCTTACCACCGACACTTCAACGCCAAGCTTGCTGCCAATCGCATTTTGTAACTTGGTGGCGTAAACGCGCACCTGACCAGAGCGCGTGACATTTTCGAGCATAACCGCCAAATCAATTTGACCGCGGGCCAAAAATTCGCTCAGGCTACGGCCTTTGATATCGCCCAGATTGGCGGTGTTTATCAAATCAAGAAAGCCTTCATTGGCCGATTCAATAAATCCATTCGCCGAAGTGAATACGATGCCATCAGTTCCCAGATTATAAAGCGATAAAAGATTTTGAGTTGTTATGTCATCTTTTAAAGACGTGTCATTTTCGCTGATCAGGCGGCAAATCAAAAGCCGCTCGCCCGAGGCCCGGAACAATGAGGCTTTAACTTTGAAGCGCCGACCCATCTTCACGTCTTCGACGGTCATTTCTGAATTCTGATCTTTTGCTGAAATAGCCAGTAGCGCGTCTTGAAATTCACCGCGGCGGCGGTTTTTGAACAATTGCGAGAAAACGCTGCCTTCCAGATCGTTGGCGTTCTGGCCGAACAAGTTTACCGCAGCGGCGCTTATATCTTTGATCCGTCCATCATTTGCAGAAACAAACACCACTGGTTCTTGCATGGTTGCCAACAGCATGCGGTAGCGGGCATCGAAATCGCGGCGTTCTTCATACCCGCGCTCGATCGCCAATTGGGCCTTAACCAATTGCTGTTGCGTCTCTGCGGTAGAACTAAGGTCGCGGCCCAGCATAAGCAATGTATCAGCATCTCCTAGCCGGTGAATGCTGTAGGAAACGGGAAATTGCCAAATCGCGTTGTCGCGATGGTTAAGCTCGACAGGATGCAAAACATTCTGTCCGCTCGCGAATTGGGCAAAAACGGCTTCAAGTTTTGGAATGCTTTCAGAGGTAAGGAAATCGTGGATTTTTCGCTGTTCCCAATGCGAGAGATTTCCCAAGCTTCGATCATTGTCATTGACCAACACCGACAATACTTTGCCTTTAAGGGTTACCACCAAAGCAATATCCGAGGCAGCGGCTAAAATACTGCCCAGATATTCCGGCTCGATCATTGGAATAGAGCCAAAATCCCAGAATTTTGTGCCGCTGTTTTTCATCCAGACACCTTAGCTTTAGTTTTGCCGGCTTTTACGACTTGCCCGCTATCGAGCTGTTCCAACGCATCTGTTAAACCTGAAGCAATCACATCTACCGCCACTAACTTTTCAATTTCGGGCGCGTGGCCCAAAACGGCTCCGCCCAGTAATAATATGGGTGGATCGCTTAACTCTTGGCGAAGTGATTTAACAACTTTCGCCACATTATCAAGGGAGACGACGCTTGAACACGAAAACATCACCATGTCGAAAAAGCCAATTTCGATATTATCATGCACGTCTTTCTCGGTTGCGCCGAGCAGCAGCTTGACCGAATACCCAAGCCGCCGTAGCTGATCGCTTAGAACCAGCGGGCCCAATATATGATCCTCATCGCCACAAATTGCCACCAAAACGCTTGGTTGGTCATGGATAACGGGGGTAAATTTCCACTGTGCACTCAGCTCTTGCACCAACCCTTGCAGACGGACTGTGCCCAGCGAAACCTGACCAAAGCTGCGCGTGTTGTCATTCCAGCCCGCTCCCAGCGTACGGGCAGCCTCTGGGATACATACATCGATTAATAATTCGTTCGAAACACCTTTTTGCATTAAAGCCTTTAGCATTGCCTCATGCGAATAAGATCCAGGAGTGCTGCAAGTAACCGCCAGCCAATGCGCGGTTTTCTGGATTTGCTCACGCGCTTCTGCGGGGGCTTTTTGTCCGAGTTCGCGCAAAACGCGTTGTGCCAAATCGGATACCAGAGCGGATCCTTTTCTTGATCCTGCCTCTTCATGTTTGGACATTTTCGTACCCCCCAGCGCCGCATTTATGGCAGCAAAGGTTTGCTCACTGCATGCGTCACACTGCTAGTTTTTTCTAAAACGAAGCAAATGTCAAAGAAAATGGATGTTTGGGATCAACTTGGAAGATGAACACCAGCCGGCTTCACCGGTGTTATGCAGTTTTTGGCTATGTTTAATGTATGTTTGGCGGCATGCAGGCTTATGCATGAATTATATCATTATGATGAACTGTAACAAAGATTTGTCACCCGGCCCTCTACTTGTAAGTTTTAATTGACACTTTTCACAATAAAAACGTAAATTAGCGGGGAGAGAGCCTATAAGGAGATCCAAATGTCCCTCATGTCGGGGCCAAATACACGCCAGCCGCTTTATACCGCGGCGCAGCGTGCAAGACGCGATGCGACCAAATGGACTTTGGTGCAAGGTGTTCTTGCGCCGATTCAATTCGTGGTGTTTTTGATCTCTTTGGCTTTGGTGCTGCGCTATCTTTCAACCGGTGAAGGCTATGGGGTGGCTAATGCTTCGATTCTGCTAAAAACAGCCATTTTATACCTGATAATGGTCACTGGAGCGATTTGGGAAAAAGTGGTGTTTGGCCAGTATTTACTGGCTCCGGCTTTTTTCTGGGAAGATATGGTTAGCTTTGCCGTTATTTTTCTTCATACGTTATATTTATATGGTCTTTTCACCGGGATGATGGGGCCTGAAAGCCTGATGTGGTTGGCGATTGCAGCATATTTTATTTATGTGCTGAACGCCGCGCAATTCTTACTGAAATTGCGCGCCGCGCGGCTTGAAATGACACCGGAGGTGCAACATGCCTGATGCGCCCATTCAAAGCTGTCGGGACGCACCGATTCTTAAAGAGCGTGGCCAGCGTGAGGTGTTTTGCGGGTTGACCTCGATCATTTGGCTGCATCGCAAAATGCAGGATGCCTTCTTTTTGGTGGTCGGGTCGCGCACCTGCGCACATTTGCTGCAAAGCGCGGCCGGCGTGATGATTTTTGCCGAGCCAAGATTTGGCACGGCGATTCTTGAAGAAACCGATCTGGCAGGCATGGCGGATGCGCAGGATGAGCTGGATCGCGAGGTCAACCGCTTGCTCTCACGCCGCCCAGATATCAAGCAATTGTTTTTGGTCGGCTCATGTCCCTCCGAGGTGATCAAGCTGGATCTTGCTAAAGCGGCAGAGCGTTTGACGCAAAAATTCGCGCCATCCGTGCGGGTGATAAATTTCTCTGGTTCGGGTATTGAAACCACCTTCACGCAGGGCGAGGACGCATGCCTTGCGGCGATGGTACCGGTTTTAGACAAAACCGATCAGCGCGAATTATTGGTGGTGGGTGCGTTGCCGGATGTGGTCGAAGATCAAATGCGAGGCTTGCTTTCTGCGCTGGGCATTCAAAATGTCTCGGTTTTACCGGCAAGCACGGTAAATCAACGGGTTTGCGTCGGGGAAAATACGGTATTTGCGCTGACGCAACCCTTTTTGGGGGACACGCATGCAGAATTAGAGCGTCGCGGCGCCCGGCATTTGCCAGCGCCTTTTCCATTTGGTGCAGAAGGTACAACCGCTTGGCTGCGCGTGATCGCAACCGAATTTGGCGTTGATCCAGCTTTGTTTGCGCAAGTGATCGCCGCGCCTAAAGCCCGCGCAGAAAAGGCGGTATCGCAAGCGGCGTCGCAATTGGCTGGCAAAACGGTGTTCTTCTTTCCCGATAGCCAGCTTGAAATACCTTTGGCTCGTTTTCTTACCCGCGAATGTGGCATGAGGGCGCTCGAGGTTGGGGCGCCTTATATTCATAAATCACTGGTCGGTCCTGATCTTGATTTGATGGAGGCGGGGCCAATTTTGTCTGAGGGTCAAGATGTGGATCTGCAGCTTGATCGCGCGCTTGAGGCGCGCGCGGATTTGACCGTTTGCGGGCTTGGGCTGGCCAATCCGTTGGAAGCTGAGGGCTTGACCACCAAATGGGCGATCGAGCTGGTGTTTACGCCGGTGCATTTTTACGAACAAGCGGGCGATTTGGCGGGCTTATTTTCACGGCCGCTGCGCCGCCGCGCGATTTTGCGCCGTGAGGCCGCCGAATGAAGCTGACGGTTTGGACATATGAAGGCCCGCCCCATGTTGGCGCGATGCGCGTTGCTACGGGGATGAAGGGCTTGCATTACGTGTTGCATGCCCCGCAGGGTGATACGTATGCCGATTTGCTGTTCACGATGATCGAGCGTCGCGATCACCGCCCACCGGTGACCTATACCACATTTCAAGCGCGCGATTTGGGCGCTGATACGGCCAATCTATTTAAAACAGCCTGTCAGGATGCCTATGACCGTTTTCAGCCCGAGGCCTTGATCGTTGGTGCGTCTTGCACGGCCGAATTGATCCAGGATGATCCGGGTGGAATGGCGGAAACCATGGGTTTGCCTGTGCCGGTTATTCCGCTTGAATTGCCCAGCTATCAGCGCAAAGAAAATTTTGGTGCAGATGAAACTTTTTTTCAGATCGTTAAGGCTTTGGCCAAGCCAATTGATCGCAGTGCGCAGATCAGTTGTAATCTGATTGGAGTCACCGGGCTCGGTTTTCGCCACCGCGATGATATTGCCGAAATCAGCGGGTTGCTTTCTGATATGGGCATCAGCGTTAATGTTGTGGCGCCCATGGGCTCAAGCCCGTCTGATATTAAGCGCCTTGGTGTGGCGCATTTCAACGTGCTGATGTATCCTGAAACGGGCGAAATGGCAGCGCGCTGGCTCGAGCGTGAATTGGGCCAGCCCTATACCAAAATTGTCCCTATCGGCGTGGGTGCTACGCGTGATTTTATCGCGGAAGTTGCGCAGATCACCGGGCTGGATCCGGTGGTAGATGATAGCCGCTTGCGTCTGCCCTGGTATTCCGCCTCGGTTGACAGCACCTATCTGACTGGCAAGCGGGTGTTTATTTTTGGCGATGGCACGCATGCGATGGCTGCGGCGCGAATCGCCCGCGATGAAATGGGTTTCGAGGTGGTTGGCATGGGCTGTTACAACCGCGAGATGGCGCGCCCCATGCGGGCTTTGGCCAAGTCTTTCGGGTTGGATGCGTTGATCACGGATGATTATCTGGAAGTCGAACAGCAGATCGAAGCATTGGCGCCTGAAATGATTTTGGGCACCCAGATGGAGCGCCATATTGGCAAGCGTCTGGGCATTCCTTGCGCGGTCATTTCGGCGCCCGTGCATGTGCAGGATTTTCCTGCCCGTTATTCCCCGCAAATGGGGTTTGAAGGTGCGAATGTGATCTTTGATACATGGGTGCATCCGCTTGTAATGGGCCTTGAAGAACATTTGCTGCATATGTTCCGCGATGATTTTGAATTCAATGACGCGGCGGGGGCCAGCCATCACGGCGGCCATGGCGTTGCAGATAAGCCCCAGCCGGCCTCGCGCGTAGCGGGTGATCCTCAGCCAGCGGCGGTTGAAGCGGGCGCTGTGCACGCGGCAGACACGCAAACCATTTGGCTGATAGAGGCCGAAAAAGAGTTGAAAAAAATTCCGTTTTTTGTCCGCGGCAAAGCCCGCCGCAATACAGAAACTTATGCGGCGTCGCGCGGGGTTCAAGAAATCTCGATTGACACGCTTTACGAGGCAAAAGCCCATTATGCGCAATGAAACTGGCATAAGTGGCCTCCCGGTTGGGTATCGTGTGGTTGTTATCACGCTGGATGCGCATTCTGCGGGCCCTTGTGATCGCGCTGCGGCGCGGCTTTTGGCGGATTTTCCCGGCTTAAGCGTTGACGTGCACGCAGCGGCGGAATGGGGTGAAAACCCGCAGTCCTTGGTTGAGGCAAAAGCCGCCATCGCGACGGCCGATATCATTCTGGTTAATTTGTTGTTTCTGGAAGAGCATGTTCAGGCTATTTTACCCAGCCTAGAGGCGCGGCGCGCTGGCTGTGATGCGATGGCTGGGGTGATTTCAGATGCTGCGATTGTCAAGCTGACGCGGATGGGCGCGCTGGATATGTTGGCGCCTGCCTCGGGCACGATGGCGTTGTTAAAAAGGCTGCGCGGGTCCAGCAAGCCGTCTTCGCAAAATGGCGAAAGCAAAATGCGGATGCTGCGGCGTTTGCCAAAGATCTTGAAATATATTCCCGGCAAAGCTCAAGATTTGCGGGCCTGGTTCATGGTGATGCAATATTGGTTGGGCGGGTCCGACACCAATATCGAATCGATGCTGCGGTTTTTGATTTCGCGTTATTGCCGTATCGAGGCGTGGCAGAACTGCGCTGCAGCGCCGCCGGAGGAATATCCCGAGGTGGGGCTGTATCACCCCGATCTGCCCGGCAAAGTGACCACGGATATAACGGCGCTTCCGGTGCCCCAAAAGCCCGTGGCCACGGTTGGTTTGCTGTTGATGCGCTCTTACGTATTAAGCGACGATACGGCGCATTATGATGCGGTTATTCGAAGCTTTGAAGCCAATGGTTTAAAGGTGATACCGGCCTTTGCGGGGGGGTTGGATGCGCGCCCGGCGATTGAAGGTTATTTTCAGGGTTCTGCCGGCGTGCAGATTGATGCGATGGTCTCGTTAACCGGGTTTTCGCTTGTTGGTGGGCCTGCCTATAATAACTCACAAGCCGCAATTGCTTTGCTGGAAAATTTGGATGTGCCTTATATTGCGGCGCATCCGCTTGAATTTCAAACCTTGGGGCAATGGGCCAATGCCGAGCAGGGCCTCGGCCCGATTGAAACCACAATGCTGATCGCCCTGCCCGAGCTTGACGGGGCCACTTGTCCAACCGTTTTTGCGGGTCGGCATGGGCCCGAAGGCTGTCAGGGCTGTTTGCACAAATGTCAGGCTGCGCCGCAATCGCGCGCCATGGCCCCCTGCCACGAGCGTATTGACAGTTTGGCCGAGAAAACCCTGCGCGCTGCGCGGCTGCGCCAAAAGCGCAATCACGATAAAAATGTTGCGATTGTGCTGTTCGGGTTTCCGCCCAATGCGGGCGCCACGGGCACCGCGGCCTATTTGGATGTTTTTGAATCCTTGCAAAACACTCTGACGCAAATGAAAGCGGACGGGTATGATGTTGCGCTTCCCGAAACGGTTGCACATCTGCGTGCGGCAGTGTTGGAGGGTAATGCGAAGCAATATGGTCAAGACGCCAATGTTGAGGCGATTGTCAGCGCCGAAGAGATTGTGCGCTCAACGCCGCCTTTGAAAGCCATCGAGGCGGTCTGGGGCCCTGCACCGGGGCGCATACAATCAGATGGGCGCGGCGTTTTTGTGCTGGGTGTGCAGCTTGGAAAAGTATTTGTCGGTGTGCAGCCCGCCTTTGGCTATGAGGGTGATCCGATGCGGCTTTTATTCGAAAAAGGCTTCGCACCAACCCACGCGTTTGCAACTTTTTATCTTTGGATGCGCAACACTTTTAAAGCCGATGTGGTGCTGCATTTTGGCATGCATGGCGCGCTTGAATTCATGCCGGGCAAACAGGCAGGTTTGGGTGCGCAGGATTGGCCGGATCGCCTGATTGGCGAAATGCCCAATGTTTATCTTTATGCGTCAAACAATCCCTCTGAGGCGTCGCTGGCCAAACGGCGCTCGGGGGCTGTGACGGTAACGCATCTCACCCCACCTTTGGCGCAAAGCGGACTTTATAAGGGCTTGTCCGAACTTAAAGACAGCTTAACCCGTTGGCGTGAAATGGATCCAGATGATGCGCAAGCTGGTGACCTTGAAGCCTTGATCAACGAGCAGGCGGCCGCCGTGGATATGGCCGGTAGAAAAGCGGAAGAATTATGGCTGAACTTGCTTGAAACCGAAGATGCGCTGATCCCCGAAGGTTTGCATATCGTTGGAAAGCCGTTTTCGGATGCCGCGCGGGCGGGGTATTTAGACCTGCTGGATGGCGTTGATCCGGCCCGCCGCGCGCAGGTCGATCAAATGCTGCAAGAAGATCACGAATTGCCGGCCTTAATGCGCGCCCTATCGGGGCGGTTTATCGTGCCCGTGCCTGGGGGTGATTTGATCCGTTCAACCGATATTTTGCCCACAGGGCGCAATATTCATGCGTTTGATCCATTTCGCATGCCGACCGAATTCGCCTGTCGTGACGGTTTCAAGCAAGCGCAAATTCTGCTCGAAACGCATCCTGAATTGCCGCGCAGCGTGGCTCTGGTGCTGTGGGGTTCTGATAATATTAAATCTGACGGCGCGCCGCTCGCTCAGGCCTTGGCTCTCATGGGTGCGCAGCCGCGATTTGACAGTTTTGGCCGCTTATCTGGGGCGGATCTCATTCCGTTAAGCGAGTTGGGGCGCCCGCGGATTGACGTGATTATGACATTGTCGGGGATTTTCCGGGATCTGTTGCCTTTGCAAACCAAATTGCTGGCCGAGGCGGCGTTTAAGGCCGCGCAGGCAGATGAGCCGTTAGAGATGAATTTTATCCGAGCGCATGCGTTGAAATATGCCGCCGATATGGAGGTTGATTTGGAAACCGCCGCCTTGCGGGTGTTTTCAAATGCTGAAGGCGCCTATGGCTCGAATGTGAACCAGCTCGTCGATAGCTCGGCTTTTGGCGATGAAGATGAGTTGGCCGATGCGTATGAGGCGCGCAAAAGCTTCGCTTATGGGGTGAATGGCAAAGCGCATAAAAACCATGGCCTGCTGCAAAAAGCCCTGAAAGACGTTGATCTAGCCTATCAAAACTTGGAAAGCGTTGAGCTTGGCGTGACCACGGTGGATCATTATTTTGACACTTTAGGTGGCATTTCGCGGGCGGTTAAGCGCGCCCGTGGTCAAGAGGTTGCGGTTTATATTAGCGATCAAACCCGCGGATCTGGAAAGGTCCGTACCTTGTCGGATCAAGTGGCTTTGGAAACCCGTTCGCGCTCGCTCAATCCGAAATTTTACGAAGCGCTGCTAAGCCATGGCTCAGAAGGCGTGCGCCAGATTGAGGCGCATGTGACCAATACATTGGGGTGGTCGGCAACCACGGGCCAAGTGGACCCTTGGGTGTATCAGCGCATTAGTGAAACTTTTGTGCTCGATGAAGCGATGCGCAATCGTTTGGCAGAGCTGAATCCCACGGCCAGCTCGCGCATGGCCAATCGATTGCTTGAAGCCAGCGATCGCGCCTATTGGCAGCCCGATGCCGAAACATTGGCGGCGTTGCAATCCGCAGCGGATGCTTTGGAAGACCACATGGAAGGGATCGCAGCAGAATGATGCCTTTGAAACCCCATATAAAAGGAGCCTCACATGAGCCCACTTGACAGACAGCCCCCGGCCTTGCGGGGTATGGATGGCGAAGGATCGGTGCAGGTGCATCAAGATTCGTCGATGAAAATCGAAGGTGCGAAAGTGTTTTCGGTTTATGGTAAGGGCGGGATTGGCAAATCCACCACCAGCTCAAACCTGTCTGCGGCGTTTTCCAAACTTGGCAAACGCGTGCTGCAGATCGGCTGTGATCCAAAGCATGACAGCACCTTCACATTGACCGGAACCCTGGTTCCGACGGTGATCGATATTCTCAAAGAAGTCGATTTTCATTCTGAGGAATTGCGCCCCGAAGATTTCGTGTTTGAAGGCTTTAATGGTGTGAAATGCGTGGAAGCGGGCGGCCCGCCTGCCGGCACCGGCTGTGGCGGTTATGTCGTGGGTCAAACCGTGAAGCTGCTGAAGCAACACCATCTTCTGGATGATACGGATGTGGTGATTTTTGACGTTCTGGGGGATGTGGTCTGCGGCGGCTTTGCCGCGCCTTTGCAACATGCGGATCGGGCCTTGATCGTTACTGCGAATGATTTTGACAGTATTTACGCGATGAACCGGATCATTGCCGCGGTTCAAGCCAAATCCAGTAATTATAAAGTGCGCCTGGCGGGCTGCGTGGCCAATCGTTCGCGTGAAACCGATGAGGTGGATCGCTATTGTAAAACAGTTGGCTTCAACCGAATCGCGCATATGCCAGATTTGGACGCCATTCGCCGCTCGCGCCTGAAGAAAAAGACGCTGTTCGAAATGGATTCGGATGAGGATATCGTTGCGGTTCAGGCAGAATATATCAAACTGGCAGAAACCCTATGGAACGGCACCGAGCCTTTGGCGCCGGCGCCGCTGCCCGATCGTGAAATTTTTGAGCTATTGGGGTTTGATTGATGTCTTATGATCAGACCCTGACACGGGTTGAAACGTATTTTGACCAGACCGCGACCAAAACTTGGGAGAGGCTGACATCGGATGCCCCGGTGTCAAAAATACGTGAAACCGTGCGTCAGGGTCGTGATCAGATGCGGGCTCGGCTTTTGGCTGAAATGCCCGAAGATTTGCACGGTGCGCGGGTTTTGGATGCGGGCTGCGGCGCGGGGCCCACAACGGTAGAGCTGGCTGCGCGCGGAGCGCATGTGGTGGCGATCGATATTAGCCCAGCTTTAATCGATATCGCCCGCCAGCGCTTGCCGCGTGCCCTGTCCAAACAGGTTGAATTTTGTTCGGGCGATATGTTGGCCGCGTCTTTGGGATCTTTTGATTACGTGGTGGCGATGGATAGCCTGATTTATTATGGCGCGAATGATATCAAAACAGCGCTGACCGGTTTGGCCAAACGCACCAGCGGGTCGGTTTTGTTCACCGTGGCACCCCGCACGCGGATGCTGATGGCCATGTGGTATGCCGGCAAATTATTTCCACGTTCAGACCGCTCGCCGGTGATGGTGCCGCATGCGCCCGCAGCCTTGGCCGCCCTGTTGCAGGGTGAGGGCCGTTTGCGCGATTTAGGCCGGATAAAATCTGGGTTTTATATTTCTCAAGCATTGGGGTTTGCGGCATGAGCCAGAAAAAGCCCCATCCGCTTACTCAGCTGACGGCGCGTATGCTGCCTTTCGCAGATGCTGCGTCAGAGGGGTTGCCGCTGGGCAAATTGCTGCGCTTGTCGTTGTTTCAAGTTTCGGTTGGCATGGCCAGCGTGATGCTTTTGGGCACGCTCAACCGGGTGATGATCGTCGAATTAAGCGTTCCGGCGATGATCGTGGCCTTTATGATTGCCTTACCGGTGTTGATCGCGCCGTTTCGCGCCTTGCTTGGCTTTCGCTCTGACACGTATAAATCGGCGATTGGCTGGAAGCGCGTGCCGTATCTTTGGTTTGGATCTTTGTGGCAAATGGGGGGATTGGCGGTGATGCCTTTCGCGCTGATTGCCTTGTCAGGGGTGCAACAGGTTGGCCCCAGTTGGGCGGGAGAGGTGCTGGCCGCTTTGGCGTTTTTGATGACCGGGCTCGGTTTGCATATGACGCAAACGGCTGGTTTGGCGTTGGCCAGCGATCTGGCGGATGATGAAACCCGCCCGCGGGTGGTTGCGTTGCTCTATGTGATGTTTCTGATCGGGATGGCCGCCTCGGCATTGATCATCGGCTGGTTGCTGGTTGATTTCTCACCCTTGCGGTTGATCCGGGTGGTGCAAGGGGCGGCGCTGGCTGGTATTTTGTTGAATTTAATCGCGCTTTGGCAGCAAGAGCGCCCACGCCCGATGTCGCAAGCCGAGCGCGCCGCGCCGCGGCCTTTGTTTCGCGATGCTTGGGCTGATTTGCTGGCCGGTGGGCGCGCGGGCCGTTTGCTGGTGGTGGTGTTTATCGGCACGATGGCCTTCAATATGCAGGATGTTCTGCTCGAACCCTTTGGCGGCGAAGTTTTGGGACTGTCGGTGTCGGCCACCACGCTCTTAACCGCTATTTGGGCCGCAGGGGCGCTGTTTGGCTTCGCGCTGGCCGCTTGGCGGTTGCGCCTGCAGAGCGATCCTTATCGTTTGGCCGCGCTTGGCCTTTTGGCCGGGCTTTTGGCCTTTGCCATTGTTATTATTTCAGCCCCTATGGGCTCGGCTGCGCTGTTTTTTACCGGCGCAGGTTTGATCGGATTTGGAGGGGGTTTGTTCGCTGTTTCAACGCTGACCTCCGCCATGACTATGCCCGCCGAAGGTTTGGCGGGTCGTGGGCTTGCCTTGGGCGCTTGGGGCGCCGCGCAAGCAACCGCTGCCGGCGTGTCAATCGCCATCGGTGGAACGCTGCGGGACTATGTAAATGGTCACGCGCTCAGCGGAAATTTGGGAGAGGCGCTCGCCACGCCTGCGACGGGATATTCGTTCGTTTACCACAGCGAGATTTTCTTGCTGTTCGTGACGCTTGCCATTCTGGGGCCATTGGTCCGATCAGCGCGGCAAACGTCTCCCACACAACAGGGAGCGGCACGTATCGGCCTTGCCGATTTCCCAACATGATCCGCCGTACCACTGAAAGGAACCTGAAATGACCGGTACATTCTTTGCAGAATTTGATCTGGCCAGCTTGGCAATATGGCTCTTCTGGGCGTTTTTCGCTTTGTTGATCTTTTATATCCAGCGCGAGAATATGCGCGAAGGCTATCCAATGGAAAACGATGATGGCACAGAAGCAGCCAATCAAGGGCCTTTTCCTTTGCCAGAGCCAAAAACGTTTAAACTGCCGCATGGCCGCGGTGAGGTGAGTTTGCCCGATGGCGCGCGTGAAGCGCGCGATGTGGCGTTGCGCCAAACCAATGTGGCCAATGGCTATCCGCTAGAACCCACAGGCGATCCGATGGTGGATGGGGTTGGCCCTGCCGCTTGGGCGCCGCGCCGCGATGTGCCCGAATTAGATGGCAAAGGCCATCCTAAAATCGTGCCAATGGCGGGCACCGAGCATTTTCACGTGGCCGCAGGGCGTGATCCGCGTGGTTTGCCCGTGATGGCTGGCGATGAAGCAATTGTGGGTAAAATCATCGATATGTGGATTGATGAGCCCGAGCAATTGGTGCGTTATCTGGAGGTTGAGTTGGATCCAGAACATGGTGAAGGCACGCGTTTGCTGCCGATGACCATGGCACGCATTCATTCTGACCGCGTGGCGGTAAGATCAATCTTCGGCACTCATTTCAACGGCGTGCCGCGCAATGCCTCCGGGCGCCAAGTCACCATGTTGGAAGAAGAAAAAATCTCGGCCTATTACGCCGGGGGTTTGCTTTACGCCAGCAAAGAGCGGCAGGAACCGCTGCTGTAAACCGGAAAAAGGAACGCCTTATGCCCCATGATGATTTTGCAGTAGAACCGATTAAAGGTTTGCCGGAAATGCCTCCGGAGGGTGAAGTCATCCTGTGGCAGGGGCGGCCCAATTGGTGGGCCCTCAGCAAAGAGTCTTTAAACCTGTATTGGGTTTTGGGGTATTTTGTTTTGCTGGCGGCTTGGCGGTTTCTCAGCCTGTCCGATCTGATGCCGCTGGGGCGGGCCTTTGCGGCTTCGGTGCCCTTTTTATTCCTAGGGGCTTTGGTGGCAGGTCTGCTTATGCTGACCGCTTTTATTCAAGCAAAAGCCACGGTTTACACGGTCACAAACCGACGGGTGGCGATGCGGATCGGCGCTGCATTAACCGTGACGCTGAATTTGCCATATACGCAAATCGCCAATGCCACGCTTGCGCAGCGCAAAGATGGTGCTGGCAGCATTGCTTTGGAATTAATGGCCGAGTCAAAGCTGTCTTATCTGGTGTGTTGGCCGCATGTGCGCGCTTGGTATATCGCCAAACCGCAACCCTGTTTGCGGTGTATTTCCAATCCTCAGGAGGTGGCAGATATTTTGGCCAAAGCTGCAAAATCGCGCGTCAGCTCGGTGCAATCGCAGGATCGTTCGCTGGCCTCAAACGCGCTGCCGGCTGAATAGAGGGGATCGGAAATATCATGGCACAAGTTGATCAACCTGCATTGAAATATGACACCGCTGTCGTTCCCCGGATGATGGTACGGGCGATGTTTGCTTTGGTTGCCGTGATCTTGCTGCTTGTCAGCTTGGCGCGCCTGACAGATCAACCGCTCAGCGCGATCCCGCCGGAAAGTGAGGCGGTGCTTAGCCGCACGGTGTTTCTATCCGGGCAATTAAGCGGCGCCGCCAAGGTGATGGATGCCAATGGCAATCTGATCGCCGATCTTTCGGCCGATGAAGGCGGGTTTATCGCCGGCGTTGCCCGTGTGTTGGACCGTGAGCGCGCGAAACATAAGAAACCGCTGGATGGGGCGGTCATTGTGACCCTTGGGGCCAATGGAAGACTGTCAATCACTGACCCCAGCACCGGCTGGAGCGCTGATCTTATGGGATTTGGCGCTGATAATGCCAAGGCTTTCGCCAAGCTCTTGGCCCAAAATCCGAAAGGGAACTGAAGATGGGATTGTTTAGAAAAGAAATCGAGCGGGCGCCCTGCACCGTCGAGATCAGCCATAAATTTGAAAGCCTGCATGCGCATGTGCGTTTCAACAACGGGGCAGTTGTGCAACCCGGAGATGAAGTGCAGGTTCAGGGCCCCGAAATCATGGCGCCATTTGGCGAGATCGTGCGCGAGGATCGCGAAGCCATTATTTTGCGGGCCAGCGCCGTCGAGCGGCTATGGACGCGTCTTTTCGGAGATCTGGAAGTGATGGAGCTGTGCGAGTTTTCTTTTTCTGAGGAGGTGAAGCTATGAATATGCATTCCGCTGACGCCACCACGGCAGAAGAAGCGCTGGCCGTTCAAGAAAAACTGGACAGCGAAATGGCCACGGCCGTTGCCATGCAAGATACGCTGCTGACGCCGCGGTTTTATACGACTGATTTTAACGAAATGGATGCCATCGACGTATCGCCCGTACGCGGTGATTGGGACAAACTGATCGATCAGATGGTCAGCGATCCCAATAAGGGGCATTTCAAAAAGAATGAAGATTGGGAGGATGTCGATTGGGAGGGGATGGAGCCGGAACTGAAAAAAGAATTTATCGATTTTCTGATTTCCTCATGCACCTCTGAGTTTTCGGGCTGCGTTCTTTATAAGGAAATGAAGCGCCGGGGCAGCAATAAAGACATCACGCAATTGTTTCAACTGATGGCGCGCGATGAGGCCCGCCATGCCGGCTTTATCAATGATGCGTTGCGCGAGGCGGGCGTGGCGGTGAATTTGGGATTTTTAACGCAGAAAAAGAAATACACCTATTTTCGCCCGAAATTCATCTATTATGCTACGTACCTGTCGGAAAAGATCGGCTATGCGCGGTATATTACCATTTATCGGCATCTAGAAGAACATCCAGAGCTGCGCTTTCACCCGATTTTCAAATGGTTCCGAGAATGGTGCAATGATGAGTTTTCGCATGGTGAGGCGTTTGCGCTGCTGATGAAAACCGACCCTAAATTAACCAGTGGTATCAACGTCTATTGGATCAAGTTCTTCCTCACGGCGGTCTATGCCACGATGTATGTGCGCGACCATCAGCGCCCGGCCTTTCATGCCGCGCTTGGGGTGGATGTGGATTGGTATGGCCAAGAGGTGTTCCGCAAAACATCTGAATTGAGCAAACAGATTTTCCCCATCACGCTGGATATTGATCACCCGCGTTGGATGGCCAATTTAAAGCGGTTGCGCGCCGCCAATGCGACCTTGGCCGACGCCGCAGGTCAAAAGGGGTTTGGCGGTATGATCACCCGCACAGGCGCGCGGTTGCAAGCCGCACTGGCTTTTGTATCGCTTTACACCATTCCCAGCAAATCGCATGCGGTGCCAGTTTCAACGCGCCTTGAGCCGGCATATTGATTGGCCCGGTTGGCATAGCTGCGCTGGTTGCGCTGTTTAGCTGGTGGTTTTTCACTGGCGCGATCCTGTTGATTGTGCGGGGGGCGGATCAGCGCGGCCCAAATGCGCATCGGATCGCGACGCTGCTGGCTTTGCCAATCCTGCTCTTGGGTGCATTTGGGTTTTGGATGACGCTTGAGGGCAGCAGCCCAGCGCAGATTTATCTTGGGTTTTTGTCAGCTTTGGCGGTATGGGGCTGGATCGAGCTGGCTTTTTTGACTGGTGTGATCGCAGGGCCCAATCGCAATGATGCCCCCAAAGACATTCCCGAATGGGAGCGGTTTATCCGCGCCTGGGGCACCATTGCCTATCATGAAATGTTGCTTTTGGCAGCCTTGCTGGCGGTGCTGTATTTTGGCTGGGGGGCTGAAAACACCACCGGTTTATGGACCTTTGTGATTTTGTATTTTGCGCGAATTTCGGCGAAGTTGAATTTGTTTTTTGGGGTTCCCAGAATCAATATTGAGTTTTTGCCAAAGCCGCTTGGGCATTTGCCCAGCCATTTTAAGATTGCCCAGTTAAACTGGGTATTTCCAATCTCAATCACCGCGCTTAGCTTTGCCACTGCCTGCTGGTTGGAGCGGCTTTATGCGACGGGTGATTTAACCACTCAGATTGGATTTTCGCTTTTGGCCAGCCTGTCGGCTTTGGCCCTTCTTGAACATTGGCTGATGGTCTTACCACTGCCCGATGCAAAACTCTGGCGCTGGATGCTTCCGGCGCCCAATAACAAAACGCCTGATTTAAGACCGGAGGATGCCCATGGACTTTGACGCCTTGTTTAACGCGCAATTGCAAACATTAAAGGATGAGGGCAATTATCGCATTTTTGCGGAACTTGAGCGCCAGCGCGGTCAGTTTCCACGCGCCATAAGCCATGATTCTGATGCGCCAGACGAAGTTACAGTTTGGTGCTCGAATGATTATTTGGGCATGGGCCAAAACCCTATGGTGGTAGAGGCGATGAAAAACGCAATTGACAATAGCGGCTGCGGTGCGGGCGGCACGCGCAATATCTCTGGAACCAACCACGAGCATCTTTTACTCGAGCGTGAATTGGCGGATTTGCATGGTAAAGAAAACGCGCTGCTCTTCACATCGGGCTATGTGTCAAACTGGGCGGCTCTCAGCACATTGGGCGGGCGTTTGCCGGATGCAGTGATCCTGTCGGATGAGCTTAATCACGCCAGCATGATCGAGGGCATTCGCCATTCGCGGGCCAAAAAGATGATCTGGAAGCATAATGATCCGGAAGATTTGGATCGCAAACTGGCAAGCTTGCCGGCTAATGCGCCGAAGGTCGTTGCCTTTGAATCGGTTTATTCCATGGATGGTGATATCTGCCCCATGCGTGAAATCGTTGAAGTGGCTGAAAAGCATGGCGCGATGACCTATTTGGACGAGGTGCACGCAGTGGGGCTTTATGGCCCTCGCGGTGGCGGTGTTTCCGAACAGGAAGGGTTGGCCGGTAGGATTACCTTGATTGAAGGCACTTTGGGTAAGGCTTATGGTGTGATGGGCGGTTATGTAACCGGCTCGGCGGCGCTGTGTGATTTTATCCGTTCATTTGCCAGCGGCTTTATCTTTACCACGGCGATTCCTCCGGCGGTGGCTGCGGCCGCGCGCACCAGTATTGCGCATCTGAAGCGATCACAAAGCGAGCGCGATCAGCAGCGGCACCAAGTGGCAAAGCTGCGCGCTGGTTTGGATGCGGCTGGTATTCCGCATTTGGAAAATCCCAGCCATATCATTCCGGTGATGATCAAAGATCCAGTGAAATGTCGGCAATTGGCGGATATTCTGATGCAGGATTTTGGAATTTACGTGCAACCGATCAATTACCCAACGGTGCCCAAGGGCACCGAGCGGTTGCGCTTCACGCCATCGCCATTGCATTCAGACGCTGATATCGAGCATTTGGTGCATGCGTTAACGGTGCTTTGGAAGCGTTGCGCAATCTCACATGCCGTTGCCTGAACAGCTTTCGTGTATTGACAATTTTTAATCCGTGCTACCTCATCAAGCGACGGAAAGAGGAGGCATAAATGACCGGAGTTTTCAAGGCGATAACAATCGCATCATTGGTACTTGCCGCGCCCGCTTTTGCAGGCGGGGATGCGGATAAGGGCGCAAAAGTTTTTTCGAAATGCAAATCCTGCCACATGATTCAGGATGACGCGGGTAACAATATCGTCAAGGGCGGTAAAACTGGCCCCAACCTCTATGGGATTTCTGGCCGTGTAGCAGGAAGCCTTGATGGGTTTCGCTATGGCAAGTCGCTGAAATCTGTAGCCGAGTCAGGCTTGGCTTGGAGCGAAGAAGAATTTGTATCTTACGTGGCCAATCCAAAAAAATGGCTGCAAGAAACGCTGGATGACAAAAAAGCGAAATCAAAAATGTCATTCAAATTGAAAAAAGATAAAGACGCGGCCAATGTATGGGCCTATCTGGTTTCTGTGGGACCGTCTTAAGAAAGACACCTAAATAATTGAATATTGTTACGCGCTGGTCTGTTTTGGAGCAGCGCGTTTTTCTTGGAAGAAAGCGCTTAAAAGCCCTGCGATCTTTTGTGGATTTTCCTCATGCGCCAAATGCCCCAGACCGTTCAGTTCATGATATGCGGTGTTGTTCATCCGCTCGGCCGTTGCTTTTACATCGGCGCAGGCAACCGTGCGGTCACGCGTACTGGCGATCAACAGGCAGGGCGCGTCAACCGCGTTAAGCTGCGCCAAAAGCCGATCCAAATTCCATTGTGACATCATCAAAATAGTGCCCTTCACATGCGCCTTATCGCTAAAAAGCTTTTGATACAGGTTGATTTGATCTTCCGTCAAATCAGAGCCGGTACCTGATAAAATCTGTCGTACACGCGATTTACTTTTTGCCAACCCTGCCAGATAGCGCGGCGTAAGCGGGTTTACGGCCATCATTTTTGCCATCATTGGAAACATCACCCCGGCCAATCCGGGAAATTTGCTCAAGGCGGGGTTCAGACCCACG
Source organism: Paracoccaceae bacterium (assembly GCA_016778765.1). Taxonomy (GTDB): domain Bacteria; phylum Pseudomonadota; class Alphaproteobacteria; order Rhodobacterales; family Rhodobacteraceae; genus Thalassovivens. Next base: position 81,762 of record JADHOV010000001.1, on the reverse strand, counting down.
ACGCCTTTGAGAGCAAGAGATTTTGACATTTCGAGCGCCAAAGCCGCCCCCGCCGAATGCCCAACGATAAAATCCGGCTGAAGCTGCAGGGTTTGGCAGAGTGTCAGCAGGTCTTGCGCCATATAGGTTAGGCTGCTGCGCTGGCCCGTGCTGATCTTGGTCAAGCCATGGCCAGGTAGATCAACCAATGTTGCCGCGATATTATGTTGTAAAAGTGGCATTAACGGCGCCCAACTATGGGTTGAGGCACCAGTGCCATGCAAAAACAGCACCTTTGGCCCTTTGGCTCCAAGCCTTTGGATATGCCAGTGATGCGGCCCTGCGCGCAGCTGCTCTGAGGCCTGGGCGAAAGGCCAGTTTGCTTTGTTGCGCCCCCCCTCGATCAATTGTCCAAAACCCGATGCACAGCCTGGCTCAGGCCATGGGCGTCGGCGCGGGGCATGGGATAATACTCGGCGCGTAAGGTTTGCGCCAGGTCTGCAAGGGCTGGGTTCGGGCTTCGCGCGACATCCATCACCACTGATTTGATCCCCAAACCAGAGATCCATCCGGCCATTAAGGCAGCATCTTCCGCCGCTTTCTGGCGGTCTGCAGAACCGTCCAAGCTGATATTTGCCCTGCCATCGGTGAGCAGAGCCAAGACGGGTGTTTTGCCTTGGCTGAGTGATTTCTGCGCCAAAATACCAGCAGCTTGCAAGCCGCCGGCCAATGGCGTCCCCCCCCCACCGGGCAGCGCTGATAAACGCCGTTTGGTTTGCACAAGCGAGCGAGTCGGGGGCAACATCAAATCCCCTGAGGCGCCGCGAAAAGCAATCAGGGCAACGTAATCGCGCCGCGCATAGGCTTCTGCCAGCAGCAGCTCAACCGCGCCTTTGGCCTCTGCCAAGCGCGCCATCGCCGCAGAGCCAGAGGCATCCACGATAAAAATAACCAATCGCTCTGCACGTTGTTCATAGCGCTTAAGGTGAATATCACTTGGAAATATCGTGATTGTCGATCGCCGCGGTTTGCGCGCTGCGCGCAGCTTTTGCCAAGGGGCTGCGCTGCGCAAAGTCGCGATTACATCCACGCGGCTTTGTCCGTCTAAGCGCCCTGGTCGCGAGGGCGCGGGCCGCCCTCTGGCTTTTGATTTACGGCTCTGTCCAGCGCCGGTGCCAGCTGCGCTGCGCTGCGCCCCCGTGGAGGCAAGCCTGCTTAGAAAATCTGAAGGAAGTAGGGCTTTGACAGCCTCGATTAAAAGCTCTTGGGGCAGCTCGGACAGGTCGGTATCCTGCGCGCTCTCGGCCTGTTCTTGCGCGCTGTCTTGCTCAGGCTCTGGGGTCTGTTCGGGCGGGGTCTCTGGCGCTTCTGGTATCAGTGTTGCGCGGCTGGGATAGATCAAAGTAGCAGCGATTTCGATATCTTCCGCGCTGAGCGCGCCGCGTCCAGCAAGCGCCGCATGGGTGCGCGCGCATGTCAAAGCAAATTGCGCAGCGCGGGCCGAATGAATTCCAAACCGTGCCGCCAAATCCACCAAAGCGGCAATATCCTCGGGGCGGGCGCTCACTACGGCCAATTGCTCCTTTGGCGCGGGCTCAAACTTGACCACCTCAAGATCAGCCAGCGAGACATCTTCCAGATCCACCCAAAACCCCACCCGGTCTTGCAGCCCTTGCGGGGCGGTTTCCTCATCTGTACCCTCGTCGAAGACGATCAGCGGAGCGATGCGGCCATCATCCAAGGCTTGCCCAAGCTTTGCCGCTAACGCGCCATCGCAGCGCTCGGCCATGCAGAGCTGCGCCCAAGCTGAACGCGCCAAAAGCCCTTGTGCATAAACCAATTTTTGTTGCTTTAGCGTTTGCACAAGATCCAAGCCGCCGAACAATTGCTCATCGCTCATATTGGGATAGATTTTGTATAATGCGGGGGCTGCATTTTGGATAATCTCGATCAGCCGGTCGCGTATGGGCCCGCTGCGGGCGCGAATAACAAGGCCTTTCAAGCCGGTTGGATTGGCGCTAAGAAGCCGCAATGCCAAAAGGGATTTCACCCAGCTATCAAACCCTTGGGTCACCCCAGAACATCCTCGACAACGCGCGCAACGCGGGCGCTCGAACCGGCTTCATCCAACGGATCACGGCGCAAGCGGTGGCTTAGGGCCAAAGGCGCCACGGCTTTTAAATGCGCGCGCTGGATGCTGGTTTGCCCCTCATAAGCTGCCAAGGCACGGCTGGCGCGCAGCAAGGTTAATTCTCCGCGCAGGCCATCAGCACCAAGCGCCAAACATAATTCGGCACAATCGCGCAGCACAGCTTTGGTTTTTTTGATTTTTGCCAAAGCGGCGCGCGCGTCGATAATCGCTGTGCGCACGTTCAGCTCTTGGGGTTTCCATTTGCTGAGAAAGCGTTTTTGATTTTGATCAAACGCGTCTCTGCGCTCGATTACGGCAATGCGTTCTTCGATGGTTTTTGGCGACGTCACTTCGACCGACAAGCCAAAGCGATCAAGCAGTTGTGGGCGCAATTCGCCCTCTTCTGGATTGCCCGATCCCACCAGAACGAATCGTGCTGGATGCCGGATTGAAAGCCCTTCCCGCTCAACCAGATTCTCGCCCGATTGTGCGACATCAAGCAACAAATCGACGATGTGGTCTTCCAGCAAATTTACCTCATCAATATATAAATACCCGCGGTTGGCTTGCGCCAAAAGCCCGGGTTGAAAGGCTTTTTCGCCCTGCGTGAGAGCGCGTTCGATATCCAGTGCGCCGGTAACCCGATCTTCTGAAACGCCAAGCGGCAGATCGATCACGGGGGTTGCGCGTTGATGCGGCTCAAAGCGGGTTAATTCGGCCCATTCTGGGACATCTTTTTTGGTTTCTGCGTTGATCGGGCAACCCTTAATGGCGGTGATTTGCGGCAAAAGGGCTGCTAGTGCGCGCACGGCGGTGGATTTTCCGGTGCCACGATCCCCAAAGACCAGAACGCCGCCGATTTTGGGATCGACCGCGGTCAGAATCATTGCCAGTTTCATATTGTCCTGCCCGACAATCGCGGCAAATGGGAAGGCGTCAGTCATTGCGTGTCTTTCATTCTAAGGGGGTCTTGGCCCATCCAGCAGCCTTGGCTGTCTAAAATTGCGAAACGGGCATAAAGCTCTTCTTTGAACCACAGCCCTTTGCGCACTGCAGAGATCGCTTTGGCATGCGGGCCATCATGGCGCGCAAATTGCGCCATGCTTTGCGTTGAGGGCCAAATTGAAAAAGTAATTTGATGCAAAAATGGTACTTCACCAATGCCAATTTTGAACAAAACATCGTTATTTTGGCCGATGACATTGCTGATATCGGGCACCCGATCCCAAAATTGCAGCGCAACGCGGGGTTTGATCGTGGCGCGCGTCAAGGCCGCTATAGGCCCGTCTTGGCCGGTATGATCTGCGGAAAATGGTGTTTTGCCCGACCAAGCGCCGCGCGCAGATGACGGGCCCAGATAAACCGTCCAGCTTTCGCTAGAGCGTTTGCGATAGCGTTGAAAAATGCTGGCCCGCGCAATATTGGCTTGCGCCGTTTGCAAATCGGGCCAAACGCATAGTATCGCATAAACCGCGGTATTGGGTTTCGGGGTAAACCCTTCGCCCGTGCCCGACCCGCAAAGTTTCCAAAAACTGGCATCGCGCAAGCGCCGCATTGATAGCCGTGCGAGGCCCATCATCGCGAACGCCCAGAGGCGCGCAGGCGTTGATTGGAATCTGAAGAAGCTGAGCGTAACGGCTTGAATGTTCTTCCCTTTCTGCGGCTAAGTCAGAATGCTTATTCGGATATAAAATCATATCAAGCTTTAGTTGTAAATCAAACTAGACAGTTGTACTGTACGAAAATGATGACAACTGTCGATCCTAAGCTTCTGGTTGCGGCCGAGCAAAGCACCGCCCCGCGCGCCGTTGTTATCGGCGCTGGGCTGGGCGGGTTAAGCGCGGCTATGCGCCTGGGGGCCAAAGGCTATCGGGTAACCGTTTTGGACAGGCTGGATCGGCTGGGGGGGCGCGGATCTTCGATCACGCAAAATGGCCATCGCTTTGATCTGGGGCCCACCATCGTGACCGTCCCTAATGTGTTTCGTGATCTTTGGGCTGATTGCGGGCGGGTTTTTGAGGATGAGGTCGATCTGCGCCCTGTCGACCCATTTTATGAGATACGCTGGCCCGATGGCAGCAGCTTCCAAGTGCGTCAAGATGAAGCTAAAATGCTGGCTGAAGTTACGCGGTTATTTCCCAATGACGTGAAGGGCTATCAAAAGTTTTTGAAAGACAGTGAAGCCCGCTATCACTTTGGCTTTGAGGGGATGGGCCGCAAGCCGATGAACCGGCTATGGGATTTGATCAAGGAATTGCCAGGCTTTGCCGCCCTTCGGGCCGATCAATCCGTCTATGCCCATGCCGCCAAGCGGGTTCGGGATCCAAAATTGCGCATGGCCTTATCCTTCCACCCTTTGTTTATCGGCGGTGATCCGGTGAATGTGACCTCGATGTATATTCTTGTTTCATATTTGGAAAAAGCCTTCGGGGTTCACTACGCGATGGGTGGGGTGCAGGCGATCGCTGATGCGATGGGGCAAGTGATTGAAGATCAGGGTGGGTGTATTCGGCTGGGTGAAGAGATTGAAGAGATCCTTTGCAAGCAGAAGGTTGTGCGGGGCGTGCGCACCAAATCTGGCGATGTCATCACAGCGGATATTGTGGTGTCAAATGCGGATCCGGGCCACACTTATGATCACTTGTTGCGCGGCATAGAAAAGCGCCGCTGGACGCCTGTGCGGCTGCGCCGCGCGCGCTGGTCGATGGGGCTGTTTGTTTGGTATTTCGGCACCAAGGGCACCGCGGATAAATGGGCTGATGTGGGGCATCATACGATATTAAATGGCCCTCGATATCGCGGTTTGCTGAAGGATATTTTTCAAAAGCGGCACTTGGCCGATGATATGTCGATCTATTTGCACCGTCCCTCCGTCACGGATCCAAGCGTTGCGCCGCCCGGTAATGATACGTTTTACGCCTTATCGCCTGTGCCCAATCTGGTGGGCTCGGATCCGGTGGATTGGCAAAAGGCCTGCGCGCCGTATCGGCAGAAAGTGGAAGATGTGTTGCATAGCCAGCTATTGCCGGGCTTTGCCGATGATCTCTCAGCTTCTGAAATTTTTACCCCTGAAACCTTTCAAAGCCGCTATCTCAGCCCGCATGGCGCAGGGTTTTCGCTAGAGCCGCGGATTTTTCAATCGGCTTGGTTCCGCCCGCATAATATCAGCGAAGAAATCCACGGATTGTTTTTGGTGGGGGCCGGCACGCATCCGGGTGCGGGGCTTCCCAGCGTGGTTACCTCATCAGAAGTACTAAATCATTTGGTTCCAGAGGCGCAGCATTGGAAGGCTTATCATGATTGATCCCAAAGATCTTGCATATTGCGAAGAAGCGATTCGGCATGGCTCGTTATCCTTTCACGCAGCTTCTAAAGTTTTGCCCAAAAAGGTCCGCGACCCGGCTTTGGCGCTTTATGCGTTTTGCCGCCTGGCTGATGATGAGGTGGATTTGCAGGCCGATAAAGCACCGGCTGTTCTGGCCTTGGAAGAGCGGATGGATGCGGCCTATGCGGGGCGGCCCCGAAACACGCCAATGGACCGTGCTTTTGCCCAGATGGTAGCAGATTTCAACATGCCGCGTGCCTTGCCCGAAGCCCTGCTGGAAGGGTTGGCTTGGGATGCAATGGATAAGCGCTATCACAGTCTGTCGGATGTGATTTCTTATTCGGCCCGCGTGGCGTCAGCGGTTGGCGCAATGATGTGCGTTTTGATGAAAATCCGCGAACCAAACGCGTTGGCGCGGGCGTGTGATCTGGGGGTTGCCATGCAGCTGACCAACATCGCCCGTGACGTGGGCGAAGATGCGTTAGAGCGGCGGATTTACCTGCCGCTGGATTGGATGCAAGAGGCCGGTCTTGAGGTTGATGCGTTTTTTGACAATCCGCGCCCCACCAAAGCGGTGCGGCAAATGGTGCGGCGCCTTTTGATGGAAAGCAATCGGCTTTATTACCGTTCGGAGGCGGGCATCAGCAAATTACCCTTGGGATCACGCACGGGTATCTATGCCGCACGTTATATTTACGCGGGAATTGGCAGTGAAGTTCAAGCGCTTGGCTATGAGACAATCACGCAGCGTGCGCATACGAATAAGTTGCAGAAACTGGGTTGGTTGGCGCGCTCAATCTTAAGCACTGGGGTCAGCATTGCGATGCCGCAATCGGCGGTGCTTTACGCCAAACCCTTACCAGAAGTGCAATTTTTGGTCGATGCTGCGGCAGAGCAAGCGTCTGGCAAGCGCGATTGGAGCGATAAAATCGTGCTGGCAATGCAGCAATTGCGCGAAGGCGATATCGCCAAAAACAGCAGTTTGATCCGTTAAACCCTTTACACGAGAGACCCAGAGATGGATTGGATAATGTTTTTAATCTTTTTGGTCGCGTGTTTTGCGGCTGGCGCAACCGGGGGCTTGTTTCCCCCCGGTGCTTGGTACCAACAATTGAACAAACCCAGATGGACGCCCCCCAATTGGCTGTTCCCGGTGGCATGGACGAGCTTGTATTTATGCATGTCGGTGGCCGGTGCGCGCGTTGCGGGCTTGCCAGAAAACGGATTAGCCATGGCATTTTGGAGCTTGCAGATTGCCTTGAATGCGCTGTGGACGCCCGTGTTCTTTGGTCTAAGGAATTTGCGCTTGGGGTTGATCGTGTTGATCGGCCTTTGGCTTTCAGTGGCGGCCTGTTTGATATCACTTTGGCAGGTTGATACGCTCTCTGGGCTGTTGTTCGTTCCCTATTTGCTTTGGGTTAGCGTGGCTGGAGCGTTGAATGCAAGCGTTTTAAACCTGAATCCGAAGCAACGCCCGATCAGTCTTAATCAAATTTCCAATTAGCGCGGCGGGGAACCCGCACCGCCAACATAGGTTTGATCAGCGGACTTCGGAAGCGAACCAAATCCAAAGCCTCATGCACGCCCACCGTTTCCATGCCGTTGATTTTGGTTTTCACCGCTGAGCGGCTGTAAAATGGAGCATCCAGCATGTTTTTGACTTGTTTGGGCTGGTATCCTGCATCTGCACGGGTTTCGCGGGCAACCGCCCAAAGGCTGCGCGGCAAGCGCGCTTTGGGGGGCATCGGCGTGTCGACCAGCGCGCCCTCGCGGTTAAACGTGACCGCTTGCTCTAACGCGCTGCCATCCAAACGGGTGGCATCGTAAAAGCAGGTGCTGCCTTGCTGGGTTGGAAACCGGCCCCATGTCCAATATGAAAAATCTTCTTCCAAAGCGCGCGTGCCGAAATTGGCATCGAAATATCCATGGCCATCCCATTGCCAACCCTCTCCGTTCAGGTCGACTTTAATATGCGCGGTGGGCGCAAATGGCCGCCATATATGCGCGCCATCGCGTGTGAGCGCCAATTCTTGATCGGTGATCGCGCTGGGCGTGAGCGTGATGCGTCCGCGCACGCGTGAAATAATCGGTGGACCACTGATTTCATCAATCTCGATGATTAATTTGCCCGCTTCCCAGCGCAGGCTTGAAGGTCCCACTTCGAAACGATCTTCGCTTTGCCGCAAAGCACTGCGCCCTCGGTCGGTCATCGTGAAGCGCCCGCCTGGGCCATAGGTCGCGACATTGATGCAGACGTTGTTTTCAGGGTCTTTACGACCCGACCAACGATACCAAGGCGAAAAAACCGAGCCTATGAATCCGATGACTGAAACCGCGCGCTGCGCAGTTCGATCGACTCCGTCGATATACCACCATGCATATCCGTTTGGGGGGACGATGATGTTGAAGTTAGGTCTTTGATGATCGCCTCGGCCGCGTGCCGTGCGGAGAGGGTTGCCATCGGCACCCCCGCCCCCGGATGGGCTCCGCCCCCGGCCAGATACAGACCCTGAATCTGCGTTCGTGCTCTTGGCCTCCGGAAGGCTGCCGTCAGACCATGTGGGCTCTGCCCGTAAAGCGAGCCGTCCGAGGCTGGGAACATGCTGGCGAAATCCGCTGGTGTTGTCAGCGCCTCTTCTTTTGGAAGCGGCGAGAAGGCCAGCCCGAACCTGCCCAGCGTGTCGAAAGTGCGTGTCCGACATGTTTCAAACTCCTTCTCCAGCGTTTGTGCCCCGTAAACAGGGGCCGCATTTAGAATGATCTCAAAGCGCTCTGTTTTGGGATAGGGGGCGTTCTGGCCACGATCTTGGGCGCAGATGTAGATCGTTGGATCAACGGGCATTTGACCTTCGGCAAGATCGTCAAATTCAGATTTTGAATTCTGCCCAAAGAATACGTTGTGATGAATCAGATCAGGGCCGGTTACCTGCGCCGCAAAGCTCCAGACGCGGGCCGAAAAGCTGCGCTTGTCTTTCAGCGTTTGAGGGGCAATTTTCTGGCAGTCTGGGCCCATCGCGCCCGTGGCCAATGCGCGGGGATCGCCATTAAACACAACCGCATCCGCGCTGATGTTTTCGCCATTCTCCAACGTCACGCCGATCACTTTTTCATTCTCTGTCAAAATCCGGCTGACATGGCTGTTATAATGAAAAATGGCGCTGCGGTTTTCGCTCAGCTCTACCAGCTTCTTTGCCAGTTTATGCATGCCGCCCTTAACCGCCCAAACGCCATTTGCTTCGGCCTGCCAAATCAAAGATAGCAAGCTGGGGGCGGCATAAGGCGATCCGCCAACATAGGTCGCATAGCGGCCAAATAATTGCGCCAAGCGCGGATCGCTGAATTGCTTCTCAAGCATTTGTGATAGGCTGTGCCAAGGGGCCATATCGCTTATCAAAGAGGGCCTTTTCATAACCGATTTTATAATTTCGGCTTGGTTGGGCTGCGCCGCGCGCATCATTGGGGTGTCAAAAGCCGTAAAGAGCCGTTGCGTGCGCTTAAAAAATTCTTGAAATTCGCCAAAAGCTTTCAGCCCCGCAAATTCATAGATGGCCTCTTGAGAGGCTTCATAATCATCAAATAAATCGAGCGAACTGCCATCTGGCCACCAATGTCGCGCCAGAATTTTTTGTCGAACCAATGTCAGATGATCTTCAATTTGCTCTCCGACAGAGCGAAACAGATCTTCGAAGACTGGCCGCATGGTCAAAACGGTAGGGCCGGCATCTATCGGCCCTGCCACGCTTGATAAACCACGCATTTTACCACCCGGGCCCGCATGGCGTTCAAGGACAGTGACCGAAAATCCCTGATGCGCCAAGCGTAGCGAAGCGGCCAAACCGGCAATACCAGCGCCAATTACGATCACTTCGCCTTTGGTCCGTTTTGAAATCACTGACAGGTTCATAAAGCAATTGTTGACTCTGAATGCCAAACTGTCCAGTATCATTTACACCAATATGTCAACTAAATGAGACAATATGGCAAAAAGGAACCATAATGGGCCCTAAAACGCGTATAGAGGCGGCACTGACGGCGGCGGTGAAGCTTAGCCAGGCAAGCTCTGCCCCGCGTAAGCTCGCGCATGCGCTTGATTTTGCGTTATTCCCAGGGGGGGCTCGAATCAGGCCAACGATCCTACTTTCGGTCGCTATGGCCTGTGGAGATGATCGCCCCGAGATAAGCGATGCCGCGGCTGCGGGGCTTGAATTGATCCATTGTGCAAGTTTGATCCACGATGATCTGCCATGTTTTGATGATGCGGATTTGCGTCGTGGAAAGCCGACGGTTCATAAAGAGTTTTCAGAGCCTTTAGCGGTATTAGCCGGCGATAGTTTGATCGTACTGGCCTTCGAAATTTTGGCCCGGCAAAAACATAACGATCCGCTGCGGGCGATCAATTTGGTGGAAATTTTGGCCAAGCAAACGGGCATGCCCAATGGCATTTGTGCCGGGCAAGGCTGGGAAAGCGAAAGCCGGATTGATCTGGCCGCTTATCACCGAAGCAAAACTGGTGCATTATTTGTTGCAGCGACGCAAATGGGCGCAGTGGCTGCGGGCCAAGAGGCCGAGCCTTGGTATGAGCTTGGCGCGCGGATTGGCGAAGCCTTCCAGGTTGCCGATGATTTGCGCGATGTGCTTTGCGACACCGAGGCATTGGGCAAACCCGCAGGCCAAGATGATCTGCATGGCCGCCCGAACGCGGTCGCAGAGTTGGGTGTTGAGGGCGCTTCAAAACGCCTGAAAGACATATTGGGCGGGGCAATTTCGTCGATACCCTCTTGTCCGGGTGAGGCACAATTGGCGCAGATGGTCAGCCTGCAGGCTGAGCGCTTGATCCCTGCGTCACGGTCAGCTTTTTCGGTGTAACGGATGACAGTGGCCGATCCGATTTTGGCAAAATCAAGCGGTAGAATTGTATTTGGGGGCCTGCCCAATAAGATCTTTGCAAGCCCGAATTTTCAAAGATTTATCAGTAAGGTACCGATTCTTCGGCGGGTTGCACGCCAAGAAGGAGAGGCCCTTTTTGATTTGGTGATGGGGTTTGTTCAATCGCAGGCGCTTTATGCGTTGGTTAAGTTGAACACTTTAGCGCATTTGCTCGATGGTCCGTTGTCGCTGGAAGCGCTGGCGGATCGAGCTCGCGTGCCCGTCGCGCGTATGGAAATTTTATTACAAGCAGGCGTTGCGTTGAAGTTGCTGCGTCGCCATCGGCGCGGGCGCTATGGTTTGGCGCGGCGCGGCGCGGCGCTTTTGGGGGTGCCGGGCTTGGCGCAGATGATCTTACACCATGATCATTTTTATCAAGATATGGCGGATCCCGTCGCATTGTTGCGCGATCAGGTTGATACAAAGCTGGCGCAATTTTGGCCCTATGTGTTCGGCGTAACTGGCGCTGCTCCGCAATCTGTAACGGATGAATATTCGCGTTTGATGGAGCAGTCGCAGGCATTGGTGGCGGCGGATACGTTGAAAATGGTGCCGCTGAAGGGGGCGGAAACACTGCTTGATATCGGGGGTGGTACGGGGGCGTTCTTGGTCCATGTGGCGCGTCAATACCCCACGCTTAACTTGAATATTTTTGATCTGACACAAGTTGGACCAGTGGCGCAAAACCGGTTGGAGGAGCAAGGGTTAAGCGATCGAATTTCGTTTCACGCAGGCTCTTTTCGTAGTGATCCTTTGCCTTTAGAGGCAGATGTAATCAGTTTAATTCGGGTTTTGTACGATCATTCCGATGAGACCGTGCAGGCGCTTTTGAAAAAAACGTATGAGGCTTTGCCGGTTGGCGGGCAGCTGATCATTTCAGAGCCGATGGCCGGTGGCGCGGCTCCAACCCGCCCGGGTGATGTGTATTTCGCCTTTTACACCTTGGCTATGAATACCGGCAAGGCGCGCTCGGTCGCGCAAATATCGGCGCTTTGTAAGGAAGCAGGGTTTGTGGATATCAAAGCTCCAAAAGCGCCGCGTCCGTTTATTACCTCTGCAGTAACGGCGCGAAAGCCGGGGTGATTTGTGAATAACTGTCTATTTTAGTTGACACAAAACAATGTAAGTTTAAAATGACAGAAAGGCATATTCTATCGGATATGATTTCTGCTTGAGATGCTGGCTTGAAACAAAAGGATTGAAACGGTTTGGAAACCTCTGCCGTAATCATGGATGGCCCCCGCTCTATCGGGCTCGATGCGCTGGCGCTTAAAGCGCCTGTTGCGGGTGATGTAGTCGTAGATATATCGCATTCTGGAATTTCAACCGGAACTGAGAAATTGTTCTGGTCGGGTGAGATGCCGCCCTTTCCAGGCATGGGCTACCCGTTGGTCCCCGGTTATGAGGCAATGGGTGAAATTGTTGAGGCCACCCCCGAATCGGGTTTAAAGGTTGGCGATTTCGCCTTTGTTCCAGGGGCCAATTGTTATCAAGAGGCGTTTGGGCTTTTTGGAGGATCGGCGCGTCGCGTCGTTACTTCGGCAGATCGACTCACCAAGATTGATCCCGGGTTTGGGGCCGAAGGCGCCTTATTGGCGCTTGCTGCCACCGCGCGCCACGCGATGGCGGGTTTGGATAAAAAAGTTCCGGATTTGATCGTTGGCCATGGCGTTCTGGGCCGTTTATTGGCCCGCCTGACGCTCGCAGCTGGCGCCCCCGCCCCGACGGTTTGGGAAATAGACCCGTTACGTCAATCTGGCGCAGAGGGTTATCAGGTTCTGGCGCCGGAAGATGATTCGCGCCGCGATTATCAGGCGATTTATGATGCATCAGGCAATGGCGGCTTGTTGAATGAATTGGTCAGCCGGATCGCAAGGGGCGGTGAGATTGTTTTGGCCGGATTTTACACCGATCCGCTGAGCTTTGCCTTTCCGCCGGCCTTTATGAAAGAGGCCCGGCTGCGGATTGCCGCGGAATGGGCCAAAGAAGATATGTTGGCCACCCGGGCCTTGGTGGAGGGTGGCGCGCTGTCTTTGGCCGGCCTTATCACCCATACCGCGGGCGCCGCGCGCGCCGATAAAGCCTATCCAACAGCCTTTAACGATCCCGGCTGTTTAAAAATGATATTAGATTGGAAGGATATCGCGTGAAAGACGACGTACCAAATCTGAAGGATTTCGACCGCCGCTTGCGTGAAGAGGCGCATGAGGATCTGGCTGATCTGCAAGCTGCTGAAGAGCAGGGTGAACCCACATCAAAAACCCAGATCATCGCAATCTATGGAAAAGGTGGCATCGGCAAATCTTTCACCCTAGCCAATCTCAGCCATATGATGGCCGAGCAGGGCAAACGTGTTTTGCTGATTGGCTGTGATCCCAAATCAGACACAACCAGCCTGCTTTTTGGCGGCAAAGCCTGCCCGACGATAATTGAAACATCGACCAAAAAGAAATTGGCCGGGGAAGAGGTTCAGATTGGGGATGTCTGTTTCAAGCGTGGCGGGGTGTTCGCGATGGAGTTGGGCGGCCCCGAAGTTGGGCGCGGTTGCGGTGGACGCGGGATTATCCATGGCTTCGAGCTTCTGGAAAAGCTGGGCTTTCATGATTGGGATTTCGATTATGTTCTGCTTGATTTTCTGGGCGATGTGGTCTGCGGTGGCTTTGGTCTGCCAATCGCGCGGGATATGGCGCAAAAGGTTATTCTGGTTGGATCCAACGATCTGCAATCGCTTTATGTGGCCAATAATGTCTGCTCGGCGGTGGAATATTTCCGCAAGCTCGGCGGTAATGTTGGCGTGGCCGGTTTGGTAATCAACAAGGATGACGGCACAGGTGAAGCCGCTGCCTTTGCCAAATCCGTCGATATCCCGGTGTTAGCGGCGATTCCTCAAGATGATGATTTGCGCAAGAAATCTGCCAATTACCAAATCGTTGGAACAGCGCAAAGCCCGTGGGGGGCCCTGTTTTCTGAATTGGCAGATGCCGTCTCGATCGCGCCGCCGGTCCGCCCTGCCCCGTTGGATCAAGATGGGCTTTTGAACTTGTTCGACAGCAAGGATACGGGCGGCGATTACGTTCTGGTGCCCGCCACAGATATCGATATGCGCGGTAAAAATGCCGAGCCTAAAGAATCGCTTGAAGTTGTCTATGATGAGGCGTGATGGATGAGTGACGAAGTCACATATGATGCGGCTTCACGGGTTGAAGTGATCAAAGGTCATCCGCGCGATGAGGCGGCTGAAGCCTCTGTTATGCAAGCTGATGGTCTTGGATGTCATTCTGGATCTGAAATGAAAAAGGCGGCTGAATTGTCGGGGAATTCTGAATTGCTCGCGCAATTCGCCAAGGATTATCCCCAAGGTCCGCATGATAAACCGCAATCCATGTGCCCGGCTTTTGGCTCCTTGCGCGTTGGCCTGCGGATGCGCCGCGTGGCCACTGTGCTCTCTGGTTCGGCTTGCTGCGTCTATGGCTTGACCTTTGTTAGCCATTTCTATGGGGCGCGACGTTCGGTTGGCTATGTGCCGTTTAATTCGGAAACCTTGGTTACGGGCAAGCTGTTTGAGGATATCCGCGATTCTGTTCATGAATTGGCCGACCCCGATCTTTACGATGCAATCGTTGTCACAAATCTTTGCGTGCCGACCGCCAGCGGCGTGCCGTTGCGCTTGTTGCCCGATGAAATAAATGGCGTGCGGATCGTGGGTATCGATGTGCCCGGCTTTGGGATCCCAACGCATGCCGAGGCGAAAGACGTTTTGGCCGGTGCGATGTTGAATTATGCGCGCAAAGAAATTGAAGCGGGGCCTGTGGCGGCGCCGCTGGGTGGCAAATCGGATCGCCCAACGGTGAGTTTGCTCGGAGAAATGTTCCCCGCTGATCCGGTGATGATTGGTGCGATGCTGGCGCCGATGGGGCTTGCAGTCGGGCCCGTGGTGCCCACCCGTGAATGGCGCGAGCTCTATTCGGCGCTGGATTGTGGCGCTGTTGCGGCGATCCATCCGTTTTACACCGCGGCAATTCGCGAATTTGAAGCTGCCGGCCGCCCTATTCTGGGCAGCGCCCCCGTGGGTTATGATGGCACAGCGGCTTGGATGGCGGGTATTGGTGATATTTTTGGTCTGGCCGCAGATCAAGTGGCCGCGGCCCAAAATGCCTTTCTGCCTGCGATCAAAGGCGCGCTTGCCGCCAAGCCAATCACCGGACGGATTACCCTATCGGGTTATGAGGGCAGCGAATTGCTGGTCGCGCGCTTGTTGATCGAAAGCGGCGCTGAAATTCCATATGTCGGCACCGCCTGCCCCAAAACGCCGTGGTCCGCCGCAGATGCGGCTTGGCTGGAGGCAAAAGGGGTTCAGGTAAAATTCCGTGCATCGCTGGAAGATGATTGCGCGGCGATGGAGGCGTTCCAACCCAATTTGGCGATCGGCACCACCCCGGTGGTTCAAAAGGCCAAAGAGCTGGCTATCCCGGGGCTTTACTTCACCAATTTGATCTCTGCGCGCCCTTTGATGGGCCCTGCCGGGGCCGGATCGCTTGCAGAAGTGGTGAACGCGGCGATCGCTGGAAAAGCGCGTATGGATAAGATGCGTGACTTTTTTGAAGGCGTTGGCGCGGGGGATACCGCGGGCGTTTGGGAGGGAGCTCCCAATCTGCGCCCCGATTTTCGCGCCGCGCATCAGAAAAAGCTTGATAAAATGGCGCGCGCCGCCAAAGCGCAGGAGATGATCTGATGCTGATTCAAGATCATGACAGAGCGGGTGGATATTGGGGCGCAATCTATGCATTTTGCGCCGTCAAAGGCCTGCAATGCGTGATCGATGGGCCTGTGGGCTGCGAAAATCTGCCCGTGACCTCAGTGCTGCATTACACAGATGCGTTGCCGCCGCATGAATTGCCCATCGTGGTGACGGGTTTGGGCGAGGAAGAGCTGGGCCGCGATGGCACGGAAGGTGCGATGAAGCGCGCTTGGGGAACGCTTGATCCAGCTTTGCCCGCAGTGGTGGTGACAGGGTCAATTGCCGAAATGATCGGCGGTGGTGTCACCCCAATGGGCACCAATATTCAGCGGTTTTTGCCACGTACAATTGATGAAGATCAATGGGAAGCGGCAGATCGAGCCATGACATGGATTTTCACCGAATTTGGCATGACCAAAGGCCGTATGCCGCGTGAGAAAAAGCGCGAAGATGGCGCAAAGCCGCGGATCAATATTTTGGGCCCGATGTATGGCACGTTTAACATGCCCAGTGATTTGGCCGAGATCCGCCGTTTGGCGGAGGGTATCGGCGCCGAAGTGAATATGGTGATGCCGCTTGGCGCGCATGTGGCCGAAATGCGCGATTTGGTGAATGCGGATGTGAATATTTGTATGTATCGCGAATTCGGCCGCGGCTTATGCGAAGTGCTTGGGAAGCCCTATTTGCAAGCGCCGATTGGGGTAGAAAGCACCACGCTGTTCCTGCGCAAATTGGGCGAGCTGTTGGAATTGGATCCCGAGCCGTTTATCGAACAGGAAAAGCATTCCACGATCAAGCCGGTTTGGGATTTATGGCGCTCGGTGACGCAGGATTTCTTTGCCACAGCCGGGTTCGCAATCGTGGCCAATGAAACCTATGCACGCGGAATTCGCAATTATTTAGAGGGTGATTTAGGATTGCCCTGCGCCTTTGCCGTGGCCCGCTCGCGGGGCAGCAAGACCAATAATAACGAGGTGCGCGCGTTGATGGCGCAAAAACGCCCCTTGATTGTTTTGGGCAGCATCAATGAAAAAATGTATTTGGCAGAATTAAAAGGCGGTCACGGGCCCAGCCCGGCCTTTATTCCCGCCTCTTTTCCAGGCGCGGCGATCCGGCGCGCTACCGGCACGCCGATGATGGGCTATGCCGGTGCGACCTATTTGCTGCAAGAAGTGTGCAACGGGTTGTTTGACGCGCTGTTTCATATTTTGCCTCTGGGCAGTGAAATGGACAGCGCGGAGGCTACCCCCACCACCTTACGCCGTGATTTCCCTTGGGATGCCGATGCGCAGAACGCGCTGGATCGCATCGTTGAGCAACACCCGATTTTAACCCGTATTTCCGCGGCAAAAACATTGCGAGATGCCGCCGAAAAAGCCGCACTTGCGCAAGGTGCTGAGCGGGTTGTGATCGAAACTGTATTGGCACTCGACTCCTCTGGATCGGCTGTAACTTAGAAAGGACCGACAGATGACGGACTTTACTTCCAACGTTCCAAAAGCGCGCAGCACCACGCGGCGCAGCTCGGAATTCATGATTTACTTCAGCCTCATTTTTGTTTTGGCAATCCCCTTTGCCACGGCAGCTTGGGTGCTGGATGTGATCCGCAAACAGACATTGATGCTGCATGGGCCGCTTGCGCGTGCCTGGGCTGAGGCTGATCGGATCACACCTCTAATTTTCTCGGCCTGAAAGGGTTGGGAAGACGAAACTGACCCCTCTTTTGAGGGGGCAGGACCCGGCGGGGTGAAAGCTCCAAAGGACCCGGCCGCAGGGGCACTGCGGCGTCGGCTTAACATTCCGGAGGAAAGTTCATGGCTGATAGAAGTGACCTGTCGTTTACAGGTTTAACAGACGAGCAAGCTCAAGAGCTTCACTCAGTATATCTGAGTGGTATGTGGTTATTCGTTGCCGTAGCTGTGGTTGCCCACATTGCTACGTTCATCGTGTTTCCGTGGTTTTGAGGAGGATTGAATAATGGCTAAGTTTTACAAAATCTGGCTCGTTTTTGATCCGCGTCGTGTCTTTGTAGCGCAGGGTGTTTTCCTGTTTCTACTGGCCGCGATGATCCATTTGGTGCTGCTCAGCACGGATGGCTTCAACTGGTTCGAAATAGCAGCTGCTGCAAATTAATTGGCTGATGGCTCTTTATTAAAAGGGCCATCGGACAGTTTTCACAAAAGACAGTGGCGGGCGATCCCTTTTGGGATCGGCCGCGGCTAGTCACATTCACAGAAGGCGGCCATCGCAGGTGCGAAAGGCCGGTAAGAGCGGAGAAATTAGATGGCATTGCTCAGCTTCGAAAGAAAGTATCGCGTCCGAGGAGGGACGTTGATCGGGGGCGATCTGTTCGACTTTTGGGTGGGGCCTTTTTATGTAGGCTTCTTCGGAGTCACGACAGCATTTTTTGCCCTGTTGGGAACCGTGCTGATCTTCTGGGGGGCCTCACAGCAAGGCACGTTTAACCCTTGGTTGATCAATATTGCACCTCCTGACTTGAAATATGGATTGGGTCTGGCCCCGCTGCTTGAGGGCGGCTTGTGGCAGATTATCACAATGTGTGCAGTCTGTGCCTTTATCAGTTGGGCGCTGCGCGAGGTCGAGATTTGTCGAAAGCTCGGCATGGGGTATCATGTGCCCTTTGCGTTTAGCTTTGCAATTCTTGCCTATATGACTTTGGTCGTATTTCGGCCCTTATTAATGGGCGCCTGGGGGCATGGATTTCCCTATGGGATTTTCAGCCACCTCGATTGGGTCAGCAATACGGGTTATGCATATTTACACTTCCATTATAATCCAGCCCATATGCTGGCGGTAACCTTATTCTTTACCACCACGCTGGCGTTGGCATTGCATGGCGGTTTGATCCTGAGCGCGGCCAATCCCGAAAAAGGCCAAGAAGCGATGGGCCCTGATCACGAAGATACGTTCTTTCGCGATCTTATCGGGTATTCGATCGGCACGTTGGGGATCCACCGCCTTGGATTTTTACTGGCGATTAACGCGGTTTTCTTTTCCGCCGTTTGTATCATTATTTCCGGCCCGGTCTGGACAAAAGGCTGGCCTGAATGGTGGAACTGGTGGCTTGAATTGCCGATTTGGCCATCACAGGTGGGGATGTAATCATGATTGAATATCAGAACATATTCACCCAAGTGCAAGTTCGCGGTCCTGCGGAGATGGGCTTGGATAATGAAACGGGCACGATGGCGGCCGAGCGGATGGGAACCCCTTGGTTTTCCAATCTGGCCGGTTGGATCGGAAACGCACAGCTTGGCCCGGTTTATTTGGGCTGGACGGGTATGATCGGTCTGGCAACCGGCTTGGCCTGGTTCTTTATCGTTGGCATCAGCATGTTGGCGCAGGTGGGCTGGTCTTTGCCAGAGTTCCTACGGCAGGGTTTCTGGCTGGCGCTAGAACCTCCGGGCCCCGAGCACGGGCTCAGCATGCCACCCTTGAATGATGGAGGGCTTTATATCATCGCCTCTTTCTTCTTGCTGGTCTCGGTGTGCACTTGGTGGTTGCGGACCTATCTTTTGGCGCAAGAGCAAAAGATGGGCAAACATGTGGCCTGGGCCTTCGCCAGCGCGATTTGGTTGTTCTTGGTGCTTGGCTTGTTCCGGCCCGTCCTGATGGGCAGCTGGTCTGAGGCTGTGCCTTATGGCATTTTCCCGCATCTCGATTGGACCACCGCGTTCTCAATTCGTTATGGCAACCTTTATTATAACCCCTTCCATGCTCTGTCGATTGTCTTCCTCTATGGCTCGGTTCTGCTGTTCGCCATGCACGGGGCGACCATTCTGGCGGTGACCCGTTTCGGCGGTGATCGCGAGCTCGAGCAGATCTATGATCGCGGCACCGCCTCTGAGCGTGCAGCCCTTTTCTGGCGCTGGACGATGGGCTTTAACGCGACCATGGAGGGTATTCACCGCTGGGCATGGTGGTTCGCAGTGCTCACCCCGATCACGGGTGGTATTGGGATCCTTCTCACCGGCACGGTTGTCGATAACTGGTTCATCTGGGCACAAGAACATAACTTTGCGCCTATGTATGACGGCTCGTATGGCTATGACAGCTATGGCTCATACGAAGCCTTTATAGGCAAGGAGTGATAGCATGCTTCCGAATTGGTTTAACAAATGGAATCGCGAGAACCCGAAAGATGTGTTCGGGCCTGGCATTCTGGTTGGCGCCGTAGGCGGGGCTGTTTTTGTGGCGATCATGATCGTGGCCTGGGGGCAACCCTATGCCACGGACAGTCTGCAAACCGGGCCGCGCGGCACGGGTATGTCAGTGCCGGAATTTAAAGCCGAACTGGCTATTCCGGATCCTGATATTGCCGAGCTGATCGAGGATGAGCCTTATATCCCCGAGGCTGGCGATGCGCTGGCCAAAGACATCTATGAAAACGTTCAAGTGTTGGGTGATGTTACGGAGGATAACTTCAACCGGGTGATGGCGGCGATGACCCGCTGGGTAGCGCCCGAAGAAGGCTGCGCTTATTGTCACGGGGATGGCGATGTCGAAACCTATGGTGAAGATACACTCTACACCAAAGTTGTGGCCCGCCGGATGATCCAAATGACCCAGAATATCAATGAAAACTGGGATGGTCATGTCAACGCCAATAAAGAGGTGGGGGTGACCTGCATGACCTGTCACCGGGGACAAAATGTGCCCAGCGACATTTGGTTCAAAGTGACGCCGGTCAATGCGTCTACCGCGGGATGGTCGTCGAACCAGAACCGGGTCACGCCGCTCAGCCAATACAGCTCTTTGCCCTCTGATGCGCTTGAGAAGTATTTGGTAGATGGTGAAGTGATTGGGGTGCACAGTTTGGAAAGCCGGACCGATGAAGACATCACCGATCCGGATGTGGCGAGCATTCAGAATGCAGAACGCACCTATGCGCTGATGAATTATGTCAGTAACTCTTTGGGTGTGAACTGTGTCTTCTGCCACAATACGCGGGCATTCTATGATCCCGAGCAAGTGACGCCTCAATGGGGCACAGAATCGCTGGGTATCGGAATGGTTCAGGAAATGAACACCGAGTATCTGATCCCATTGGGTGATACTTATCCTGAGAACCGCCTTGGTACTTTGCATGGGGATGCGCCAAAAGCGGCGTGTAAAACCTGTCACAAAGGCTATCAACAGCCGCTGCAGGGCACCAATGTGATCCAATACTGGCCCGAGCTCGCGACCACGGGCACGCCGGTTTACGAATAGGATTGTGGGCGGTAATGCCGCCCCTGATCCCCGCCAGATTTGATCCATTTTCCCGTGGGTCAAATACGGGGTCTCCACACCCCGGTTCCCATCCTGTTGGCTACAGGAGACTGGCGTCACATTCAGGGTCTCCTTGAATGTGACGCTTTTTCTCTCGCTTAGGAGGCGCGTCTGATGCAACATTCTGATCTTCCCATGCTCGAGCGAATTGCAGGCCCTGCAGATTTGAAAGGCCTAAAAGATTCAGAACTTATCCAATTGGCACATGAGTTGCGCAGCGAGGTTGTTTCGGCCGTGTCCGAAACTGGCGGGCATTTGGGCTCTTCGCTGGGGGTTGTCGAATTGAGCGTGGCGATCCACGCAGTGTTTAACACGCCGCATGATAAATTGATCTGGGATGTTGGGCACCAATGTTACCCGCATAAGATTCTTACGGGCCGGCGTGACCGCATCCGCAGTTTGCGGCAAAAAGATGGGTTAAGCGGCTTTACCAAACGCAGCGAAAGCGAATTTGATCCCTTTGGCGCTGCGCATAGCTCAACCTCTATTTCTGCGGCGCTGGGCTTTGCCGTGGGGCGCGATATGGGGCGCCCGACGGGGGATGCAATCGCTGTGATCGGCGATGGCTCGATCAGCGCGGGTATGGCTTATGAAGCCTTAAACAACGCTGGCAGCGAAGGCCGGCGCTTATTTGTTATTTTGAACGATAATGAAATGTCGATCGCACCCCCGGTGGGCGCGATGTCCTCTTATCTTTCTAAGCTTTATTCGAACGAACCTTTGGCGAAAATGAAGGCGCTGGCGGAAGGGTTTGAATCGGCCCTGCCCTCACCCTTGCGCGACAGCGCTAAGCGCGCGCGCCAATTGGTAACAGGTTTGCACGGCTCTGGCACTTTGTTCGAAGAATTGGGATTTGAGTATATTGGCCCGATAGATGGCCATGATATGAACCAGTTGTTGCCGATATTGCGCGCGGCGCGCACGCGGGCAACGGGCCCGGTGTTGATCCATGCATGCACGGTGAAAGGCAAAGGCTACGCGCCTGCAGAACAGGCTGCGGATAAATATCACGGCGTATCAAAATTCAACGTTGCAACCGGCGCCCAGGCAAAATCGCAACCCAACGCGCCGGCTTATACAAAAGTATTCGGGCAAGCGCTGTGCGATGAAGCGGCACGCGATCCCAATATTGTTGCGGTAACCGCGGCGATGCCATCGGGCACAGGTCTCAATATTTTGGCGGACCGCTTTCCAAAGCGCGTGTTTGACGTCGGGATTGCGGAGCAGCATGGGGTGACATTTGCCGCAGGAATGGCGGCCAGCGGCCTGAAACCCTTTTGTGCGATTTATTCAACCTTTTTGCAGCGCGGCTATGATCAAGTGGTTCATGATGTGGCGCTGCAAGGTTTGCCGGTACGTTTTGCAATTGACCGCGCGGGTTTGGTTGGGGCCGATGGTGCCACGCATGCGGGGGCGTTTGATATCGCCTATCTGAGCAATCTGCCGGGGTTTACCGTGATGGCTGCCTCGGATGAGGCCGAGTTGATGCATATGGTGGCCACGGCAGCGGCGCATGATGCTGGCCCGATCGCCTTTCGCTATCCGCGTGGAAACGGCACAGGGGTTGCCATGCCCCCGCGCGGCGACGTGCTCGAGATCGGCAAAGGCCGGATTGTGCAAGAGGGCGAGGATGTCGCCATCCTTTCTTTTGGGGCACATTTGGGCGAAATTGAGCAAGCCTCAATCACGTTGGCGCAGCAGGGTATTCGCGTGACGATTGCCGATGCGCGCTTTGCCAAGCCGCTTGATACAGATTTAATCACGCAATTGATGCGCCACCATAAGGCGGTGGTAACGGTTGAGCAGGGCTCGGTTGGTGGGTTTGGGGCTATGGTGCTGCATTATTTGGCGCAATCAGGTCAGTTGGAGCAGGGGGTGAAATTGCGCACCTTAACCTTACCAGATCGCTTTATTGACCACGGATCGCCGCAAGAAATGTACAAAGATGCTGGTTTGACCGCGCAGGATATTCACAAAACCATCTTTGAATTGGTGCATCCATCCCAGAATATTCTCCAGTTTTCCGCCAGCTGATAAAACCTCTTGTCAAGGCAAAATTTTTGCGGCGCCCCAGTTAGATCATGCGCCGCGCTGCGTGCGTAAGCTCGCGATTTGGGCTGCGTCATTTGTAGGATTTGAAAGCAAGTGCGCGCCCGGATTTACAGTTTTGGCCATGAAGCCTGCGCCCGTAAGGCAGGCCTGTTTGGGCGTGGCTTATTCGGGCAAGTAATTTGCGAATTCGTTTAAAACGGCGTCATAAACTGAGCGTTTAAACGGCACAATATTCTCGATCAGATCTGCCGGACGCATCCAAGCCCATGCGGAAAATTCGGGATGCTCTGTTTGAATATTCACATCCTGATCCGCGCCCTCAAATCGCATCAGATACCATTTCTGCTCTTGCCCCCGATATTTGCCTTGCCAGAGTTTGGGTACCAGATCGGTAGGCAAGTCATAGCTCACCCAGCCCTTTGACACGGCAATTAACGTGGCGCAGGCAGGCGCAACCCCGGTTTCTTCTTCCAATTCCCGCCAAGCCGCCGCTTCTGGCGTTTCTCCTGGATCTATTCCACCTTGCGGCATTTGCCAAGCATCGGAATGGTTATCGCGCCGCTGTCCCACAAATACATATCCGCGTTTGTCGATCAGCATAATCCCGACATTGCGTCGATAAGGTAGCGCGGCAATCTGCTCTGGCGTCATCGGCTTAATCTTGCCCCGCCAGCGCCATCATGCCTTTGAGAAGATCAATTGCGTAAGACAGTTGAAAATCGTCATTGCGCAGTTTAGCAGCCATTTCAGCTTCGGCTTGGTCTGCTTCAATCTGCTCAATTTCTTCATCGCTGAGGCTGTCATTCAGCAAGGATCCGCGCAGATCCGCTTCTGAACGGCGCTGGCTTTTACCGTCTTCATCTTCGGCCTCTTCGTTATCTTCTCGGCGCGGTTGCTCAACGATAATATCAGGCGAGACACCCAAAGCCTGGATCGAGCGCCCTGATGGCGTGTAATAGCGGGCGGTTGTCAGGCGCATCGCACCATCACCGCCCAAGGGCATGACCGTTTGTACCGAGCCTTTGCCAAAGCTGCGCGTGCCCACAACCACGGCGCGGCGATGATCTTGCAGCGCGCCGGCCACAATTTCCGAGGCCGAGGCAGACCCACCATTGATCAGCACCACAATGGGTTTGCCCTCGGCCAGATCATCGGGCGAGGCATTATAGCGATCTCCGTCCTGCGGATCGCGGCCGCGGGTTGAGACGATTTCGCCCTTCTCTAAAAACGCGTCGGACACGCGGATCGCTTGCGAGAGCAAGCCACCCGGATTGTTGCGCAAATCCAACACAAATCCGTTTACGTTGTCGATGCCGCCCAATTCTTCAACTTGCTTGGCAATCCCGTCAGAAAGGTTGGGATAGGTTTGATCGTTGAACGTGGTGATGCGCAGCACCACCGAGCTGCCTTCAACGCGCGATCTCACTGCCGTAAGCTTAATCGTATCGCGGATGATTGACACATCGAAAGGTTCATCTTCGCCCTCGCGCACCACCGTGATGATAATTTCAGAGCCAACCGGCCCGCGCATCATTTCCACAGCTTGATTGAGCGTTAAGCCAAGCACCGTTTCGCCATCAACATGGGTGATAAAATCGCCCGCTTCAATGCCCGCAGCATCTGCGGGCGTGCCATCAATGGGCGAGACAACTTTCACAAACCCATCTTGTTGGGTAACTTCGATGCCCAGCCCGCCAAATTCACCACGGGTTTGCACACGCATATCCGCAGCGGCTTTTGGCGACATATAGCTGGAATGTGGATCCAGTGAGGTCAGCATACCATTGATCGCGGCTTCGATCAGTTCAGCTTCGTCCACCTCTTCCACATATTGCGAGCGGATGCGTTCGAAAATATCACCGAAAAGATCAAGCTGTTCATAGACACTGCTGCGCTCATTGCTGGATTGCGCCAAAACCGGTGCCGCAAATTGCAACGCTGTCATCACCCCAAGGCTCAGGCCAAACCCTGCGGCCAAAATCAACCTACTCATTTCTTAAGATCCTTTCCTTGGCCGAACCAAAGCAGTGGGTCCTGCGGAATATTGTCGTTTCGAACCTCTATATAGAGCGTTTCTGGTCGCTCGCTACCATTGCCCATCACAGTTTGTTCAATTATTTTTTCAAAGCTTTGTGATTGACCGCCCATGATGCCGATCGGGCTGCCCGCCGGCAGCACTTCGCCAATATTGCCATAGACTGTTTCCATGCCCGCAACGATGATCAGCACCCCTATCTGAGGTTCGATAATCGACACTTGCCCATAATCGAGCAGGGGCCCGCGATAGCGTATCGTAGCGGCTGTGGGCGTTGTAACGATGGCTTGTGAGGCTGTTGCAATAACCAAACCTGGGCGAACGATCCCCGCCGCGTCAGTTTCATTGAATTGGCGGATGATCCGCCCCGCTACGGGAAAGGGAAGCGCGCCTTTGCGATTCCCGATATAGGGTAGCGATCCGGGCACTTCATCGGCAGCGATGATCGCAACGCCGTCTGCGAAAGCGTCTAAACTATCGGCAGCGGTCAGTAAGATTTCGGTTTTTGATGGATCTTCGGTAAAGCGGCGGGGCAGGTCTTTGCGATCGGCAAGCGCTCTGGCCAATGCAGTGCGAGCGTGCTGCACTTCGCCCAGCCCCAGCTTTAACGCATCGCGGATTTCGGTTTGAAATGCGATCAACGCGTTTTGATCCTCTAATTCGCGTTGCAGCGCCGTGACCCGATTTTGCAATGCCGGCACGATATCTGAAAGCATCATGCCCGCCCGCGCCGTTGCCAAGGGGCCAGAGGGGTGGATTAGGCTGCTGTAAACCGCGTCTTTATCGATGCTGTGCAGCACTCCAAGCAAACGTCCGATTTCATCCTCTTGGCGGGTGAGATGGGCATCAATCGCCGCCGTTTCCATCGCCATTTCGCGCAGGCCTTGGCGCACTAAAGCTAAGGCGTGTTCGATGCTTCTGATTGATTGCGTCAAGGCCCGCACGCGATCTGATGCGGTTTCTGCGCGCACCAGACTTGCGGTGGCTTGATCCAGCGTGTTTGCAGCTTTTTGGGCGGCCTCTACCAGGTTGTGAGGGCTGCGGGCCAAATCACGGGCATTGCCTTGGCCCGCAAATAAGGTCAGCAAAGCGAGAAGGGCGAAAAGCTGCTTCATGGCAGCAACAGGCTGCGGCCTGTCATTTCGGAGGGGCAGTCCAGCCCCATCAGCTGCAGGAGCGTTGGCGCCAGATCTGCCAGCCGCCCCCCCGACCTTAACGCGCTGCCATCGGGGCCATTGATCAGCGCCACCGGCACTGGATTAAGCGTATGCGCGGTATGGGGTTGCCCCGTTTCCGGATCTACCATCATTTCACAATTTCCATGATCCGCTGTTAGGATCATTTGCCCATTGGTTTCTTCTAACGCATTCAACACCCGCGCAAGGCCACGGTCAACAGCTTCGCAGGCTTTGATGGCGGCGTTCAAATCCCCCGTATGGCCAACCATATCGGGATTTGCATAGTTCACAATGATAAGATCATAGGCGTCAGTGATCGCGCCGATCAGATGATCTGTAACAGCCTCAGAGGCCATTTCGGGCTGCAAATCATAGGTTGCCACTTTCGGAGAGTGCGGCATGAACCGCTCTTCCAAAGGTTCTGCTTGTTCTGTGCCACCATTCAGAAAGAAAGTGACATGGGGATATTTTTCGGTTTCGGCAACGCGAAACTGGCGCTTGCCATGCCGTGCCACCCACGCCCCCAAAGTGTTTACCACGGGTGTTTTGGGGAAGCAGGCTTGCATGTAACCGGCATGCGCTTCGGAATAATCCACCATGCCCAATGCGCCCGCCCAGGCGGGTTGGGCATGGCTTTGAAAATGATCAAAATGCGGATCGGCCAGAGCGCTTAGGAGTTCGCGCGCCCGATCGGCGCGAAAGTTTAAACAGAAGAGCCCATCGCCTGACGAAACGCCCTGATAGCCGGTCACAACCGTTGCGGGGATGAATTCATCGCTGATGCCGGCCAGATCTGCCGCGGTGATCGCTTGCGCGGCTGTTGCGGCGGTGTGGCTGCTTTGCGCCGCCACGATTGCATCATAAGCGGTTTGAACCCGCTCCCAGCGATTGTCGCGATCCATCGCAAAATATCTGCCCGTCACGGTGGCGATCTGCGCTTGCGCAGGCAGCGCGGCGCTGAGCTGTTCGATAAAGCCAAGCGCACTTCCCGGGGCCACATCGCGGCCATCGGTGATCGCATGGATACAGCTGGGCACGCCTGCCGCGCTCAGCACTTGCAGCGTTGCAAGCAGATGCGCGATATGGCCATGCACCCCGCCATCGGACACAAGAGCCATCACATGCGCAGTTCCGCCGCTGCGTTGAAGCTGTCCGATAAACGCTTGAAGCGCTGCGTTTTGGCCAAAAGAGCCATTTTCGATCGCTAGATCAATTTGGCCAAGATCCATAGCCACCACGCGCCCAGCGCCGATATTCATATGACCAACTTCTGAATTTCCCATTTGCCCCGAAGGCAGGCCGACATCTGGCCCGTATGTGATTAATTCTGCTGTCGCGCAGCTTTCCATAATGTGATCAAAGCAAGGTGTTTTTGCTAGTTTTGGAGCATTACCGACCTCGCTGGTGCCACAGCCCCAGCCGTCTAAAATACACAGAACTGTAGGTGTTGCTGCCATGCTGATTTCCTTTTTTAACCGATTTAGGCTGCGCTGCATCGGGGTGCAAGCCTTGGCCTTGGCGCAATGTGGCTTTTAGGCTTGCCGATCGCTGTTCATCTCGGGGCGGTACCTTATAGGGTTAGCGCTTTATATTCGGTGATAGGGGGTGCCGGCAAGAATTGCGGCGGCGCGGTAAATTTGTTCGCAGAGCATCGCCCGCGCCAAAAGATGCGGCCAGACCATTTTGCCAAAAGACAATTGCGCATGGGCAGCGTCGCGCAAGCTTGGATCAATTCCATCGGCGCCGCCGATTACGAAGGCCAAATCGCTGACCCCCTGATCGCGTAACGCGGCCATATAGCGCGAGAATTGTGGCGAGCTCATCACCGGGCCGCGCTCATCAAGCGCGCAGATACTGGCCGAATTGGGGATGGATTTGCGCAGCAATTCAGCTTCTGCTGACATGCCAATATTTTTCTTATCTTCAACTTCTTGAATTTTCAAAGGGCCCAATCCTAGCGACCTGCTCATGCGATTGAACCGGGTCGCATAATCGGTGATCAAAAGATGTTCGGGGCCGGATTTCAACCGGCCAACGGCACAAATGGTGAGACGCATTTTCAGGCTATATCAGGCGTTCTTTGCCTGCTGGCCAAGCGGCACCCACATTTTTTCCAGCTGATAAAATTCGCGCACTTCTGGGCGGAAGAGATGTATAATAATATCCCCCGTATCGACGAGTATCCAATCACCGGTGTTTTTGCCCTCGATTTTGGACAGGCGTCCAAATTCTTGCTTCAGCCGGTCTGTCAATTTTTCTGCCAGCGCCGCGACTTGCCGCGTAGAGCGCCCTGAGGCAATCACCATATAATCCCCGATCGCGGTTTTGCCGCGCAGGTCTATATCTACAATATCTTCGGCTTTGTCTTCGGCGAGGGAGTCAAGGATCCGGGCAAGAAGCGTTTCACTTGAGACCGGTTTATGCCCTTCTAAATAAGAAGGCTGAGCTGCAGCGCCTGCTGCATCGACTGATAGTGTCAGGACTGTGTCCTCCATGTTGTTACGCCGAAAGCTCCGACGCTGAGCATAGCAAAAGCGTAACATGGCTGATATGAAATCTCAATCAAACCTTTGCGCATGCCCGGATTGAGGTTTTCTGGCAACAGGCAAGCCGCAGAGCATTGCATCGCTCTGCGCAGGCGACGGCTGGCTTGGCCGCCTTCGGCGCGCTCTTAAAGGGCGCATGTTAACGCGGCGCACTGGCGCTGGTTTGGATCTTAGGGCGCTGGTTTTGACATAACGTTTTTGGCGTGCCCGGGTGGCTTGAAGCGCCATAAATTTGGGCGTATGAACGGTTTATGACAATGACTCGTATTTTTGACATGGATGATCGCGCCCGTCTGCCTTGGCGGTTTTTTGGAGCGATGAAATCGGTTCGCGCGCCTTCCTAGGCCCGTCAAAACACGTTCGCCCTATCTTTTCATACCCTACGGGAGAGGATTAAAAATGACCGCCCCGAAAACACTATACGATAAAATCTGGGATGCGCATGTGGCGCATGAGTCCGAGGATGGCACTTGTTTGCTGTATATTGACCGTCATCTTGTACATGAGGTGACCAGCCCGCAAGCTTTTGAAGGCCTTCGGATGAACGGGCGCAAAGTGCGCGCGCCGGAAAAAACCATTGCCGTGCCGGATCACAATGTGCCCACCACGCTGGATCGTGCCAAAGGAATCGACAATCCCGAAAGCCGCATTCAAGTGGAAGCGCTGGATAAGAACGCGGCTGATTTTGGCATTCACTATTATCCTGTTTCGGATGTCCGCCAGGGTATCGTGCATATTGTTGGCCCCGAGCAAGGTTGGACTTTACCCGGGATGACCGTTGTGTGCGGTGATAGCCATACCGCGACCCATGGCGCTTTTGGTGCCTTGGCGCATGGCATTGGCACCTCTGAGGTTGAGCATGTTCTCGCCACGCAGACGCTCATCCAGAAGAAATCAAAAAATATGAAAGTGGAAATCACCGGGAAATTGCGCCCTGGCGTGACGGCGAAAGACATCACCCTGTCGGTTATCGGCGCAACAGGAACCGCTGGTGGAACAGGGTATGTGATCGAATATTGCGGTGAGGCTATTCGCGATTTGTCGATGGAAGGCCGGATGACCGTCTGCAATATGGCGATCGAAGGTGGTGCCCGCGCTGGTTTGATCGCGCCGGATGAAAAAACTTTTGCGTATTGTCAGGGCCGCCCGCATGCGCCCAAAGGGGCCAGTTGGGAAACTGCACTGGCCTATTGGAAATCGCTGTTTTCGGATGAGGGCGCGCATTTTGACAAAGTCGTGACGCTGAAAGCCGAAGATATCGCCCCGGTGGTTACCTGGGGCACTTCGCCTGAAGATGTGTTGCCGATCACGGCTTCCGTGCCCGCCTCGAGTGATTTTGAGGGCGGCAAAGTTGATGCTGCAGCCCGCTCTCTTGATTATATGGGGCTGACGTCAGGCACACCCCTTACCGAGATCGCCATCGACACTGTGTTCATCGGCTCATGCACGAATGGGCGGATTGAAGATTTGCGCGCGGCGGCCGAAATTCTAAAGGGAAAGAAAATCAAAGACGGTATCCGTGCGATGGTGGTTCCTGGCTCAGGTTTGGTGCGCGCGCAAGCCGAAGAAGAAGGTTTGGCCGATATCTTTAAAGAGGCGGGGTTTGAATGGCGGCTGGCCGGTTGTTCGATGTGTTTGGCGATGAATCCAGACCAGCTGGCGCCGGGCGAGCGCTGCGCGGCCACATCAAATCGCAATTTTGAGGGCCGTCAGGGCCGCGGTGGACGCACGCATTTGATGTCTCCGGCGATGGCAGCCGCGGCGGCGATCACGGGTAAGCTGACAGATGTACGGGAGATTATGTAATGGATAAATTTGAAAAACTCAGTGGTATTGCCGCGCCCATGCCTTTGATCAATATCGATACGGATATGATCATCCCAAAAGTCTTTTTGAAAACCATCAAGCGCTCGGGCTTGGGTGTGAACCTGTTTGACGAAATGCGCTATCTGGATGATGGCAGCGAAAACCCCGATTTTGTGCTGAATAAGCCGCAATATCGTGAAGCTGAGATCTTGGTGGCGGGCGATAATTTTGGCTGCGGCTCGAGCCGCGAACATGCCCCATGGGCGATTAAAGATTTCGGGATCCGCTGCGTGATTTCCACAAGCTATGCCGATATCTTTTTCAACAATTGCTTCAAAAATGGCATTCTGCCGATTGTGCTGCCAAAAGCGCAGGTGGATGTGTTTATGAAAGACGCCGAAAAAGGCTCAAACGCGCGCATCGAGGTTGATCTTGAGGCGCAGACCGTCACAACCTCGGATGGGGAAACCTTTTCTTTTGAGGTGGATGCGTTCAAAAAGCATTGCTTGCTGAACGGTTTGGACGATATCGGCCTGACGATGGAAAAAGCTGCGTCCATCGATGCCTATGAAAGCAAATTGCAAGTAAGCCACCCTTGGGTGTAAGTGGGCGGCTTTGACCTCATAAACCAAATGGGCGTGGCAGCTGGGGGTGCTCCTCTTTCCAACGCACCCGTTTTTGCAAAATGACATATTCCGAAGGAGTCTTTGAAAATGACAAATCCCTCCCTTCTTATTTTGGCCGGCGATGGTATTGGCCCAGAAGTGATGACCGAAGTGCGCAAAGTGATCGATTGGTATGGGGCTAAGCGCGCCCTGCCTTTTGACGTGTTTGAAGATTTGGTGGGCGGCTGCGCCTATGATATGCATGGCACGCCGCTGCATGATGACACGATGGCCAAAGCCCAAGAGGTCGATGCGGTTTTGCTGGGGGCGGTTGGCGGCCCGAAATATGACGATCTGGATTTCAGCGTGAAACCCGAGCGTGGTTTGTTGCGTTTGCGCAAAGAGATGGATCTTTTTGCCAATTTGCGACCGGCGCAATGTTTTGATGCTTTGGCCGATTTTTCATCATTGAAGAAAGATGTGGTCGCAGGCCTTGATATTATGATCATCCGCGAGCTGACCTCGGGGATTTATTTTGGCGAGCCGCGCGGCATTTTTGAAGAAGGCAATGAACGCGTGGGCATCAACACGCAGCGCTATACCGAAAGCGAGATTGACCGGGTGGCGCGCAGTGCGTTTGAATTGGCCCGAAAACGCGGCAATAAAGTCTGTTCGATGGAAAAAGCCAATGTCATGGAATCGGGCGTATTATGGCGCGAAGTGGTTCAGAAAGTACATGATGAGGATTATCCGGATGTGGAGCTTAGCCATATGTATGCCGATGCTGGCGCGATGCAACTGTGCCGCTGGCCCAAACAATTTGACGTGATTGTCACGGATAACTTGTTTGGGGATCTGCTGTCGGATGCCGCGGCGATGCTGACCGGCAGTTTGGGTATGTTGCCCTCGGCCAGCCTTGGCCTGCCGATGGCGAATGGACGTCCAAAAGCGTTGTACGAGCCGGTTCATGGCTCAGCGCCGGATATTGCCGGTCAAGGCAAAGCCAATCCGATCGCTTGCATTCTAAGCTTTGCAATGGCGTTGCGCTATAGCTTTGATCAGGGCGCTGAGGCGACGCGGTTGGAACAGGCGATTGAAACCGTTTTGGCGCAAGGCGCGCGCACACCAGACCTTATGGGCCCCGAAGATGGCACACCGATCACCACCGCAGAAATGGGTGATGCGATTATCGCAGCGTTGGACTCCAGCTTGTAAGGGTAAGGCACGTTGGCAAGGCGGATGCGCCTTGCCTATTTCCCGCATCTGAGATTTTACCCAATCGCCCACCAGAAATGAGAGCACCATGTCAAAGACATCCGCCAATCGCGCCGGAGCGCTGTTCGCCTTGCTTGGCTTTGCGCTTTTCTCAGCCCATGACGTGATCGTGAAGATGCTGGGTGATACGTATTCGGTGTTCCAGATCATTTTCTTTTCGGTTTTGTTCAGTTTTCCGCTTGTTGTTTTGTTTCATCTGCCTGATCGCAATGAAGATAATCTAATGCCGCATCATCCGATCTGGGTGTTCCTGCGCACCTGTGCAACGGTGATTACGGCGGTGGCGGCGTTTTATGCTTTTTCTGTTATGCCGCTGGCGCAAACCTATGCATTGATGTTTTGTATGCCCTTGCTGATCACCGTTTTGGCGATTCCGATTTTGGGAGAGCAAGTTGGTGCCCATCGCTGGGCAGCCGTTATCTTGGGGTTTGTTGGGGTGTTGATCGTGTTGCGTCCGGCAAGCACCGCGCTGACCCTTGGCCATGTTGCAGCCTTAACCGCCGCCTTATGCGGTGCGCTTTCATCTTTGATCGTGCGTAAAATCGGCAATGAGGAACGCACGATTGTTTTGATGCTTTATCCGATGTTTGCCAATTTGATTGTTCTGGGTCCATTGGCGGCCTATTCCTATACGCCAATTGCTTTGGAAGATATTGGCTTGTTGGGCTGTATGGCTGTGCTGGGTTTCTTGGCGATGCTCTGCATTATTAAAGCCTATCGCATTGGAGAGGCCGCGGTGGTGGCCCCGATGCATTATTCACAAATGCTTTGGGCGGCGCTCTATGGAATTGTTTTTTTTCAAGAATTTCCCGACCGGATGACGATGCTTGGTTCAGCCGTGATTGTGCTGAGTGGTCTATATCTTTTGCTGCGCGAGCGGCGCCGAAAAGACAGCTCGCAAAAGCCAGTTTTAAGCACGCGCAGCCGGATGGATATTGGTATCACGCCACGGATCAGCCTGTTGCTCAAACGCCGATCTTAACGTCAAACGCGCTTTATTAGGGCTTTAGGATGCAAAACTTGCCGATGTTGGGTAGAAAACCTGTCGCCGCTGTTATAACCCTGTAGCCGTAATGTGACGCGACGAAAGGGCCTAAAGCATGTCAAAAACGCTTTTGGTGATTGATGTCCAGAATGATTTTTGCCCCGGTGGCGCTTTGGCCGTGTCGGAAGGTGATCAGATCATCCCTGCAATCAATCGTTTAATGGTCGGATATGATCGGGTGATTTTGACGCAAGATTGGCACCCAAAGGGGCATTCCAGCTTTGCCAGCAGCCATAATAGTAAGGCGCCTCTGGATATGGTTGAAATGCCATATGGCCCGCAAGTGCTGTGGCCAGATCATTGTATCCAAGGCAGCTTTGGCGCGCAGTTTCACGCGGATATCAATCAGGATGCGGCGGCGCTTATTCTGCGCAAAGGCGGTAATCCTTTGATCGATAGTTATTCAGCCTTTTTTGAAAACGACCATGTAACCGCCACTGGCTTGCATGGTTATTTGCAAAATTGCGGTGTTAGCAATTTGGATATAGTTGGGCTGGCAACCGATTTTTGTGTGAATTATTCGGCCGTTGATGCTGCAAAATTGGGATATTCCGTGCGGGTCTTATTGGGGGCCTGCCGCGGGATTGATGTAAATGGCTCATTGGCAGCAGCGCAACGCGATATGTGCGATGCCGGCGTGCGATTGGAGGCTGATTTTGGTTGATATCGCCACCCGCGTTTGGAATCACAAGTGGAAAATCGACCCGATCGTACGCTCATTGATCGATACTGATTTTTATAAACTTCTGATGTGCCAATCCGTGCTGCGCAACAAACCTCAAACCACGGTGGTGTTCAGCTTGATCAACCGTTCATCGCAGGTGCGCCTTGCTGATTTGATCGATGAGGGTGAATTGCGTGAGCAGTTGGACCATATTCGCGGGCTCTGCCTGACGCGTGGTGAAAGCACTTGGCTGCGCGGCAATACGTTTTATGGCAAACGCTATATGTTTCGACCAGGTTTTATGGAGTGGTTCGAGGGGCTGCGTTTGCCCCCGTATCATTTGGAAAAACGCGATGGCCAATATGAGCTGACATTTGAAGGCAGCTGGCCAGAAGTTATGCTGTGGGAAATACCCGCTTTGGCGACGCTGATGGAATTGCGTGGCCGCGCCATGTTGAAAAAAATGGGTCGGTTCGAGTTGGAGGTGCTCTACGCGCGCGCCAAAACAAAATTATGGGAAAAAATCGAAACTTTGCGCGAGATTGACAGCTTGCGGATTGCAGATTTTGGCACCCGCCGCCGGCATTCTTTTTTATGGCAGGATTGGTGCGTGCAAGCCATGCAGGAAGGTTTGGGTGAGAAATTCGTCGGCACCTCAAACTGTTTGATCGCCATGCGCCATGATATTGAGGCGATCGGCACCAATGCCCATGAATTGCCGATGATCTATTCGGCCTTGGCGCATAATGATGCAGATTTGGCGCAGGCCCCCTATCAGGTTCTGTCGGATTGGCAGGATGAGCATGATGGAAATTTGAGAATTATCTTGCCCGATACCTATGGCACAGAAGGGTTTTTGCGCAACGCGCCTGATTATTTGGCGGGGTGGACAGGCATACGTATCGATAGTGGTGATCCGGCAAGCGGTGCAGAAATCGCGATCAAATGGTGGCAAGAGCGCGGCGAAGACCCCAGACAAAAGCTGGTTATTTTCTCGGATGGGCTGGATACCGGGATGATCCAGAAACTGCATCACCAGTTTAGCGGTCGGGTGAAAGTGTCCTTCGGCTGGGGTACTCATTTTACGAATGATTTCAGAGGATTGGTGCCCTCTAAAGGGTTGGATTCATTTTCTTTAGTGTGCAAAGCCGTTTCAGCTGACGGCAAGCCAACGGTCAAATTGTCAGACAATCCACGCAAAGCAATGGGCCCTCAAAGCGAGATTAATCGCTACAAGCGGGTATTTGGCGTGGGCGCCCAGAATTCGATTGAGGTGTTGGTTTAGGGCGTTGCGCGCAATAGATAGATTTGTCTCTAAAGGCGCGAAACATATGAGTTTTTAAAAAGTCTGCTTGATGTTCATTGCGTTTGCCTGCCTTATGGGGATGAAGCCTGGGGAGGAATGATGAGCGCGCGCAAACGGATCTGGGGCTGGTATTTTTTCGATTTGGCCACCCAACCTTACAATACGTTGCTGCTAACCTTTATTTTTGGGCCGTATTTTGCTTCGGTTGCGGCGGAATATTACCTTTCTACGGGGGTTTCCGGAACGCAGGCAGACGCGCAAGCGCAAAGCCTCTGGTCCCTGTGTTTGACCATAGCGGGGTTAATCATTGGCTTCGGGGCACCCGTTTTAGGGGCGATTGCCGATACCTCTGGCCGGCGCATCATCTGGGTCGTCGGCTTTGCGCTTCTCTATGTCTTGGGCTCTTACAGCCTTTGGTGGACGCTGCCGGATGGCTCGAACATGCTTTGGATGTTGGGGGCGTTTGGGATCGGTTTCATAGGCGCCGAATTCGCCTATATTTTCACCAATGCGCAATTGCCCTCCTTGGGCAACCGCGATGAGATCGGTAAGATTTCTGGGGATGGGTTTGCCTTCGGATATTTCGGGGGCATTGTTTCATTGATTATCATGTTGTTGCTCTTTGTCGAGCAAGAGAATGGCAAAACAATTTTCTTTGAATTGGACCCTTTATTTGGGTTGGATGCGACGCAAAAAGAGGGCACGCGCAGCGTTGGACCTTTCGTTACGCTTTGGTTTCTGATCTTCATCATTCCATATTTTTTGTGGGTGAAAGAGGATCCGGGTGAAAAATCGCCCATGTGCATTCGTGCTGGCTTAAGCCGTTTGTGGCGCTCTATTCTCAGTTTGAAGACCCGCAAAAGCTTTTCGTTCTATTTACTCTCTTCGATGTTTTATCGCGATGCGTTGAACGGGCTCTACAGCTTCGGGGGTATTTACGCGGTGTTGGTTTTGGATTGGGGCATTAGCAGTTTGGGTGCTTTTGGTATTGTTGCAGGTCTTTCCGCGGCCGTTTTTTGCTGGCTGGGCGGTTTCGTAGATCGCAAATACGGGCCCAAGCCGGTGATTACGCTGGCAATTTTAATTTTGATTTTAGTCTGTATCACCGTGGTTAATATGAGCCGTGAGATGTTTTTTGGGGTGCCGCTGGCGGCTGGATCTGCGCTGCCCGATTTGGTGTTTATGAGCTGCGGCGTGGTGATTGGCGGCATTGGCGGGGTTTTGCAATCGGCCAGCCGCACGATGATGGTACGCCACACAAGCCCGGAACGCGCCACCGAAGGCTTTGGGCTTTATGGGTTGATGGGGCGGGCCACCGCTTTCTTGGCGCCCGCGTTGATTGGCTTGGTCACTTGGTTGACCGAAAGCCCTCGGCTGGGGGTTTCGCCATTGATTTTTCTTTTCATCATTGGTCTTATTTTGCTACGATGGGTGAATAAAGATGGCGATCAAGAAAGCGGTGAGATGGCCTAACCAGCTGCGAACTTGAAAAAGGGGGTATCGGTGATCCGTTTCTGGCATAGTGCATCGCTTTTCTTGTTATTGTTTTGCGGTATTTTAACCGGATCAGCGCTTCAGGTCGGGGCGAAAGCCGCAAAAAACCTATTTGGAAGCGCGCAAACCGGATCGGATCAAACCCCGTCGGCGTTTGGCAGCTATGCCAAAGGCTGTTTGGCGGGCGCCGAACAATTGGCAGAATCTGGACCCACTTGGCAAGCGATGCGGTTGTCTCGAAATCGCAATTGGGGGCACCCTGAGACGATTGATTACATTCAAAAACTGTCGCAGCGCGCCAGAAATCTGCGCGGTTGGAACGGTCTTTATATTGGCGATATATCGCAACCGCGCGGCGGACCAATGCTAAGCGGGCATGCCAGCCATCAAAATGGTCTGGATGTGGATATATGGTTGCGCCGTGCGGATGATTTATCGCTGAGTCCTGCGCAACGAGAAGAAATCTTTTCAACATCGCTGCGCCGCGCGCAAGGTGCCTATACCAATGACAAATGGACCGGCCAGCATTTACAGCTTTTGAAATATGCCGCGCAAGACCCGCGCGTTGCACGGATTTTTATATTTCCCGGCGCTAAGGTTAAAATGTGCAAACAGGCAAGCGGGGATCGCGCTTGGTTGCGTAAAATCCGCCCTTGGTGGGGCCATCATTCCCATTTTCATGTGCGTCTGAAATGCCCGGCGGGCTTGCAGGACTGCGTGAACCAGCCGCCACCCCCGAAAGGCGATGGTTGTAAAGAGGCAGAGAAATGGGTGGCTCGAATTCTCAATCCTCCCAAGGTCAAGCCAAAGCCGCCCGGCCCGCCGCGCCCAAAGGCCCGTCCAAAGCTGAAGCGGGCGTTGCAATTGGCTGATTTGCCCGGCCAATGCCGCACTGTGTTAAACGCAAAGTAATGTTCGGTGTCGGCCTATCTGCTGGATTTTTGACCGAGCCCTCGAAAAGCTTATTTCCTCTGCAAAGATTTGTTTGACAAAGCTGTAAACTCTGCCACGGTAGAGATGAGTTCAACAATGTGAAAGGAGGTGATCCAGTGTCTAGAGAGGTATTGGAGAGAGGTGTCGGAACAGTTCAGGAGAGCCGCGTCTGAAGGCAACCCTTGGTCGCAGGATCAACTGAATTGGTGGCTGCCTAACCGGCCCACCTCCGTAAGTCTCGAAGGGTCGCTTGGTTCAAGCGGCCCTTTTTGTTCTTAAAAAGGGATTGCGGTTCACTTCACTTCAAAAGGCAAATCATGCTGCGCGTATCGGATAAAATTATCATCGAGGAATGGGAGCTAAGCGAGCAGTTCATGCGCGCCTCTGGCCCGGGTGGTCAAAACGTGAATAAGGTGAGCTCGGCGGTTGAATTGCGCTTTGAAGCGGCGCGTTCTCCAGCCCTGAGCGATCCGGTTAAAGCGCGCTTGCAGCGATTGGCTGGGCGGCGCTGGACCAAAGATGGTGCGCTTATCTTGCAATGTGATGAAACACGCCATCAGGCCCGGAATAGAGAAATTGTGCGCAACCGGTTGGTGACTTTGCTGCAGCAAGCTTTGCAGCGCCCCAAGCCGCGCGTGGCCACCAAACCCACTTTGGGCAGCCAACGTCGGCGTTTGGCGGCTAAAAAAATTCGAGGCGCGGTGAAAAGCAATCGTGGATGGCCCTCAAAAGCCGAATTTGACGGGGATTAATTTGTCAGAAACTTCTGGCCCACCTTGTTCTTTGGCATCCGCTTCACTAGGTAGTTTACTAAAAATAACGGGAACTCAAAATAATGATGGCAATATATGGACCGCTGCGGCTGATCTTGGATATCGCGTTTTTCATCATGATTGTGCATATTATCATGAGCTGGTTGATCAATTTTCAGGTTTTGAATTTGCACCAGCCAATGGTGGCGCAGATCTGGCAGGGGATAAACCGCCTATTAGAGCCAATTTATCAGCCTTTGCGCCGGGTTTTACCCAATACCAACCCGTTGGATCTGGCGCCTTTGGTGGCCTTTGTAATCATCATTTCTTTACGTGATTACATTCTTCCTGAGCTTTTACTGCGCTAATGGCTGCCTTTTAAACCGGCGCTCTGGCAGCGCTTCAAGCGCGCAGCTCCGCCCCAAATTTCAGGTGATGAATGGTCAACCCTCAAACGCTTTTACGCGATGTGTTTGGATTCGATGCGTTCCGCCCCGGGCAGGAAGACGTGGTTGAGGCGGTTGTTGAGGGGCATAATGTGTTGGCCATCATGCCCACGGGTGGTGGTAAATCCTTATGCTTTCAAATTCCCGCTTTGCTGCGTGAGGGCGTTACCTTGGTGGTCTCGCCGTTGATCGCTTTAATGCGCGACCAAGTGCGCGGATTGCAGGCGGCCGGCGTGGCTGCTGGCGCGTTAACATCGGGGCACACGCAAGAGGAAACCGATAGCGTATTTCAAGCTTTGGCTGCGGGTCAGCTAAAGCTGCTTTATCTGGCCCCCGAACGTTTGGCGTCCACGGCGATGCAAGCGGCTTTAAAGCGCTCTAATATCGCGCTGATCGCGGTAGATGAAGCGCATTGTGTAAGCCAATGGGGGCATGATTTTCGCCCCGATTACTTGCGAATTGGTGAATTGCGACGGGTGTTGAACGTGCCCGTTGCGGCCTTTACCGCAACCGCGGATCGTGACACGCAGCAAGAAATTATCGAACGATTATTTGCCGGATCGCAACCGCAAGTGTTCCTGCGCGGGTTCGACCGGCCAAATATTCATCTGGCCTTTACAGCAAAAGACAGCCCGCGGCGGCAAATTTTAGATTTCGTAGCCCCTCGCAAAGGCCAATCGGGTATCGTCTATTGCGGTACACGGGCCAAAACCCAAGCGTTATCTGCAGCATTAAATGAGGCAGGGCATCGGGCGTGTTACTATCATGGCGCAATGGAGGCAGAAGATCGGCGCATTGTTGAGGGACGCTTTGCAAATGAAGACGGGCTGATCGTGGTGGCGACAGTGGCGTTTGGCATGGGGGTGGATAAACCCGATATCCGCTGGGTGGCGCATGCGGATTTGCCCAAATCAATCGAAAGTTATTATCAAGAAATTGGCCGCGCCGGCCGCGATGGCGGACCGGCCGAAACGCTTACGCTCTATGGCCCTGAAGATATCCGTCTGCGTCGCGCGCAGATAGATGAGGGGCTGGCCCCGGTTGAGCGCCGCGCCGCCGATCATGGCCGATTGAACGCGCTATTGGGCCTGGCAGAGGCTTTGATCTGCCGCCGCCAAACATTGCTGGCATATTTTGATGAGACCACGCCGCCTTGCGGTCATTGCGATCTTTGTGATGCACCCCCGGATCGTTTTGAGGCCACCGAAGCGGTGCGCAAAGCGCTATCAGCAATATTGCGCAGCGATGAGCGCTTCGGGGGAGTCCATGTTATAGATATTTTATTGGGCAATAAGACAGATAAAATATGCGCCCATGGGCATGACTTCCTAAGGACGTTTGGCGTGGGCAAAGAGTTTTCAAAATCCCAATGGCAAGCCATATTTCGCCAGATGATGGGCCATGATTTGATCCGCCCCGATAGCAGCCGCCATGGCGCTTTACGGATGACCGATGCTGCTTTGCCGCTGTTGCGCGGCGCGGCCAGCCTAACCTTGCGGGCCGATACGGTGAAATCGGCGCCGCCCGCCCGGCGCGTCAAAGCTTTGGTCAGCGAAGATGATGCGCCTTTGCTCTCGGCCTTAAAGGCCAAACGCCGCGCTTTGGCCGAGGCTGCGAATGTACCCGCCTATATTATTTTCAACGATAAAACGCTGATTGAAATGGCGGAAACCCGCCCCGCTTCGCTGGATGATATGGCGCGGATTAGTGGCATTGGCACCAAAAAACTGGATCGTTTTGGGCAAGATTTCTTGCAGGTCATTGCCGGAGAGGCGGCGCATATGCACCCTCAGAGGCGTAAATTGGCGGGGCGGCAGAATGGCGTTGTGTTTGATCGCCTTTTGGCAGTGCAAGCCAATCTGGCGCGTGGCGAAAGCGGGATTGAGAAACCGCTCAGTTGTTCTGCCGGATTATTGGCGAAGCTGGCCAAGCTGCCTGGGTCTAATCCAGAGGCGCTCAAACAGCTCTTGGGAGAAAAGCGTTATCAACGCTTTGGCGAGGCTTTTCTGGAAATTTTGCTAGAAAGCCCCTAAATAGAGAATAAGAGAAGTTGGAGGCCTGCCATGTTGATCGTTGTTTCCCCTGCTAAAAAACTTGATATGACCCCTCGCGAGGATTTGGCGCAGTCGCAACCGATATTCCCCGAACAAGCGGCAGATTTGGCACAGGTTGCCGGCGCTTTATCGCAAGCTCAATTGCAAAAACTGATGGGCATCAGTGAAAAACTGGCGCAGCTTAATCAAGAGCGCTTTGCCAATTTTGGCCGGCAGGCGCGCAGTGCTGCGGCGTTTGCATTCGCCGGCGACACCTATCAAGGCCTTGAAGCCATGAGCCTTGATGCGGAGGAGCTACGCTGGGCGCAAGCGCATCTTCGGATTTTATCCGGCCTTTATGGTCTTTTGCGCCCTTTGGATGCCATCGAGCCCTACCGCCTAGAAATGGGCAGCCGTCTGAAAACGCCGCGCGGAAAATCATTGTATGAGTATTGGGGCGATCGTATTTCGCTGGCGCTGAACGCGCAGGCCGAAAAGACCAACGCCTCGGTTTTGGTGAATTGCGCCTCGCAAGAATATTTTAATGCTGTTGATCAGACGGCGCTGACTTTGGATGTTGTGACGCCGGTTTTTATGGAATCTACGGATAAGGGGCCCAAAATCGTAAGCTTTTATGCCAAAAAAGCCCGCGGTGCGATGGCGCGGTTTATTATCACCCGCCGCCTGAGCGCGCCGGAAAGCCTGCGTGATTTTGATCTGGGCGGCTATGCCTATCAAGCGCAGCTTTCCAGCCCAGAAAAACCCGTTTTTCTGCGCGGGTGAACGCGCAAAGATCGGCAAGGTGACAAGCGCAGCTTGGGCGCGTATAACCGCGCGAATCGGTCTTTTCGCGAAGGAAATACACTATGGTTTTGCAGGTTTTCGGCCATAAATCGCCCGACACAGATAGCACGGGATCGCCGATCATATGGGCTTGGTATCTCAACGAGATTCAGGGTATTCCGGCGCAAGCAAACCTTTTGGGAGAGCCCAATAATGAGGCGCTTTTTATGCTCGAGCATTGGCAGCTTGAGAAACCTAAAATTATCTCAGAGATTGCACCCGCAGCGCCTGTGATAATCGTCGATACCAATAACCCTGCAGAATTGCCCGATGCAATCAATCAAGCCGATATTCGCGCTGTGATTGACCATCATAAACTGGTGGGTGGCCTTGAAACCAAAGCGCCGATCGATATTACCATCCGCCCTTTGGCCTGCACAGCCACGATCATGTATGATTTGATGGGCGCTGATGCTGCAAAAATGCCGCGCGCTGTCAAAGGCGCGATGCTGTCGTGCATTCTCTCTGATACGCTGGCGTTTCGCAGCCCAACAACCACCGATCATGATCGCGCCTTAGCCGAGGCTTTGGCCAAAGAGCTTTCTGTCAATCTAAGCGATTATGCTGGTCAAATGTTTGCAGCAAAATCGGATGTATCGGCTTTTTCAGATGCTGAATTGCTGCGCATGGATAGCAAATCCTTTCCGGTGGGCGATCAGACCTTTCGGGTCTCGGTGTTGGAAACCACTGCACCGCATGTGGTGCTGGCGCGCAAAGCGGCCTTGATGGAGGCGATGGGCCGGGTGGCCCAAGAAGATAATGTGGATCAGGTGTTGTTGTTCGTTGTCGATATCTTGGCCGAAGAGGCCACGCTTTTGGTGCCGAATGAAGCTGTTAAATCTGTTGCGGAAAAATCTTTTGACGTTTGCGTCGATGGGGATAGCGTGGTGTTGCCCGGTGTGATGAGCCGCAAAAAACAGATCGTTCCCCAATTAACTTTATAAGATTGACTCTGGCGTTTTTACGCCCCGCTTAAAATGAAAGAGCGCAAAAATGTCTCAGATCATTCAAAACCTCAGCGAAATTTCTGATCAATATGAGGCGTTATTTGTCGACCTTTGGGGTTGCGTTCATAATGGGGTTGAAGCTTATCCTGCAGCCAATGAAGCACTGATCGCTTATCGGCAACGCGGTGGAAAGGTTATTTTGGTCACAAATTCACCGCGCCCGCGCAGCTCGGTGGCGAAGCAAATCAAAGAATTTGGCGTGTCGGATCACGCGTGGGATAGCATTGCCACCTCTGGTGATAGCGCCCGCGCCGCGATGTTTCAGGGCGTGGTGGGCGAGGCGGTTTATTTCATTGGTGAGCCGCGCGATAAAGCCTTTTTTGAGCCGCTCAAACTGCTTGAAAACCCGATGCAGATCACCTGTGTCGCGCTAGATCAGGCCAGTGGCATCGTTTGTACAGGGCCCTTTGATTCGAACGTGGATCCTGAAGTGATATTGCCGCAGCTTGAGATCGCGCGTGACAAAGGCCTAAAGTTTTTATGCGCCAATCCGGATATTGTGGTGGATCGCGGTGCGCATCGCGAATGGTGCGCGGGCGCATTGGCGCAGCTTTATACGCAAATTGGAGGGGAAAGTCTGTATTTTGGCAAACCGTTTGCGCCGATTTACGATTTGGCGTTTCGCCGCTTAAAGGCGCTGGCAACGGATATTTCCCCCGCCTCTGTATTGGCGATTGGCGATGGCGTGCAAACCGATATTAAAGGCGCCTCGGATGCAGGGTTGGATGCGCTGTTCATCTCAGGCGGGCTCGCGGCGCGCGAAACAAAAACCAGGCACGATCCTGATCCAGCTGCTCTAGCGCAGTTTTTGCAAGCCGAAAAGCAAAGTGCAAAATACACAATAGGGTTTTTGCGCTGATATAAAGGGTTGCATATCTGCCCTATTGAGTAATAAAGTTACTCAATTGCTGAATTTTTCAGTTTAATATTACCTTGTAATTATGAGGCGGCGGATGTTGGATAACCTTCCCAGGGGTACGATTTGTATCGAAGATATCGAAATGGGCATGTCGCGCCACCTGCATAAGGTGATAAGCGACGAAGATATCGCCTTATTTGCCCAAGTCTCGACGGATCATAACCCTGTTCATCTGGATGAGAGCTATGCGCGGGATACAATTTTTCAGGGTCGGATTGCGCATGGGATGCTGACCGCGGGTTTGATTTCGGCGGTCATTGGCGAACAGCTGCCCGGTCATGGTAGCGTTTATTTGGGCCAAAGCCTGAAATTTTTAGCGCCCGTGCGGCCAGGAGATTTGGTTTACGCCGAAGTGACTGTGTCAGATATTGACCTTCCAAGGCGCCGCGTGACTCTTGATTGCCAATGTGAAGTAGATGGCAGGCGGGTCTTGGTGGGCGAGGCAACAGTGCTTGCGCCAAGCCGCAAGTTTGACTAGCACGCGCAGTGGCTTGCTTCTGATCGCTTTGAACGCTACCTGACGGGTATGAAGATTATTCGTGATTATATTTATGTTGACCCCGAAGACAAAGGCGCCAGCGTGGCGGTTGGCAATTTTGACGGGGTGCATTTGGGCCATCAATCTGTGATTGATTTGGCCCGTCAGACTGCTGAAGCCCTATCAGCGCCTTTGGGTATTTTAACCTTTG
Organism: Paracoccaceae bacterium; assembly: GCA_016778765.1. Lineage (GTDB taxonomy): Bacteria > Pseudomonadota > Alphaproteobacteria > Rhodobacterales > Rhodobacteraceae > Thalassovivens. The sequence goes on along the minus strand of JADHOV010000001.1, from coordinate 37,743 downwards.
AGCCACATCCACGCAGCTATTTTGTGCCCCAAAGCCCCGCTTTCCGCCTGATGAGCTCGGAGGCGCGCGCCACGCGCCTGGCAAAGCTTAACGTTGACCTGCTATATGAGCTGAATTTTAACACCAGCCTCTCTTCGCTGACGCCGCGCGAATTTGCACAAAACGTGATTGCGGATGGTCTTGGGCTGCGCCATTTGGTGGTGGGGGCGGATTTTTGTTTTGGAAAAGGTCGCGCGGGAACGGTTGAAGACTTGCAACATTTTGGTGCAGAAATGGGCTTTGGGGTCACCGTCGCGCCATTGATTGAAGCTGGTGAAGGGCAAGTGTCTTCAACCTCGATCCGCAGCGCCTTGGCCGAGGGGCGACCGCGCGACGCCGCAACCCAGCTGGGCCATTGGCACCGGATCGAAGGGATTGTGATCGGCGGCGAACAGCGGGGCCGTGAGCTTGGTTATCCAACGGCGAATATGTCACTTGAGGGTCTGCATCTGCCAAAACTTGGCGTTTATGCGGTTTTGGTTGATGTTCTGGATGGGCCTTTTCAAGGTAGCTATCACGGGGCAGCCTCGCTGGGTGTGCGGCCGATGTTTGGCGAAAACACCCCTAATTTAGAAACATTTATATTCGATTTTTTCGGCGATCTTTACGGTTCAAACCTTTCTGTGGCCTTGGTTGATTTCTTGCGCCCCGAATTGAAATTTGACGGGCTGGAGGCGTTGATCGAACAAATGCAGCGTGATTGTGATCAGGCACGAAAAATCTTGGCCGCATTATGAGCGCAGAGGAAGGCATCAAGCGCAGCGGTCTTGCCCCCAAGTTTTGGGAGGAAAAACCGCTGTCAAAATTATCTCAGGCAGAATGGGAAGCGCTTTGCGATGGATGCGGAAAATGTTGCTTAAATAAATTAGAAGATGAAGACACTGGTGAGGTTGCGCTCACGCGGGTGGCCTGCCGTTTGCTGGATGATGAAAGCTGTGGCTGCGGACAATATAAAATTCGCCATCAATTTGTGCCCGAATGCATCGTCTTGCGCCCTGATAACTTGGCTGCTCATGCCTATTGGTTACCGCGCAGCTGTGCTTATCTTTTATTGTGGCAGGGCAAACCCTTATATGATTGGCATCCTTTGATATCCGGAGACCCCGAGACGGTGCATGCGGCCGGCGTGTCGGTGCGTGGAAAAACCCTTCCTGAATTTGAAGTGGATGAAGAGTTTTGGGAAGATCATTTGTTTGAGGAGCGCGCGTGAATGTTTTTTGCGTCAGATAATCAAGGGCCGGTGCCCGAGGCCGTTTTAGAGGCTTTGCGCGTTGCAAATCAAGGCTATGCCGCCTCTTATGGCGCTGATGCGATCACCTTGGATGTTGTATCAAAAATTCAAACTCTGTTTGAGGCCCCGGATGCGGCGGTATATTTGGCCGCCACTGGCACCGCGGCCAATACATTGGCCTTGGCCTGTTTATGCCCGCCCTGGGCAACAATTTATTGCAGCCCCGTTGCGCATATCCAAGAAGATGAATGCAATGCGCCCGAGTTTTTCACCGGCGGGGCGAAATTAAACCTCGTTGGCAGCGATGATAAGCTGACGCCTGATGCGCTTGAACAGGCTATTTTGGGAACCGCGCAAGGGGATGTCCACGGTCCGCAGCGCGGGCCCGTTTCATTGACCCAAATCACCGAAAAAGGCAGGATTTATACGCTTTCAGAGCTTTCAGAGCTATGTGCGGTGGCCAAAGCCTACGATCTTCCGGTTCATATGGATGGGGCCCGTTTTGCCAATGCGATTGTCGCCTTGGGGTGCAGCGCGGCTGAAATGACGTGGCGATGCGGGATTGATGCCTTGACGTTTGGTGGAACGAAAAACGGCTTGATGGGTGTAGAGGCGGTGATCTTTTTTGATCCTAAATACGCTTGGGAATTTGAGTTGCGGCGCAAACGTGGCGCGCATTTATTTTCAAAAAACCGCTTTCTTGCCGCGCAAATGCAGGCCTATCTTGAACAGGATCTTTGGCGCGACTTGGCGCAAAAAGCAAATGATAACAGCGCTTATCTGGCGCAGGGCCTGCGCAAATCAGACGCGGTTCGGTTTCAGTATGAACCCGCCGCCAATATGATTTTCGCCTATATGCCGCGGGCTGTGGTGCAACGCGCGCGTCAGGGTGGCGCAGTTTTTTCAGTATGGTCTGGCGATATTGCGCATGGCCCTGCAGAGGAAGAGCTGGTTACCCGCCTGGTCTGTGACTGGTCGCTTGAAACATCTCAAATTGACCAGTTTCTGGGGTTGATTGCACCAATCTGAGCCCGATGCAGTTTGCGCAGTAGGCCGCCGCGTCAAAAGTCCAAATTGGCAACGCTTAACGCGTTGGTTTGGATAAAATCGCGGCGGGGCTCGACAACATCGCCCATCAGCTTGGTGAACAGATCATCCGCCTCGGCTGCGTCTTCAACTTTCACCTGCAACAAGGTGCGCGCATCCGGATCCAGCGTGGTTTCCCAAAGCTGATCGGGATTCATTTCACCCAGACCTTTATAGCGCTGCAGCGACAGGCCTTTTTCACCCTCTTTTAAAACCGAGTCGAGCAGAGCGAGTGGCCCGAAAATCACTTGGCTGCGATCTTTGCGGATCAACGTCGCGGCGCTGCCATAAATCTCTTTCAAGCTTTCGGTAAAGCTGCCGGTTTTGCGCGCTTCACCCGATCGCAGCATAGGCCCATCAAGGCGGCGTACTTCTTCAACGCCGCGCAAAATCCGCGCCAAACGGATACCATGATCTTGGGTAATGCGCCCGTTCCAACCGCGTTCATATTCTGCTGCGATTAAATCGAGGCGGGCGGCAATCTTATCTGCTGTGCCTTGCAGATCCGCATCAACTCGGCCCGGAACGAAGGCGCCGGCAATCGCGGCTTGTTCCAAAATATGCTGAGGATAGTGGTTTGGAAACGCATCCAGAACGCGCTTGAGCTGGCGGGCTTCATCGACCACGCGGGCCAGATCTTGGCCGGCCAATTCCGCGCCATCTTCCAAACGTAAAAGGGCCCCATCAATACCCTGCTGGATCAGATAATCTTCCATTTCAGCCTGATCTTTTAGATAGACTTCGGATTTGCCGCGACTGACTTTGTACAGCGGTGGTTGGGCGATATACAGGAACCCGTTTTCAACCAATTCGCGCATCTGACGATAGAAAAACGTCAGCAGCAAGGTGCGGATATGCGCGCCATCAACATCGGCATCGGTCATGATAACGATTTTATGATAACGCAGCTTTGAAAGATCAAACTCATCCCGCCCGATACCAGTGCCCAGCGCCATCACAAGATTGCCAATCTCTTGGCTGTTGAGCATGCGGTCAAACCGCGCCCGCTCAACGTTTAGAATTTTCCCTTTAAGCGGCAAAATGGCTTGCGTGCGCCGGTCGCGGCCGGTTTGCGCCGAGCCACCGGCGCTATCACCCTCGACCAAGAACACTTCGGTTTTTGACGGATCTTTTTCGGAACAATCTTTTAATTTTCCGGCCAGATAATTCACATCAAGCGCGGTTTTGCGGCGGGTCAGTTCGCGGGCTTTACGCGCCGCCTCGCGGGCCAGCGCGGCCTCGATTATTTTGCCGACGATTATTTTTGCAATCGCAGGGTTTTCTTCGAACCATTCGCCCAGTTTTTCATTCATCAGCCCTTCAACAGCGGGGCGCACTTCCGAGCTGACCAGCTTATCTTTGGTCTGGCTGGAAAACTTTGGATCGGGCACCTTGACCGATAACACACATGTTAAGCCTTCGCGGGCATCATCGCCGGTGAAATTCACCTTCTCTTTTTTCGCGATACCGCTGGATTGGGCATAAGAATTGATGGTGCGGGTCAACGCGCCGCGAAACCCTGCCAAATGGGAACCACCATCGCGCTGGGGAATGTTATTTGTGAAGGGCAGAACCGTTTCATGATAGCTGTCATTCCACCACATCGACACTTCGATACCGATCTCATCCCGCTCGCCTGTAATAAAGATCGGCTCGGGCATGATCGCGTTCTTGGAGCGGTCAAGATATTTAACGAATTCTTTTACACCGCCCTCATAAAAGAGTTCGCTGTGCAACGGCTCAGCTGGGCGCTCATCTTCAAGGATAATCCGCACGCCCGAGTTTAAAAAGGCCAATTCCCGCAGCCGCTTTTCTAGCGTATCAAAAGAATATTCAAGGTTTGAAAAAGTGTCTGTTGAGGCCAAAAACCGCACTTCTGTGCCATTGCGGCCATTCGCATCCCCGACGATTTTCAAATGCTCAACCGTATCGCCATGCTCAAAGCGTGCCACATGCTCTTTACCGTTGCGCCAGATCCGCAGCTCCAGCCAGACCGATAGCGCATTTACCACCGAAACGCCCACGCCGTGCAAACCGCCCGATACTTTATAAGAATTGCTGTCAAATTTCCCGCCAGCATGCAGCTGAGTCATAATCACCTCGGCGGCGGAAACCCCCTCTTCCTCATGGATATCCACGGGTATTCCCCGCCCATTATCAGACACAGATACGCTGTTATCGGCATGAATTTTCACATGCACATGGTCGGCATGTTTGGCCAAGGCTTCATCGATGCCGTTATCAACAACCTCATAGACCATATGATGTAGCCCGCTGCCATCATCGGTATCGCCAATATACATGCCAGGGCGTTTGCGAACCGCCTCTAAGCCTTTGAGAACCTTGATAGAATCAGCACCATATTCATTGGCGGCTTGATCTGTGTTGGACATTGCTGTCATCCCTTAAATTACAATGACAATATACGAGGTCTGGTAGAGAATGTCACGCCTATAGACTATATTTTGTGGCTTAAGTGAAGGGAATCACCGTTCCTACCAGGATCAGCAAGCCACCGGAAATTTGCGTGATTCGTTGCCGCGATTGCGGCGATGTGAAAAACTGCCGGCTGCGGTTTACCAGCAGGGCAACGCAGAGATTTCCCGTGAAGGGAATGCTGGCAGATAGCAGAGCGATAAGCGCCATATCCAGCGATGTGAGCGTGTAAAAATCGAAAAACCCCGGCAGAATAGCGATGTAGAATAACATTGCTTTCGGGTTGCCAATGATCACGGCTGCACCGGCGATAAAGCCGGCCCAAGCGCCTGGTTTTATCAGGCGTGAATCCTGCGCAATCGCTTGATCTGTGCTGCGCAGCAAGGCCAGTCCCATCCCCCAAAAAACCACCACAGCCACGGCTTTGAGAAGGATCAAAATCATCGAAAATTGTGTCACCAGCCAGCTGAGGCCCAAAATCGCTATGGTTGGCCACAGCAAATCCCCCATCATCACGCCAAATGCCAAAGGCACAGCCGCCGCCAAACCGCCGCCCAGCGTGCGGGCAATCAGGGCCACCCAAACCGGGCCTGGGGTGAGGAACAGCACCAAAAGTCCGCCAGTATAGAGCAGCAAGTCAATCGCATTCACAGACATAGGCTGGCCTTTCTTTGATGCTCGGCTCTTTTAGGCGGGTTTTATAAATGAGCCTGAACCGCTATCGCCAAGCTCCAACATCAACGCGGCCTCGCCCAGATCTTCGAACAATTCGGGCCCCGTACCGGTCATCCAAGCTTGTGCTTTTAGGGTGTTAATTTCAGTATAAAGCGCGGCTCGGCGCTGGGCGTCAAGATGCGCGGCCACTTCATCCAATAATAAGATTGGCGGGGCGCCGATCTGCTCTGCTAAGGCGCGCGCATTGGCCAAAATAATTGAAATTAAAAGGGCTTTTTGTTCTCCGGTTGAACATTCTTTGGCAGGCATGCCCTTGCTGAGATAAAGCGCAGAGAGGTCTGTGCGATGCGGGCCCAGCAAGCTGCGACCGGCGGCCAGGTCGCGCGCCCGCGCGCTGGCGAATGCGGCGGATAGATCTTCAACCCTATCTGGAAGCGGGCCGTTCTCGGATTGCAGCAATGTTAATTTCGCTTTTGGAAACTGGGTGCTCGCCGCGATTTGCGCGTCATGAATATACGCAAGCGCCGCTTGGCGCGCTTGCATAATGGCCACCCCTGAAAGGGCCATTTGATGTTCGAGCGCCCGATACCAATGATCATCTGTCACTTGATCTTTTAACAAACGGTTTCTTTCACGCATGGCTTTTTCATAGCTCAGGCTGTGTTCGGCATGGCTTGGAAAAAAGCTCAGCGCAATGCGATCCCAAAAGCGCCGTCGCCCTTCTGCACCTTCGATCCACAACCTATCCATTGCCGGGACCAGCCAGAGCACGCGTGTGATGCCGCCCAGCGCGGTTTGCGAGGCGGTTTTCCCGTCAATCTTGGTGCTGCGCGCCGCACCGTTTCGCGAACTTAGCTCGATCTCATGGTGACGCCCCTGCGCGGTTAGCGCGCCGCGCAGCTTCCATCCGATATGTTCAGGGCGTCGGGCCATATCTTCGGCGCTGGCGCGGCGAAATCCGCGCCCCGGCGAAAACAGCGATACAGCTTCCAAAATATTTGTTTTGCCAGATCCATTGGCGCCAAACAGGGCGACCGGCCGCGCATCACATTTAAATTCCAACGATTTATGCGATCGAAAATGCGACAGATGGAGACTGGTTAGATACAGCATTGCCCGCGCATGATTTCAATGGCGATGTTGTACGTTGCCGAGGGGCATGGGCAGATGCGGATCATCTTGGCCTTACACGCGCATGGGCATAACAACATAGACCGCGCTGGCATCATCGCCTTCGCGCATCAGCGTTGGATCTCCAGAGGAATTAAACATGAAAACTGCATTCTCACGATCAACTTGGCTGGCGATTTCGAGCAGGTATTTGGCGTTAAAGCCAATTTCAAGCATCTCATCCGAGTAGGCCACCGCAAGCTCTTCTTCGGCAGCGCCGCTATCGGGCGCGTTCACCGAGAGAACCAAGCGATCTTCATCCAGCGATAGTTTAACGGCGCGCGAGCGTTCGGAAGACACGGTTGCCACCCGATCCACCGCCTTTGCGAATTCAGAAGCATCCACTTCAAGCCGCCGCGTGTTATTTTGCGGAATAACCCGCGTGTAATCTGGAAATGTTCCATCAATTACCTTTGATGTCATGGTGATTTCGGGTGTGGCAAAGCGGATTTTGGTTTCTGAAACAGAGACCGCGATTTGCATCTCATCATCGTCAAGCAATTTGCGCAATTCACCCACGGTTTTGCGCGGCACAATCACGCCGGGAAGATCGCTTGCGCCCTCTGGCAATGCCGCATCAATGCGCGCCAGGCGGTGCCCATCGGTTGCCACGCAGCGCAGCGTTTGCCCGCCCTCGCCATCGGCTACATGTAAGTACACGCCATTAAGGTAATATCTTGTTTCTTCTGTAGAAATGGCAAATTTAGATTTATCAAATAAACGGCGCAGCATCGCGGCCGGGGCTGAAAAATTCGCCGTATATTCCGAACTTGCCATGATTGGAAAATCTTCTTTGGGCAATGTGGCCAAGGAAAAGTTTGACCGGCCAGCCTCTACGTATAAACGCCCCTTTGTGGCATCATCTGCCAGCGTGACCAACGCGCCATCTGGAAGTTTGCGCACGATCTCGTGCAGGGTCACCGCAGAGACGGTTGTGGCGCCCGGGCGCTCGACCTGCGCAGGGGTCTTGTCGATCACCTCAATATCCAAATCGGTTGCTCGGAAATGGACGGTGCTTTCATCGCATTCGATCAACACATTTGCCAAAATAGGAATGGTGTTGCGGCGTTCAACAACCGACTGAGCTTGCGACAGCGCTCTGAGCAATATACTGCGTTCAATGCTCAATTTCATATCAATTGCTCCTGTTTTTTCGAACCGTTCAGCTGCCCAAGGCAGGGCCGTGCCCAATGATTACGTACTTATTGATGCTAAAGCCAAACCCGTCAAGTGCAACCCTGTGATCTTTGCCGCGGCCAGGCGATAAACCGGGGTAGGCGCCTGTGATGGTTTAGGCTTCTAAAGTTCTGCGCAGCATTTCAAGATCTTCCGCCACTTGCCCATCCTGTATCTTGAGCTCTTCGATGCGCTTCACGCCATGCATAACGGTTGTGTGGTCGCGGCCCCCAAACCGGCGGCCGATCTCGGGAAGGCTGCGGCTGGTCATTTGTTTGGCCAAATACATTGCCACCTGACGCGGGCGGGCATAGGTGCGCACGCGTTTGGGACCAATGATATCTGACAGACGAATGTTATAATGCTCAGAGACTTTGCGTTGGATTTCTTCCACCGTGATCTTGCGCTCGGAAGCGCGCAATACATCTGCCAAGCAATCTTGAGTCAGATCCAGATTGATTGGCCGTCCAACCAAAGAGGCAAAAGCAAATAACCGGGTAAGCGCGCCTTCCAAGACGCGTACATTTGTTGATATCCGCAACGCCAGAAATTCTAATACGTTGGGCTCAATCACCAGATCGGGATAATGACTTTGATGCCGTTCTACCTTCGATTGAAGGATCCCCAAACGCAATTCATAATCGGTTGGGTGCAAATCCACCACCAAGCCGCATTGCATCCTGCTTTTGATACGATCTTCCAGATCTTTAATTTCGCCCGGGGCGCGATCCGCCGAAATGATAATTTGCTTATTTTGATCGACCAAAGCATTGAACGTGTGAAAAAATTCTTCTTGGGTGCTGTCTTTTCCGGCTATGAACTGTACATCATCCACCATCAAAACATCCACCGATCGGAACAATTGTTTGAAATCCATCATTTTGCGTTCGCGCAGCGCTTGCACGAAACGATACATGAATTGTTCTGCCGAAAGATAAAGCACGTTTAGATCCGGGCGCCGGGCTTGCAATTCCCAGGCTGTGGCATGCATCAGGTGCGTTTTGCCCAAGCCCACACCTCCATATAAAAACAGCGGGTTAAACGTGACCGCTCCACCTTCTGCAACGCGTTTTGACGCCGCATATGCCAGCTCATTTGGTTTTCCAACGATAAATGTGTCAAACGTGAAGCGCGCATCAATTGGCGCGCTTGTAAACTCTGACGAGAAACCGCCATTTTTTGCAGAGCTGGATTTTGGCGTGTCTTGGCGTGTCGGTGTGTCCAGCGGCTTTTTGATATCGGTTTGGCGCGCGGCAACTTGAAACCGAATGCGGCGGATCTGCGCCTGCGCTTCGCTGAGCTTATGTAGAATCACATCGCCAAAATTTTGTTCGACATAATTTCCCAAAAACGTCGTGGGCACATCGAACACAGCAACGTCATCTTCCACATGTGAAAAATTCAGCGGGTCAATCCAGGTTCGATAATTATTATTACCAATTGTCAGTTTGATTGAGGATTGTAAGTCGCGCCATTTTTCCGGAGTCATTTAATTTGCTTCCCACATTCCCAAGCGCCGCTCACCACCAACTAAACCGTGGGCCTACGACTAAAAATTCACCACATCTGCCCTTTCAAAGACAGAATATTGCGAAGTCACTTCGCTATATTTTGAGGCAGAGCTAGGCTGCCAAATTTTGGTGGTGTACTGTTCACACAGCATATCACCCCAGCATGAAACCAAATGGTTCCACTCACAAAATTGCTTTGCTGCGGTTGTTCAGTCCCCCCCCGGGGTCTCACGACTCGCTTATAGATCTTAGCAACAGACTTACAGGCGTCGCAACAGAACTTCGGACTTGACTCAGAGATTTGTAAAAAGAATCTCTTGAAGCGATTTATGCAAAAAAAAATGCACCGCTAAAAGCAGTGCATTAGACATGTTCGACGATTAAAAATTAAGCGCAGGAGGCTTAGGCAATCGCTTTCAAGCGTGCTGTCAGGCGCGACATTTTTCTAGCGATCGTATTCTTGTGGTAGATGCCCTTCGTCACACCGCGCATCATTTCTGGCTGGGCAGCACGAAGCGCTTCTGAGGCTGCATCTTTATCGCCGCTTTCTATCGCTTCTTCCACACGGCGCACGAATGTGCGGATGCGTGAGCGACGGGCTTTGTTGACAGCAGCGCGGCGCTCATTCTGGCGGGCGCGTTTCTTTGACTGAGGCGTATTGGCCATAAATAAATTTCCCATGGTTTGGGTTTCTAAGTATCAGGCGGCGTCTTTAGGCTGCCTTCTGCGACGAGTCAACAGGGCAATGGCATCTCGAGCGATAAAAATCCTCTAAATTCCTTATTTGTCGCGAAATTGCGGTTCGCGCTTTTCTAGAAATGCCGCCATACCTTCTTTTTGATCTTCGGTAGCAAATAAGGCATGGAAAACTCGCCGTTCGAACAGTAGCCCTTCGTTAAGCGTTGTTTCGTATGATCGGTTGATCATTTCTTTCACAGCCACTGTTGTTATTTGAGATTTTTCTGCGATTTTCGCAGCGGCGACCATCGCTTCAGAAAGCAGTTTCTTTGCGGGAACAACGCGGCTGACCAGCCCGCATCTTTCGGCTTCTTCGGCTTCCATAAACCGCCCCGTCAGGCACATATCCATGGCTTTTGATTTCCCGATCGAGCGAGTCATTCGTTGTGTGCCGCCAATCCCTGGCGATACGCCTAGGTTGATTTCGGGCTGACCAAATTTCGCGGTGTCCGAACAGATGATGAAGTCACACATCATTGCCAATTCACAGCCGCCGCCCAAAGCATAGCCGGATACGGCAGCGATGATTGGTTTACGCGTCGCCGTGATTTTATGCGCCTCTGATGCGAAGAGATCTTCGGTGAACACATCGACAAAGCTTTTCTGGCTCATCATTTTTATATCTGCGCCAGCGGCGAATGCTTTTTCAGACCCAGTCAAAATGATGCAGCGAACTTTATCGCTGCTTTGTGCCTCGGCAAGCGCCTCAGCCAATTCTTGCATCAATTGATCGTTCAGCGCATTCAGCGCATCCGGACGGTTTAACTTTATCAGGGCAACGTGATCTTCAACGGTTACAATGATCGTTTCATAGGCCATGCGCCAGGCTTTCGGTTGTTTCCTCAGATGGTCTGCATAGCATGGGTAAGAAAACCATGTCCAGAATGCGTTCTTTCTAGGTTTGACAGGAGGGGCAGTAAAAACTTGAGCGCCCTGATTGTTGAATTCTTCGAATTAAGCTTTTGCAACCCGATGCGTTGCATGGTGCGCCTTCGCGCCCATAAACATCAAATTGGTGTTGAAAATAGCCCAATTCACCATCAGCCTGACGAAAATCGCGCAAAGATGACCCACCGGCTGCAATTGCTTCATTCAAGACATCGCGAATAATTGGAACCAACGATTTTATCCGCTTTGGAGCCAATCGAAACCCCGCACGATGCGGGGCAATACCCGCACGAAAGAGCGCTTCGCATACGTAAATATTGCCCAAACCCGCGACCAGACTTTGATCCAGCATTAAGGATTTGATCGGTGCACGCCGTGTTTTTATGTGATTGAAGAAATAGGGTTCATCAAAAGCATTTCCCAAAGGTTCGGGGCCTATATCGCGCAACAATCGATGGCTTTCGCAAGCCGCGGTTTGCATCAGATCCATAGCTCCAAAGCGACGCGGATCGTTGAAAGTGACGCGGGTGCCTTTTTCCATGTGAAAGATCACATGATCATGTTTGCCAATGGCCGCGTGGCTTTGCAAAAAGCGCCCCAGCGGGTCGCCTGAAACCAATATGCGCCCTGACATGCCCAGATGCATCAGAAGGGTTTCTCCGCCAGATAAATCCACCAGAATATATTTTGAGCGCCGGCGCAATCGTTGAACTTTCTGCCCGGTGAGCCTTTTTGCCATTTGTGTTGGAAAGGGCCAGCGCAGATCAGGCCGGTTTACCTGGGCCAATTTTATCACATCGCCCTCCATTGCGGGCGCCAATCCGCGCATGACGGTTTCAACTTCAGGCAGTTCGGGCATGGTATTGCTTTTCTGTTGCGCCCCTTTTGGGGCAGTTACGAATCTGCACGCGGCGCTGATCGCCCTGCGCATAAGCTCTATTGTAAAAACGCGATGGCCAAAGACGCAAGTGCCGCATTGTATTCAAGCTGTTCCGCTATATAACACGACTTATTAAGGTAAAGGCAGTTGCGATGAATGATCAGGGCGAAACCACAACCCATTTCGGATTTGAAACCGTATCCGAGGCGGATAAAGCCGATCTTGTGCAGGGTGTTTTTGGCAGCGTTGCCTCGAAATATGATATTATGAATGATGTGATGTCGGGGGGCGTACATCGTATTTGGAAAGATGCGATGATGGATTGGTTGGCGCCCCGCGCGGGTCAACGCCTACTGGATGTGGCAGGCGGTACGGGCGATATTTCTTTCCGCTTTTTAAAAAGAGCCGGCCGCGCCCATGCCACGGTGTTAGATTTAACCGAAGCGATGTTGATTGAAGGGCGTAAACGCGCAGAAGCCGCGCAAATGCACGACCAGCTGGATTGGGTGGTCGGGGATGCAATGCATCTGCCATTTGAAGATAACAGCTTCGATGTGTATACGATCAGCTTTGGAATTCGCAACGTCACCCGCCCGCAAGAGGCTTTAAACGAGGCGTTTCGAGTGCTGAAACCGGGCGGGCGTTTGGTGGTGCTTGAGTTTTCACATATTCCCAATACCACGCTGCAATGGGCGTATGATCGCTATTCATTCAATGTCATTCCAGTGATGGGTCAGATTATCGCGAATGACCGCGATAGCTATCAATATCTTGTCGAGTCGATTCGGCAATTTCCCGATCAAGAGACGTTTCTGTCGATGCTGCGCAAAGCGGGGTTCGAAAACGCCAAATACCGTAATCTGACCATGGGGATTGCGTGTTTGCATTCGGGTTGGAAAATCTAGATGCGGGGTCCGCATAATATATGGCGTTTGGTGCGCACGGGCGCCACGCTTGAGCGGACGGGCGCCATGCGCGCAGTTTTAGATGCGATGGAGGCTCCGCGCGCGCTGCGCATCACCGCGCGTATTTTGGGTTGGCCCTTCGCCTGGTTGGGGTTGAAGGGGGATGCAACCATGCCGCCTGCCCCGCGCGCCTTGTCTGCTTTGGGGCCGGCCTATATTAAATTTGGTCAGATATTATCAACCCGGCCAGATTTAGTGGGCCATGATTTGGCGCAGCAATTGCGCATTTTGCAGGATAAGCTGCCGCCATTTTCGGTCGCAAAGGCCAAAGCCAGCTTTGCAGAGGAAATCGGCATAGATCCCGATCAGGTGTTTTCGGAATTCAGCGAGGCTGTGGCCGCGGCTTCTATCGCGCAGGTTCATAAAGCCCGTTTGCTGGAAACGGGTGCTTATGTTGCGGTGAAAGTTCTGCGACCCAAAATCGAAAAAGCCTTCCGCAAAGATATTGATGCGTTTTATTTGGCGGCCCGCATGGTGCAGCTTTTGTCACCCGCATCGCGCCGCTTGCGCCCTGTGGATGTGATTTCACATTTTGAAGGCGTTGTGATGGGCGAATTGGATCTGCGCCTTGAAAGTTCGGCGGCTTCGGAATTTGCCGCCAATACGCAGGGTGTTGATGCAGGGTTTCAATTGCCCGCAGTAAATTGGCCCCTATCGGGGCGCCGGGTGATGACGCTGGATTGGGCCGAAGGGGCACCGCTGGGCGATAATGAGGCCCTGCTGGCTGCGGGGCATGATTTGGCCCAGTTGGGGGATCGGGTTTTAAAATTATTTCTCAGCCATGCGCTGCGCGATGGGTATTTTCACGGGGATATGCATCAGGGTAATTTGAAAGTGGCTGCGAATGGAGATATTATCGCGTATGATTTCGGAATTATGGGGCATATTGATGAATATACGCGCCGCGTCTATGCCGAAATCTTATACGGGTTCATCCGCCGCGATTACAAACGCGTGGCAGAGGTGCATTTTGAAGCAGGCTATGTGCCCGCAGATCGGGATGTTGATGAATTTGCGCGGGCATTGCGCGCCGTCGGCGAGCCTATTTTTGGCATGGATGCAACGCAAATATCGATGGGCCGCTTGCTGAGCTATTTATTTGAAGTAACACAAAAATTTGGCATGGAAACCCGAACTGAGCTTATTTTATTGCAGCGAACGATGGTGGTGGTTGAGGGGGTTGCCCGCTCTTTGAACCCGCAAATCAATATTTGGCAAGTCGCGCGGCCAGTGGTTGAGGATTACATTCGCAAACGTATCGGGCCGCTGGCGTTATTGCGCGATTTGTCCAAAGCAGCGGGCGTTTTGGCGCGCTTTGGCCCCCGCCTGCCGGGTTTGGTTGAGGCGGCGTTGATCCAGCAATCTGCACCCGCGCAGGAGGCCGCGCCACACTCAACCTTATTGCGGGTGGCGTTGTTTTCCGGAGCGATGGCTTTGGGCGGCGCCTTGGTTTATTGTTTGCCGCTTATGCTTTAACCTTTAATGCTGTGACTTCTTGATCAAACGCATCTGAATAATCTGAATTGCCTTGCAGTTTTTGCCAGAGGCAATAGGCGGCAATGCGCCAGCGGTAATGCGGGTATAATCGTTCAAAACGCGCAAAGTCGAAACGGGGATATTGCGCTTGATACGCGTTTAAAACCTGCTTTTGCTGTTTTGCGTTTAGTATTTTGCCACGATAAAGGCGTTGCATTGCGGGGGATAAGAAATGGCTTAGATCTTCCATTGGATCACCCAAAGCAGGGCTTTGCCAATCAATCATCAGGGCCGTTTGGCCTGATATTACGATATTATTTGCCACCGGATCTGCATGAATTAAACATACTTCTTTTGGTTTTTTCACAGGGATGGTCGGCCTTAGGCGCTCCAACAGCGCGCGCTCTGGCCCCTCGCATCGTTGCAAAATTTGTATAGTATGGGCGTTTAATTCACTGGATCCACAGGGCGCGTGTCTTATGGCTATTGAATCGGCCGGAACCGCGGGCCGGCTATGGATGCGCGCCAGCAATTGGCCGACTGGCGCGGTTTGATCGCTGAAACTGACCCCGTGGTGATGGTGATAAACCAAACATCGCCCTTGTGGCGTCTCTACCAACCCTAGTGGCTTTGGACAAAGCTGTTCTGCATGAAAATTTTCTAGGCAATAATATTCGCTTGCAGGATCATTTGCAAAAAGCGGGTTCTGCCATGCGGTTTGTGGATATAGTTTTACGCAGAGATCTTGCGCTCCAGCTTGTGAAACGCGCCAGACGCGATTTGATCGCCCCCCCGAAAGCGCGACCCATTGCGCAGGTATTTGCAACAGCCCTTGCGCATGCAAAGATTTCTCTAAACTGGCGATGGGCACGGGCGCTTATCCTTTCAGACTGCCCGATCGATTAAGGGATGTCTTTGGCAGGTGCAAGTTTTCTGCGTTAGCGCAGGCCAGTAAGGTTTTTCCACGGAAGGGTTTGGCCATTTCCAAGCGTGACCAGTATGTCATCAGCGGGTTGCGATATTTCTTCAATGGTTTGCAAACTGGCAAGTTTAGAAATTCCTAATGATTGATCTTTCGCAAAGCCTTCAAGGGCGAAATTATAATGTCCAACCGGCGCTACAGCGCCCTTCGAGGTGGTGCCCGCCCATGCGAATTCTTGATCTTGGGCGCCAAGCCTGTGACGAAAGATTTCCGCCCCCGCAGCATCTTGTACGATAAAATCTGTTTTCTCACTGCCCGTTGGCGGGGTGATCAAAGCGGTGACTTCGCCGCCAGAATAGGTGAATGATCCGGGCAGTTTGACCGTTTTTCCCATCCAGTTAGATAGGCTGGCCAAAGTGTTCTGGTGTAAATTATTTTGCAGCACATCCATTTTTTGGTTCAATAAAACCTGTTGTTCCACCGTCGAAAAGGCGGCCAATTGCATGGCATAATCTGCAGAATCAACCGGATTTAATGGATCTTGATGTTTTAGTTGCGTCGTCAGCATATTCAAAAACGCATTAAAATCGCTGCTGAGCGGCGAGGGCTGCGACGGGTTGCCGGGGTTTGTTGGGCTCAGATCGATGGCGGATATGGGTTCAAGCAAAAGCAGGTTCCTTTCAGAGGCTAAGTGTGAGGCGCTGGGCCGCGTCGTTTGGCCCGAATGGCAGCTCAACTGTTGTGGCCACGGCTTGCGGCTTTGTGCTGAGATCTTCGGCCAAAGCGGCCTGAATGCTATGAATCGATTGACTGACCAGTGTTTTTGCCTCTGGGGTATGTGTGAGCGTGATCTCAACCGTGTGGTAGCCCTGATTTAAAAAGAAGCGTTTCAAATCAGCCTTCCTGCGCTGAAATTGCCTGCGCGCGCGCTCGAAATCGTCCAATCCTGTGGTCGCTTTACCACCAAAGGCGCGGCTTGCACATGCGCTTCAACCGCGAGCGGATATTCTATGTGGGCTGTCATTTTTGCGATTATATCAAGCAGTTTGATCAGCGCTGTTTTGGGGTTTTGGCTTGCGTCAAAAAGCTCAGTGCCTTTGGATTCAAAAAAATCAAACTGGAAGCCTTCATCGCTGAGGTGAAGGCCGATTTGGGCCTCTGATAGGGGGCGCCCAAGTTTTTCTTTGTATAGATCAGAAAATAACGTTTTGATGGCTTTAAGGTCTTTTTGCGCTGCGTTTTGATGTCGTTCATCGGCGCTCGAAGATTGCGCTTCCAAGCTTTCAAGCTTGGCCTCACGTGCGGCGTCTAATGTATCCCCACCATGCAATATTCCTTTATCCAACATGGACTGGCTTCCGGTTTCGGCTCGGTTTAGGTCTGAAGACGGGCGGAAATATCCCGCGATCCCCCGCCGCTGATCTTCGTTTGCCGATGACAGCAACCACATGACCATAAAAAATGCCATCATGGCGGTTACGAAATCGGCATAGGCCACTTTCCATCCGCCATTTTCTTGTGGTTCTTCCGGATTTCTTATTTTGCGTTTGATAATTGTTTGAACAACAGTCTTTTCTGACCCACCCATTTTCTTTCCCCATTACCCGCTGTAAGATTTAGCAGGCAGAGTTGGCGAAAGACTTAACGTTTAAAGTTCAACATATTTTTGCGCGTGTGCGAGCCTAGCCGATACGCGCGGCGTGGTAAATTGGCCGTAAATCTGTGTTCCACTCTTTGTTGTAGAGACCAAGCAATCGATCCGCCGGGGCTTTTTGGGTTGCCAGATTTTCGAAGAGAGGGTCTAGAAAACGGCTTTCATCAACGGCGCCTGTTTCGACATTGCCGCGGCCCCTTGCGATCAGGCCCTTGCGCGAGATATCAACAAGCTCTTTGGCGAGATCGATCAATTTAACCCCGTCGACCTCTGCTGCTAGGCCGCTTCTCGCGCTGTTTATCCGCAGCGTTTCACGAAATTCGGCCGTCCAGTTTTTAGCCAAATCCCAAGCCGCATCCAACGCGGTTTTATCATAACACAAGCCCACCCAAAACGCTGAAAGCGCGCATAGATGATCTGCCTGCCCCGCATCTGCTCCGCGCATTTCAATAAATGTTTTCAGCCGCGCCTCGGGAAAAATAGTGGTTAAGTGATCCGCCCAATCGCTTAGGCTGGGCCGCTCTGCGGGCAAGGCGGGCAATTTTCCCTGCAGAAAATCGCGGAAAGATTGCCCCAAAGCATCAATATATCGGCCGTTTCGATAGACAAAATACATTGGCACATCGAGGGCGTATTCGACCCAAGCCTCAAAGCCAAACCCCGGCTCAAATATGAAGGGCAACATGCCTGTGCGATCGGCATCAAGATCTTGCCAAACGCGGCTGCGCCAACTTTTATGGCCATTGGGCAACCCATCGAAAAACGGTGAGTTGGCGAAAAGCGCGGTTGCAATCGGTTGCAGCGCAACCGCTACGCGCATTTTTTGAACCATATCCGCTTCAGAGCTGAAATCTAAATTTACCTGCACGCAAGACGTGCGATACATCATAAATTTCCCCATCGTGCCGACTCGATCCATATAATCGGTCATCAAAGTATAGCGACCTTTAGGCATAACGGGCATCATCTCATGAGACCAGATGGGCGCCGCGCCCAGCGCTATAAATCCAGCGCCAATTTCATCGCTGATGCCGCGTAGCTCGTCTAGATGCTGGTTAAGCTCACTGGCCGTTTCATGAATGGTCTTTAAAGGGGCGCCCGATAATTCCAACTGGCCGCCCGGCTCGAGGGATATATTTGCGCCATTTCGTGTCAATCCGATTAATTTATCCGCTTCTAAAACTGGCGCCCATCCGAAGCGGTCGCGCAGCGCTTCGAGGATGGTCTGGATTGAACAGGCCCCAGAATAGGGTAAAGGCATCTGATTTGCCTGGCAAAAGCCAAATTTTTCATGTTCGGTCCCGATGCGCCATTCGCTTTCCGGCTTGCAGCCAGCCGCCAGATAGGCCGCCATTTGCTCTGGGTGCTCGATGGGGCCTCCAGCAGATTGGGGAATAGACATTGCGGGATCTCCGAAGTTTCAGTCATGCAGATGTGCTGTGGATTAACCGAGCTGTCAATGGATGTAATTTTGGGGATCTAAAAAATAGTCTTTTTGCCAGATCGTTTGAGGGGTGTTCAAGCGTCGCGCCAAAAGCTGAAGCATCGGCTCGATTTGGAAATTTTGCAGCTGGGTAAAGGCATCAAACAGCCGCTCTGCGCCTGTCGCACCGGTGGGAATAAACAGCGCCGGCTGGGCCGGTTGCTCGAGTTTCCACAGCTGCTGGTTCTGATAATATATCAGACTGATTTTGGTGATATCATCCAGCGCAATCACACCGCCTGTATCGGGGCCAAAATAGGTGATTTGGCCTTCGGTAACATCTACGATACCGGCCCCTTGTTGCGTTTTTGCGAAGCGCGCGCGCTGCAGCCCGGCAAAGCCAATCAGCGCTCCAATAAGGGTCAGCGCGGCCCCCACCCAGGATAACAGCCCGAAAGTTTTGGTAAACCAATAGAGCCCTAAGGCAATAAGCGCCGCGCCGATAAACGCATCGCGCCAGCGCAGTAAAACCGCTGCGGCCTCGGGCCGCATCATCTCCAATCTCCTAGGTGAGCTTGCCAGAGGCTAAGGGCGGTTACCGCCGCGGTATCGGCGCGCAAAATGCGCGGGCCCAAGCTGATGCAATGCGCATTTGGCAAGTTGGATATCTGCTGGCGCTCTGCCGCGTGAAACCCGCCTTCCGGACCGATTAAAATGGCGCAGGGCCCCGGTGCGAGCGCTGCGAATGAAGAGGCCGCGCCCGCCTGTGTTTCGTCGCAAAATAATAAGCTGCGATCTTGGGGCCAATGATCCAAAACCGCCTTTAATTTCTGTAACGCGTCAACCACTGGCACATAGGTGCCGCCGCATTGTTCGGCCGCTTCGATCGCATGGGCTTGCAACCGGTCGCGCCGAATCCGCTCTGAATTTGTAAAGGCGGTTTGCACCGGACAAATCCGCGCAGCACCTAATTCAGTGGCTTTTTCTACAATAAAATCGGTGCGTGATTTTTTGATCGGTGCGAAAAGAAGCCAGAGATCTGGTGGGGGCCGCAGCGCTTTGCTTTGTGTCAAACAGCTCAGCACGCCCGATTTTTTACCGGCTTGCGTGATTTCAGCCAGCCATTCGCCGTCTTGGCCGTTGAACACCAGCACGCGATCTCCCACGCTTTGGCGCATCACGGAAAATAGGTAATGCGCGTGCTCGCGCGTTAAAGGTAGTGATTGCGCCGGTGCCAGCGGGTGATCTACAAAGAGTCTGATTTTAGAATTCATAAGGCTTAACATATGTCTGAGCAGGGAACAAAACCAGAGGTGGCGGGTGAAGTTTTTGATGCTGTGAAAGGCAATTGGGTTGATCGCTTTGCGCCGCAGGCTAGCCGGCCCTATTTACGCCTGTCGCGGGCGGATCGGCCAATTGGAACCTGGTTGTTGCTGTTTCCTTGCTGGTGGGGGTTGTTTCTTGCAATTCTAGCCGATGGTCAATTTGCCTTAAGCGATTTGTGGATTTTTGTGGGATGCGGGCTGGGGGCTTTTTTAATGCGCGGGGCTGGCTGCACGTGGAATGATATCACAGATCGCAAATTTGACGGGGCGGTCGAACGGACCAAATCGCGGCCGATCCCCTCTGGGCAAGTATCGGTGAACTCGGCAGTGATTTGGATGGGCGCGCAGGTGGCACTGGCCGCCTGCATTCTGTTCAGCTTTAACGCGGCGGCGATTATATGCGGGATCATCGCCCTGATCCCCGTGGCGATTTACCCTTTTGCGAAACGCTTTACCTGGTGGCCGCAGGTGTTTTTGGGCTTGGCGTTTAATTGGGGCGTTTTATTGGCCTTTATCGCCCATCAGGGCGGGTTACAGGTTGCCGCGCTGATCCTATATCTAAGCGGTATTTTCTGGACGCTGTTTTACGATACAATTTATGCCCATCAGGATATTGAAGATGACGCATTGATCGGTATCAAATCCACCGCGCGTTTATTTGGCGCAAAGACATGGCCTTGGTTGTTGGGCTTTGCCCTGACCAGCGGGGGATTGATGCTGGGCGCTTTGGCGCTGCAGGTACAGGGGCCAGCTTTCTGGGTTGCGGGTCTGGGCGTTGCTGCCTTTGTGCTACATATGTTGTGGCAATTGCGTCAGTTCCGCCTAGGAGAAACCGAGTTGTTGTTGCGATTGTTTCGGGCAAACAGCCATACGGGCTTTTTGCCCGTGGTGTTCTTTGGCCTTGCGGTTTTCCTTTATTGAACCCTTTGGCGCGAGAGCCTATGAAGGCATCAGCCCTATAAACCGAGCGATGTTATGCGATTTTTGGCCAAGCGCTACATTCTTATTACCTTTAGTGGCGCCGCGATCTTGGCCTGTTTCTGCGCTATGGCTTTGGTTTGGGCGCTTGAAGCAAAAACCATATCGCGGCTTGAAGCGGCCTTTGTAAAGGCGGATCTGGATTGGGTTGAGGTTGCCGCTGATGGGCGGCAGGTGGTGCTTTTTGGCCAAGCCGAAACCGCGACGCAGCGGTTTCAAGCCTTGACACTGGCGCGTAAAACCGTGGCGATGCACAATCTATCAGATCAGATTTCTGTATCTGAGACAGGCGCCAAAACACCAGCTGCGCTTACCCTGCAGATTTTAAAAACCCCAACGTTTATCCGCGCAATGGGCAATGTGCCAAGCGGGCCGACGCAAGAGACGCTGCTGGCGGGTTTGCGTGATATGGCCGCGGGGCAGGTGGAGCTAAAACATTTCTTTACCGCCGCCCAGCGTCGCCCGTCTGAAACATGGCTCACCGCCCAGCAGCTTGGGTTTGAAGCTTTGGCGCAGATACATCGCGGCGAGGTGACAATTGCGGAAGATCGCGTTGTTGTGAAAGCGCTGGCAAAAACGGAAGAGCGCCGGCAAGCGGTTTTGACAAATCTAGAGCAGCTTAGCCCGGCTGGCCTTCTCTATGAGGTTGTGGTGGTGGCGCCCAATGCTGCGCCCGAAGGCTATCGCTTTCGCGCGGTGAAACGCAGTGGCGCGTTGCGCGTTCTCGCCTGCCGAGTCGATAGCCAAATGCATCTCAAAGCGCTTGCTTCAGCTTTGCAAGCGTTTGGCGTGACGCATGAATTGCCCTGCTTGATGAATTTCGCAGATCGCCCAAGCGGGTTTGATGAAACCATTTTCTTGGCGCTCGATGCAGTAAAACCGATCCGCGCAGCCACGATTCATTTAGAGGATAACCACCTTCAGCTGTTTTTTCCCGATCTGCCAGAGGCCGATAGCATCGCCGCAGTGGTTGAAAAAATAAAACAGCGATTGCCAGAGGGCTATGGGGTTGAAGCGTCCAGAAATCTGCCCGATATGGCGGACGGGGGTCTCGCCGCAGAGTTTTCCTTTAAGCTTGAGGCGGATGGCAACTTAATTCTGCAGGGCCCTTTGAAAGATCAACGCGCTCAAAGGGCGGTAAAAGCGCTGGCGCAGGCCCGGTTTGGATTTGATAAGGTGGCGTTTTCTGGATCGCTGGTTCCGGCGCTGGGCAATGATTGGACCTTACAGATCCTGTCTTTGATCGAGGCGATGCTGCCCTTGCAGCGGGCGCAAATGCGCTTGACCCGGCAGGATCTAGCGATCTCTGGCCTGTCGCATCGCAAGGATGCGCAGGCCGCCTTGGCGTTAAGTGTGCGCCAGATCTTGCCAAACACTGTTCGCACCGATTTGCAGATTACCTATCAACCGCCCCCCAAAACAGAGCCGGATCTGCTGCCGGCTGCCCTTTGTATCAGCCAAATAAACGGGCTGCTACGATCTGAAAAAATCAATTTTGACCCGGGATCGGATCGGGTGAATTTGGCAGGTCAGAACCTCTTGGATAAAATCGCGGAGATATTGCGCCAATGTGGAGAAATTCCGCTTGAAATTGCCGGCCATACAGACAGTCAGGGGCGCGAGGAAATGAACCTGCAACTGAGCCAAATGCGCGCGCAGGCGGTTATGATGGAGCTGCAAAGGCGGCGTATTTTAACCGGCAGTTTTGTGGCGCAAGGCTATGGTGAAACCAAACCCATTGCCGCAAATGACAGCGCAGAAGGGCGTGATATCAACCGGCGGATTGAATTTTATCTGCGCGAAAATGAACCAGTACCGCCGGTGCAGGGCGATCCAGAAACGCTGCCAGCTGAGGCAAGGATAAATGCTAATGCAGGCCAATGAGGTGATGTTAATCGGTGCACTCGCGCTGTTTGTAGCTTTTGTTATGGGCTGGTGCATGCATTGGCTTTGGATGCAGCTTTTGCGGGGCTCTTTGCCCAGCATCGAGGCGATGACCAACGTTACACAAGAGCTGCTTAACGCCACAGCTCAGCGCGATGCGGCGCGTGAAGAGGCCGCCCTAAAAGAGGCTGAGCTGACCAACCTATTGGCCCAAGCGCGGGCAGAACGTGACGCGGCGATGGAGGGGTTGCGACAGGCTCGGATCAGCGAAACCGACCGATCCTAACGCCCCAAGCCGGGCGCGATGGTGCGGCTACCAGCGCCTCAAAGCCTGCTCGTCGCTGTCTTTTGCCTCTACCCAGGTTGCTCCGGACGCGGTTATTTCTTTTTTCCAAAAAGGTGCGCGCGATTTGAGATAATCCATCAGAAAATCGGCGGCGGCAAACGCGTCATTGCGATGCGCGGCGGCTGTTGCCACCATCATGATCCCCTCACCCGGGGCAAGGTTTCCATAGCGATGCAGCACCAGTGCGTCCTGCAAGGACCATCTGTCAATCGCCGTTTGGGCGATGTCAGAAATCGCCTTTTCTGTCATGGCGGGGTAATGTTCGATTGCGAGAGTTTTTAAATCGCCTAAAGATGTATTCCGCACAATCCCGGTGAAGGTAACTATTGCGCCGGAATTGTCTTGTTTTTCGGCAAAGTTTTGCGCTTCTTGACCCAGATCAAAGGGGTGTTCTTGAATGAGGATGCGCATGATCACCCCCCCGTCATCGGAGGAAAAAATGCAACTTCTTTGGCGCCGTTGAGCGGGGCGTCAAATTCAACCAATTCTTGATCCACTGCGGCGCGCAGCGCAGAGAGATCCGAAAACGCCAGCGCGTAGCGCGGATCTTTGTCGCGCAGCTCTTCTATAAGATCCGCCACTGTAGCGGCTTGGCTGTCAATGGTTTCGCGGGGGATGCCGATGCGCTCGCGCAGCCAAGCAAAATATAAAACCTCTATCATGCCTCATCTTTCAAAAACGGAAGCGCTTTTTTGAAATAATCAAAGCCGGTGATCAAGGTTAAAGCGGCTGCAACCCAAAGTAAGATCAGCCCGACATTGCCCGACCAGATCATCGCATGATGCTTCCAGAACACGCCCAGCGTATCTTGGGCGCCGCCGTTTAGAATATTGTTCAGCGCGTCTGGGCCGATTTCTCGCGCCGAGAGTTTCAGATAATGCTCAAAAACACCTTGTGAGAATAAAATTGCAATCGCCGCCATTTGCGCGGTGGTTTTCCATTTTGCCAGTTTTGTGACCTGCAGCGTGCTGGCACTATCGCCCAAAAACTCGCGCAGGCCAGACACAAAAACTTCGCGAAACAAAATCACAGTCGCGGGCAGCACCAGCCATGGCGACATGCTCGAATACCCCACAATGATCAGAAGCGCGATGATAACCATTGCTTTATCCGCGATCGGATCGAGCATTTGGCCTAATTTGGTTTCCTGTTTCCACGTGCGGGCGAGGAATCCATCAACCCAATCGGTAAGCGCGGCAAATATAAACAGCAGCAGCGCGAACCAATCCGCATAGGGCCGGTTAAAATACAAAAACATCAGCGCCAATGCGGGCGCAGCAAGCAAGCGCCCCGTGGTTAAAATATTTGGAACCGTCCATATCATAGCCTTGGTGTATCCAAACTTATTCAAAAGGAAAAGGCCAGCAACTGCCACAAGGCTGAAAACCGCCTTAGGCCCCGAATGCCAAGCGCGGCTGAGGCGGTTTCTAGAGCGTTGCGGCGTGCTACTGCGCTGCAAAAAGGCCCTTATACCTGTCTCGCAGTAGGTTTTTTTGCACTTTACCCATCGTATTACGCGGCAATTCCGCGGTGATTTGGTAGGATTTTGGATGTTTAAAGCGTGCTAATTTTTGCGCCACTTCTGCGGCCAAATCGCTTTCCCGCAAAGTAACCCCGCTGCGGAGCACCACCACGGCCAGCACGGTTTCGCCAAAATCTGAATGCGGCACGCCGATCACGGCGCTTTCCAAAACGCCGGGCACATCATCTAAGATTTTTTCGATTTCCTTCGGGTAGATATTATAACCACCCGAGATGATCAGGTCTTTGCTGCGCCCGACGATATGCACATATCCTTGCGCATCGATTTTTCCCAAATCACCGGTGATGAAAAACCCGTTTTCTCGCAGCTCGGCAGCGGTTTTTTCTGGCATGTTCCAATAGCCTTGAAACACGTTGGGGCCGCGTATTTCGATCATTCCAATTTCGCCTTGGGAAAGCAGTTCTTCGGTTTTTTCATCGATGATCCGCAGCTCTATACCGGGCAAAGGAAAGCCAACAGTGCCCGCGCGCCGCTCAGCGTTATAAGGGTTTGACGTGTTCATATTGGTCTCGGTCATGCCGTAGCGTTCTAGAATGCGATGCCCGGTGCGGCTTTCAAAGGCTTCATGCGTTTCTGTTAGAAGCGGCGCGCTGCCCGACACGAAGAGGCGCATGTTTTCGGTAACGCTTTTGGTGAAATTTGGGTCATTTAACAAGCGGGAGTAAAAGGTTGGTACCCCCATTAATGTGGTGGCCATTGGCATATCTTGGATCAGCTGTTTGGCGTCAAACGCGGGATAAAACCGCATCGAGCATCCGGCAAGAAGGCAAATATTTGTGGCCACAAAAAGCCCGTGAGTGTGAAAAATAGGCAAAGCGTGCAAAAGCACATCTTGGGCGGTAAAGCGCCATGCGTCGCATAATGTTTTTGCGTTTGATAACAGGTTATCATGGCTAAGCATGGCCCCTTTTGAGCGCCCGGTAGTGCCCGATGTATACAGAAAGGCTGCCAGATCATTGCCACTGCGGGCGCGGGGTTGGAAGCTTTTGGGATGTTGCATCGCCAAGCCTGTAAAGCCGCCGCTGCCATCCCCATTCAAAACCTGCAATTGCGCCTGCGCTGCCTGCGCCACGGGGCGCAAAGCGGTTTCTGCTTTGGCGTCGCACAACACCAGTTTTGCCCCTGAATTTTCGATAAAATAGGCCATTTCACGAGCTGTATAGGCGGTGTTTAAAGGCAGAAAGATTACCCCTGCTTGCAAACAGGCCGCGTAGCTGGCCAATGCTTCTGGGGATTTTTGAACCTGCACGGCCAATCGATCCCCGACCTCTAGCCCAAGCGCCTCCAACACATGCGCGTATTGTGCGGCAGTTTCTAAAAAGCGCTGATAGCTCCAAACGTCCCCATCTGGCAGGATCAAGAACGGCGCCTCAGAGCCGATATGATCGGCAAACAGCGCGTCGAATAAAACATTGCTCATTTTGAGGGCTTTCTATGCTGTGAGCAATTTCGCCATATGTTGAACCGCGATCTGATATCCGTGGCTGCCGAACCCAGCGATCACGCCCTCGGCGCGCAGCGACACGTAAGAATGATGGCGGAAGCTTTCCCGTCTATGGATATTAGAGATATGAACCTCTAAAATTGGGCCCTCAAACATGTTTAAAGCATCCAAAATGGCGATCGAATTATGCGAGAACGCCCCCGGGTTCATTATAATGCCCTCGGCGTCCTCTCGCGCTTGATGGATCCAATCAATCAGCTGGCCTTCATGATTTGACTGCAAATGCGTCAACGTCAGGCCCAGTTGGTCAGCGGTCAAATCGCAATCGCGGGCAATATCGTGTAATGTGTCATGCCCGTAGAGTTCAGGTTGGCGTTTTCCCAACAGATTCAAATTCGGTCCGTTCAGCATAAAAATCATGCGGGCCATCGTTTTGTCCTTTTGCTGCATTAGATGCTCTGAGTACGTCACTAGCACAGTGACTGCGTGGTTTAAAGGCTGGCCCAAAGGATCAGGCTAGCCCCGAAAACCACCCGATAGATCACATAAGGCGTGAAGCTGATGCTGCGCAGCAGGCGCATCATCAGCCCCAAAGCAATGAACGCTGAGAAGGCTGCAAAAGCGGCGGCCAATGCCGCATCGCGCAATCGTGTGGTCGCTCCCTCGGTAATCAGGTCAAGGCTGGCCAGCGCTGTCGCGGCTAGGATCACCGGGATTGACATCAGCATGGATAAGCGCGCGGCTTCGTGCCGACTATAGCCTGCCAAGAGCGCCCCGGTGATGGTAATGCCGGATCGCGAAGTGCCTGGAATAAGCGCTAGCGTTTGCCAGAGGCCCAGTTTCAGCGCATCGCCTCGGCTGAAATCTGAAACAGTTTTCAGGCTTTTGGGGCGTCGATCGGCCCACCAGAGAAGCAGGCCGAATCCCAGCATCGCCCAGCCGATCAGCGCAACATTTTCGCGCATCGCGCCGCTCACACCAGAAAGTTTGAGCATAAAGCCGACGGCGATGGCGGGCAGGGTGGCGTAGATCAGGTATAGCGCGAATCTGGCCTCGGGTTGCGTGGTTCTGCCTTTCAACAGGTGGTTGGCGCCAAAAAAGATCTTCCGCACCTCGCCGTGAAAATACAGCATAACGGCGAGCAGCGTGCCCAAATGGACGGCGACATCGATAACAGGCCCTTGATCTGTGGTGCCGGTGAGCGCAGGAAATAGGATCAAATGGGCGCTTGAGGAAACAGGAAGAAATTCGGTAACCCCTTGAATAATAGCTAAGATAATCAAATGAAGCAGGGGCATTTCGAACCTTCTAATCGTGCAATCCCATCATATAACCAACAGATTTATAATAGGAACACTCTTTTTAAGTCCGAATCGGACTTACTTTTTAATTTTAATTGTCAATCCTTTTCCATTTCAGGGTGTGAATGAAAATAAACGTCAGCATTTCTGCCTTTTCTTTTTGATGGGCTTCCGCTACATAACCAAAAATCGAAATTAGGAGGCTTTCATGGCCAAGCAGCCAATGTTAAAATTCGTGTCGATCGAACGCGATATGCCAAAAAAACGCAGCGCAACCGAGCGTTCAGAAGATTTCAAAGAAATATACGCCGAATTCGCAGCCGAGAAGGCAAAAGAGCAGGCCAGCCGCTGTAGCCAATGCGGGGTGCCTTATTGCCAGTCGCATTGCCCGCTTCACAACAACATCCCCGATTGGTTGCACTTAACCGCCGAGGGCCGCCTACAAGAAGCCTATGAGGTGTCGCAGGCGACCAATAGTTTTCCGGAGATCTGCGGGCGGATCTGTCCGCAAGACCGTCTGTGCGAGGGCAATTGCGTGATCGAGCAATCGGGGCATGAAACTGTCACGATTGGGGCTGTCGAGAAATATATCACCGATACCGCATGGCAAGAAGGCTGGGTGCAGCCTTTATCACCTGCACGTGAGCTTGATAAATCGGTTGGTATTATTGGCGCAGGGCCCGGTGGGTTAGCCGCTGCAGATCGGCTGCGCCGGGCGGGGTTTCAGGTTACGATTTATGACCGCTATGACCGGGCAGGTGGATTGCTCACCTATGGTATTCCCGGCTTCAAGCTGGAAAAAGACATTGTTATGCGCCGCAACCAGCAATTGGTTGATGGCGGGGTGACGCTTAAGTTGAATTGCAATATCGGCGAAGATATCACGTTTGAGGACCTGCGCGCGCAGCATGATGCCGTGATTGTGGCTACTGGCGTTTACAAAATCCGCGATTTGGACGTTCCGGGCGGCGCGCTCTCGGGCGTTGTGCAAGCGCTCGACTTTCTGGCCACGTCAAACCGTGAAAATTTTGGCGATGACGTGCCAGAATTTACCAGCGGTGCGTTGAATGCTGCCGAAAAAAACGTGGTGGTGATCGGCGGTGGGGATACGGCGATGGATTGCGTGCGCACGGCGATCCGCCAAGGGGCCACCTCGGTAAAATGCATGTATCGCCGCGACCGCGCCAATATGCCCGGATCGCAGCGGGAAGTTGAAAATGCTGAAGAAGAAGGCGTTGTTTTTGAATGGCTATCTGCGCCCGAAGCGTTTGTGGATGATACGAACATTCAGGATGTGAAAGCGGTTGCAGCGCAAGCCGGCCCTGTGCGCGGCGTGCTGGGGCATAAAATGCGCCTTGGGGCGCCTGATGCCACCGGACGGCGGATGCCCGAGGTGATCGAAGGCAGCCGCTATGTCGAAAAGGCGGATCTGGTGATCAAAGCGCTGGGTTTTGAACCGGAAGATCTACCGCATTTATTTGACCAACCCGAATTGCCCGTGACCCGCTGGGGAACGATAAAAGCCGCGTTTGGAAGCGGAAAAACAGCGCTTCCGGGGGTTTACGCAGTGGGCGATATCGTGCGCGGAGCCTCATTGGTGGTTTGGGCCATCAAAGATGGGCAGGATACGGCCAATGCCATCATTGCCGAGCTGCAACCTTCGGCTGCTATCGCCGCAGAATAACAAGATGAAAGGCCGCGCCGACGCCCGCCATGAAATGGCTTCGGGCAAATTGGTCGCCGCCGCATAAGGAGATGATCCATGACACATGAAAACACCACGGGCTTTGGGCCAGATTGGATGAAGCAACAGGAACAAAAGCGCCAATGGATGACGCAGAACAGCCTGTATCGCGAAGAGGATGAGCATGCCTCATGCGGCGTAGGTTTGGTGGTTTCGATCAATGGCAAGGCCAGCCGCAAAGTTGTTGAAAATGGCATTGCCGCGTTGAAAGCGGTTTGGCACCGCGGTGCTGTGGATGCAGATGGCAAAACCGGCGACGGTGCCGGCATCCACGTGCAAATACCCGTGCGGTTTTTCTATGATCAAATCCGCCGGACGGGGCATGAACCGCGCCAGGATGAGCTGGTGGCCGTGGGGCAGGTGTTTCTACCCCGCGCAGATTTTGGCGCTCAAGAAACCTGCAGAAGCATCGTTGAAAGCGAAGTTTTGCGGATGGGCTATTATATCTATGGATGGCGGCACGTGCCCGTTGAGGTCAGTTGTTTAGGCGAAAAAGCCAACGCAACGCGGCCCGAAATTGAACAAATTCTGATCAGCAACTCCAAAGGGGTAGATGAAGAAACGTTTGAGCGCGATCTCTACGTGATCCGTCGCCGAATTGAAAAATCTGCGGCCGCGTCGGGTGTCGGACAACTTTACATCGCCTCGCTATCTTGCCGGTCGATCATTTACAAGGGCATGATGCTGGCCGAACAGGTGGCGGTGTTCTATCCTGATTTGATGGATGAGCGCTTCACCAGCGCCTTTGCCATCTATCATCAGCGCTATTCCACAAACACTTTTCCGCAATGGTGGTTGGCGCAGCCGTTTCGGATGCTCGCGCATAATGGCGAAATCAACACGCTGAAAGGCAATGTGAATTGGATGAAAAGCCATGAAATTCGCATGGCAAGTACGGCATTTGGCGAGACGGCTGAAGACATCAAACCCATCGTGCCAAGTGGCTCTTCTGATTCTGCGGCGCTTGACGCGGTGTTCGAGGCCTTGGTGCGCGCTGGGCGCAATGCGCCAATGGCGAAAACCATGTTAGTGCCTGAAACCTGGTCAAAGCAGGGCAAAGACCTGCCCGATGCTTGGCGGGATATGTATTCTTATTGCAATTCGGTGATGGAGCCATGGGATGGCCCTGCGGCGTTGGCGATGACCGATGGTCGCTGGGTTTGCGCTGGGCTGGACCGTAATGGATTGCGCCCGATGCGTTATGTGGTGACAGGCGACGGCTTGCTGATCGCCGGATCCGAAACCGGCATGGTGCCGGTTGACGAGGCCACGGTGCGCGAAAAGGGCGCTTTGGGCCCGGGGCAATTGCTCGCGGTCGATATGAGTGATGGAAAATTATACCATGACACAGCGATCAAAGATAAATTGGCGGCCGCGCAGCCCTTTGGCAGCTGGGTTGAAAAAATCAACGAATTAGACGCGCCTTTGGCAAGCGTCACCGAAGCCCCGCTGTTTACCGGCGCAGATTTGCGTCAAAGGCAGATTGCTGCGGGATATTCGATCGAAGAGCTCGAACAAATTCTGGCGCCGATGGCCGAAGATGGCAAAGAAACGCTGGCATCGATGGGTGATGATACGCCGAGCGCGGTCTTGTCGAAAAAATATCGCCCCTTGTCGCATTATTTCCGGCAAAATTTCTCGCAAGTGACCAACCCGCCGATTGACAGCTTGCGCGAATACCGCGTGATGAGCCTGAAAACGCGATTTGGAAATCTTAAAAACGTATTGGATGAAAGCAGCGCGCAAACTGAAATTCTGGTGCTTGACAGCCCCTTCGTTGGAAATGCGCAATGGGAGGAATTGACCCGGCATTTTAACGCGCCAATGGTTGAGATTGACTGTAGCTTTGCCGTCGGCTCGGGGCCATCAGCTCTGCAAACAGGCTTGGAGCGCATCCGGGCAGAGGCAGAAGATGCCGTACGTTCGGGGGCGGGTCATTTGGTTTTGAGCGATCACGCCTCTAACGCAGAAAAAATCGCCATGCCGATGATTTTGGCCACCTCCGCGGTGCACAGCCATCTCACCCGCAAAGGCTTGCGTACGTTCTGTTCGCTGAATGTGCGGTCTGCAGAATGCATTGATCCGCATTATTTTGCGGTTTTGATTGGCTCGGGGGCAACGGTGGTGAATGCCTATTTGGCCGAGGACAGTTTGAACGATCGGATTGAGCGCGGCTTGCTGAACGGGACCCTGACAGAGGTTGTGTCGCGCTATCGCGAGGCGATCGATCAAGGCTTGCTGAAAATCATGTCGAAAATGGGTATTTCGGTGATTTCTTCCTATCGGGGCGGTTTGAATTTTGAAGCTGTTGGGCTTAGCCGTGCGATGTGCGCTGAATATTTCCCGGGCTTGATGAGCCGGATTTCGGGCATTGGCGTCAGCGGCGTGCAGAAAAAAGCAGAAGAAATTCACGCGGCCGCTTGGCAGGGTGCCACGGGTGTTTTGCCGATGGGCGGGTTTTATAAATCGCGCAAAACTGGTGAAACCCACGCTTGGGAGGCCCAGACCATGCATATGATGCAAACCGCCTGTGATCGGGCCAGCTTTGATTTATGGAAACAATATTCTGCCCGCATGCAATCAAACCCGCCAATTCATTTGCGCGATTTGCTGGCTGTGAAGCCGATCGGTGATCCTGTGCCATTAGAGGAAGTGGAAAGCATCACCGCGATTCGCCGGCGTTTTGTGACGCCGGGTATGTCTTTGGGGGCCTTAAGCCCGGAAGCGCATAAAACGCTAAACGTCGCGATGAACCGTATCGGGGCCAAATCGGATAGCGGCGAAGGGGGCGAGGATCCCGCGCATTTTCACCCCGAACCCAATGGTGACAACCCATCGGCGAAAATCAAGCAAGTTGCTTCGGGCCGCTTTGGCGTGACTGCGGAATATCTCAACCAATGTGAAGAGCTTGAGATCAAGGTCGCGCAAGGAGCAAAACCAGGTGAAGGCGGTCAGCTGCCGGGCATGAAGGTCACCGATTTGATCGCCCGTTTGCGCCATTCTACCAAGGGCGTTACGTTAATTTCCCCGCCTCCACATCACGATATTTATTCGATCGAGGATTTGGCGCAGCTGATCTATGATTTGAAACAAATCAACCCGCGCTGCAAAGTGACAGTTAAATTGGTCGCCTCTTCGGGCGTGGGTACGATCGCGGCCGGGGTTGCAAAAGCTGAAGCAGATGTGATTCTGATTTCCGGCCATAATGGGGGCACTGGTGCCTCTCCGGCAACCTCGATCAAATTTGCCGGCTTGCCATGGGAAATGGGATTGACCGAGGCCCATCAAGTGTTGGCGATGAACAATCTGCGCGACCGCATTACTTTGCGCACCGATGGCGGTTTGCGCACGGGTCGTGATATCATCATGGCTGCGATGATGGGGGCCGAAGAATTTGGCATCGGTACCGCAGCATTGATTGCGATGGGCTGTATTATGGTGCGGCAGTGCCAATCCAACACATGCCCGGTCGGCGTGTGCACGCAAAACGAAGAGCTGCGCTCAAAATTTACCGGCTCTGCGGATAAAGTCGTGAATTTGATCACCTTCTATGCGCAAGAGGTGCGCGAAATTCTGGCGAGCATTGGCGCGCGCTCATTGGATGAGATCATTGGTCGGGCCGATCTGCTCGGGCAAGTCAGCCGGGGCGCCGAACATTTGGATGATCTGGACTTGAACCCACTTTTGATCCGCGTCGATGGGGCTGACACGGTTGTGTATAACCGTGACCGTCCCCGCAATACGGTTCCCGATACGCTGGATGCTGAGATTGTGCGCGACGCGGCGCGGTTTTTACAAGATGGCGAAAAAATGCAGCTGTCTTATTCGGTTCAAAACACCCACCGCACTGTCGGCACGCGCATATCCAGCCATATCGTAACCAAATTCGGTATGCGCAATGCGCTGCAAGAGGATCACCTAACGATCAAGCTTACCGGCAGCGCGGGCCAATCTTTGGGCGCCTTTGCCGCGCCCGGGCTGAAGCTGCAAGTGTCGGGGGATGCCAATGATTATGTTGGTAAAGGGCTGTCAGGGGGCATGATTGTGGTGCGCCCTGCAATGACCAGCCCCTTGGTGGCGGCGGATAATACAATTATCGGCAACACAGTCCTTTATGGCGCCACCGATGGCCATTTATTCGCAAGCGGGCGCGCCGGTGAGCGCTTTGGCGTGCGCAATTCAGGTGCCAAGGCTGTGGTTGAAGGCTGCGGCAGCAATGGATGCGAATATATGACCGGCGGCGTTGCGGTAATTCTGGGCACTGTCGGGGCCAATTTTGGCGCCGGTATGACGGGTGGCATGGCCTATATTTATGATCCAGACTCGCTGGCGCAAAGCCGGATGAATATGGAAACATTGGTCACCTGTCCGGTCAAGATTGTGCATTGGCAAGAGCAGTTGAAATCTTTGATTTCACGCCATGCTGAAGAAACTGGCAGCCCTAAGGCGCATGATATTTTGCGCCAATGGGATGTGGAAAAAGACCACTTTTTGCAAGTGTGCCCTAAAGAGATGTTGGTGCATCTGCCGCATCCTTTATCGGATGAATCCAAAAGTATTCCGGCTGAATAAGCCCAGCAGCGCTTGGGCCCTTGGTTAAAAGAGCCCAAGCGCGCTGCCTTTGTCAGACAAGTCTTTGGCAAACCGGCTTAGGCGATATAATCGTGCCAAGCAGGATAAATTGGCGTTTGAAGGATTGAAAAACCCGCTCTGACAAGGCATTCAAAGTGAGACGTTATTTGTTTTGAAAGTCTGAAATGCTGCGCTTGTATCATGCCCCTCTCTCGCCGTTTTGTCGGAAAATTCGGCTGACCCTTGCTGAAAAACGCGTTGAGGTTGAGCTGGTCGATGAAAAATACTGGGAGCGCAGCACGGATTTTTTGCGCCGTAATCCGGCTGGGCAAGTTCCGATTTTGCGGCATGAAAGCGGCTATCTCACTCAAAGCGGTGCGATTTGCGAATTTCTTGAGGATTTATACCCCGATCCAGCGCTGCTGCCCAAAACCGCTTTGGACAAATACGAAATGCGCCGTTTGATCGCGTGGTTTGATGATAAGTTTCACAAAGACGTGACGGTAAAATTGCTAAATGAGCGGGTGATCAAGAAAATCACCGGTGAGGGTTTTCCCGAAAGCAAACACGTGATTGCAGGTATGAAGGCGATAAAATTTCATCTTGATTATATGTCTGAGCTGTTGGATCAGCGCCGCTGGCTTGCGGGGGATCAGATGACGCTGGCAGATTTTGCAGCTGCCGCGCATCTGTCAGTGCTTGATTATATTTCAGATGTGGATTGGAACCGTTCGGCTATTGTGAAAGATTGGTACGCTAAAATCAAATCTCGCCCCGCGTTCCGAAGTATTCTGGCGGATCAAGTGCCGGGGTTTCCACCGCCTAAACATTATAATGATTTGGATTTCTAACATGGCGTGCGGCTCAGGCAGAGGCGCGGCGCCCTATATTGGGCGCGGGATCTGATGCAAGAGCTTAAACAGCGGCTTTTGGCGCAGGCCAAGGGGGAAGGCTTTGATCAACTGGCGATTTGCCAACCCTCGGCCGTACCCCAGATGGAGGCCGATTTGCGCGCGTTTTTGGCCAAAAATTATCACGGACAAATGGCTTGGCTGGAGGATCGCCAAGCCTGGCGTTCGGATCCCAGCGCCCTGTGGCCAGAGGCGAAATCGGTTATAATGCTGGCGCGGTCCTACGCGCCCAGCGAAGATCCGATGGCGGTTTTGGCGCAGCCGGATCGCGGTACAATTTCTGTTTATGCCCGAAATAAAGATTACCATGATGTTATTAAAAAGCGTCTGAAAGCCTTAGCCCGTTGGTTGATCGCTGAGCAGGGTGGCGCTGTTAAAGTGTTTGTGGATACGGCGCCGGTGCCAGAAAAACCTTTGGCGCAGGCTGCTGGGCTTGGCTGGCAAGGCAAACATACCAATTTGGTCAGCCGATCGCTGGGCAATTGGTTTTTCTTGGGCGCCATTTTTACAACGCTCGATTTGCCGCTGGATGAAAAAGAGCCGGATCATTGCGGATCCTGTCAGGCGTGTTTGCAGGCTTGCCCGACGCAGGCTTTTCCAGCGCCATATCAGCTGGATGCGCGGCGTTGCATTTCCTATCTGACGATTGAACATAAAGGCCCGGTGGATCTTGATTTACGGGCGCAGATGGGAAATCGCATTTATGGTTGCGATGATTGTTTGGCGGCATGCCCGTGGAATAAATTTGCACAAATCGCACAAGATATGCGCTTTCACGCGCGCGAAGATTTAACCGCGCCAAAATTGGCCAAGCTGGCGATGCTAAAGGATGCGGAATTTCGCCAGAAATTTTCGGGCAGTCCGATCAAACGAATCGGCCGTGATCGTTTTATACGCAATGTACTTTATGCGATTGGAAATTCACAGCAGGTTGAGTTGGCAGCGGTGGCCGCCCGCCTGCAATCAGATCCTGACCCAACGGTCGCAGAAGCAGCGATTTGGGCGCAAGCGCAGCTTGAAAAACTTTAACCGGTCGAAAGCGGCTTTGATCCGCGGCTTTGTGTCGTAATCTGTCTTTCTTTTGGCTTTAATTGCGACTAGGTGCGGGCGGAGGCAACTGCAACAGTCAATCATTAAGAGGATCAGATGGCCGTTTTACTGGGCGTTGATACGGGTGGTACTTTTACGGATGCAGTTTTGCTGCGCGATGAAACAGAAGTGATCGCCAGCGCAAAATCCTTAACCACGCGCGCAGATTTGGCCGAGGGCATTGGCAAGGCTGTCGCGGCGGTTTTGGCCGCCTCGCGGATCAAACCGGAAGAGATTGCGATGGCCTCGCTATCAACCACATTGGCCACGAACGCGTTGGTTGAAGGGCAAGGCGGACGGGTGGGATTGGTCTATATCGGGTTTCGCCCCGGTGATCTGATCCGCCATGGCCTGTCTGAGGTATTGGCCGGTGATCCGGCCATCGAATTACCCGGGGGGCATGATCATTCAGGATCGGAGCAGCAGCCTTTGGATCTGCGCGCCTTGCAAAGCTGGGTAGAGGCGCAAACCGGGGTGTCAGCTTTTGCCGTGGCCGGGCAGTTCGCCACGCGCAATC
The DNA here is from genome assembly GCA_016778765.1 of Paracoccaceae bacterium. Taxonomy (GTDB): domain Bacteria; phylum Pseudomonadota; class Alphaproteobacteria; order Rhodobacterales; family Rhodobacteraceae; genus Thalassovivens. Next base: position 1,819 of record JADHOV010000001.1, on the reverse strand, counting down.
CGGCGCATGAAGAAGCGGCCAGCCAGCTTATCCGCGCGGTCTCGGGAAAGCCGGTCAGCGCGTCTTATCAGCTATCCTCGAAATTAAATGGGCCAAAGCGGGCGCTCACATCGGTGTTAAATGCCCGTTTGATTGGGATGATTGATGCTTTGATCGAGCGGGCAAGCTTCAAATTAACGGCGCTTGGTATTCTGGCGCCTTTGATGGTGGTGCGCGGCGATGGGGCCTTGATTTCGGCGCAACTGGCGCGCGACAAACCCATCGAGACCATTCTAAGCGGGCCTGCTGCCTCGCTGGTAGGCGCGCGGTGGCTCACCGGTGAAAAAACAGCTTTGGTTTCTGATATTGGTGGCACCACCACGGATATTGCCGTTTTGCTCAACGGGCAACCAGCGCTGGATCCGCAGGGGGCCCAAGTGGGCCCTTATCGCACCATGGTGGAGGCTGTTGCTATGCGCACCTCTGGTTTGGGGGGCGATAGCGAAGTTCATTTCTTATCTGAAGGGTTGCAGGGTGGCGTTTTGCTGGGGCCCAAACGCGTTTTGCCAATTTGCTTGGCGGCGATAGAGGCCCCCGATCTGGTGCATGATGCGTTAGATCGTCAGCTCCATACGGCGCTTCCAAGCGAATATGATGGGCGTTTTGTGCGCCGCCTTGCGGGGGGGCAGGCTATGCAAGGGCTACAAGGCCGCGATCTGGCGCTTTATCAGCGCCTCACCCTTGATTTTCAACCCTTGGATAAGGTGCTGAAAAGTCGGTTAGAGCAGCAGGTTTTGCGCCGCTTGCTGTCGCGGGGGGTGATACAAATTGCAGCTTTAACGCCTTCGGATGCCAGCCATTTTCTGGGCGCTTCGCAACTTTGGGATCGCGGTGCGGCGCAAAAAGCCCTTAGCGTTTTTGGGCGGCGGCGCACGGGCGCCGGGCAGCGGTTGGCAAAAAGCCCACAAGATATGGCGGATATGATAATCGATCAACTCACTCGCCAAACCTCCACTGCGTTGTTAGACGTGGCTTTTGCCGAAGAAGAGCAAAGCTTTGGGTTGGCCTCGCAAGATTTGGCAGGGCATATCTTGCTGGAACGTGGGCTAAGCGGGCATCGTGGATTGATAAAACTGGATGCTGGCCTAAATCTGCCTGTGGTAGGTTTGGGCGCTTCGGCGCCAAGCTATTACCCCGCGGTTGGGGCGCGCCTGAACTGCCCAATGCTGCTTCCCCAGCATGGCGATGTTGCAAATGCTATCGGCGCAGTTGTCGGGCAGATTACGATGCGCGCCAGCGGTACGGTGACCGCGCCCACAGAAGGTGTGTTTCGCGTCCATAGTGGCGCGGGCACGCAGGATTTTACGCAAGAAACACTGGCGCTTGAAACGCTTGAGCAGATTTTGAGGGATCAGGCGATAACGCAGGCGAAGGCTGCAGGGGCTGATGCGCTTGAGCTAAGCTGGCAGCGCGATATTTCAAAAACGCAGGCAGAGAATCGCATGGTTTTCATTGAAGCGCGACTAACCGCTGTGGTGTCAGGCCGGCCCCGCATTACGGCCTAGCGAAGGCTCTTCATGCGCGGCTAGGCTGGTTGGACTCTGTTGAAAAGCCAACGCTTATGCAGCCTCTGTTCTAGAACTCGAAACAAAAAACCGCAAAGTTCTGAACCTATCCTTCTTGGCTCATCAAAATCTCTTGCAAATTCTTTGCTTCGGGGCTTGTGATCCTTTGGCAGTAGGTTTATGAAGCGTTTACCTGGCGCGGGATGGAGCAGCCCGGTAGCTCGTCAGGCTCATAACCTGAAGGTCGTAGGTTCAAATCCTACTCCCGCAACCAA
>JADHOV010000048.1 GCA_016778765.1 Paracoccaceae bacterium | reverse complement strand
CAGCCAAAAACGCTGTCATCCCACCAACGTCATGCGGCGGAGATACAGTATTAATATCTGCGCCCACTATGTTTAATCCCTTTAACTTCCGCAAAAACCCAAGACCTTCACGTGCTGTGGCACCGCCCCAAGTAGGAGTACAAACTCCGGGTGCACAAGACGGATCAAAAAAATCCATATCGAAGCATAAATACACGGTTCGATCTTTCAGCTGCTCTACTAGATTATCAGCAGTTTTTAATAGACCGGTTTCAAAAAGATCGTCGCCATCGATAAGCTGAAAGCCAACCTCTCGTGTATGTTCAAAAACGCTATTATCCATCGTCGGTCCACGCGGACCAATGTGAAGCGATGCATTCGTATCAATAAGACCCTCTTCAGCCGCACGCGTGAAAGTCGTGGCAACATTATATCGCATATAATCCTGATTACCGTCGCCGCGATAGGTATCGGTGTGAGCGTCCACGTGAAGCACTACAAGATTTGGATAAAATTTATGTGCGGCTCGAAGTAATGGTAAGGTAATATTGCCATCCCCACCAAAAGCCAAAGGCGCAGCTTCAGCCGCAAAAATTTCATGAGCTGCTTCTTCTATTTCTTTAAAACTGTCCTCAATAATACTTGGTGTCGTATCAGCATCACCACAATCAACCACGTTTAGCAGTTCCAAAGGATTAAACTTTGCAAAAGGAGGCTGAAAGGGCCTGACTAATTGGGATTGTTCCCGGATAGCGGCGGGTCCAGTTCGAGATCCAATACGTGTTGGATGAAGTCCACCGTCATATGGCACACCTAGAACGGCAGCCTTAGCTTTTGAGAAATCAGTAGAGTAAGGGATATTCATAAAGGTTGCCGGACCGATAAACGGCCCAGTTTTTTGTGGAGTGGGAACACCTATTTTCGCCATCTCTAGTCCAAACTTTCATTAATTGATTGAACTGATAATAAAGAAATACCAAAACATATTGTAACTGCAAAAATCAAAGCATCAACTAACTTCACATTCAGCAGCATGGCTTTGAAAGTACAAGTAACTCAAATGGTGTGCTGCAAAACTCTGAAATTAAACTTTGGCTTTGCGCAGTTCAGATACTGATTTCAAAAATACTGCGGATATCACGATGCTGCCTCCGACTAGCGTCCAACTCGTGGGCACCTCATTTACAAAAATCCAGACCCATATTGGCCCTAGCGTAAATTCCAAGAGCATAAAAAGCGTCAATTCAGCTGCAAACAGATGCTTTGCGGCAATAAGAAATAATGTGTTCACCGTAGCTGATAAAAGCCCACCAAGAATAAAACAAATAAGCAAGTCATTCCAAGAAATGGATAAGTTGTCCCAAGTGAAAAGCAAGGCGACAAGCATTATTATCAAATTAGATAAGATCAAAGTTGGGAGCATCTCCAACCTACGATTTCGGCGGATTATTATGGCGTAAGAAGAAAACCCAACGGCACACAAAAGTGCCATGAAGTTGCCGTAAAGCGTTCCAGACCCAAAGCCATGAACAAACATAAGAGATACCCCAGCCGCAGCTATGCACATAGTGAGAATTGTAGATTTTCCAATACGCTCGCCTAGAAATAACCAAGCCATAATAGCGGTTAAGAACGGTATTGAACTCAGCGTAAAGGTGGTAGCAGCAACAGTCGTATTCGTTATTGCCTGCAGAAATGAAATGCTGGCCGAGGCTAGCAACATAGCGGCTAAAATACCCTCCAACCCAATACCTTTGAGTTGCTGGGGCCCTGTTTTACCATAACGAAAAAGCAAAACTATTGATATCGCAAGTGCAAAAGCAATTGAGCGATAGAAGTTGATTTGCCAGTTATCGGCAGTTTCAATATTGCGAATAGCTAATCCACCGAAGCTAATTACAATGGACCCGAGTAACATCAGGACCATGGCGTAACCCCGTCTAGGGCTTATATCAACGAAATCATGTTTTGGGATCATCCATGACAGATCTATCAATTCGATCAAATCTTCAGCTACAAATACGACGGCATTAGTCGCTTTTTCGTTGTTGAGCTTTACACAAGATACCAGTTAACCAAATGGCAGTGTGCCAATTCATCTACCGAAACTAGTAATACATAACAGATATGAGACTCTAACCTGACAAAGTGGGGATACCTCGGAGGTTTGAGTTGGATACCAAGAAAACCGACGGGTACCATGCTTTGTGCAGTTTCTGCAGCTATCAAACGGCCTTCTGTTGTGTTTTCTGGCATCATGATTTGACTTTACATTCTTCAATTTCGGTGTAGCCAACTTAATGAGAACGCACTGCAAGTTGCTAGCACTGCCTAAATCTATGCACTTAATAATTGACGCCACTCAGTGAGAGCGCGGGCACGTTTTAACTGGAAATTAATGCGTGAATAAACACGGCGCTTTTATAAAAAAAATCCCGTCAAATGAATCCACAACCCTGATACCAAAGAGCCAAGGTCTAAGGCGCATGGCTCATGATCCCTCTGGCAGGCCGTCTGCCAATCACTTAATGGGCTTGACACAAGGGCTGACTACATCTCTGCATGTTAGAGGGATCAACTCTAAAAGCTGGAATTTAACTTGATGGGTCTGAAATTGGAACTTGGCTTGAAAGATAAAGTAATTCTAGTATCAGGAGGGGCCTCAGGTATTGGTCAAGAAATTGTAAAAAAACTGCAAGTTCTTGAAGCTATTCCAATCGTATTTGATAAAGTAGAACGAGTGGAAGCGACATGGGAGCAAGGCAGTAATGACCTTCCTCTGCCCCTTTGGTTTACCGTCGACTTGGTAGAAGAAGGTCTTTGTCGCAATGCCGTCTACGAAGTAATTGATCGGTTTGGTCGTGTAGACGGCCTCGTTAATAACGCTGGAGTGAATGATAGTGTTGGCCTTGAATCCAGCCCAGATCAGTTTCGCGCGTCTATAGAAGCCAATCTTACCCACTATTTCACAATGGCTCACCTGTGCCTTGACCTACTCAAGAAAAACAAAGCTGCAATAGTAAATATTGGTTCAAAAGTTTCGTTCACAGGGCAAGGTAACACTTCAGGATACGCAGCTTCAAAAGGTGGTATTACATCGCTTACAAGGGAGTGGGCCGCTGATCTTGCGTCATTTGGGATCAGAGTTAATGCAGTTATTCCAGGAGAGGTAATGACCCCAATGTATGAGCGTTGGATTAATTCTTTTGAAAGTCCAAAAGAAAAATTAAAAGAAATTACTAAAAATATCCCTTTAGAAAACAGAATGACGACGTCATCTGAAGTAGCAATGGCAGCAATATTTCTTCTTTCAAAGTGGTCTTCTCATACAACGGGACAGTTCCTTTTCGTGGATGGTGGATATAGTCATCTTGATAGATCTTTAAGTTGAACTCATACGTTTTTTTATAATTTAATGAGGGTTTCAATATGCGCTTTGAATTGATGCTGCCTTACCAAATTAAGGAAGCGATCGCTAAAAATATACCAATCGTTCTTCCGATAGGAGTTATGGAATATCACGGTGAACACATGGCAGTAGGTATGGACACGCTTGCTGTAACCAAGAGTTTGAATAAATTAGAGAGCCAGATGGAAGTAGTTATTCTTCCGCCGTTTAGTTATGGAGCTGCGAGTTATGCAGTGGCTGGACCCGAGGGAACTGGCACATTGCACATTGATGCCGAGGTGCTCGCACCAGTAGCAGAGCAAATATTCAACGGTTTGCTTAGAATAGGATTCCGAAATATACATGGGGTGGTACACCACCAAACAGAAAATTTTTCTGCGGGCATGCCAACTGACTTAGCGTTTAAAATTGGTGCTAGGCAGGCTATTTTTAAATTTCTAGAACGAAATAACGGTGAGGCTTGGTGGGGCTCTCAAGATATGAGAGATTATTATACTCAACATCAATCAGCTGCTGATCCATTTAATTGGATTAAGTTACATCCGTTGATGGATGCCGAAATTATCAAGAATTATATTTTTGATCATGCGGGAGAAGGAGAAACTTCGCTCTTGATGGCCCTTGCTCCAGAAGGAGTGGAAATCGCCCGCGTATCGGAAAATGATACATGGTATACTGAATCAGCAGTTAATTCATCATCCGATAAAGGCGAAGCGGTTACTTTACTGATTGTAAAAAAATTGATGGAACGCCTTAAATCGTAATATCACACCGGTATTAAGAAAGTACCAAGGTCTTAGGCGCATAGTCGGTGATCCGGAGTCAGTTGTCCGTACAAAATATCTAGCCATGAGTTCTTTGGACCGTGGCATAATTTAGTTTTGGATCAATTGCCGAGTGTCAGTCGGAATTTGACTTTAACAAATTTTATTGCAACATTCTCAGGATGGAGAAGCGAAATCACTCGTTAATCAAGCAGGTAATCTATGTATCCAAACCAATAGGTTTTGATGATAAAATCCTCGATCGTATTCTTGCTAAATCTGCTATTAACAACGAAAAAAACAACATAACTGGGGCTTTAATTTGTCGATCAGACTTGTATCTACAGTTTTTAGAAGGACCCGCTCATAAAATAGATAATCGGTATTCCTGGATAAAAGTTGATGCCCGCCACAGGGAAGTTAAACTTTTAGGGGATACAAGATCCAAAAGACGGTTGTTTTCCAATTGGGCCATGAAAGGTGATCCGGCCAAGGACTGGATGTGGACGGAAAGCGAAGTGAAAGATGGAATTTTGGACCGTTTATCAAAACATGAGGCAATGGAAGTTTTTGTGCGGCATTCCAGAGAAATAGATCAGTTTTTATCTTAAGAGCGCCCGGACCAGACTTGCAATGTTGTTCAGATTAGTTTTGTCAAACTATTAAGAAAGCCCATGCGATTTCTGGTGCAGCATAAATCTATGCTTCTACCAGTTGACGCCATTCAGTGAGAACAAAGACTCGTTTTGGCTTTAAATTGGTACGTGAATAAAGATGGCGTTACCAAACAAAATTATCCCTGAATGAAACCACATCACCAAAACTTAAGGTCTGTGGCCGAGGAACCGCTGCCATTACTCCTTACATCATTTCTATGATAAAGCTGATTTAGGAGGAGGCAGACATTCACCCTAATCGCAGCGAATGACTGCTCAGAGCCCTTGCTGTGAATTTGATTTTTTCGCTGCGTGCGCTCGCAGCACCAGAACCCGCTGCGCTGCCGCGACATCGCTGCAGCACCACAGAAGCCATTGCGGTCATTCACGGAGTCTGCAACAAATCTGTAGTCGCAAATTCACGCACTGCGTGACAAAGCGCTGACGACCTTTACCTTTGCACTGCATGTCCGCTCGAAACGTAGCAACACTCTGCGTTCCTAGAAAAGCTCTTTCTGTTGCGCATTAATCTCAGACCCTGCTTAAAGTTAAACCGTGGCGCTGCTCTTACTGAGTGGCGCTAAAGCTTTAACGGCTTACTTTGCTTAAATCATTTTCCACTATTTACAAATTGCAATGTTATAATATAACTAACAAGAAGTGAGTTGAATTGGAGCAAAGTATGGGTAAGCGGGGAGAGGAAATGCAAACGGCAGTGCTTGCAATTTTGCGAGCCAGTGATTGCCCACATTCTGCATATGATCTGCTCGAAAGCCTTAAGGACATTTACCCAAAAATCGCACCTCCAACTGTGTATCGGGCGCTGGCCGCCTTGGTCGAGCGTGGCCAGATACATCGTTTGGAATCGTTGAATGCCTATATCGCTTGCCAAAGCGAGGCGCATCATCAAGCCTCTGTACTTTCAATATGCGAAGATTGTGGCGCTGTAGAAGAAAATTTTGAGCCTGATATTGTCTCACGTCTGAGCGCGGCGTTGCGAAAGTCTGGCTTTTCTGCTCAACGCCATATCATCGAAGTGAACGGGATCTGCGAAAGCTGTCGACCCGCGCAGGCCACAGTATGAGACAAGACAAGCGTTCCTTCCGCCTGTTGCTTATTGGGATGTGGCCCAGATTGGCCATGGCCACTCTGCTTGTAGCAGCGCTTTGGCTTGGATTCTTCTGGGCAACCAACGCTTCGAGTTTTCTATGACAGCTGTGATTAAATTTCAGAATCTGACCTTGGGATATGATCGATTGCCCGCGGTGCAAGAATTAGATGCAGAGATTCAAGAGGGCAGTCTTACGGCTATTGTTGGTCCAAATGGGGCTGGGAAATCAACCCTATTAAAAGGTGTCACTGGAGCACTTTCCCCTCTGGACGGCGGTATTTTGATTGATGGATTTCGCCGAGATGAAATTGCATATTTGCCGCAACAATCTCAAATTGATGGAAGCTTTCCGATTTCAGTGATTGATCTTGTGGCTATGGGGCTTTGGCGTGAAATAGGTGCTTTCGGACGGTTGACCCGTAAGTTGCGTGTGCGCGTGGATGCGGCTATCGCAGCAGTGGGTTTGACTGGATTTGAAAGACGGACCATCGGATCGTTATCGGGTGGGCAAATGCAGCGGGCATTGTTTGCAAGACTGCTCTTGCAAGACGCGCGTCTGGTCTTGTTGGATGAACCCTTCGCCGCAATCGATGCAAAAACGCTGGCAGATTTGATTGATCTGATCAAACGCTGGCATTCTGAAGGACGCACCATTCTTGCAGTTTTGCATGATTACGCGACGGTTGGTACACATTTTCCACTTACCATGATGCTTGCGCGTGAGCTTGTGGCCCATGGGCCAACCAGGCAGGTTTTAACTTCAGAAAATCAGTTTCGTGCGAGGCAAATGTGCGAGGCGTGCGCGGGAATACCGCATGTTTGTGGAAAGAGCGCAGCGTGATCTGGGACTTGCTCTTGGCGCCTTTTGCGGATTTTGGCTTCATGCGCCGCGCGCTATTAGGTTGTATCGCCGTGTCAGTCGGCGCAACGCCTGTTGGGATATTTTTGATACTTCGGCATATGAGCTTGACTGGTGACGCAATGGCGCATGCTATTTTACCGGGCGCCGCGGTGGGTTATCTGGTCTCTGGTCTTTCGCTTGGTGCAATGACGATCGGAGGTTTAATAGCAGGAATGGTCGTTGCACTGGCCTCTGGTTTTGTTGCGCGAATGACTTCTCTGCGTGAAGATGCAAGCCTTGCTGCATTTTACCTAATTTCATTGGCTGTAGGAGTTTTGATCGTCTCAACGTATGGCAGTAACGTTGATTTGATGCATGTTTTGTTTGGAACGGTGCTTGCTTTAGACGATCCTGCGCTTACGTTGCTGTGTTCTTTTGCCAGCGTTTCCCTTTTGGTATTAGCTCTTTTGTTTCGACCTTTAGTGCTAGAATGCGCCGATCCACAATTTTTGCGCTCTGTCAGCAAGTTAAGTGCGATCACCCATTTTCTTTTTTTGGCGCTTGTGGTGATGAACTTGGTAGCCGGGTTCCACGCGCTTGGAACCTTGATGGCGGTTGGCATCATGATCTTACCAGGCGCTGCGGCTAAGTTTTGGGCTAAAACGATTGCTGGGTTGATCGCCGTCGCTGCGTTGATTGCGATGCTCTCTAGCCTTATCGGGCTACTCTTATCGTTTCATTACAGTCTGCCATCGGGGCCAGCAATTATTCTAGCCGCCGGCATTGGCTATGGGCTGTCGCTTATCTTTGGACCAGTCGGAGGCGCAATTGCGCAACACTTACCACGCCGTAGTTTAAAAACTTGAAAGGAATACTATGACATCTTTACGTGCTACTTTGAAATCCGCCACGGCTCTTGCCGCTTTTACACTATCGTTTCCAATGGCCTCTTGGGCTGAAGAGCCCATTCCCGTTGTCGCGACATTTTCGATTCTTGGAGACATGGTCAAGCGTATTGGAGGCGAACATATCGCATTAACAACGCTGGTTGGACCAGATGGCGATACCCATGTCTATCAACCAACACCAAAGGCGGCGCGCTCGGTTGCTGAGGCTGATGTTTTGTTCTTAAACGGTCTTGACTTTGAGGGTTGGTTGGAACGCCTAGCAGAAGCTGCATCATTTGATGGTACCATGGTTGTAGCGACAAACGGTGTTGTGCCGATTGCCTTTGACGATCACGATGATCATGACGATGAAAAGCATGACGATCACGATGACCACGACGATCACGATGATCATGACGATGAAAAGCATGACGATCACGATGACCGCGACGATCACGATGATCACGATGATCACGCTGGGCATGATCATGGCGCATTTGATCCACATGCGTGGCAGAGCCTTGAGAATGCTGTGATATATGTAAATAATATTGCCGCTGGTCTGGCGCAGGCTGATCCTGAAAACGCAGGTGACTATTATACAAATCGCGCTGCATTCGTTGCTGAGGTCGAGGTTCTGAAATCCGAGGTTGATGCAATGATGAAGAACTTGCCCTCAGATAAAAGAACGGTGGTAACGGCCCATGATGCGTTTGGATATTTTGGGGCAACGTATGATCTGACCTTTGTTGCGCCCCAAGGAATAAGTACTGATAGCGAAGTTTCAGCCGGCGATTTGGCCGCCTTGATCACGCAAATTCGCGAAGAGAGCATTTCCGCCGTGTTTATCGAGTCGCTCACAGATAATCGTATGATAGAACAGATCGCTAATGAGACGGGTGCGACTATTGGTGGAATGCTATACGCAGGTGCGCTTTCTGCGCAAAGCGGGCCTGCATCCAATTATCTTGATATGATGCGCCATAATGCAACGACGCTCTTCGAAGCTTTGGGGAACTAAACGATGGCAGACCCACGCGTTCCAGTAACATTGCTAACTGGATTTCTTGGCGCCGGCAAAACCACTTTGCTCAATGCCGTTTTATCCGATAGTTCTGCTGGGCGCGTGGCTGTTATCGTCAATGAATTTGGCGAAGCAGGGTTGGATCACGATCTGATCGAAGAAAGCAGTGAAGAAATTATTTTAATGCGGTCGGGGTGTCTATGCTGTTCGGTGCGTGGTGATCTTTCAAAGACCATCGCAGATTTGTTTGAGCGCCGCGTGCAAAATGAAGTTGCATTTGAGCGTATCGTTATCGAAACCACCGGATTGGCGGATCCCGGCCCGATCTTGCAGACGTTACTGGTGGATGATTTTCTTGCAAAAAACACCCGGATGGACGGTGTTGTAACGGTTGTGGATGCCGCGCATGCGGCTGCCACGCTTGATGCACAATTTGAGGCCGTCTCACAAGCGGCTATGGCGGACCTGATTGTTCTAAGCAAAACCGATCTCGTAAGCCCTGCTGATGTGCAGAGGTTGGAAACCCGCCTATACGGTTTGAATCCTGGAATAACCATCATTCGATCTATCTTGGGAAAGAGTTTGTTTGGAAAATTATGGGGGTTAAGCGCGCTTCACAACAACGCCACAAAGCAGCAAGCTTTGAATTGGACAGTTGGCGAAAAGCCAAAATTTGAGGCGCTTGCAAATCTATCAGGTTTTGCCCCCGCCGCGCAAATAGCAGCGCCCATGCCTGCGCATGATACGCGGATTGGATCAGCTTCGATCATTTTGGATGATCCACTTCCGAATTCCGCTTTTGATCTTTGGCTCGACACGCTGATTGCGATCAGGGGCCCTGATATATTGCGTGTGAAAGGTATTTTGTTCCTTGAAGGCATCGAGGCCCCTTTCGTTATCCACGGGGTGCAGCATATTTTTGCACCACCTGTGCAGTTAAAAGACTGGGCGAAAGAGGATCGTAGAACGCGCATTGTGATTATTGCTCGCGATTTATCCCGACCCGAGTTGCAGCGGAGCCTTGATATGCTGCGCGTGCGGGCAACTGAGCCTGCCTAACCTTCCCAAATAATAAGGTGTTTTTATGACTGATAAGCGACTTCCGGTTACGGTTTTATCTGGCTTCTTAGGAGCTGGTAAAACCACTCTTTTAAACCGTACGTTGAACAATCGTGAAGGTCGCCGCGTTGCGGTGATTGTCAACGATATGTCAGAGGTGAATATTGATGCCGATCTCATTCGCGCGGATACCGAGTTGAGCCGCACGGATGAAACATTGGTTGCGATGTCAAATGGCTGTATCTGTTGTACGCTGCGCGATGATTTACTTGATGAAGTGCGCCGCTTATCTGTAGCGGGCCGATTTGATTATTTATTGATTGAGTCCACGGGTATTTCTGAACCGCTTCCGGTCGCGGCAACGTTTGATTTCTGCGATGAATTTGGTGAAAGCCTGTCAGATGAGGCGCGGCTGGATACTATGGTGACAGTGGTGGATGCGGTCAATTTGCCAAACGACTTTTCCAGCCATGATTTCCTGCGTGATCGCGACGAGGTGATGAGTGAAGAGGATGAACGCACTTTAGTGCATTTGTTGACAGATCAGATAGAATTTGCAGATGTTGTAATCTTGAATAAGGTTTCTGATGCCAGCCCAGCGCAGGTGGATGCAGCGTGTAAGATCATTTGCAGCCTGAATGCGGATGCCGAGATTATCGAAACCAACCATTCTGAAGTTGCTGCCGAAAAGACAATAAATACCGACCTATTTGATTTTAATAAAGCCCATGAGCATCCAATTTGGGCCAAAGAGCTTTATGGGTTTTCTGATCATGTGCCAGAAACCGAAGAATATGGCGTGAGCAGCTATGTATATCGGGGGCGCCTTTTTATCGGGTCGGGGACTGATTGGAACGCGCTAAAAGCCAATTTGGACGCCCGTCTTGTTCCGGTTGCTATGGCCTCTGGCCCAAGCGCGCTGCCGCTTGATATGCCCGACCCCTTTCCCATCTGGCGCCGCTCTGAAGAGGCTGCATGAGCATGCTCTGTGATAAGAATAACAAGGCGCTGGTGGGGGTTGCGCTTGCACTAACCGCTAACGATTTTTCGATTATTCAAGATCCGGATTGCGCAGCAGTTTTGTGCCAAACCCGGATATCTTCTCACATTTTAGCTTGGCTCGCATCATTAGACCCGGCGTGTTTGCCAAAAGCACGCGTTATCTTACGCTCAGATCGGGTTCAGAGCGCCTTGGTTCAAATTTGTGACATGGCACAGATGCCGGTTTGTTCGGAACGCGACGCCTTTATCGCGCATGCACAACAGCTTTCTGATGCGTTTATGCATATTATGAAAGCTCCATATATGCGCTTACGCCTTGATATTATCTCGCATAATGCCTGTAGCCGCTTTCACATAGATGCAATGACCGCGCGGCTTATATGTACCTATCGCGGCAGCGGAACCCAATATGGGCTCGCAAATGCTGATGGGGATCCCGAAACGGTTCACACGGTTCCGACAGGAGCAGCAATTGTTCTGCGCGGCAAACGCTGGCCTCCGAAAGCAAAGGTAGATCTGGTGCACCGCTCTCCCCCCATTCAAGGCACAGGTCAAACCCGACTGGTTTTGGTTCTTGATCCAATCGCGGATCTAGATGAGGGGGTGTAATGTCGCATAATCGTGGTCAGACTAGCCTGAAATCTTCGCTGCGAAATGAAGATCCTATGCAAGATTTTGATCGTCTCTCGCAAGAATTACGGGCTTGGGTAGCGGCTGCTCATTTGCCGTGGAGACCCAGATCGGTGCGCAAAACGTTTGAGCGTGCCTTGGCAAAAATGGGCAGCCGCGAGAAAGCCTTCGAAGAGCTCAGCCGCATTCAAAGGCGACTGGTATCAAAAGATGCAGAGCGTGTCTGGGGCAAAAATCATCCAGATGCTGGAGATTAAATCGAAACTTGACTAATGTGCCTTTATGCCATTTTGATCTCTTATTAAAAGTCAGCGGAGCTGTAGTTGCTGAGTTTCCATTACACTTAGTTGCACTTGTATACGATGTACACAGAAACTGGGTGCTAAACCCTTTCTGATGCATGACTTTTATAGCGCCAGAGATGCTCCCACTAGTGGCAAAAGTCGTTTACTGCCAGAGGTTTTTAGCTGTCTTAGTGGATGCTTAACCAGATTTCTATGTGGGTATTCATAATCAAGTCATAAATCGCCACTTTCAAGCCCATTCGACGCTGAATAAATAGGTAAGTTTTCGCGGGGAAGTCTTAGGTGGGTTTTCAAAAGTGGTTCATCAATTTCTATTTTTGGATCAAGGCCTTTTGGCAAATCTGGCAAGGTGACAACCTCATACATTCGTTGCTGAGGACGTAAACCTGGTGCCATTAGCTGCATTGGTTATTTGATGAACAACCATAATATCGTCATTTTCATAAAGGCATCTAATATTTTCCGCATAAGCACCTGACAGCACTATCTAGCCCCATATGCTTGCCCATTCATTTTCTATCTGATAAGCTTACTGGAATAGTTGGTCTCATGCCCAATGCGCGATGAGGTCTAATACGGTTGTATTGCCTGAGCCAAACATTGATAGCGACCTGAGCTTTTGTAGCGTACTTGAATGACAAAATACTCCCCATTCCGCTACTTTAAAACAAGCCCAGAGATTATCCGGCCTGCTGTAATGCTGTATGTTCGGTTCCCACTTTCGCTTTGTAATGTGGAGGGTTGATTTAGAGCCGTTGCTTGCTCGTGGACCGCTTTCGGGACCGCTTTTTTAAAATGGCACCTTAGTAAGGCATTGATAATAAGAAAACTTAATTAAGTTCGGTTGCATCCCCGGTGCGCCATTTTCACCCAGTTTTCTGAATAAATTAAATGATACCAATGGGTTGGACCATTTATCGGGACCGCTTTTGGGACCACTTGGTCATGTTGGGCTCAGGTAGTAGTTTCAGGGCGGTGAATTAAGCCACCTATTGCAAGTTTTCTGCCTGAAGCGGACATTAAATCAAATCGCAGCGGATGGCAGTTTTGAGCCGATTGTGTTGAAAAACTCTTGCTTGAT
>JADHOV010000020.1 GCA_016778765.1 Paracoccaceae bacterium | reverse complement strand
CCGTGCGGTTAGGTGAAAATGCGTCAGATCCGATGTCATATTTGCAAAGGTTTCCGTGCGCGTTACCCAGCCCTCACGGCTGTTTTCACAGGTCCAATGCGTGCGGGCGCTGGCGCAAAGTGGATCATCGGGGTGGATTGTCCACCATTCACGCGCGATGCTGCCATGGATTAAGCCATGTTCAAGATCGCGGGCGCTGCCAAAATCATCAATGATTTCCAAAGTGACCTCGCCCGTTTCCATATTTGTGATGTGCCGGCGGCTATTTTTTGGTGTACGCAACTGCGCGATCTTCCAAGGGTCTGCGGTTTCGGGTGGTAAAAACTGACGTTCATCTGCATCGCCGCTTTTGCGCAGCGGCAGGTCTATAGCTCCGCCTTTCAAGGTGATTTCAGCGGCCTCTGCTACGGGCCATAATAGCGGCCAGTAGCTGGTTGAAATGGCCACGCGGATGGCGTGGCCCTTGGGCACGCGATAGGCAATTTGATCCAAAGCCAGTTCAATGTCTATATCCGCGCCAGGAATTAAGGCCTCGGATTTCTCATGGCCGTTTCGGTGGGCCAGATTCAAGACACCATAGGTGATGCGGGTTGCCGCGCCATCCGGGTGAATATGGTTCAAACGTACCGCGATCTGCGCAGCGGGTTTGTCAGAGCTCAGGCACAGCTGAAGCCTAGGGGCCCCGACAATATCCATCCGCTCTTGCAGGGGCTCTGACGTAAAACAGGCTGAAAAAGCATCATCGCCGCGTTGTTCCCCCGGCATTTCTGGGCCCAACCAGATGGCGCAATATTCCCCGGATGCGGCGCCGCAGGTTTGGGGGGATTTTACCACTTCTGACAGGTCGGCAGCGTTCATATCCAAGCGATGGTCAGATTGCAGATGTAAGATGTGATGCTGCAAGCTATCGGGCCAATTTGTTTCCGCGATCCAATGGCCGGCGCGGCTTTCATACCAGGTTTTTGGGCGCACGCCCTCCATAAGATAGGCGGTGTAATCTGGATCTTGTTCGATATTTTGATCCCGATTTTTCAACCAATGATCCCACCAGCGCAGTGCCTCTTGCAAAAAGCCAATCCGTGGTTCGGGCACAGCGAAATGTGGATATTTATGTACCCAGGGGCCCACGATGCCTTTCACCGGGGCGTGCAGATTTTCCACCAGATGCGACACGGTATTCTTATAGGCATCGCCCCAACCCCCTATCGCTAGGGTCGCCGCTTTAATCGCAGAATAGTTTTCACAGATTGAGCCATGTTTCCAATAGTCATCACGGTTTTGATGGCGCAACCAAGTGATGGGCAGAAACGGTTCAGCCTCAAGCCGTTCGAGCCACAGTTGACGCCAGGCATCGCCCACCAAAGCAGGATCGGGCGGACGCGAAGAATAAGCCCACATTGTGGCGCCCCATCCTAGGTTTTCATTCAGCAAACAGCCCCCTTTGTAATGAATATCATCCGCATATCGATCGACGGTCGAGCATAAGGTGATGATCGCTTTCAGCGCCTCAGGCTGAAGGGCAGCGACTTGCAATGCATTGAAGCCGCCCCAGCTGATACCCATCATTCCCACCTCGCCGCTGCACCAGTTTTGGGCGGCCAACCAGTTGATAGTGACAACGGCATCCTCTAGTTCTTGTTGGGTATATTCATCTTCCATCACGCCTTCGCTATCGCCATTGCCGCGCATATCCACGCGGATACAGGCATAGCCATGCTTTGCAAAATAGGGATGAGTCAGGCAGTCGCGCGCGGTTGTGCCATCGCGTTTTCGATAGGGAAGAAATTCCAAGATAGCGGGCACCGGATGCTGTTGCGCATTTTCGGGCATCCAAACCCGCGCCGAAAGCCGGCAGCCATCTGGCATGAAAATTTCCATATCCGGCAGTTCTTTGATTTCATATAATTGTGACATATCACTTACCTGTCTTGGAGATGTCGATTTGCTGTAGTAGGACTGTCGCGATGCAAGCGCGGTTTTGTCAAGAATAAAGCCTAAGATTTGATAGAATCGGGGCGCGGTGCGGGTTGAAAGGAAGCGGCAAAACGGTCCTAAGGTCACATCTTCTGTGCTGACGCGGCTGGTTTTTATATCAGCGTTCTTGGGCTTTATCGTAGGTTTCGGCGCACTTGTGCTGTTGATGCCGCCCGCGATGCAAAGCTCGGAGATAAAGCGGCTGCCAAGCGATGCGGAGCGCGGCGCAAAGGTTTTTTATGCCTCTGGCTGTGGAAGTTGCCATAGCACACCAACCGCGGCCGGCGAGGCTTCATTGCAATTGGGGGGCGGGCAAAGCTTTGTCACGCCCTATGGCGTGTTTCGGGCGCCAAATATTTCAATGTCACAAAATTTCGGGATCGGCCGTTGGAACTTTATGGATTTCGAAACTGCAATGCGCCGCGGAATATCCTCTATGGGGGAGCATTATTTCCCGGCTTTTCCTTATACCGCCTACCAGCATATGACGCTCCAAGATGTTTCCGATCTTTGGATGTTCTGGCAAGGCCTACCCGCTGTAGAAACGGTATCACTCCCCCATGAGTTGCAATTTCCCTTTGGTTTCAGGCGGCTTGTGGGGCTTTGGAAATTATTTGTTGCAGCGCCAGATTGGCATCTGAAATCCCCATTGGATGCTGGGCAAGAACGCGGCCGATATCTGGTTGAGGCCTTGGGTCATTGTGCTGAATGTAATACGCCGCGCAATGCATTGGGAGGGCTGAGATCCTCGCAATGGTTGGCAGGTGCTGAAAATCCCTCTGGAAAAGGGCGTATCCCCAATATTACGCCTGCGACTTTGCAGTGGAGCCTTGAAGAGATTGCTGATTACCTTGAAACCGGTTTGACGCCTGATTTCGATGTTGTGGGGGGATCTATGGCCAAAGTGGTCGATAATCTTGCCAAATTGAGCCCCGAGGACCGATTGGCGATTGCCCAGTATCTAAAAGCCTTGCCATTAATTCCAACGCCTTGAAGAAATGCCGCTGGCAGCGCTGGCTTATGCTTTGCGTTGCGCCTTTCCTCGATATGTGCGGGTACCCCCGCGCCCAGCTTTTGACCGGCCCCGCGATTTAACAGCGGCTTCGCCGGCGGCCTCAATCGCCGATTGGCGGGCCAGCGGATCATCGGCAATTGCCAGATCAACCGCCTCTAAACGTTTCACCTCATCTCGCAACCGGGCCGCCTCTTCAAATTCAAGATTCTCGGCTGCCTTTCGCATATCCTTGCGCAAACCGTCCAAAACAGTTTGTAGATTACCCCCGGCTAAGGGCGTGTCAATCTGTGCGGTAATGCGCGATTGATCCGTATCGCCTTTGTACAGCCCCGATAGAATATCTTCGACATTCTTTTTTACCGTTTGCGGTGTAATCCCATGAGCCGTGTTATACGCCACTTGCTTTTCTCGGCGGCGATCGGTTTCGGCCAAGGCGCGCTCCATGCTGCCAGTAATTTTATCTGCATACATGATCACGCGACCTTTCGCGTTACGCGCGGCGCGGCCAATGGTTTGAACCAGCGACGTTTCCGAGCGTAAGAAGCCTTCCTTATCTGCATCTAAGATTGCCACCAGCCCGCATTCGGGAATATCGAGCCCTTCGCGCAGCAGATTAATTCCGATCAAAACATCAAAGGCACCCAGCCGCAAATCGCGCAGAATTTCAATACGCTCAATCGTATCGATATCTGAATGCATATAACGCACTTTTATGCCGTGTTCATGCATGTATTCGGTCAGATCTTCAGCCATACGCTTGGTCAGCGTTGTGACCAATGTGCGAAATCCATCATCCGTTACTTTGCGCACTTCATCCAGTAAATCATCCACTTGCATCTCAACGGGGCGGATTTCAATATTGGGATCAATCAACCCGGTGGGGCGAATAATTTGCTCGACAAACACGCCCCCTGTTTGCTCAAGCTCCCAAGAGGCAGGGGTGGCTGAAACATAGATGGTTTGCGGCCGCATCGCATTCCATTCTTCAAATTTAAGCGGCCTGTTATCCATGCAAGAGGGCAGTCGAAACCCATGCTCTGCCAGCGTAAATTTGCGCCGATAATCGCCCTTATACATCGCGCCAATCTGAGGTACGCTGACATGGCTTTCATCGGCAAAGACGATTGCATTATCGGGTATAAACTCAAACAAAGTGGGGGGAGGCTCGCCCGGCGCACGCCCCGTCAAATAGCGTGAGTAATTTTCGATGCCGTTGCACACACCAGTGGCTTCCAGCATTTCGAGGTCAAAATTGGTTCTTTGTTCCAAACGCTGTGCTTCGAGCAATTTGCCTTCATTGACCAATTGATCAAGGCGCTGGCGCAGCTCGGTTTTGATGCTGATCAAAGCCTGTTGCATGGTGGGTTTCGGGGTTACGTAATGCGAATTGGCGTAGATCCGGATCTGCTCAAAAGAATTGGTTTTTTCACCGGTCAGCGGATCAAACTCGGTGATATTTTCAAGCTCATCACCAAAAAAAGATAACCGCCAGGCCCGGTCTTCGAGATGCGCTGGAAATATTTCCAAACTGTCCCCTCTGACGCGAAAGGATCCGCGTTGGAAGGCCTGATCATTGCGCTTATATTGCTGCGCAACAAGGTCCGCCATCACTTGGCGTTGATTGTAATTTTCGCCGGCTTTGAGATCTTGCGTCATCGCACCATAGGTTTCGACCGACCCGATCCCATAGATACACGATACCGAAGCCACGATGATAACGTCATCCCTTTCCAGCAAAGCGCGGGTTGCAGAATGGCGCATTCTGTCAATCTGTTCGTTTATTTGGCTTTCTTTTTCAATATAGGTATCCGAGCGTGCGACATAAGCTTCGGGTTGGTAATAATCATAAAAGCTGACAAAATATTCTACTGAGTTATCGGGAAAAAAGCTTTTGAACTCTCCATAAAGCTGCGCTGCAAGGGTTTTATTGGGTGCCAGAATAATCGCGGGGCGTTGGGTTTCCTCGATCAAACGGGCCATAGTAAAGGTTTTGCCGGTGCCCGTCGCGCCCAGCAAAACCTGATCCCGCTCTTGGCCTTGAATGCCCGCCGCCAATTCGCGGATTGCCGTAGGTTGATCCCCTGCCTCCGAAAATTCTGATATCATTTTGAACCGTTTACCCCCTTCAAGCTTGGCGCGGGCTTTTACCTCGCCGCTGATCTGTCCAATCTGCTCTTGGGTCATAAAAAAGGTTCCTTCGCTTGCCCTCTAACAATAGGCCCGCGGGCCCAAAGGTCAAAGCGGTTTGAGCCACGATATCTATAAAATTAAACGATTTTTGCGTTTTTCAAAACGCGCGCCGCGCGGAGTGAATTTGGACCCATCTTTTGCTTGTTTACCCACTGAAAATCACGCATAAGACAGGGGTTTTTAGGAGAACAAGAATGTCTGCACGTATTTTCAAACCGGCCAAAACAGCGATGTCCTCTGGGCTTGCCCGCACGCATGACTGGGTTCTTGAATATACGCAAACCTCGGCGCGGGAAGTTGACCCTTTGATGGGCTGGACATCTAGCGCGGATACGCAATCGCAGGTCACTTTGCGGTTTGAGAATAAAGAGGCTGCTATCCAATATGCCAAGCAAAAAGCTTTGGCCTATGAAGTGATTGAACCCAAGACGCGCAAGGCCAATATCCGTGCGGGTGGATATGGCGAGAATTTTGCCACGACGCGGCGCGGCGCTTGGACGCACTAAGCGCAGAGCACTCAAAAAGGCGCTCATCGCATCCTGATTACGTTCTTTTTTTAACGTCTGATTGCCAGCCGCGGCTGCGGTCATGGTTTGTAAAGCGCTGAGACGCGAACCTTATTTTCGATAAAGAACGAAAGGCTGCGCGCTGGTCTCTTGCTTTGAAAGATCAATCATATTGACAATCGAATTGCGCAACGCGGCATGCTAAATATGGATATACTTGGATGATTGCTTGCTAAAAACGGTGGGTTTGATATTGAGTTTTGGTCAGAAAAGAAAGAAAAATTGATGAGTAAGCCCTGCATAATTTGCGTTGCGATTACGGGTTCGGTGCCACAGAAATCTGACAATCCGGCTGTGCCTATTTCCATCGAAGAGCAAGTGGAAAGCACGCAAGCGGCTTTTGAATTGGGCGCAAGTATCGCGCATTGCCATGTGCGTTTGCCTGATGGAACGCCAAGCTCGGATCCAGGCCGGTTTGCGCTGTTGATGGAGGGTATAAAAACCCATTGCCCCGGCATGATCGTTCAATTGTCAACCGGGGGGCGCTCTGGTGCGGGGCAGGAGCGCGGTGGGATGTTGCCGCTGCGCCCGGATATGGCGTCACTCACTGTGGGCTCGAATAACTTCCCGACGCGGGTTTATGAAAACCCTCCGGATTTGGTCGATTGGCTCTCCAGTGAGATGCTCGCATATAATATTAAACCAGAGATAGAAGCTTTCGATCTGTCTCATTTGTATCAAACCGCGAAGATGTTGGCCGATGGCCGCCTCGCGGCCAAACCCTATGTGCAATTCGTGATGGGGGTAAAAAATGCCATGCCTGCGGAGAAAGACGTTTTTGACTATTATATAAAAACGGTAGAGCGTTTGATGCCGGATGTTGAATGGTGCGCGGCCGGTATCGGGGCGCAGCAAATCATTGTCAATGAATGGTCGATTGCCGCGGGCGGGCATGTGCGTACTGGGTTGGAAGATAATATCAAACTTGATCGTTCAACCTTAGCGCCTTCAAATGCGGCGCTTGTTGCGCGCGCGGTTGATCTTTGCACGCGCTACGATCGCAAGCCTGCCACCGTGCACGAGGCGCGCGCATTGCTTGGGTTGCGGGCGGCTTGATATTTGATTGGTTTGAACCGGTGTCGCATCTGGTTTGAGCCATCGCTTGGAGAATAGAAAAATGCGTCACGGCGGCCAAATCCTGATCGACCAGTTAAAAATTCAAGGCGTAGACCGGGTGTTTTGTTTGCCCGGGGAAAGCTATCTGGCGGCGCTGGATGGATTGTTTGAAAGCGGTATTGAAACGATCATTGGGCGACAAGAGGGCGGCGTGGCGATGATGGCAGAAGCGCATGGCAAGTTAACCGGCAAGCCGGGCGTGGCCTTTGTGACGCGGGGCCCGGGCGCAACAAATGCATCCGCTGGGGTGCATATCGCGTTGCAAGATAGCACGCCGATGATTTTATTCGTGGGTCAGGTGGCCAGCGATCAACGTGATCGTGAAGCCTTTCAAGAAGTGGATTATCGGCAAATGTTCGCGCCGCTTGCCAAATGGGTTGCCGAAATTGATCGTATCGATCGTATTCCAGAATATATCAGCCGGGCATTTCACATGGCCGTCTCGGGGCGGCCCGGTCCGGTCGTGTTGGCCTTGCCCGAGGATATGCTGGCGCAGCAAAGTGAGGTGTTGGATGCAAAGCCAGCGCAACCTGCATACCAAGATGTGTCAGAGGCCTCTGTGCACAAGGTGCTGACACAGCTGCAGCGGGCAGAGAACCCAATCCTTATCGCCGGGGGCGGCGGGTGGAGCGCAAAAGCTGCCAAGGATCTGGCCTGCTTTGCCGCAGCGCTTCATCTGCCCGTGGCCACATCTTTTCGCTGCCAAGATTACATTGACAACCGCCACCCCAATTATGCCGGTGATTTGGGAATTGCCCCCAATCCCGCTTTGCTAAGCCGGGTGCAAAGCGCGGATTGCCTCCTGGTTCTGGGTGCGCGTATGGGTGAGATGACAACGGGCGGATATGAATTGTTAGAAATCCCAAATCCAAGCCAAACCATGATCCATATTCACGGCGATGCCAATGAGATTGGGCGCGTGTATCGCCCGCATTTGGGCCTTGCATGCGCGCCATCTCAATTCTTGGCGCAGGCGCTTAAAACCTTGCATAGGCTGCCTGCTGCGCAGCAGGCCAGCCCCGAGCATAAGGCCTATCTGGCCTGGCAGGCCCCATCCGCAACCCCTGGGGCTGTGCAATTAGAGCAGGTGATCTTGCATCTTTCTGCGACGCTTTCAGACGATGCTATTTTAACGAATGGGGCGGGCAATTACGCAGGCTGGCTGCACCGTTATTTCCGCTACAAAGCCTATCGCACGCAACTTGCGCCCACCTCTGGAAGCATGGGATATGGGCTGCCTGCGGCGGTTTCGGCAAAATTGGCGCATCCCGAGCGCACGGTTGTATGCCTTGCCGGCGATGGGTGTTTTCAAATGAGCATGCAAGAGTTTGGAACGGCGGTTCAATACGGCGCGAATATCATCGTGATTGTGGTGAATAACGGTGTTTATGGAACCATTCGAATGCACCAGCAGAAGACATATCCCGACCGCCCCTCGGGAACGGATATTCGCAATCCAGATTTTGCGGCTCTGGCCCGCTCATATGGAGGGTTTGGCGCAACGATTAGCAAGACGGAACAATTTGCCGATGCGTTTGCCGCGGCCCTTGCGGCGAAAGCCCCCGCGATATTGGATGTGCAGACGGATCCGCGCGCCGTCACCACGCGCAGCTCAACCGCTTCCTAACGTTATTGCCGCGATGAGGGGTCTGACCCAGAACTGCGGTTTTCAGAGCGATTGTTTAACGCAGCTTTGCTTTTAAACAATCGCCATAGGGTCCAGCCAATGGTGCCTCCAAAGAAAAGCACCGCGGAGGCGACCATTTCTACTCCGGCAGCTGAACTGACGCTGCGTTGGCTGAGCGCAAAGACAAGTAGCGCGAGCGCAAGGATGGATAGGATCAATCTAAAGATCAGCTCTTGGCGCGGCGGCGCGAATTTCGTCATGCGATATTTTCCTTTCGGGCGTATCGAACGGTTTCACTCGATAGATAGCGCGCGATCGCTGGATTTCGCAGATATTTTTATTTAGGCCGCTATCTGAGGCGATTAAAGCCGCTAAAAATTAAGCTCAACGTTGGGAAGCTCTAGCGTTTTGAGCAGATCGCGCAATTCTTGGCGGGCGGCAATATTTGACATGTTCAACTGCCGCACCCCGGTATCTTTAAGATCAAGCAAAGTAAGCCCGCGCGGAAATAGCTCTCTGAAAATCACCCGTTCATTGAAACCGGGTGCAATCCGGAACCCGATCCGGTCGGCCAATTCTTCTAGGGCCCTGCTCATTTTTTGTTTATTGACCATTTGCTGCGCACCAACGCGATTGCGCAACACAATCCAGTCAATCGGCTTTAAGCCGGCCTGCGCGCGCAATTGCCGGGCATGCCAGACCATTTCCGAATAAACAGATGGGCCGGAGATGGTTTGCCCATCACTGCTTATATGCGCCAAAAGATCAAAATCGACAAAACTGTCATTCAGCGGGGTGATCAGTGTATCGGCAAGTGAATGGGCGACCTGACTTAAGCGTGTATGCGAACCTGGGCAATCTATCATGATAAAATCGCTGCCGGGCTCCATCTCAACGATCGCAGCTGACAATCTGTGATCATAGATGTTTTCATCTTCGGGTACGGCGGATTTTTCAATTTCAGGCAGGCTAAAATGTTGCGGGCTTGGGAAACTTAGCCCTGCCTCATCCTGATATTTTTTGCGGTTCAAGCAGTAGCGGGCAAATGTTTGTTGACGAAGATCCAGATCAAGCCCTGCAACCCGATGGCCCATGCGCGACAGAGCGGTCGCCAAATGCATCGTGACTGTTGACTTGCCAGCGCCGCCTTTTTCATTTCCGACAACAATGATATGTGCCACTTAGTGTATCTCGCCACGTTTTTTATAAGTGTTAGCCTATAAGCGCTGTCTAGCTCAAGGTGAAGCCTTATCAAAAGATTATCATGCAAAGAATTCAATTTAGCCGTAAAACAATGCAAGCTGGCAACGCTTTGATCCAAGCCTGATCGCTACATCGCACATTTTCATACAAACAAAGTTTATTGGCAAGCTTCTCGATGCGTTCCGGCTAATTTGGCTTACGGGTCTTTTGCGGGTGTCGGGGGCACCAGCGGAGGCTCTGCCTCGCTCGGAGCCAACTCTTCAAAGTCAAAATTATCCAAGCGGCGCGCCCGTCTTCCAGCTTTTTCCGAGCTGATTTTGATTTCAGAGAGATCTTTTGCCGCTTGGCCGAAATGACGGTCAAGGTTTTCAACCCGCGTGCCTAATCGGTCAACATCCTGATACAGCAAACCCAATTCGCGGCGGATAGATCCTGCTTGCGCGCGCATGCGGGCATCTTTGAGAATGGCGCGCATTGTATTTAACGTGGCCATGCAGGTAGTGGGTGACACGATCCAAACGCGCGCTGCAAAGCTTTCACGCACCAAATCTGGGAAATTTGCGTGGATCTCAGCGTAAACCGCTTCTGACGGCAAAAACATCAGCGCGCCATCCGCGGTTTCTCCCTCGATAATATATTTATTGCTGATATCCTTGATATGTTTGCGCAGCGCTGTTCGAAATTGCCGCGCCGCTTCTGCCAAATCGGCCTCTGTGCCGGCCCGCCGCATCGCTTCATAGGCTTCTAAGGGAAATTTGCTGTCGATAGCGATTGGCCCGGGCGGGTTGGGGAGGTGAATGATACAATCTGCGCGTCGTCCGTTTGAGAGGGTGGCTTGCATCGTAAAACTATCTTGTGGCAAGGCTTTGATCACGATGTCATGCAATTGAATTTCACCAAATGCCCCGCGCGTTTGTTTGTTTGACAAAATATCCTGTAAACTCAAAACATCCCCCGAGAGCTTTGTGATGTTTTCTTGTGCTTTATCAATGGTGGCTAAACGCTGCTGCAGATCCCCCAAAGATTGGGCGGTACGGCGGGCCGAGCCATGCATATTTTCAGAGAGCTGTTGCTGAACTTGTGCAAGGCGTTGCTCCATCAAGGCCAGCATGTTGGTTTGCGCCTTGGAATTGGCTTCTGACACATGGTGTAGCCCGCCTGATAACCGCTCTTGGCCGTCACTTAGGGCCTGCAATTGTTTGACCAAAAGGCCCATTTCTTGTTCTGCAAGCCCGTTTGATTGGCCGGATTTACGCGCGGCAGTCACCCACCAAATCAAGGCTGCCAGTGCCAGTCCAAGCAGAAGAAAAACCACCGGATTGTTTGCAAGGAGAGGCGTGTTTTCCATTAGCTGCGCCCGAATAAGCGTTCGATATCAGCCAGTTTTAATTCTATATAGGTTGGCCGACCATGATTGCATTGGCCCGAAAGCGGCGTTTTTTCCATATCGCGCAGTAATGCATTCATTTCTTCGGGCCGCATTCTGCGCCCAGAGCGGATAGATCCATGGCAGGAAATCCGGCTCAGAATTTCTTCGATCTTGGTTTTGATTTTTTCGCTATTGCCCAGATCTTGCAGCTCGTCCACAAGATCCATGATTAGGGGTTTTGCGCTCACGGGGCCCAAAATAGCCGGCGTTTCGCGCACTGCTATGGCGCTTCCCCCAAAGGCCTCAATGATCAGCCCCAGTTCGGCCAGCTCTTGGGAGCGTTGCAGAAGATCAGCGCATGTTTCAGCGGGAAGCTCAACAATATCTGGAATCAAAAGTGCTTGCGTGGCGACGCCGTTTCCCGCCATTTGAGCTTTCAGCTTTTCGTAAACAAGGCGTTCATGGGCCGCGTGTTGATCCACAATCACAAGACCGTTTTGGGTTTGCGCAATGATGTAGTTCTCGTGAATTTGGCCTCTTGCCGCGCCCAAGGGAAAATGATCCTGTTCAGCACTTGGCTGTGGGTCACCCGCGGTTGCGGGTATCTCTGGCTTTGCCTGCTGCGGCTCTTGCGCGACATATGAGGCGCTTGGTTCGGCAAATTCTGGGGATTGAAATCGATAGTTTTCAATTTTGCTTTTGGTAGACAGGCGTGGCATCTGATACGCGGGCGCGCGGGGCTGGCCTGGCTGCAGCGCGTCAAGCGCTGCTGCTGCAACAGTGCTTGATGCCCGGTGTCCTTCCTCAGAAAGGGCGGTGCGCAGGCCCGAAACGATCAAACTGCGCGCTGCGGATGGATCTCGAAAACGGACTTCTGATTTTGCAGGATGCACGTTGACATCGACCAAATGCGGATCGCAGGTGATGTTGAGCGCTGCGGCCGGATGCCGATCGCGCGACAACACGTCAGAATAGGCCGCTCTTAACGCACCAGCCAGCATTTTATCGCGCACCGGGCGGCCATTGACGAAAATATATTGATTAACGGCGGCTCCCCGCGAATAGGTGGGCAATGCAGCATAGCCGGTTAAACGAAGTTGCTCGCGTTCGGTTTCGATGCGCAGCGCATTCTCGATAAACTCTTGGCCCAAAAGCTTTGACAACCGGTTTGCCAATGCCTCGAAATACGGGCCGTCTTCCGGGGCAAGCTGCAAGATCATCCGCTGCGCGCCTCCTGAGACATCCCGCAACACGAATCCGATCGCAGGCTCCGCCATGGCCAAGCGGCGAATAACATCGCTGATTGCTTGGGTTTCAGCGCGCTCGCTGCGCATAAACTTTAAGCGCGCCGGCGTGGCAAAGAATAGATCACGCAGCTCGACCACTGTGCCCGCGCTGAGCGCTGCCGGTTTTACCGCTGATTGCGCGCTTCCTGCAACGGTGATTTCGGCGCCCTCATGGCCCGCAGCGCGGCTGATAATGGAAAGCCTCCCAACGGCGCCCAATGATGGCAGGGCTTCGCCTCTGAAGCCGAAACTTTCAATATTCAGCAGGTCACTTCCGTCAATTTTCGACGTGGCATGGCGGGATAGGGCTAAAGGCAGATCATCCGGAGCCATGCCGTGACCGTCATCAGTGATGCGGATCAGCGTTTTGCCTCCATCGGCAATATCAATGGAAATGCGCTGTGCTCCGGCATCAATAGCATTTTCTGCCAGCTCTTTGACTGCAGAGGCCGGACGCTCGACCACTTCGCCGGCTGCGATGCGGTTCACCGCGGCGTCGTCTAACTGCCGGATCAGGGGGCGTTCTTTGAAGATATGGGGTGTCTGAGCTTGCATACCACAAGGTTTAGCATGAGTAGCGGCGATTCTTCTATCGGTAATCGCAAATTCCAAAACTTTGCTAAATTGCAAAATAGGGCCATTTTAACCGCTTATATGCAAAAGCTTTTTAAGCGTTAGACAGGTTTGTTTAAGTTTTGAGCTGCATAGTTTGCCGCATGATCGCCGGCCCAAGCCCCGGTGGCTAGGCAGGCATTTATCAGATAACCCCCCGTTGGAGCTTCCCAATCCAACATTTCGCCAGCGCAAAATACACCAGGCAATCTATTGAGCATCAGGTCCGCATTGAGATCCTGCCATCGCACGCCGCCCGCTGTGGAAATTGCTTCATCCAAGGGAGCAAGCCCCGTATAAGCAAGCGGCAGGGTTTTGATCGCGCGGGCCAGCGCTGCGGGGTCGGCGGGCAATGGGCGGGCCAGTTCTTGCAGCAACGCAATCTTAACCGGGGGCAGTCGCAGGGTTTTACGTAAAAAATTTGAGAGGCTGTTTTTGCCTTTTGGCCGCTGCAATGCCGCCGAAATATGCGCAATCGTAAGATCAGGCGCAAGGTCGATAAACAGCTCTTGGCGCTCGCGAAGCGCTGGGCTGAGCGTATAAATACCGCTGCCTTCTAAGCCTCGGTTGCTTAATATCACCTCGCCGCGGCTTTTATACCCCCCCGCTGTCAGCGCCACGGACTTAATCGGCTGGCCATAGAGTTTCTGCATATAGGGTGACCAGGCCACATGAAGTGCTGCGTTTGAGGGCTTAAAGGGTGCGCTTAATACGCCGTGCTGCGCCAGAATATCAACCCACTGCCCGTCAGAGCCCAGTTTTTTCCAACTGCCCCCGCCAAGCGCCAAAACCGCAACATCAGGGGTGATCTGCGCGGGTCCGCTGGGGGTTTCAAATCCAAAGCAGCCATCTTTGCTAAGCGTCTTCCACCGCGATTTCACGCGCAGTTCAGCCCCTGCATCTTGAAGGCGCAGCAGCCAGGCGCGCAAGAGAGGCGAGGCTTTCATCGCTTTTGGAAAGACGCGGCCAGAAGATCCGCTAAACACGTCGGCGCCCAGCGCATTCGCCCAGCGCATAACGTCGGCTGGTCCAAAATCATTGAGCATGGGGGCCAATTGCGCGCTGGCGCCATAATATTGGTTTTGAAAGATTGCGAGCGGCTCGTTTTTGGTCAGGTTCAATCCTGATTTTCCCGCCATAAGAAATTTTCGCCCGATAGAGGATTTCGCGTCGAAAATTTGCACCTGCGCGCCTTGCGCCAGCAAGCGCTCTGCTGCCATAAGCCCTGCCGGTCCGGCCCCGATAATCAGCGCGGAATTGCTCATGCCCCCTTCCTTTCAGATAACCGATTGGATTATCAGATTAATGCAACGCGTCTCTTTTAGCATTCTGGGTAGTCTCCTTGGTTTATGTCGGCGGTGTTTAACGCTTTGCGCTTAGGGTCTAAGCCTATCCGAGCTCTTGATCCACCGGTATTTATCTTCGTTTAGCCTGTTTTGCGGCGCTTGCTTTTCTGAACAGCATTTCAACCTAGTTCCTTCATAGCGGCGCGTTAGAGAATAAAGGTTCAGCGATGACAGAGGATCCAATATGCCCCTTATGCGCGCGGCCTATCCCATCACACGCGCCGCAAAGCCTTCATCATTTGGTGCCCAAGCTGAAAGGCGGCAAAGGTGGCCCTACGGTTTTGTTGCATCATCAATGTCATAAAGAAATACATGCCTGCCTTAGCGAGGCCGAGCTTGCCCGCAATTATGCCACCATTGAAAAATTGAAAACGCATCCCCGGCTAGCAAAATTTATTGCTTGGGTGGCGAAACGGCCGCCGGAGTTCTTATCCCGTACACCCAAACGCCGCCGCTAAAACGTGCCTCAGCTGGCGTTGCACATCGCTTTTATCGCGGCCACATGGCTGGCTTGTGCTTTGCTGACCTTTTCTGCCATCCCATAGGCTGCTGCGATAAGCCTGTCTTTGGCGCATATTTGGTCGATCAACCCGGCATTCAATGCGTCTGTGGCGGTCATTTTATGACCGGCCATTAAAATTAATTTGCTTCGTGCGGGCCCAATCAGTGCGCGCAATCTGCCCGGATCGCTAGGTTGTGGCAGAAACCCGCGCTCCATAACGGGGTAGAAGAATTTCGCTTCTGGAACGGCTAGGCGTAAATCGCAGGCCAAGGCCATACCAAACGCGCCGCCAGCCAAAGTGCCGTTTAAGGCTGCAATTGTCAGCGCCGGCAAATCGGCAATCGCGCTTGAAACGCGCTCCCAAATATCCGAGGTCGCCAATCCCAGCGCGGCTTGGTCTAGATCAGCGCCGGCGCTGAATGTTTTACCCGCGCCGGTTAGGATCAGAGCCTGCGCTGTTTGCGCCGTCTGCACGATTTGTAAAATTTCCTCCAGCATGTCTTGTGTCAACGAGTTGGCTTTATCGGGCCGATCCAAGGTTAAACGCCAAATAGCGCCGTCTTTGTGAAGCTGGATCATAGCAGGCCCAATTTTTGGCGAAGCGCGGTATCGCGCAGCGATAATTCCGTACCCAAATAAGGGTCGGCGGCGCTGGTGCACATCCAAACAAGCGCTTTGGCGGGCCAATCTGCGGCAATATGCGCCGACCAGTCAAGCTGGCTGACAGGGTTAATACCGCTGGCTTTGATGTCTTTCTGCATTTGGGTTGCAACGGTTCCCGGTGATAACCCCATGCTTCGAATGCCGTCTTTGTGATGCTCTAAATGCAAAGATTCGGTCAGCATGGCGGCCCCAGCTTTTGACGCACAATAGCCGCTCCAGCCCTCTACCGCATGATGCGCCGCGCCCGAGCTCACGGTCAGGATCGTCCCTGCGCCTTGGGCCTGCATGATCGGCAGGGCCGCGCGGATGCCATGAAACACGCCTTTGAGATTGATATCGATCATTTGCGACCACTCTTGCGGGTCGACGCTGGCCAAAGCGCTGATTGGAGCAATCACACCCGCATTATTGATCAGAATATCAACGCTGCCAAACGCGGCTTGTGCGGCGCGGATTGCAGCGTCTACGGCCGCATAATCGGCGACATCGCAGGCCCGCGCCATGGCGCGAGGCCCGATATCTTTCGCCAGTTCGATAATCTGGGTTTCGCTGCGCGCCAAAAGGCAAATATTGGCGCCCGCCGCGGCAAATGCGGTGGCAGTTGCCGCCCCAATGCCACGGCTGGCACCGGTGATAACAGCTGTGTTGCCGGTGAGGTCTTTCATAAATATGCTCGCTTTCAGATCTAGAGTCAGCCACGCCTATGTATAGGGATGAAAGGGCTATGGGTAGCGGGATCGGTTGTCAAACATGATCTTTGACATCTGCTTTGGTCCGCGTGTCTTTTTCAGGCACATGGTTTAGACGCGCAGCGCTGGCAGGCCCACACCCGTAGCCTCAAAGCCTCCATCCGCGGCAACCACTTGGCCTGTCACAAAAGAGGCTTTCTCGGAGCATAGAAAAAAGATGACTTCGCCAACTTCGCGCTCGTTGCCATAGCGGTTTAAAGGAATGGCGTCATGATAGGCGTCAATAATCTCTGGCGTGTGAACGGCCATCGCCAATTTTGTGCGCACTGGGCCGGGGGCCACGCAATTGGCGCGAATGCCATATTCGCCCAATTCAACGGCTTGTTGTTTTGTAAGCTGCATCACCGCCGCTTTTGAAGTGCCATAAGCAACGCGCAAGGTCGAAGCGCGCAGGCCTGAAATAGAGGCAATATTGACAATGCTGCCCCGGGTGTCACGCAGCAATGGTGTTAGGGCTTGGCTGAGGTAAAACATACCATCCAAATTTGTATCCATAACCTTGCGCCAAATGGCTGGATTGCAATCTTCAATCGGACCAAAATCAGCCACACCGGCATTGTTGACAAGGCAATCAAGTCGCCCCAGCCGGGTTTGTATCTCTTGGGCGATTTGCCCCGAGGCTTGCGGGTTAGACACGTCGAATAATAAAATTTCTGCGGCCGGAAGGTCCAGTGCAGCAGCGTCTAGCGCCTGCGCATCGCGGTCAAGCAAAGCCACTTGATAGCCGTTTTCCACAAAAATATGCGCTGTTGCCAAACCGATGCCGCGGGCGCCCCCTGTGATCAGTGCCGTTTTCACCATTTTGGTTATCCCATTTCGCTGCACTCTGCTGCCAAGGCTACACAAAAACCAGCAGCATCTGCAATGGAAGCTTGCCTTGTTTGGGTGGGTTTACTACCTGTGTAGAAACTAATTTTGCGGGGTGTCATGTCGGGCCTATCTACCTCTTTGCCAGAATTCACTGAAAAGCTGCTTAGCGCGGCGCGGGTTGCTGGGGCTGATGCCGCGGATGCTTTGGCCAGCATGGGCAGCGCGATCGAAATCAATGTGCGCTCGGGCGTTTTAGAGCAGGCTGAGCGATCCGAGACAATGGATTTGGGGCTGCGGGTCTTCGTGGGGCAACGGCAGGCAGTGGTTTCTGGATCTGATCTGCGCGATGGCACATTGACCACCATGGCCGAGCGCGCCGTGGCCATGGCCAAAGAGGCCCCCGATGATCCTTATGCGGGGCTGGCTGCGCCCGAACAGCTGGCCGTAGATTGGAATATTGAGGCGCTTGAGCTTTATGACACGCAGCCCGAACCCTCTGCTGGCGCATTAGAGGCAGATGCGCTTGCGGCTGAAGCTGCAGCGCTGGGTGTGGCGGGGATTGAACAGGTAGATGCGGCCTCAGCTTCTTACGGCTCTGGGCAGGTTCATTTTCAAACCAGCGCTGGCTTTGCCGGAGGGTATCAGCGTAGCAACCGGTCAATTTCCTGTGTGGCGATTGCGGGCAGCGGTTTGCAGATGGAACGTGACTATGATTTTGACAACCGTATTTTTCAAGAAGATCTTGCCGATCCAGTTGAAATTGGGGCAAAGGCAGGCGCGCGGGCCGTGGCCCGGCTTAAGCCAACAAAGCCGCCCACAGGGCAGTTCCCCGTTTTGTTTGATGAACGCGTTGCCTCTAGCCTGATCGGGCATTTTTTAAGTGCTATCAATGGCGCCTCTGTGGCGCGTGGCTCGTCTTGGTTGCTGGAGGGCTTGGGTCAACAAGTGTTTCCAGATAAGGCGCAGCTGATCGAAGATCCGCATCGCCCGCGCGTGGCGGGATCGCGCCCCTTTGACGGGGAAGGCTTGCCGACGCAGCGGCGCGCTCTTGTTGAAAATGGGGTGCTAACCGGGTGGACTTTAGATCTTGCTTCTGCGCGGCATTTATCGATGCCGCCCACAGGCAATGCCTCGCGTGGGGTCAGCGCGCCCCCCAGCCCGAGCAATTGGAATATCACCTTGATGCCAGGGCTGCATACTCAGGCTGATTTGATCCGCGATATGGGCAGAGGGTTGCTGGTCACGTCAATGATTGGGTCCACCATCAACCCTAATACTGGTGATTATTCGCGCGGCGCCGCTGGCGTTTGGGTGGAAAATGGTGTGATCAGTCATCCGGTGAGCGAATGCACGATCGCTGGCAATTTACGCGACATGCTGCGCGGCTTTATCGCGGCTAATGATGCGCGCGCGCATCTGTCTCGACGCGTTCCTTCCCTGTTGATTGATGGAATGACTATTGCCGGGGGCTGATCTTCAGCTTTTGCTGGCGGCGGCGCAAAAAGCGGGTGAAGTTGCGCAGCGCTATGCCCGAAACGGCGCTCAAGCTTGGGAAAAACCTGATCACTCTGGGCCTGTTACCGAAGCGGATTTAGCGGTTAATGCTCTGCTATTTGATATGCTTGGATCGGCGCGGCCAAATTATGGTTGGCTGTCTGAAGAAACCGAAGATGATCAAAAACGTCTCGGTGCGGAGCATTGTTTCGTGATTGATCCAATCGATGGGACGCGCAGCTTTATCGCGGGTGAAAAGACCTGGGCGCATTCATTGGCCATTACCACTGGATCTGATGTCACCGCTGCGGTGATTGCCCTGCCGATGTTAGGTTTGACCTATTATGCAGAACAAGGATCAGGCGCGTTTCTCAATCAGCAAGCGATCCACGTCTCTGATTGCAGGCAGATTGACGATGCCACCGTGCTGGCCGCAAAGCCTGCTTTGGAAGCGCGCCATTGGCGTCTACCACTGCCGGCAGGTCTGCAGCGGCGGCATAAACCATCTTTGGCATATCGCATGGCGTTGGTCGCACAGGGAGAATTTGATGCAATGATCACGCTGCGCGACACTTGGGATTGGGATATTTGCGCCGGTGCTCTGATAGCAGCAGAAGCGGGTGCCCGCGTGAGTGACAAAGCGGGAAAACCGCTGCTTTTTAATCGCTCAGAAGTTACATCATCCGGCGTTTTGGCCGCAAATCCGCCGCTTCATCAGCAATTTAAAAACGCTTTAGATCTTTAGAAGCGGTTGCATCAATTTATGCAGCAAGCCGGTGAATTTTAAAGGCGCTTCGGTCACGGCCAGACAGATGCAACTGGTTCCATCTGCTGCAACCGGCGTATGGCTGACATCGCTGGGGGCCACTTCGATATCACCCCTACTGAAATAATCAGTCTCATCCGCAAACGCGCCTTGAAGCACCAATGTCAGCTCTAAGCCACTATGGCTATGATTGGGGACGGCCGTGCCCGGCGGAATGTAAAGCAACCGCGCGCTGCCCGCACCAGTGGTCTTCAAAACAGATTGCTTGACGCCCATGCCGATCGGTTGCCATTTGATCGCTTCAAGATCAGTTCCGATGTAATCTGCCAAAGGCGCCGGCACGTTTGAGACCTTAGGAGCTTGCACCTGATCCTCGAGCGGATGCTGTTCGATCAACGCCATCGTCTTTGCCAGAGCATCCGAGGAAAGGGCCGCGCCTTCGGTATCTTCTAACAGCGCACCGCCTACGGCATTGTAGCTTTCTAGGGCGGCCCTGCACTGATCGCAGAGCGAAATATGTGTGGCCACAGCCACCGAAAAGCTTTCCGCCAAATTGCCCGACGCATAAGCGATCATCAGTTCTTCGGTGAGGTGGTGTTTAATCTTCGTCATTTTGTGTTCATTTCTCATGTCATAGAATGGCGCAACCGCTCAAGAGCTAACCTAATTCGCGATTTGATTGTGCCAAGGGGTAGACCTGTTACATCTGCTATTTCGCTATGCGACATATCTGCAAAATATGCGCGTTCCAGAAGCAAACGCTGCTTCTCGGGCAACTGCGCGATCGCATTGCCCAATTTTTCACTTTCCTGCTGAAGACCAATCACGTCTTCTTGGTCTGGCTCATGTTCTGGCCCCCAGCCAATATCTTCCGGTTCGGGGCGGCGCTGCTTCCTAATTGCATCGATTTTCTTGTTTCGCGCGATCGTGAACATCCATGTCGCCGCGCTGGCCCTACTGGGATCAAACATATGCGCCTTACGCCATACTGTTGCCATCGCCTCTTGCGCATGCTCTTCCGCAGAAGCATGATCGCTGCCAGATTTTATTAAAAACGCTTTGATGCGCGGAGCAAATTCGTTGAAAAGGCGCTCGAAAGCAGCAGTATCTTGGCTTTTGCCAACCGCTACCAAATCGTGCGACCACTTGTTTGATACATTGTTCTGCGGATGATCCGACAAATTTGGTGCCTTTCGAGGCGCTGATATAACTCCGTTAATCCCTCTCTCGCTATCATAAGAGAAAAGGTCTGACGAGCCTTCAAAGCCCGCAAAGCTATTTTGCCGCATATCCACAAAGCACGTTACGCAGCACTGCACAAACCGGATCATATATTTATCGAATTTACTTTTCATCCATGTCAAAAACCTGCACGTAGATGTTCTAAAGATATCGGAGAGACGAATGAATATTGCGCCGCAGGGCCTACACGGGCCGCGAATAGCAGTGATCGGCGGTGGAATTTCAGGCATGGGCGCAGCATATGCTTTGGCTGACACGCAAAACGTAACGCTTTACGAGGCGGCGCCGCGGCTCGGGGGGCATGCGCGCACGGTGATTGCCGGCAAAGCAGGCACTCAGCCTGTGGATACGGGGTTTATCGTTTTCAATTATGCCAATTATCCCAATATGGTTGAGCTTTTTGATGCGCTGAACGTGCCGGTGGTCAAAAGCAATATGAGTTTTGGAGCATCATTGCGTGGCGGGCGCATCGAATATGGCCTGGCAAATTTCAACGCGATCTTTGCGCAAAAGCGCAACATAGCCAATCCCAACTTCTTGCGCATGTTGCGCGACATTTTAAAATTCAATGCGCGCGGATTAGATCTTGCGCAGGATCCTACGATGACAATTTCAGAGTTTTTGCAACGGTTGGGGTCGGGCCCCTGGTTTCGAGATTATTATCTCTTACCACTCTCGGGCGCGATTTGGTCAACGCCAACTGAGAAAATACTGGATTTTCCAGCTCGCGCGATGCTGCAATTTTTTGAAAACCATGCTTTGTTAAGCCATACAGGTCAGCATCAATGGTACACTGTTCAAGGGGGCTCTCAGGAATATGTCTGGCGTCTTGAGTCCGCTTTGGTGGATCGCGGCGTGGGGGTGCGCGTCAAAACACCCGTATCATCGGTGATCCGCCATGACCGGCAGGTCGAAATTCGCAGCGCCGGACACCCTCCTGAGTATTTTGACGAGGTGGTCTTTGCCACGCATAGCGATGACAGCCTGCGCCTTTTGGCAGATCCAAGCGCTTTTGAGGCTCAGGCCTTGGGCGCGGTGAAATACCAGCCGAATAATATCATATTGCACTGTGATGAGCGCATAATGCCAAAACGCAGGGCCTGTTGGTCGAGTTGGGTTTACACAGAAACCGATGATAAAACATCAGACCAGATTGACCTGACCTACTGGATGAATTCTCTGCAGCCTATTCCGTTGGATGATCCACATTTTGTGACCTTGAATTCAACACGGCCTATTCGCGAAGATAAGATTTACGATCAAGTGACCCTGCGCCATCCGGTTTACGATTTGAATGCGCTCGCTGCGCAGGAAAAAATTGCCACGCGCAACGGAACCAACCGCACGTGGTTTTGCGGGGCTTGGATGAAAAACGGGTTTCATGAAGATGGTCTGTCAAGCGGTTTGGACGTGGCCCAATCTATCATTTTGAAATCAGCGCTTGCCGTTGCGGCAGAATGAGCGCGATTGAGCATATCACAGGCAGTACGTGGCATGGGCGTAAAGGCGATCTGAAAAATGCGTTTCGCTACAGCATTGATTATCTTTGCCTTGATATAGAGAATTCCCCCCCCAAAAAAGGGATTTTTAAGCGTGACCGCGGGTGGCTTTTTGGGCTTTATGGCCGCGATCACGGCGGCCCTGTAGGGCGTGGCCGAGGGGCGGCGTGGGTGCGTGATGTCGCGGCTGGATATAATATTGAGCTGCCGGGTAAAATTTTGCTTCTGGCGCAACCTAGAATATTTGGGCATGTCTTTAATCCGGTCAGCTTCTGGCTGTGTTATGACGCGCAAGATCGATTGTTTTTAGTGATTGCCGAGGTAACCAACACGTTTGGAGATCGTCATTCTTATCTGTGTAAACATACGGATCTAAGGCCTATAAATCCCAGTGATCGTTTGAAAGCGGATAAAATTTTTCATGTCTCACCCTTTCAACCCATACAAGGGGCTTATGAATTTCGCTTTGATATTCGTCCGGAAAAAATTGGGATATGGATTGATTTACAAATGCCGCAGGGCGGTGTGATGGCCACTTTAACCGGCCCGCGCCGCGCATTAAGCAATTTTTCCATTTTAGACGCTTTGCTGCGCCGGCCATTTGGATCGCGGCGGGTGCTGGGGCTGATCCACCTTCAGGCGTTGCGGCTGTGGTGGAAAGGCGCGAAATACCGCCCGCGTCCGACGCCGCCAAAAGCCGAGATTTCATAGTGCCGGGGCGCCGGTTTGGTGTCTTTTCATCATATGGCGTGTTCGCCATGATGTTGGGCGCGGCAGGATTGCCGATCTACATTCATGCTCCTAAATATTTTGTTGATCAATATGGCGTAAGCCTAAGCACGCTGGGGTTGGCCTTATTTGCGCTGCGATCCTTGGATTTTGTTCAAGATCCCATTCTGGCAGCTTTGGCGCAGCGCAGCCGAGAGCGGGGCCAATGGCCAATTTATGCCTCAATTTTACTTTTGGGATTGGGGATGCTGGGCCTATTTGCGCTTGCGCCGCCGTTTTCCGCAATCATTTGGTTTAGCCTCTGTTTGGCAATGGTTTTTTCGGCGTTCAGCTTTCTAAGCATTCGCTTTTATGCAAATGGCGTGCACGCGTTTGGGGCAAAGGGCCAGCTGCGCCTTGCACGCTGGCGCGAAACGGGCAGTTTATTGGGCATATGCGTTGCTGCGATTGCTCCAACGCTCTTGCTCAATTTCTCAGCTCAGCCCTTTGCGGCCTTTGCTATGGGCTTTTGCGGCCTTTGCCTTATGGCAGGCATTTTAATGCGGGGATATTGGCATCCCATCTCGCAGGCACCGGCGCCGGTTGGTATAGCCATGGTTCTCTCAGATCGCCAATTGCGCCATTTTCTGCTGCTTGCGATGTTGAACTCTGCGCCCGTGGCGGTGAGCTCGACTTTATTTTTATTCTATGTGGAAAGCCGGTTGGGGGCGGCAGATTGGGCCGGAGCGTTATTGATCCTATTCTTTTTGGCTGCGGCTGTCTCAGCCCCCATTTGGACTTATTTGGCAGCGCATTTTGGGCCAAAGCAAGTTTTGCTTCTGGCGATGAGCGCGGCGATTGTAGGTTTTTTTTACGCCTATTTTTTGCAGGAGGGTCAAATTCTTGCCTTTGCGCTTATCTCGCTGGTAAGCGGTACGGCGCTGGGGGCTGATATGACGCTGCTACCGGCGCTTTTTGCAAGCCATTTGGCAAAACGTTCTGACGGTGCAGAGATTGGGTTTGGGCTTTGGAATTTTGTGTCCAAAATGACATTGGCCTTTGCCGCGGTGCTGGTTTTGCCACTGCTTGAATGGTTTGGGTATCAACCGGGGCTGACAAATGCACAAAAGGGACTAACTGCTTTATCAGCGGGGTATGCGCTTTTGCCCTGTCTCCTCAAGATTTTGGCAATAGTGGCATTGGTGCGATTGCCGATGCAAGGGCATAGAAAATGAGAGATTTTAAATCTAAGCGGTATTGGCTGATTGGTGCGAGCGAAGGCTTGGGCGCCGCTTTAGCGCATGAGCTCAGCGCCGCCGGCGCAGATTTGATTTTATCGGCGCGCAACGAAGAGGCTTTGCATGCACTGGCGGAAAGCTTGCCCGGGCAGGCCGAGGTGGTTCCGATTGATGTGCGTGATATGGGCAGCGTTGAGCGCGCCGCCCAGGCCGCCGGGTCACTGGATGGTTTGGTTTATTTGGCGGGCGTGTATTGGCCTTTTGCGGCGCAAGCGTGGCATGTCGAGCAGACCATTGCCATGTGTGATGTTAACTTCACTGGCGCGGCTCGGGTTTTGGGGCAAGTTGTGCCGCAATTTGTTGCCAAGGATAGCGGGCATATTGTGATTACCGGCAGTATTGGCGGGTTTCGCGGATTGCCAAGCGCGATTGGATATAATGCGTCAAAGGCGGGCGTGATGACCTTGGCTGAATCGCTTTATTGCGATCTCAGGCAGAGCGGTGTGTGCGTCCAATTGGCAAACCCTGGATTTATCAAAACCCGCCTGACCGATAAAAATAAGTTTAACATGCCTTATATTATGCCGCCGGAGCAGGCTGCTAAGATCATGTTGGCCCATATGCAGAGCCACCGGTTTAAAAAGAGTTTTCCAACCTTCTTTAGCCTACTGTTCCGCGCAGCAAATTTTCTGCCAGACTGGCTGTATTACCGGCTTTTTTAGCCAGAGACTTTGTGCTTAAGCCGCATCAATAGACGAATCTGGGCTGCGTTGTGCGCGATGTCTTTCTTGATCGCCGGGGCCATTCAAGCAATCTTGCAGACTTTGTAGGCTCAATCTGGGGAAGCCTTCTAGTGTCGCGTGCTAAAGCTGTGCAATATGGTGGCGATATGTCGTTTTGGCACGGCTCCAAACGCTATTTTCATCTGAGTTTTCTGCCAAGAGCTGCTCTAAATAGGGCCGCAATTGCTGGGCAAAATCTTCAGAGCTTTCGCGGGGTAAAAGCGATGGCAGATTGTCGATGGCCATCACGTCTAATAACGGAGTCTTTGCGATCCGCTGCGCTGGTTTGTCCCAATCGGTGGCCTGCGTGTAAATAGGTAGCGGGTTGTAATCGCTATCTGGGTCGCAAGCGATATCTGCCACCACGCGCAGCAAACGGGGTTGCGCCACGCTTGTCTTATCCAAAAACACGGGTGCGCCGGGCTGCGCTAAGATACAATTGAACAGAATGGAATGTTGCAAGATCTGTGGAAATTCAGCGCGTCCTGCCGTGTCGTCTAAATCCCATTTGGTGATTTTCAGGCCCAGCGCATCGCATAAATCGCTTACCCCGGCCCCCACGCGTCCCAAAGCCCCGATCACCAAGCCCGTGGGGGGGGCCATCTTCACCCCAGAAAGCGTCTGACGAAGATCATTCAGCAGCGCCTGATTATTTTGATATGCGTCTAACTTTTGGCAAATCTTGCCGCGTTCTTGCGCCGCCCAACATTTCAGCGCCACAGCGGCCCCGGCATAACCAGCCCAATAGCCAAAAGCTGCAACGCGCCGGTTCTTGGTATCAACCAGATATTCAAGATCCAGCAAAAGCCCGCCCCCGGCTTTGAACCTGTTTAAAAGAGCCTGCCCAGCATGTTGGCCTTTGAAGGCATGGCCGAACATAATGTGGCGATGAAGCAGGGTGTCTTTGGTTTGAGGTAATTCTTTTAATCCCAATATGAACGCGTCGCGCGGGGCGTCCAACCAGCTGGCGTGATCCGCGATTTGGCAGCCGGCTTTGGCATAGTCATCCGTGCTAAAGCAGCGTTTATCGCTTGCCTCAACCGTGATGTTCATCCCCATATTTCTTAAATGCTGTGCCCCTTTTGGAGTCAGCGGCACCCGTTGTTCATTGGCGCGTTGTTCGGCGCGTAGCCATAAATGAGTCATTTTTTACCTAAATATAGGTTTGGGCATTGGTTCGATCGGCAGGTTCCAGATGCGGCTTTGCCCCAAATTGGGTGAGCGTAAGATCTGCATTGATAAGTTGAAATTGGCTCAGGCTGGTATGACCAACCGCCATAAATAATTTGACACGATGCGCTGCGTCAGTGTTCAGCGTGTCGCCCGCTAATGATGCGATAACGCCTGTTGAGGATACCAATAAGCTAGGCGTTTGTGAGGCCAAACCTTCTAAAATCACCGATCTAATGCGCTGATGGAAAGAGGTATAGCTTTCCAAAGCTGGATCCAATTTGTCGGCTTTCCAATATTCAAGCATGGTTTGCAGATGCTGTGCAAAAGCGGTTTGGGTTTCAGGATATGGAATGTTATGCGCGCGCTTTAGACAGTCTGCCATGCCGAAATAAT
The DNA here is from genome assembly GCA_016778765.1 of Paracoccaceae bacterium. GTDB lineage: Bacteria > Pseudomonadota > Alphaproteobacteria > Rhodobacterales > Rhodobacteraceae > Thalassovivens. The sequence goes on along the minus strand of JADHOV010000020.1, from coordinate 24,948 downwards.
TTAGCTCGTTTAAACGGGCATCCTGCAGATGGGGCAGATCAAATTGATTCACGCCTTTGGCGGTTTCGATTTGGCGCTTTAAAGTTCCCGAAATGATCTTTTGAAACGGCATAGATGTATCTTTTAGATGCGCACCAAGCCAGCGCGCTTGCTGATGCCCAAGCGCGCTCAACTTGTCATAGCTGGCCTCGTCGCGGGCGCCGGTATTGGCCTGGCCATGGCGTATGATTGTGACCGTTTGCATTGTGACTTCCTTATTCGAAGCCTGCGATGAAATCATGAAAGCGACAGGAAGGAAACCCTTATCTAAGCAATCTGTGAGAGGGGGTTTAGCGGTTTTCTGATGCGTGTTTTGTTTGATTTGCGCTTTTTTTCCATGCAAAAAAACATCATTACTGGGTGCGTTAAACGGGGACAAATCGTAAAAAATGTCGCCTATCGGAAACAGGCTTGGCGCAAAAACATGCCCCAGTGTCGGGATTGGCGCTCTCTTTTTGCGGTGGCTATGGTGTAGAAAGATAACAGATTAAGGAGGCATCTCATGTCTGACACCATTCATTTTACGCTTGACGGGCAGCCGGCTTCCGCTGCGCCGGGTATGACCATTTGGGAAGTGGCCAATGGTCAAGGATTGGTGATCCCGCATTTGTGCCACAAACCTGCGCCTGGCTATCGGCCGGATGGCAATTGTCGCGCCTGTATGGTGGAAATCGAAGGAGAGCGCACGCTGGCCGCCTCTTGTATCCGCGAGCCGCAAGAAGGAATGGTGGTGAGAACGAATTCTCAGCGCGCCAGTTCTGCGCAGAAAATGGTTGTTGAAATGCTGCTTGCCGATCAACCGGCCCGGGAAGAGGCCCGTGATAAATCGAGCCATTTATGGGATATGGCCGATCTGCATGCGGTGCAAGACAGCCGGTTGCCCGCGTTGGAGCCTGAGCGGGTTCCTTTATTGGATGACAGTCATCTGGCGATGCGGGTGAACCTGGATGCGTGCATTCAATGCGGGTTGTGCGTGCGCGCCTGCCGCGAAGTGCAAGTGAACGATGTGATTGGTATGGCTGGGCGCGGCCATGACAGTTATCCCACGTTTGATTTTGCCGATCCGATGGGTGACAGCACTTGCGTTGCGTGCGGCGAATGCGTGCAAGCCTGCCCCACTGGCGCCTTAATGCCCGCCACTGTGCTTGATGAGGATCAAACCGGCGATAGCCAAGATTATGACCGGGAGGTGGACAGTATATGCCCCTTCTGCGGTGTCGGCTGTCAGATCAGCTTGAAGGTTAAAAACGATAAAGTGAAATTTGTTGAAGGAATAAATGGGCCAGCCAATGAGGGGCGTCTTTGCGTCAAGGGCCGCTTTGGGTTTGATTATATCCATCACAGCCACCGTCTGACCAAACCGCTCATTCGCCGTGATGATGCTCCTGCAAAAGGTTTGAATGTGAGCCCTGATGATTGGCAGGAGGTATTCCGCGAAGCCAGTTGGGATGAGGCGCTAGACGCGGCGGCTTCTGGCTTGCTCAACCTACGATCTGGGCATGGTGGGCGGGCCGTGGCCGGGTTTGGCAGCGCCAAATGCACCAATGAAGAGGCGTATTTGTTCCAGAAAATGATCCGTCAGGGCTTTGGCCATAACAATGTTGATCACTGCACGCGGCTGTGCCATGCCTCTTCGGTGTCGGCACTTTTGGAAAATGTTGGATCGGGCGCGGTTACTGCGACGTTTAACGAAATTGAAAATGCCGATGTGGCGATTGTGATTGGCGCCAACCCGATTGAAAACCATCCCGTTGCCGCCACATATTTCAAACAATTTACCAAACGCGGCGGCAAGCTGATTGTGATGGATCCTCGCGGGCAGGCTTTGAAGCGTTTTGCGACGCATATGCTGCAATTCCGTCCCGGCGCGGATGTCTCGATGCTGAATGCGATCATGCATGTGATCGTTGAAGAAGAGCTTTACGACCAGCAATATATCGAAGCCTATACCGAGAATTGGGAGGCGGAAAAAGCCCATTTGAAAGATTTCAGCCCCGAAAAAATGGCGGGCATTTGTGGCATTGACGCGGAGACTTTGCGCGCTGTGGCGCGTTGCTTTGCCGGTGCAAAGGCGGGTATGATTTTCTGGGGTATGGGCGTGTCGCAGCATATCCATGGTACGGATAACAGCCGCTGTTTGATTTCCCTGGCGCTGATGACGGGCCAAGTTGGGCGGCCCGGCTCGGGTTTGCATCCTTTGCGCGGCCAGAATAATGTACAAGGCGCTTCGGATGCCGGCTTGATCCCAATGTTTCTACCCGATTATCAAACCGTCACGGATGATGGCGTGCGCAGCGCATTTACCTCTGTTTGGAACTCGGATGATTTTTCGGCAGAAAAAGGCCTTACCGTGACAGAAATTATGGATGCGGTTCACGATGGGGATATTCATGGCATGTATATTTTGGGGGAAAACCCCGCAATGTCTGACCCGGATGTCGAACATGCTCGTCATGCATTGGCCAAACTGTCGCATTTGGTCGTGCAGGATATTTTCCTGACTGAAACCGCGAATTATGCCGATGTGATTTTGCCGGCCAGCGCTTTTGCGGAAAAAGCGGGGACCGTGACCAATACCAACCGGCAAGTGCAAATGGGGCGCCCTGCAGTGCCGCCCCCGGGCGAGGCAAAGGAAGATTGGTGGATTGAAACCGAATTGGCAAAACGTCTTGGGCTGGATTGGAGCTATACCAGCCCCAAAGAGGTTTTTGCTGAAATGAAGCTGAATATGGGCTCGCTGAATAATATTACATGGGATCGGCTGGAGTCAGAAAATGCCGTGACATACCCCTCGTTAAGTCCAGAGGATCCGGGCCAAAGCATCGTGTTTGGCGATGGGTTTCCGCGCGCGGATGGGCGTGCCCGCTTCACTCCTGCGCATGTTATCGCCCCGGATGATGTGCCCGATGCTGAATATCCGATGATTTTGACCACAGGGCGGCAATTGGAGCATTGGCATACCGGTTCGATGACCCGGCGGGCAAAAGTTCTGGATGCGGTTGAGCCCGAGGCCAATTGTTCCATGCACCCAAAAACCCTGCTAAAAATGCAGGTTTCACCGGGGGGGATGGTGCGGCTGAGCACCAAACGTGGAAGTTTGGTGATCATGGCGCGCGCAGATCGCGCTGTGGCCGAGGATATGGTGTTTTTACCCTTTGCCTTTGTGGAAGCGGCAGCCAATATACTGACCAATCCCGCGGTGGATCCTTTTGGAAAAATTCCGGAATTTAAATTTAGCGCCGTGCGCGTTGAAAAAGCAGAAGACAGCTCGGTTGCTGCCGAATGAAGCATGCCGATTGAGTGTTTTCTGAACCCATTGCTGCGCGGGTTGGCTAATAGCCAGCTGCTGCATCGGCCAGATGCAAGAAGGGCAGGCTGGCCTCGCCGCGCTGGATGTTTTCAACGATAACGGTGCATGCGGTTTCAATGCGCGTGGCTGAGGCAATATGGGGTGTGACTGTGATCTTGGGATGGGCCCAAAACTGATGCGTTACCGGCAAAGGCTCTTCGCGAAATACGTCCAAAGTGGCATGGCTCAACTGGCCTGAGTCAAGCGCCTGTAAAAGCGCCTCATCGTCGATCAAGGGGCCGCGCCCGGGGTTGATGACAACCGCACCCGGGGCCATTTTTGAAAAGGCGTCAGCATCTAGCGTGTTTGCCGTTTCTGGCGTGGAGGGCAAAAGCAATACGATTATTTCGGTGTCTTGGAGCGCTTGGTTAAACCCGTCTTCGCCATGAAACGTTGTGATATTCTCAATGGTTTTTGGCCTCCGACTCCATCCGCGAACCGAAAACCCCAAACCCGCCAGCGTGGTTGCGCAGGCCGCGCCCAAAGCTCCAAGGCCTAAAACAGTAACTATGCGATCCTTGGCCAAAGGTGGTATGGCGCTGCGCCAGAGACCATCTTGACCAAGCACATGCGCATCCGTTCCCAAATGATGGCGAAGCACATGCCCTGTCACCCATTCGACCATGCCTTGGGTCATGCCACTATCAACCATTCTGGTCAGCGGCATCGTCAGGCTTTTATTGCCAATGATGGTTTCCACCCCTGCCCATAAACACAGCACGGCTTTACAGCGAATGTAGGGCTTAAAATCGTGCAATCTGCTGCTTGGCGCGTAAACGATATAATCTACCTGCTCGGGGGAAATATCCTCAGCAAGATGATACTCCAGCCCTGTTTTCTGAAGCGCGTTGCTGAGGGGGATTTCATAGTCTTCCCAACTGTTTGGGCCACCTTTAAAAAGGATGTGTGTGGTCATAATTTTTCCCTTGGTCGATGCACATGTGCAGACTGAATTAGCCCAAAACCTACCAATAAAACCAGCATTGCAGAGCCACCATAGCTTACCAAAGGTAGGGGCACGCCCACCACCGGTGCCATCCCCATCACCATTGACATATTAACGGCAAAAAACAGGAAAAATGTGACAGAGATGCCTTGGATCAGCAAGCTAGAAAACCGATCAATGCTGCGCAAAGCGGCAATCAAACAGATCATTAATATAGCCACATACATGGCCAGAAGCGACAGGCCGCCGATAAAGCCAAATTCTTCGGCGAGCGTTGTGAAAATAAAATCTGTATGTTTTTCAGGCAGGAAGTTTAATTGAGATTGGGTGCCCTGCATAAAACCGCGGCCCGTCCATGCGCCAGATCCCAGCGCGATTTTGGATTGAGTGATGTGATAGCCGGCGCCCAAAGGATCGCTGGCGGGGTCTAAAAACGTGTCGATACGCCTATATTGATAGTTTTCCAAAATTTGCCAAGCTTTCCCACGGCTTTGAAAAACGGCCGTCACCAACCCAACCCCGGCGGCAATAACCGATAAAAAATATCCCCAATGCACCCCGGCCAGATACATGACAGCGCCGCCCGATATTAGCAAAAGCAAGGCGGTACCCAGATCCGGCTGGCGCAAGACGATCAACGTGGGCAGCAGGATAAGACCCAGCGGTAAAATCACCCAAATCGGGCGTGATATACGCGCCCGGGGAAGCATGTCATAATAGGCGGCCAAGGCCATGACCAATGTGATTTTTGCAAGTTCTGAGGGTTGCAAGCGGATAAAGCCTAGATCAATCCAGCGTTGGGCGCCCATGCCCTTTACGCCAAATAATTCTACCAAAAGCAACAAGATAAGGGAGAGCGTATATCCCACGAAAGATAGGTTGCGCCAGACCCAGATCGGGGTCATCGCGATCACAAGCATGATCAAAAACCCAAGCGCAAAGCGTTTTATTTGGGGCTCTGCCCAAGGCTGTAGCGACCCGCCGGCCACCGAATAAAGCATCAAAAAGCCAAAGCCAGCAATGCTGATGATTAAAATTGTCAGAGGCCAGTTTAAATAAAGGATTTTGCGCAGACCAGTGGGCACCGAGCGAACGCGGTATTCAAGATAACTCATACGCGGCCCTTCTGAAACCGCTCTAATCGCGGTATGGTTTTGCGCAGATCAGCTTGTTGCTGTTTGATCTTCTCTCGATCTTTGGTCGGATAGGCAGAAAGCGGCGGATAATCATCATAAAGGGCTTGCAGCGTGATATCGCGCGCCAGTGGCGCTGCTGTTGCAGATCCGCTTCCACCATGTTCCACCACCACGGCCACAGCGATTTTTGGCGCATCAAACGGCGCAAAATTCACAAATAATGCATGGTCACGCTTGTTCCATTCAAGCTCATCATTTTTGGACACGCCGCGGCGCCGCTCGCTTTCGGTTATATTTCGTACTTGGCTGGTGCCGGTTTTGCCCGCCATGCGCATTGATTGCTCGATAATCCGCGATCCATATGCCGTTCCACGCCGATTATTGCTCACTTCATACATGGCGCGGCGTAGAAACCGCAGATTGTTTTCATTCAGACCCAAAGATTCGGGTTTTGGATCGGTGATTTTTGCACCGGCCTGGGCTTTTATCAGCCGCGCCTGAATATTCTTTCCGCTTGCAATACGCGCGGTCATCACTGCCAATTGTAGTGGAGAACTGAGCACAAAGCCTTGGCCAATTGACGCGTTGACCGTATCTCCGATCACCCATTCTGAGCCGCGGTTTATCAATTTCCAATCTTTATTTGGGCTGAGGCCCGTAGTTTCGGCCGACATCGGAATATTGTGTTTCACGCCAATACCCAGCTTTGTTGCCATCGCAGAAATTTTTTCGATCCCCAGTTTCAGAGCGAGATCATAATAAAAGACATCACAGCTTTCGCGTAAGGATTGCTCTAAATTGACTTGACCATGCCCTCCTGTTTTCCAGCAGTGAAATTTCCGGTTTGAAACATCCAGATGGCCGGGGCAAAACACGCGCGCATTGGGATCTAAAATACCATCTTCCAAGCCGGCAAGCGCGGTGACCATTTTGAAGGTTGAGCCGGGCGGATACGCATCTTGCACGGTTTTAGAGGCCAGAGGGCGATGGTCATTATCGCGCAACAGGCCATAATCATCAAAGGAAATACCACGGACAAATTTGTTCGGATCGTAGCTTGGCGAAGAGGCAATCGCCAAAATATCGCCCGAGTTGCAATCCATAACGACAGCTGAGGCGCTTTCATCACCCAGCCGCGCCTGGACATAATTCTGCAATCCTGCATCAACGGTGATCTGTATATTACGCCCAGAATTACCCTCGCGGCGTTCTAGCTCGCGCATCACGCGCCCTTGCGCGTTTACCTCGACATGTTTGGCGCCCGCGCGTCCGCGTAAATCTTCTTCATATTTGGCTTCAACGCCCACTTTTCCGATTTGAAAGCGTGGGATGCGTAACAGCGGATCTGGATCTTCAGCGCGATTAAGGTCGCGGTCACTTACCGGCCCAACATACCCCACGATATGGGCAAAATTCGGACCTAAAGGATAATGCCGAGACAGCCCAACCTCTGGTGTGATGCCGGGCAAAGATGGGGCATTTATGGCCACTTTGGCAATGTCTTCCCAGCTGACGCGATCAATGATCGTGACGGGTAGAAAGGGCGCACTGCGCTGTGTTTCTAACACGCTGCGTTCTATATCTTCTGCGCTTAACGTGACAAGCTGCGCCAATTGCAGCAGTAATTCGCGTACATCGCCGGCGTCCTCTTTGACCAATGTGATACGATAACTTTGTTCGTTACGCGCAAGGAACACGCCGTTGCGGTCGTAAATTTCGCCACGCTCAGGGGCAATCAGGCGGATGTTAATTCTGTTTTCGTCGGCCAATAGGCGATATTGATCGGCTTGGGTGATTTGCAAATGGCGCAGACGCGCGGCCAGCGCTCCTGCAAATCCCAGCTGCAGGGCGCCAACCACAAGGCTGCGCCGGTTCAGGTTATGCTTGGGTGTCAAGACGGGGCGTTTCATAGACGGGCTCCTTGGGCCTGTTTCCCATCTCTTGGATGTGGTTTACGCACACCCAGCAGAAAATGACTGACCGCGATAGCAACTGGATAAAATAAAAGCGTCGTCAAGATTTCTGAAAGCGCAAGCGCAACGGCGGGTTGCGGGGTTAAGACCAACGCCAAGATAAGGCGGTTTGCCAGCGCGATCGAAATAACCAGGCCTGTCACGCTGAGATATTCAAGCGCCAGTGAAAAGCTTTCCGGGCGTGCGCTGCGCTGTTTTAGCCATTCAAGTGCCAGCAGGCTCAGCGCTGCCAAAAGCCCCGGGGGGCGCTGCAATAACAGATCTTCCAACAGGATCACCCCCGCGATCAGCAAAGGGGGCGTGAATTCGGGGCGCCGAACCGCCCAAGCACAGAGCAAGGCAAGGGTTATATTCGGCATCAACCAGCGATCATCGGCGGTCATGAAGGGCAAAAGCTTAAAAAGCATAATTGCAAAAGTAAGCATGGTTAAAAGGCCGCGATAGATCCAGATTTGGGCAGCGGGTGTTTCAGCCATCTTGGAGTGCCTTAACATTTTGATCCGATGCGGATGCATCGGGCACCAGCAATTCTCCCGTGCCCGAAATATTGGGCGGCGCGTTAGTGCGCAAAACGCGCAAGAACTCAAGGCGTTCGTAATCCGCGGATAGCCGCACCCGCAAGCGGTTGTTCGGATCCAGCGCGAGCTGCCCGATCAACAATCCGGCTGGTAAAACACCGCTATCGCCGGAGGTGGATATTCTATCGCCGGGCCGCACCGCATCGGCATCTTCCAGAAAATCTATAATCGGAGCATTTGAGTTATCGCCGGACACAAAAGCGCGTTGCCCCGAAGGTTGGATAATCACCGGGATACGGCTGGCATTATCGGTCAGCAGGATCACCCGGCTGGTTTCTTGGCCAACACCCGAAATACGCCCCACCAAACCAAGCCCATCCATCGCGGGCCAGCCATCACGGATGCCGTCTTGTGCGCCCACATTTAGCAATACAGATTGGCGAAAGGGTGAGCCGCTATCGGCGATGACAATCCCGCTGACATGGGTGAGCGTAGGGTCTTGCCGCAAATTATTAAGATCGAGCAGGCGCGCATTTTCCTGCTCAAGCTGCAGCGCGGCTTCCTTCCAGCTTTTCATTTTTTGCAATTCGCGGTTCAGCTCTTGATTCTGCTGATATAAGGCTTGGTAGCTTTGAAAGTTTTCAAGAACCTGCCCGGCCCAAGTTGCGGGTCGCAAGACCCATTCGAAATGCGGAATTATTGTATCGATAACATCAGCTCTTAAACGCTCGATTCTTGGATTATCAATGCGCCAAATGGCAAAAAATAGCAGCAAGATGCTGACAAGCACGACAAGGCTGATCCGTCGAATGGATCCTGCGTAATCTTGGTTATTTCTTCGATCATTGGCCAAGTGAACCTCTCGGTCAGTTGGAGCGTTTATTAGCTATCATAGTCAATGGCGTGGCGCAGTTGATGTTCATATTCTAGCGCTTTGCCAGTGCCCATCGCAACACAGTTCAGGCTTTCATCGGCAATAGAAACCGCCAAGCCGGTTTGTTCCCGCAGGGCCAAATCAAGATCGCCCAATAATGCTCCGCCACCGGTCAACATAACGCCCCGATCCACAATATCTGCGGCGAGATCGGGCGGGGTTGCTTCAAGCGCTGTCATCACCGCTTCGCAAATTTGTTGTACGGGTTCAGAGAGGGCCTCGGCCACCTGCGCCTGCGTGATTTCGGTTTCTTTCGGCACGCCATTGAGTAAGTCGCGGCCGCGGATCATCATCGAGGCACCGCGCCCGTCATCGGGCATGCGCGAGGTGCCGATAGATGTTTTAATGCGTTCCGAGGTGCTTTCCCCGATCAATAGGTTATGCTGGCGGCGTAAATAAGAGATGATCGCCTCATCCATTCTATCGCCGCCCACGCGCACAGAGCGCGCGTAAACAATATCGCCCAAGGACAGAACCGCAACTTCTGTGGTTCCCCCTCCGATATCTACCACCATATTGCCGGTAGGATCGGTGATCGGCATTCCGGCGCCAATGGCGGCTGCGATGGGCTCTGCGATTAAGCCGGCTTTGCGCGCCCCCGCCGAAAGCACCGATTGCCGGATAGCGCGCTTTTCAACGGGTGTTGCCCCATGCGGAACGCAGACGATTATTTTGGGTTTGGAAAATGTAGATCTGCGATGCACTTTGCGAATGAAATGTTTGATCATTTCTTCAGCAACATCAAAATCGGCAATCACCCCTTCGCGCATAGGGCGGATGGCTTCAATACTGCCGGGGGTGCGCCCTAGCATCAGTTTTGCATCCTCGCCGACCGCCAAAACCTTTTTCAGCCCATCCTTAACGTGATAGGCAACCACAGATGGCTCTGATAGGATAATACCGCGCCCTTTGACGTAAACCAACGTATTTGCCGTGCCCAGATCGATGGCCATATCCTGAGAGAGCACTCCCATTAGATTTCCAAGTCCAAGCATATTTTGGCTTTCCTCAACGTTCGTGTGGGCTGGCGACCGAGCGCCTACGCTGTCGTTATAGAGACGCTTGACGCTCCGCGAAAGTGGCTATTGCAAAATTGGGCAAGAATCCTCGTAGTCAGTCTGCGCGCGGCGTTGACCAAAGGTAGGCGGCCAAAAATGCAGCTTGAATCTCAGGTTTCTGGCTGCATAAATTGCAAAGGTCGGTTTTGTGCGCTGTCTTGTCGGAGAGGCAAAGGCCTTTCTTTTCAGCAGGCGCATATCAGGCGCAGAAGCAAGCAATGGATGTGAGATTATGAAGACACATGTCAAAGCCCTTATCGTTGGCGGTGGTGCGGTTGGAACCTCGATCGCCTATCATTTGGCGCGGGCCGGTTGGGATGATGTGATGCTTTTAGAGCGCGATGAGCTGACATCGGGCTCTACCTGGCACGCAGCCGGGCTTTTGCCATTGTTTAACATGTCTTATGCCACCACCCATATTCACCAATATTCGGTAGAATTTTACAAAACGCTGGAAGCGGAAACCGGCTTGAATGCGGGGTTTTCGATCGTGGGGAACCTGCGTATGGCGCAGACCAAAGAGCGTATGGATGAATATATGGTTTATGCGAGCACGGCAGAAAGTTGTGGTGTGCCTTATGAATGGCTGTCGGCCAAACAGATCAAATCGCGCTATCCCCTTGTGCATTGTGATGATTTGCAAGGCGCCATTTATCACCCCACGGATGGGTATATTAACCCCGCTGATGTGACCATGGCGATGGCCAAGGGTGCGCGCCAGCGCGGCGTGCTGATTGAACGCAAATGGCAGGCCGATGCCTATGAATGGACGGGAAGTGAGTGGAAAGTCACGCTCAGCAAAATGGTTGAGAAGGGTGGCAATTTATTGGCGTCCGATGAGCAGGTTGTTGTATATGCCGAGCATGTCGTGACCGCAACCGGCAACCATGCCCAGCGTACGGCGCAATTGTTGGGTATTAAAAACACAGCGATACCCGTTGAACATCAATTTATCGTCACCGAACCGGACCCGGCGCTTGTTGAATGGCGCAAAGAAAATGGCGAACATCCTGTTTTGCGCGATGCGGATGCCAAATGGTACGTGCGCGAAGAGCGCGGCGGTTGGATTTTGGGCCCATATGAGCGCAACGCGCCGGCGCGGTTCGAATATGGCGTGCCTGACAGTTTTAGAGCTGATCTGTTCCCCTTGGATTTGGAGCGGATCGAAGAAGAATATATGTCGATGATCCACCGCATTCCCTCAACAGAAACCGTTGGATTGAAAGATGATTTCAACGGACCTATTTGTTATACGCCCGACGGAAACCCGTTGGTGGGCCCCGCGCCCGGGCTGCGAAATATGTGGCTGGCGGAAGGGTTTTCCTTTGGCATCACCGCAGCCGGCGGCACGGGGTATTATTTGGCGCAAATGATGGTTGAAGGAGAGGCTGAGATTGATATGGCCTCGCTTGACCCTAAGCGCTATGGCAACTGGATTACCACCGATTATACCGCACGCAAGAATGAAGAAGCCTATGAGCATGTGTATATTCTGCACCATCCTGATGAAGAGCGCCCCGCCTGCCGGCCCTTGCGCACTGGGCCCGCTTATGATCGGCAAAAGGCGCGCGGAGCTCAGTTTGGCTGCGTAAACGGGTTTGAACGCCCCAATTATTTTGGCCCGCTAGATGCGGATGATAATTTTGATCATGACGCGCGCAGCTTTCGCCGCGGTGGATGGTGGCAGGCCGCCATCACCGAAGCCAAAGCCATCCGCGAGGGGGTTGGCCTGATCGATGCCACGGTCTTTACCAAACATATGGTGAAAGGCCCGGGCGCAGCGCCGTTTTTAGATTGGTTTACCTGCAATAAACTTCCCAAAACCGGCCGTATAAACCTAACCTATGCGCTTACCTCTGCTGGCACCACGCGCACCGAATATACGATTGTCCGTTTGGCCGATGATGCTTTCTACCTTGTGTCCGCCGGGGCTTGGACAGATTATGATGGCGATTTTCTGCGTAAAAGCGCAGCGGATAAAGCCTCAGAATTTGGCTATATCGAAGTGCAGGATGTGACCACGCAATGGGGTGTTTTTGCCATTGCGGGGCCAAAATCGCGCGATGTTTTGAAGGCTGTTATTAAAGATTCTGATCCAGAAACCGCTTTGTCAAATAAGCGTTTTCCATGGTTGAGCGCGCGCCAAATCGAATTGGGTATGTGCCCCGTCAATGCGATTCGGGTTGCCTATACGGGTGAATTGGGCTGGGAGTTGCACCATCCCATTGAAATGCAAAATTATTTGTTTGATCTGCTGGAAGCTGCCGGCGCGGCGCATGGGATGAAATTGGTGGGCGCGCGGGCACAGAATTGGCTGCGGCTTGAAAAATCATATCGGGCTTTTGGCAATGAGCTTGGCCGCGATGCAACCCCGCTTGAAGCAGATCTGCCGCGCTTTGTTGACCTGACAAAAGCGTTTAATGGAAAAGAGGCCATGCAAGCGCTGGGCGTTCGTTCAAAATGCGTCACCATGTTGATTGACGGCCCCGATGATGCAGATCCGTGGGGGCGCGAGGCGGTTTATACGCCTGAAGGAGAACGCGTTGGCCGTTTGACTTCAGGGGGCTATTCCGTGGCGTTCGAGCGCGCAATCGGGCTGGGATATGTGCGTCCTGAATTGGCCGTGCCGGGCACAAAATTGCAAGTAAAAATCCTTGATCAATTATGGCCTGCTGAAGTGACAGAAGACAGCCCTTATGATCCCTCAAATAAAGTTATCCGTATAGATGGGTAGGGCGCCAGACACGTAAACCTATATGATTTTTATTCTGTCAGCCGGGTCTTTTAGATCCCCAGTCCAAAAAGCCGCGCGCGCGATAGAGCAAACTTATCAGAGTTATTTGTTAAACGATTTAAACGGCTGGGAAATATAAGCCTTGCCTCCAGGCCTTTTGAAGCGTTAATTACATGTATATTTTATAACTTTTTACTATTTCATTTTACGAGGCTCTAATGCGTTTATTATTTTTATACTTATTCTGCGCGCTTTTTATAATCACTGGTTGCGCGAATAAAAAAGAACATGAGACGACCCCAATTCGGTTGAACACGCCAGAAGGGCTGGTGGTGTGCCAGCTTTACGCGCTGGATTTAATCATGTGGGATACCTCGATCACGCGGCCCAAATCTATGAGCAAAGAAACGGCTGATAAGATATGTATAGCAGAGGGTGCGCGTTTACAGCGCGAAATTAAGAAGCGTTTTGGCCAAAACGCAAAGCCGCGGACGGTTGAGAAAATTTAAATCGCGCGATGATCTCTCTGTGCGCGGATGCAAAGCTGCAACATATAAACTTGCGTCGGGTTTTCGCAACGCGGTTGCACTCTGAGCGGTAGGCAGAATGGATTGAGACGCTTTGGTGGAAATAGCGCATATAAACACAGCCGCTCAATTTAAGAAACGAGCGGCTGTGTTTCATTTCTATTTAAAACCGTGATGCGGTTTAAACGCCTTCAAGTTCTTTGGCCAAATCACCGATTTCGGCGCCCCCTGCCATCAAGCGCTTAATATCATCGCCAGCCAGATCTTCTGCTGAGCCACTGCCGATCACCTCGCCCAATGATAAAAAGGTAAAGCGATCTGCGATCAAACGCGCGTGTATCTCGTTATGCGTGATCAAAATAATCGCGATATCACCCAGTTTTTGAACCCGTTTGATGGTTTTTAGAACTTCCATTTGTTGCTTTTGGCCCAAGGCTGAGGTGGGTTCATCCAAGATCAGCACTTTTGCGCCAAAATAAATGGCGCGCGCAATCGCCAATGTCTGTCGCTGCCCCCCTGACATTGTGCCAACTGCTTGATCCGGATCCGCAATATTAATTCCGATCTTTGCCATCTCTTCGGCGGTGATCCGATCCATTTCTTTCATTTTCATCAGTCCAAAGGGGCTGTTGAAACTGGTAATTTCACGGCCTAAAAAGAAATTCCGCGTTACTGAGGTCAGCGCGTTTAAGGCCAGATCCTGATACACGGTGCCGATGCCGGCATCGCTTGCGTCGCGGGGCGAGTTAAACTGCACTGATTTGCCTTCGATTTCAATGCGGCCATCTGTGGGAGCATGGACGCCCGATAAGATTTTAATCAGCGTTGATTTGCCGGCGCCGTTATCCCCGAGCAAAGCATGTACTTCGCCGGGGTATATTTCCAGATCAACACCGTTCAGCGCGGTGAAGGATCCAAATTTTTTGACCAGACCGCTTGTTTTGATCAGGGGTGTGCTGCTTGTTTGTGCCATTTTATATGTTCCCCATGATACGTTTGCGAATGTTTTCGTTCAACAAGGCGGAGGCGATGATCACCAAGCCCAAGAACACGCGATAGAAGGATCCATCGATCCCCGGGATGTAGAAAAAGGCTTCTCGAGCCAACCCAAAGATAAAGGCTCCGACGATAATGCCCATCACGGTGCCAAAGCCCCCGGTCATCACCAAGCCCCCAATCACCGCAGCGGCGATGGCTTCCAATTCTTTTAAATTGCCTTTGGCTGCGTCACTTGTATTCACCTCAAACACCTGGCAAGCGGCAAATACCGTGGCGCAGAAGGCCGAGAATACAAAGAGCGATATTTTTACTTTATTGGTTGGAACACCATTGGCTTGCGCCGCGTTCAGGTTGCCACCCGTTGAATAGATCCAGTTGCCCGCTTGCGTGCGGCTGAGCACGATATAACAGGCGATCGACAGGATGATCCAGATCATCACGCAGGAATACAAGCCCGGTGCGAATTGGTTACCAAAATTGTTGGTGTTCCAATCGATCGGAAAATACAGCCAATCGAACAGGCCTTCCAAAATATTACCCCCGAAAAAGTCAGCCACTTTGTTCAACGTTGGAACGGTGTCAATATAAGCGCGGGCGATATCCACCTCCGTGACCGATTTGGGCGCCACCGGATCAACTTTGAAGTTGGCAATTTTGTCGCGGATTGTGTTGGCCATGTAATCATTGCCCGATTGAATAGCGTTTTCCAACGCTTTTTCCAAAGGCTTTACACCTTTGGCTTCCATCAAGGCGGTCTTGGCTTCAGCCACTCGATTGTAGGTATAGGTGAGACGCTCGGTAATACTGGCCACCACATCGCCAGAGAGCGTTTGCGCCAGATTAACCAAATCTGTTTCTGGTAAAGATTTTGCGTCCAAACGGCTCAGCTGGCCATGGCCGGGTAAATCGATAATGTTTTTCAAATCTGGAATTTCGGTCACGGTTGTTGAACCCGCGCTTTGGTCTGGGCGATGGTTAAAGGCCCGTAGCGACACCTCTGTGAGACCGCGCAAAAAGAACAACCCGCCCAATGTCACGATAAATGACGGCAAGCCTGAGCGCACAACGATGAAACCTTGGATCCATCCAAAGCTTAATGTGAAACAGAGCGTTATAAATATCGCCCAGATCGGCGTGACGTGATCAACCGAAAACAGCGTATAATATTCAATATGAACACCGCCCTCAAAGGACAGATATGGAATCAGAATCGCGAAACCCCAGCGCAGGATCATCGCCATACAGGCCCCTGCAAACCCAATCATTGAGCCAATCGAAAGATCAAATTCACCGGCAATAATCAGCAATCCCGCACCCAGCGCAATTATCCCAAGTTGAGAAATTACCCGCAAGTTGTTGCGTATTCCTAACGCGTTGAAGCCTTCTCCGTTAAAGGGGTTCCATGTGGCT
Organism: Paracoccaceae bacterium; assembly: GCA_016778765.1. GTDB lineage: Bacteria > Pseudomonadota > Alphaproteobacteria > Rhodobacterales > Rhodobacteraceae > Thalassovivens. The sequence continues at coordinate 9,325 of JADHOV010000020.1, read as the reverse complement.
TCCGCGACCGGAATAGAGAAATATCCAAGCATCCCCATAAGCAAGATCATCACGCCAATCGGCCCGATTTCTGGTCGTGCGAAGAGGGATAAAAAACGTTTCTTAGGCGCGTGGCGGTCAGATTCCTGGCGCTGCGATACTGGTGAATTCATGACTGTTCCCAAAAAAAAGAGGATAGCAAATCGCTACCCATGGCTGTCAAAAAAAGGGGGTGACAAAAGCCACCCCCTTCGATGTCTTGGTTTTATCTGTCTACGCCTGCAAGCGCAGCAACAGATGAGGCGTTTGATTTGTCAACAAAGCCAGGGCCTGATGGAATATTCGCACCTGGCAGAAGGCCAGCACCGTTGTTGTAAAGGTGCAGTACGATGATTGGCATATAGCCTTGCAGACGCTGCTGCTGATCGATTGTGAAGGCAACTTTGCCCGCATTGATCATGTCCATAACAGGGGGGCTAAGATCGAAGCATGAGTGGTGCACTGACATGCCCAGCTCGTCGATCGCTTGCTGTACGCCAACGCAAGTATGTGGACCAACAGACAGAACTGAATCCACGTCTGGGTTGGCCTGAAGCGCAGCAGCTGCACGTGTTGTGATGGTCGCAGGGTCGCTTGTTGTGTCAACAGTTGACGCAATTGGCACGTTCTCGCCATAGCCGTTACATCTGTCGTTCAGGGCTGTGTTATACTGCTCATGCATCATGCAAAGCGCGTTTGTTGCGCCTTCCGCTTTCGCACGTGCACCCGCTGATTGACCGGCCAGATATTCAGGCTGACCCACATGCATCAATGCACCTACAGCTGCTGATGATTCCAAGCCTGAGTTCATTGTGATCACAGGAACGCCTGAAGCAACGGCGTCTTTGATCGCCTGACCGAGCGCTTCTGGATCCGGCAATGACACAACCAAGCCATCTGGCTGAGTGGCCGCGGCCGCAGCGATTGATTTGGCCATATCACCCATATCGGCTGAGGGTGTGTATACATATTCAAAATCGGCCCCGATGTGACGTGCCGCGTCTTCACCACCTTTTTGAACAACAGGCCAGAAGGGGTCTTTTCCTTCGCCATGTGTCACCATGACATAGCGCTCGGCGCTTGCCATACCGGCCATAAGAGCGGCTGCAGATAGCGCTACCACAAATTTGCTAGTAAATTTCATAGTCTTCTCCCAAGTTTTGCCTCTTATGAGGCTTTTAGCTGTCGCACCACCTTGGTGGTTTGGCGCCTTTGGTAGAGCCCAAAGACTTCCACGAGTCAAGGAAACACAAAATTTATAGCTTTGCAACCGGTTGCAAAAAGTTAATTGTGCTTTCATATTCCAACCATTAGCTTTGCCGCTTTTGGCAGGATTATCGATGAAAGCTTAAGAACTATGGCCATTACGCTTAACGATGTAGCACAACGCGCAGGTGTCTCACGCTCGGCCGTGTCACGCACGTTCACTGATGGTGCCTCTGTATCCAAGGTGATGCGGCAAAAGGTTGAGGATGCAGCGATCGAGCTTGGCTATACGCCGAATTTTCTGGCCAGAAGTTTAACCACCCGATCCACCAAATTGATCGGCCTCGTTTCTGATAATTTTCATAACCCCATATTTTTAGAGGTATTTGATCAATTTACCCGCGGCCTGCAAGATCGCGGTTTGCGCCCTTTACTGGTCAATTTGTCTGAAACCTATCAGGCCTCGTCTTCGCTTCGTATGCTGCAGCAATATTCGGTGGATGGCGTTATTGTTGCCTCGTCAACCTTGCCACCAGAAGTCTCGGAAGCCTTCCGAAGCGCAGGGATCCCAGTGGTGAACAGCTTTGGACGGTTTTCACTGACGCCCAAAGTCGACGTGGTTGGCATTGATGATGAGGCTTGCGGACAAATTGCCGCAGAAACCTTGCTGGCGCGCGGTTACAAGCGGCTGGCTTTTCTTGGGGGGCCAGAACCGGCCACATCGACGCAATCGCGGTTGCGCGGTTTTTTAGCGGAACTGCAGCGCGCGGGAGGTCCAACGCCCGATATTACCTTTGCAGAGGCGTATTCTTTTGAAGCAGGGCGGGCAGAGATGCAGCGGTTATTGCGAGAAACCACACCCGCCGAGGCTTATTTTTGTGGTGATGACGTGCTGTCTATTGGGGCGTTAAGCGCCATCCGCGATCACGGGTTAAGAGTGCCCGAAGATGTTGGATTGATTGGCGTGAATGATATGCAGATGTCAGGTTGGCAAAATATCAACCTCACCACTATTGCGCAGCCCTTTGCCGAGATCATTCAAACATCTATCGACGTTATCGTTGATATGCTGCAAGCACCCAAGCAGCCGGCGCAAGCGCGGCGTTTGCCCTGCCGCTTGGTGGAGCGTGGCACGTTGCGGGCGCTGCCCTAAGGGGCGTTTCGCAGATTGGGCGTGCGCCGCTGACCTTACTAAAAACTGCTTTTCTGCAGGCTTTAAGTGCAGCGCTTCGCGGGGGTTAAAATCCGATTGATTTTAAAAAGTTACGATTGGCGATCGCATCTGCAATGGGGTTGACATCCAAGGTGGGGTCGCAATCCTGTTCGACTGTACACCACCCCTCAAACTTGACGTCGTCTAAAATGCGCTTAACCTCTGAGAACTGCACGTCGCCCTGCCCGAGATTACAAAAAATACCTTGGCCGCAGGCTTCATAAAAGCCGGTGCGTTTTGCAATCACATCTGCTTTGACCGCGGGGTCAATATCTTTGAAATGCATGTATGAGATCCGATCAATATGCCGGCGCATAAACGCGATTGGATCGAAACCCGCATAAGAGTGATGGCCCGTGTCAAAACAGATTTTTAAAATGCTCTCATCGATCTCGCTGAGAAGCCTTTCCAATTCAGGCTCAAAATCGATAAACCCGCCCGCATGGGCATGCATGCCCACGGTTAATCCATACTCTTCCGCGCCTATTCTCGCGCAGGTCTCAATGCGGTCGCGATATAGGCTCCATTCTTCCTGTTCCATCTGCTCTGCTTCATCGGCGCGTCCAGCGGTTGGCGCGCGGCGCGGTGAAATCGAATCGATCAACACCAAATGCTTGGCGCCATGGGCGCTTAGGGCCTGGCAAGTGCGCAGCGTCCCGTCGAGCGTTTCCTCCCAGGCATTGGCATCGTGAAAAGGGCGAAAGACCACGCCGCCAATCAAGGTCAGATCATGCTCTTGCAGGGCTGGCCCCAAAATATCTGGGTTTTCTGGCATAAAGCCCACCGGGCCCAACTCGATCCCGCGATATCCCGCATCTGCGCAATCTTTCAACACGCTGCGCCAATCGGGATTTCTAGAATCATTTGCGAATTCGACACCCCAGGAACAGGGTGCATTGCCAATTTGAATGCTCATAGTCTTTGGCCTTTCTAGAATTGCAGGTTGTGTCGGCGGCGCAGAAAATCGTTTTGCAACCGGTTGCAGATTCAGTATCTATTGTTACGAAACGGAGCAAGTGAGAAATATACCCCCAGCGTAAACAGAGTTTGATCTCATAAATATTGGTGTTAAGCCGCGCCTGAAGATGCGCGTTATAGGCGTTGCTTTGCGCGGCGTTGCTATCGCCGAAGCGCGTGGGCGAAAAATGCCGTTTGAGAAAAGTTGAAAGGGCCATGAATGGCAGATTTAAATCGGATAAAAACAAATAATTTTGTGATCATCGGCCGCGCAGGTATGGATTTTTACGCCGATCCTCCTGGGGCCAAAACAGAAGAAGCGGTACAGTTTGTTTCTGCGCTGGGCGGGTCATCTGCCAATATCGGGGTGGCGATTAACAAACATGGTGGACGCTCTGCCTTGGTCACCAGCGTGTCTGATGATGCGATCGGGCGCTATTGCTTGAATCAGCTTGACCATTATGGGATTGATCGGCGTCACGTAAAAACGGTTGGCGGCGAGGCGCGCAATTCGCTGGCGGTAATCGAAACCCGAATCGAAGACCATCAATCGGTGATTTATCGCAATGGAGCTGCAGATTTTGAAATGAACATCGCCGATGTTGAAGCGGTGGACTATGCGGCTTATAGCGCGTTGATTACCACCGGCACAGTATTCGCCGCAGAGCCTTCGCGCAGCGCCGCCTTTCGGGGCTTTGAGCTGGCGCAGGCGGCTGGCTTGCCGCTGATTTTTGATGTTGATTACCGTCCTTACAGCTGGCCATCCGCTGCGGTGGCCTCTGAAACCTATTCGCGCGCCGCAGCGCTGTGCGATGTGGTGATCGGCAATGATGTCGAATTTGGCTTTATGGCGGGTGATTATGAAAAGGGTTTGGATAAAGCCCGCAGTCTGGCCCGCGAAGGGGCGCAGATCGTGATTTATAAAATGGGTGAAAAAGGCGCAATTACTATCACGCCTGAGCTTGAATTTCGAACCGGTATTTATCCGGTTGATGCGCTAAAACCCACTGGTGCGGGCGATTCCTTTATGGGAGGTTTTATCGCGTCGCTTGCCGCTGGCTATAGTTTGAAAGACGCGGTGTTGCGCGGCTCGGCCTGCGCCTCGATCGTGGTGTCAAAAGTCGGCTGCGCCCCGGCGATGCCCAGCACCGAACAATTGGAAGAGTTTTTGCAGACCCATCCGGGCCCCGTTGAAATATAAAGGATTTCTCAATGCATTTCCCCCCTTATGACAATAAAAACCAGCCGATTGTGGATGTTGAAGACAGCCGCGTTCCGCTGAATTATTTTAACATTGTGAAGCTTAAAAAAGGCGAGGCGTTCAGCTATCAAGTGCCCGGCTATGAAACTTGTATCGCGCCGGCTACGGGCAGCGTTGATGTGGATGTTGAAGGGCAAGCCTATGCCGCTTTGGGTAATCGCGGCGTCGATGTTTGGGATGGAGAACCCGAGGGGCTTTACGTGCCGTCGGGCGCGAAGGCCACGTTTGTCTGCGTCTCAGATCAGAGCGAAGTGTTCATCGCGGGCGCAAAATATGATCAGGTGCTTGACCCGTTTGAGGTGCGTGCCGCGGATATTGATCTGGTTCAATACGGGTCGGATGATACGAAAACGCATCGCAAAATCAAACATATTTTGGGCCAGAAACAGCATGATAAAGTGGGGCGTTTGCTGGTCAGCGAATTGTTCACAGTGGGGCAGGGCGGCTGGTCTGGATTTCCCTCGCACAAGCATGACACCAACCGCTTGCCAGAAGAAACCCGTCATGACGAAACTTATAACTTCCGCTTTCGGCCCAATCACGGCTCGGGGCTGCAAATGTTGCAGCGCGAAGATAACAAACCGGGCGATGCCTATCATATTGTAGATGGATCGACGATTTGTATTGATAATGGCTATCACCCTTGCGCTGTTTTACCGGGTTATGAAATGTATTACTTTACCATTCTGGGTGGCCTGACGCAGCGCCCGTTGGTGCAATATTTCCAACCCACGCACGCCTATCAAGTGGAAACAATCCCTGGCATCAAAGACATGGTTGCTAAGTTCAAATGACCTTGGCAACACTGAAAGAGGTATTACAACCTGCGCTGTCAGGTGGCTATGCAGTTGCAGGTTTGGTGACCTTGGGATGGGAGGATATGCGCGCCTATGTGGCGGCCGCCGAAGCCGAAAACCTACCGGTGATTTTGCAGGCTGGCCCCTCTTGCCGGGCGCATACGCCGCTGCCGATTTTGGGGAAAATGTTCCGTCATTTGGCCGAAACGGCTGCGGTGCCCGTGGTGGCGCATCTTGATCATGGCTATACGTTTGAGGAATGCCAAGAGGCGCTGGACAGCGGTTTTACTTCGCTGATGTTTGACGGCTCGCGCAAGCCTTTGGCGCAGAATATCGATGAAACTGCTTCCATTGCGGCATTGGCGCATGCGGCAGGGATTTCTTGTGAAGGCGAGATCGGGTTTGTGGGCTATTCGGGCGGAGAGAATTCTGCCGGTACCGATCCGGATGAAGCGGCGAAATTCGCCCGTGAAACGGGGGTGGATGCCATGGCGATTTCTGTTGGAAATGTTCATCTTCAGCAAGACAAAGAAGGCGGTTTGGACGAGCGACGCATCCGAGCGATTGAGGCTCTGACGGATTGCCCTTTGGTGATTCATGGCGGCTCGGGGGTGCCAATGGCGCAGCGCATGGTATTGGCGCAGGGCTCTCAGATTTGCAAATTTAATATTGGCACAGAATTGAGGATGGCGTTTGGATCTGCGCTGCGCGCGGCCGTTGCTGCTGATCCAGCGCGTTTTGACCGGGTGGCGATTTTAAAAGATACGCATGATCCGCTTGTTGCGGCGGCGCGGCAGGTGTTGCGGGGGTTCAAACCCGCCAGCCCTTAAAAGTTGAAAACCCCATTCTGCGGAGGCCGTTCCCTTTTATGCCGCAGCGGCGCTCTCTGTCTTGGATAATCGCCCCGGGGCCGAAGAGGGCGTGAAAAATCAGGTCGGGTTTTGGGCGCAAAAAAACGCGCTGCTTTGTGGCTTGCGCAGAATCAAATTGATTTTTTGCGATGGCTTATGCTGCAGCATGCTGGGGATCATGAGCCGTAATTAAAGCGCTGCGTGCATCTGTTCTTCGCGGGGAGCCTCTAAGCCGTTATATGCGTTTGCTGGGCAGATTGACCCTCGGGCTTTTGGATCGGCTTTGGAACGCTAGCCTATATCAATAAAAACATCGCCATTTTCTACTTTTACCGCATATGTTTTCAAATTCTGGCAGGCGGGGCTACGCTTTGCCTCGCCGGTGCGATAATCAAACTGGCCATTATGCATTGGACATTCAATGATATAGTCCATTACCAGACCGTTTTCTAAATGCACGGCTTCATGCGTGCACAGCCCGTCTGTACAGAAAAACTCATCCCTATGGCTGCGGTAAACCGCGTAGCTGCGATCGCCATTGTCAAAGCGGATCAGATCTTCGGTTTCTATATCATCGGTGGCGCAGGCGCGCAGCCATGTACTCATGCTGATTTTCCTTCGGTGTTCTTATCTTCATTCTGTTTCAATTTTGCCCTTGCGTGGCGGCGTTGGGTGCGCCTGGGGGCTGCCCTTTTCGGCAGTCTTCTTGATTAGAATATGTTTGGATTTGTTGTTTTTTCAACAGTGTCGGGATCGTTTTGAGAATGGCGGGGCGCGGCCAACGTTTGGTTGGGGTAGTCTGCAAGCGCAACCTGTTAAGTATTTTAGCTATCGCACCGTGCCCAAAAAAAATCTTGCAATAATTTTGGAAGCGATTTTAATCTTGGCAGGTTGCCGTGCAAAATGCCGCTGCCATCTCTTATGGGCGTGGGGTGTCTACTGGACCCGCCCGGTGTTCGTTGAACACTAGAAACTCCTGCATAGGCTGCGCCGTGATTGGCCGCATAAGATAATTATCGATCCGGCTATGCCGGTGTTAAGGGAGAATGAAAATGAAAAAAGTTGGAATTGTTGGCATTGGGGATATGGGCAGTGGCTTGGCCAAAAACCTCATTAAAAACGGATTTTCAGTGATTGGTCTGGACTTGTTAGAGCATCGCAAAGTTGCCTTTGAAGCTATGGGCGGGCAATTGGCAAAGGATTTCGCAGAAATTGGTCGGGCCAGTGATGCGGTGTTTGTCATGGTGATGAATGGCACCCAAGCCAAAGAGATTATTCTGGGTGAAAATGGTTTGGTGGCCTCGATGGAAAAAGGTGGCACGATCCTGCTTACGGCGACGATCAAGCCAACCGAGGCCCGTGAAATTGGCGCTGCAATGGCCGGGTCGGGTATTGATTTGATCGACAGCCCCGTCTCGGGAGGGTTTCCAGGCGCGCAAGGGGGAAGCCTGACGTTAATGGCAGCCGCACCCGCCAATATTCTGGCAAAAAACCGACGCGTGATGGAGGCTGTTTCCAAAACCATTCATCACGTGGGAAGTGACGTTGGCATGGGGCAAACCGTAAAAGCCTGTTTGCAATCGCTAATTGGTTCGATCTTTTCGGGTACGTTTGAAGCCGCTGCATTGGCGGCAAAAGCGGGTGTCAGCGGAGATGTTTTGTTTAATGTTGTGTCCTCTTCTGGCGCAGGTTGCGGCATCACAAACACGGCGCTTGAAAACATCATCGATCGGAAATTTGAAGGCACTGGCAGCCATATAAACACCATGCATAAGGATTTAACGATCTCTTTAAATATGGCCGAAGAACTTGAGGTACCGCTCCATACAGCCTCAACCGCGATGCAAATTTTTCATGCGGGTAAATCGAAATATCCTAATGGAGATAATTGGGCCTGCACGCAGGTGATTGAAGAGATCATTGGGGCCGAGTTGCACCGTAATTTAGGAGGTAAATCATGAAATTGGGCGTTATTTGCGATGGTATCAGCCGAGATTTGACCCATGCGATAGATGTGATGGATGAGTTTGATCTCACATATGCGGAATTGCAATTTGTCGGTGATAAAGAAGTTGGCGATCATAGCGCGGCCGAAATTGCCGAAATAGACCAGCTGTTGCGGGGGCGTGGCAAACCGGTTTCTTGTTTATCGCGGCATATTTTTGCCGGCACCACATCGGCCAATCGGCCTGGCGATGCGCTGCATCAAAAGCATATGGATGCGCTAAAGCGGGTGATTGACATGGCGCATATTCTTGAGGCGCCCTTGGTGCGGATTATGACCCAGAAGAAAGAACAAATTCTTTGGGGTCGCAATGGCGCTGAAAAATGGAACGTGGCGCATGGCGCCTGGGACACGATGGCCCCGATGATCGCGCCGGCGGTTGACTTGGCCAAAGCGGAAGGTGTGACGTTGGTGGTTGAAACGGGCAATGGCACAATGGTGAATTCAAATTATACAGCCCGAAAGCTGATCGACGAGCTGGATGCAAAAGATACGCTGAAAGTTTTGTGGGATCCTGGCAATAATTGTTGGTGCCATGAGCAGGCCTTCCCCGATGGCTATGAAGCGTTAAAGGGCGGCTATCTCGGTCATGTGCATATCAAAGATGTTCTGGTTGACACGCCGCGTGCAACGCTTGAAGTGCGCAAGATGGGCACGGGGCAACTGGGCCCGATGTTTCAGCCAATGGCGGATGCGATGCGTGCAGATCATTATGATGGGGTGATCTCATTCGAAAGCGTTTTTCACCCCGGCAATGGCGATTTTGAGGATGGGTTTCGCCAATGCATCGGGCTGTTCAAAGAGATTTTTGGATAGGGTTTTAAGCCGGATATAAGGGCCGCCAGCGCCGCGGCCCTCGATGGCTTTGGCTAAGCCTCTACCGAATAGCCTGCGTTTTTCATCACGCGCAGCAGTTCTTGATGGCCCGTTTGGGCCATTTTAAGGGGCGGATTTTTGATCGGATCTTGCTCGGCTTCCACGACAAACCAGCCTTCATAGCCATGGGCGGCAAGGCGT
>JADHOV010000019.1 GCA_016778765.1 Paracoccaceae bacterium | reverse complement strand
AAAGATATATCATCTTCTCGCGACTACAGCGATTGCGTTGACTGCAGGTTATGCAGCAGCGGAAATGTCAATCTCAGCTTCAGCTAAACTTGCCTATGGCAACTTTGGTGAAGAGTGGAAGGCAGGTAGTGAAAATAAAACGTCTACTAACGCCAATAACACTAACGCAGTAGTAGCAGGTGGTACTGGCGCAGTTGGTCAAAAAGGTGCTGGTTTTGCATGGTCTGAAACATTCGACGTAGTTGTTTCTGGATCTGGAGAAGCTGGTGGTATCGCTTACACAGCTAGCATGACAATCGACGAGGACGCTGGTTCAAATACTGTAGGCACAATGTCAATGTCTACTGGTGGGTTCACATTCGCCTATGGCGATGATGACTTCGGCGATCTGGTTGCTGATAACTCAAACGGTTTGGAAGAGGGCGCTGGCGACTATAAACTTTCATATTCTGCCAACGGTTTGTCAGCAAGCTACGAAGGCGATCAAGCGTCAACTAACCCTTACTATGTGCGTGCAGGCTACACTGGCGCGGGCTTAACAGTCGGGTTGGAAACAGCCGACGTAGACGGTAGTGGATCAGGCTCAACAGTAAATACAGTGTCTCTTGGCTATACAATGGGCGCAATGACAATTTCATATGACTCAGATGACAAAGCAACCACTGCTGCAAATCCAGTGGGTAACCACTATGACGCAAAAATCACCTATTCAATGGGCGATACTGTTCTGTCAGCGGGTACAGACGAAGTAGAGTCACATTATGTTGGTTTGACAACGTCAGTAGCTGGTCTGTCTTTGACTTTGCGTAGTGAGCAAGACAGTAAGAAAAAAGCTGACGGTACTTTGTATGCTTCTTCTGAAAACGAGATTTCCGTGTCGTACACAATGGGCGCTTTGACAGTTGCTTACGCAAAAGACACAGGCGATGTAGGCAAATTCGGTGATGAAGCCGAAACGCTGACAACATTGACTTATGACTTGGGTGGCCTAACGCTGGTTGCCAAAGGCAACGACCAAGACGAAACAGAAGTTTCAGCAGCATTCTCATTCTAAGTTAAACAACTTAGTTTGAATGGAAAGAGCAGCCTTTGGGCTGCTCTTTTTTGTATGGAGGCCCTACTTTTCAGTTTTTGGTGCAATTGAATGTGCGGGCTGGTTCTACCCGGGGTGATGCGCGGCAGGGCGCCTGTGTAACGTCGCGATGCGCCGCTTGATTGCATGTGGCTCTTGAGCTTGGATCGGCATGTTATACGGGCTATCTTGCGCGCGCCTTTAGGTTTTAAAACAGCGTTGCAGGTTGAAATCACCCGTAAAACCCTATCCTATTAAGGATGAACCACGAGCGAAGAGAAAAGCGCATGAGCCTGGATCAGATTAAACAACGGATCACACGCGCGGTTGAGGCGGTTGCGCCGCCTGTGGCGGGCATCCAAACCCCTCCTGAATTGATCGCCGTGTCAAAAGTGCAACCCGAGGAGCGCGTGCGCGCGGTGCTGGCGCAGGGGCATCGGTGTTTTGGCGAGAATAGAGTGCAAGAGGCAGCGCAAAAATGGCCGAATTTCCGCGCTGAGTTCCCCGGCATAGATCTGCACCTCTTGGGGCCATTGCAAAGCAATAAAGCCCGCCAAGCGATGCAGCTATTTGACGTGATACATTCGCTTGATCGGCCAAAACTGGCAGCTGCCTTGGCCCGGTTGGCGCAGGAACACGGGCAATGTCCAAAGCTGTTTATTCAGGTTAATACGGGTTCAGAGCCGCAAAAAGCGGGGATTTTAAACGCCGATTGTGATGCGTTTATCGCCGATTGTCGCGCGTTTGATTTGCCGATTATCGGGCTGATGTGTATTCCGCCGGTTGAAGAAGAGGCCGGCGCTCATTTTCAGCTTTTGGCCGATATGGCGGCGCGCAACGGTTTGTCCGGCTTGTCGATGGGTATGTCGGCAGATTTTGAACTGGCCATTGCCCATGGCGCCACGCATATCCGCGTTGGATCAGCTATTTTTGGCAGCCGGGTGCCAGCGGCTAAGCAATCACCAGCTTAGTGCCTAATCTAAGGCCTTTGGCGATGCGGCGCAGATTCGCGCGCGACAGGCCGATACAGCCTTCGGTCGGATAATGCGGCCGCCGCCATTGGTGCAAAAAGATTGCTGAACCGCGGCCTTTTACAGCATAGGGCCAGTTCCAATTGGTGAGGATTATCAGATCATAAAGCGGATCCGCCCGCATCAACCTTTCATGGCAGCCTGAATAGGGCACCCGCACCATCATATTATAGTCTTGATCGGTTGGATCATCCGACCAAAGATCGCTTGGGCCAATCGGGCGCGCCCAGTCGGTTGGTGGTGCCAACCTATCAGGGCGATAGAGCAGGCCAATGATTTCATGACGGCCAGACGGGGTTGCCCCATCGCCTTCGCGCTTACGATCGCTGATGCCGCTGCGCCCAATGCTGCAAGGGTAATAGTGCCCCTGAAACCGCAGGCCGCGTTTGGTGAGCACCATATCTTTTGGCCGCACCCTCACAAAAAATGCCCCGATTTATGCGCCTTTGTCGACAAATAGCTTGCGTTAAACGGGTTTTCGCCCCGCTTTAAGGGCACGCGCTCTGCGACGGTGATGCCCTGTTGCTCCATCATCGCCACTTTTGCCGGATTATTGGTGAGCAAGCGGATTTGCGAAATGCCCAATTTTCGCAGGATTGAAGCGCCGAGGCGAAAATCACGCTCATCATCTTCAAACCCCAAGCGGTGATTGGCTTCCACCGTATCAAAGCCCTGATCTTGCAACGCATAGGCGCGCAATTTGTTTGTGAGGCCGATGCCGCGCCCCTCTTGATTGAGATAGAGCAAAGTGCCCGCGCCCTCTTGCCCCATTTGCTGCAGCGCCCCTTGCAATTGGGGGCCGCAATCGCATTTTAAACTGCCCAGAACATCGCCGGTAAAACACGCCGAATGCAAACGCACCAAGACGGGTTGCGCACGGTCAAGAAGACCGATTTCCAGCCCGTAATGTTCTTCACCCCCGTCATCAGGTCGGAACACATGCAAGCGGGTGTTTGCTGCAGGGGCGGTAGGGATGTGCGCCGCTGCAACCGAAGATAACACGCTTTGCGCCTCTAAAAACGGTTTGGCTTGCTGGGCGTTCAAGCGCGTCAGCATCGCAAGATCCGGCCCGCTTATTGATCCGGGAAGGCTGGCCATCAGCGTAGCCGGCAAAAGATGCGCCGATTTTACCAAAGCCAGCGCAATTCGATCCAGTTGAACCTCTCCCCCGCGCAGAGTTTGAAACGGGCCTTTCAACGGAACACTGAGGTCATCGACCGGGTTCGCAAGGCTTCGAAGCCAGGCCAAATTGCGATCTGCAGGCAACGCAAGCCGCGCCAGATCGCCGTCATAGGCGGTAATTTTTAGCGTTTCTGCGCGCTGTTTGGTCAACACCATATGCAGGGGATGTTTGGACGCGATCATCTGATCTAGCCGCGCCTGGCTCAGCGTTTCGATGGGCACCACCAAAGTTTGCGCTGGCCCGGCGCTTAAGATCACGGGCACGCCCATGCGCAAATCAGTGCGCGCGCGCGCGATTTGTTCAATGATTGTTAACGCGACCCTCATTTTGCGCCTGCAAACCCTTCACATTGCTTCGTTTGGGTTGTGCTGGAAACGCAGAAGCGGGTCAATGTTTCATTTTTGGGTGATTTGGCTGCAAAACCCTCACAATCCCACACGTCCGCGTGAACAACCCGAGAGAAGTCTTGCATAAAGATTTAAAGTTTCCCATGTCTAAAGGGACAGAAGAAGGATGGTTTGAATGACGCAGGTAAGTTCGGTTTTATTGGTTGAGGATCAGGATGACCTGAGAGATGCCCTTTCAGATCAACTGCTCGTCACGCAGGAATTCATGGTGGCGCAGGCTGCAAACGGGCAAGAGGCGCTGCACCATATCGCGCAAAAAAGCTTTGATCTGATTATCTTGGATGTTGGGTTGCCAGATACGGATGGCCGCGAGCTGTGCAAGGTGATGCGAAAGCAGAATGTGAAATGCCCGATCGTGATGTTAACCGGCCACGATGGTGATGCGGATACGATCCTTGGATTGGATTCAGGGGCCAATGATTACATTTCAAAGCCTTTCAAAATGGCTGTGCTTTTGGCCCGTTTGCGCGCTCAATTGCGCCAACATGCGCTGTCAGAGGATGCAAGTTTTACGCTGGGGCCCTACACGTTCCAACCCTCCCATAAGATCTTGACCGCTGCGGATGGCCAAAAAGTCAGACTGACTGAAAAGGAAACCAATATATTAAAATTCCTGCTGCGCGCCGGCGCTGTGATCGTGCCACGAGAAAAATTATTGCATGAGGTGTGGGGTTATAATGCGGCCGTCACAACCCATACGCTGGAAACGCATATTTACCGTCTGCGGCAAAAGATTGAAGTGGATCCATCGCAGGCCTGTCTGTTGGTGACAGCGGCGGGCGGATATAAGCTGGTGGCCTGATCTATTCGGCCGAGCGGTTTGGTGGGTTTTAACCCGAGTCGGATGCCGGTAATGGCGCGGCCTGCATTGCAAGCCGCATTGGAGCGGCTCCTTTATTGGCCAGATGATCCTGTGCATTGAGCACATAGCAGGCGTTCATCGAAAGGCAACCGCAGCCAATGCAGCTTTCCAATTGATCCCGTAAGTTGGTGGCTTGCTAGATTTTTTATTCAATGCGGCCCGCATGGCCTGCGAGACCAAGGCCATTCAGCGGCGGTTGGAGATCGGTCTTGTGGCAAAGCTGCAAGCAACTCTTTGATGTCGCGCAGACGGAAGCCACATTTTTGGGCTATGATTACAATTGAAATGCGCCGGATATCCGAGCGGGGATAGCGCCGTTGACCGGCGCGGTTGCGCTGCGGCTTTAACAGGCCGCGCGTTTCATAATAGCGCAATGCCGAGGCAGAAATGCCCGTGCGCCTTGCCAAAAAGCGGATAGAAATTTCCTGCATCTTTCAAAAAGCATTTGTCTTAAACCATGGTTGAAATGCTATCCGAGGAATCAGGTATTTTTCTGGCGCGAGGTATAAGGTGGAACATATTAGTTTAGAGCATGCGAATATTACGGTTTCTGACCCTGAAAAAACCGCGGCTTGGATGCAAGCAGTTTTTGGCTGGCGGATACGCTGGCAGGGCCCGGCGCTAAATACTGGGTATACGGTTCACGTTGGAACAGACGCTCAGTATCTGGCGCTGTATTGCCCTGCAGATCGGCAGAAAACACCGTCTGATCCATATGGTTTTTTGGGCGGATTCAATCATATTGGAACCTGCGTGCGCGATCTTGTGGCCTGCGAATCCCGCGCGAAAAAAGCGGGGTTTACACCCCGTGACCATGCAGAATACGAACCAGGGTCGCGATTTTATTTTCATGATTTTGATGGCATTGAGTATGAAGTGGTCAGCTATTCCTTTGAATAACGCTGTTGCATCAACGGGCCCTGTGCTAGAGGCCTTCTAGCACATCTGAAAGGAGCCTTGTGATGTCTTTTACGCTCGCCACATGGAACATTAATTCTGTTCGCCTGCGCGTTGATCTGGTGGCACGCCTGCTGCAAGAAGAGGCGCCGGATGTGCTGTGTTTGCAAGAATGTAAATCGCCGGTTGAGAAAATTCCGGCCGAGGTTTTTGCCAAAATTGGCTATCCTTACATGGTTGCACGGGGCCAGAAGGGATATAATGGCGTTGCAATTTTGTCCAAACGACCGATGGAAGAAGCTGCTGGGGAAGATTTCGCAGGATTGGGCCATGCCCGTCATATTGCTGGGCGTTTGGAAAACGGGGTGACGATTCATAATGTCTATGTGCCGGCAGGCGGCGATGTTGCAGATCGGATTGTGAATGAAAAATTTGGCCAGAAACTGGATTATCTGGCGGATTTGCGTGATTATTTTGGCGCTGCCAAGCCGCAAAAATCAATACTTGTCGGGGATTTAAACATTGCGCCACGCGAAGATGATGTTTGGAGCCATAAGCAATTGCTGAAAGTGGTCAGCCACACGCCGATAGAAGTGGCTGCTCTGGCTGAAACTCAAGCTGCGGGTGATTGGGTGGATGTCACCCGCCAAGATATCCCGGAGGGGCTTTTATATAGCTGGTGGTCGTATCGCGCCAAGGATTGGAACGCAGCGGATAAGGGCCGCAGATTGGATCATATCTGGGCCAGCAAAGATATTGCGCCGCTTGCTCATTCGTCAAAAATTCTGCGCGACGTGCGCGGATGGCAGCAACCCAGTGATCATACGCCGGTTTTTGCCAGCTTTGACCTTTGAATTTCGCGCTATAATCGCCATATAACCGTTTAAGACAATTAAAGAGGTAGCAAATGCTTGAATTAGGACAACCCAGCGCGCCGGCAGCGGCTGATGTGATTGCTGATGTTAGCGAAAGCGAGTTCATGACCGCGGTCGTCGAGGCCAGCAATACAATTCCTGTGATTGTTGATTTTTGGGCTCCATGGTGCGGGCCTTGCAAAACATTGGGTCCACAATTGGAAGAGGCGGTGAAAGCCGCCAATGGCGCGGTAAAAATGGCAAAAGTCAATGTTGACGAAAATCCGATGGTGTCTGAGCAGCTGCGGGTGCAATCAATTCCGACGGTCTATGCGTTTTGGAAAGGCCAGCCGATTGATGGTTTCCAAGGCGCGGTTCCCGCCTCGGAGGTGAAAGCATTTGTAGAGCGTGTGGTGGCTGCTGGCGATGGGGCGCCGGGGGGCGGTTTGGCCGATGCGATCGAGGCGGCGGAAGAGATGCTGGCTGATGGTTCTGCCGAGGACGCGGCCCAAACTTTTGCCGCCGTTCTGGAGGAAGAGCCAAATAATCCAGCTGCCTATGGCGGTTTGGTGCGTGCTCATATTGCCTTGGGCGATCTGGACCAGGCAGAAGCTGTGTTGAACGGAGCCCCTGCTGAAATTGCGCAGAGCCCTGAATTGGAAGCCGCCTTTGCCCAGCTTGAGTTGGCCAAGCAGGGTCAAAATGCTGGCCCACTTGAGGATTTGCGATCCGCTGTTGCGGCAAATCCGGATGATCATCAGGCGCGGTTAGATTTTGCGCAGGCGCTCTATGCAGCTGGTGAGGCTGAACCGGCTGTGAGCGAGCTTTTAGAGCTGTTTCGCCGCGATTCTGAGTGGAATGAGGGCGCCGCCCGTGCGCAGCTTTTCACCATATTTGATGCATTAAAGCCAAATGATCCGATCGTTTTGGCGGGCCGACGCAAATTAAGCTCGATGATATTTGCCTGAGCGGTATCGGGCGCTACTGTTTGCTTATGACAAAAACTTCTGATCTTCCCGATATTATACCTGTATTCCCTCTGCCCGGGGCGCTTTTGCTGCCTCGTTCGCGTTTGCCTTTGCATATTTTTGAGCCACGCTATCTTGCGATGATCGAAGATGTTTTGAAAACGCCGCACCGTTTGATTGGCATGATACAGCCCCGCGGAAAAAAAGCCTCGGATCGCATGCAAGCGATCGGATGTGCGGGTCGCGTGACCCAATTTTCGGAAACTGAAGATGGCCGTTATATGGTGACCCTCAGCGGGGTATCGCGCTATCGCATCGGCGCAGAAGTAGACGGGTTTACCCCTTATCGACGCTTTGAAACCTCTTGGGCGGGCTTTGAAGGTGACCTTGCCAAATCTGAAAAAGACCCAGGGTTTAAACGGCAAACGTTTTTCAAGCTGTTGAAGCGTTACTTTGAAAATCGCGGTTTATCGACGGATTGGGAAACCTTGAAAGACGCTGATGATGAATTGTTGATCAATTCTTTGTCGATGCTGCTTGAGTTTGAAAGCGAAGATAAGCAAGCCTTGCTTGAAGCCCCCTCGTTGATGACGCGCCGGGAAACGCTGATCACTTTGATTGAATACAGTTTGCGCGGTGGTAATTCTGATGAGATGTTGCAATGACTATTGCCGCAGCGCAGGCAGATCGGCGGATGCTCGAAGCCTTGGTTTGCCCGCAAACGCATACAAGGCTTGAATATTTGCCCGATCGTCAAGAATTGGTGTCAAAAGCTGCGGGCGTGGCCTATCCAATTCGCGATGGTATTCCGGTCTTGCTGCTTGATGAAGCGCGGCCTTTGGCGTGAGGCTTTTGCCGCGCGGCGCGCCGAGATTATGCATCTGGTTCGGCGCGGAAATCGAAGCGCCGGTAAAATGAGAACAAGCCTATCTGGCGGCAAGACAAGCGCGTGCAACCGCTAGGTTTCTCTCAAAGTAAGTCTGCACGGGATCTGTCCGAAGCTCAGGGGCCAACGCGTATATGCGCGGGTGGTTTCTGTTCAGCCCAGCGCTGATACGCGGCGCGATAGCCCGTTTCCAAATGGTTGGTAAGCAGCGCTGCATCAAATAACGGGCTGGTTCTGCGGTTTTGCGCAAGCTTTTTTGTAACGGCCTGAAGCTGCTGGGGCGAGCGTGCCAGATCAAGAATGAGCGCCTCATAGGCCGCCTCGGTTTCTACGATTAGCTCGGGCAAACCGATGGCGGTTAACAGGCTGGCGGCAACCCGCGCTGCAAAACCTTTACCGGCTTTTGTGACCAGCGGAAGGCCGGCCCAAAGCGCATCGCTGGCCGTGGTATGGGCGTTCACGTTGAACGTATCTATGAAAAGATCCGCGCAGCTATGGCGGGCCAAATGTTCGTCATGGGCAAGCTTTGGCGCAAAGATCAAACGGCTTGGATCAATCCCGCGGGCTTGGGCGGCGCTGCGCAAATTCTGCGAGACCCATTTATTTGCCTTCAGCAGCCAGAGCACGCTGCCCTCGATTTGCGATAGCACGCGCATCCAAATGTCAAATTCACGCGGGGTTATTTTATACGAATTGTTGAAACAGCAGAGCACAAAAGCGTCTTCAGGCAAGCCAAGCTGGGATCGGCTATACACTGTGTTTGCGATTGGGCGCATATCATCATTGGCCTGATAGCTATGCGGTAAAAAGATAATTTTCTCAGCATAAGCGCTTTCATATGCGCGAGGGATAACGACCGGATCGGCAATAATATAGTCGATGAAAGGCGCTCCAAGGCTGCCCGGATACCCGATATAACTGATCTGTATAGGGGCTGCTTTGAAGGCAAAAATGCCAAGTCTGGTATTTTGCGTATAGCCCTTTAGGTCGACCGCTATATCAATTTCATGGTCGCGCGCCAAAGCAGCGATGTCAAAATCGCTCAACTGGCGCACATTGTGAAATTTATCCACGGCGGCTGTAAGCCTTTTGCGCATGCAATCATTGGTGTTTGGCCCATAAGAATAGGCGTATATTTCAAAGTCTGATTTGCTATGCTTTTCAAAAACGCCCGCCATCAAATACATGGTTGCATGATCATGAAAATCTGCTGAGAAATATCCGATGCGCACTGGTTTAGCGCGCGGTGCAGGGCGCGCGGTTTCGGCAAGGGGTTGTCGATTATATTTTTTTTCAGCGAAAAGTTTTGAACGCTGCAAGTGGCGCATTGGATGATCTTCAAACCCCAACATATTCCAAGGCGTAACATCGGGTGTGTTCACGCCCAGCGTTGCAATCATCGCTCGGTCTTGCTGCAACGCGCTCCAATCGCATAAGCTGGCTTGCTGGAACATTTTTTGACCATATGCCACGAGATGGTTCGGGTTTATCGCTATGGCTTTTTGATAACTTTCAATCGCGCGCGTCACTGCGCCCAATTCTTGATGGGCAACACCCATATTGTTATGGGCATCGGCGTAATTTGGATTTAGATCCACAGCCTTTTGATAGCTTTTAAGCGCGTTTTCCAATTTGCCTTGGCCATAAAGCGTTAAGCCAAGATCGTTATGCGCCTCAGAAAATTCCGGTTGCATCGAAATCACTTTGCTAAAGGCGTCAAAGGCAGCTTGGAAATCACCGTTTTCTTTATAGGCGCGGCCAAGGTTTAAAAAGGTGATATAATTTCCCGGTTGCAATTTCAGGGTTTTCAAAAATGCGTTAATTGCACTTTCAAACGCGCCTTGCGCCATCATTGCAGTGCCCAAATTACCCTGCGCTGGAACAAATTTGGGGTCAATTTCAAGCGCTGCTTGATACTGGCGGATGGCTTGCGCGATCTCGCCGCTTGCCTGTAATGAGAGCCCTAAATTGCAATGCGCAGGGGCATGGTTCGGTTCCAAAGCAAGCGTTTTTTTATAATGCAGAATCGCTTTTTCAAATTTGGAACTTGCCCGAAAGGCATTGGCCAATTTGAAATGCGCCGCGCTGTTATTTGGCGCAAGCTCGACGACTTTTTGAAAGCAGGCAATCGCGTTTTCCAGATCCTGATTTTTTTGGTGGGCGATGCCCAGATTGAATCGGGCGTCGATAAAAAACTTATCCAAGCGCAAAGCGCCACTCAGCAATGTGATGGCCGCTTGAGCTTGGTTCAATTGGTTGAAAACAGAGCCAAGCAAGTTGAGCAAAGCTTTGTCTTTTGGAAAAGCATTCGCCAGCCCCTGTGCCTGATTTGCCAAGTCAAGGAAATTTCCTTTTTGATACCGTTCTTTGAGCGCATTAAACTCTGCCAGGGGCATCTGCCCTGACCTTGCAGGGGTTGATACGGCTTTAAGCTGAGCAAGGGCTTTCAATGCGCGCGGGTTTTTGGGGAATTTTGTTAACACCGCTTGATACAGTTTTACAGCCTCAGCGATGCGGCCGGCTTTGTGCAATGCGGCGGCATCGCGCAATGTTTTGTCCACAGATTGGGTCATAAGAAACACGCTGTTTGGTTGCTGGGCTATGGCAGTTATAAATTATTTTAATCAAGCCACAATCTTAGAGTTAAGCTTGAACGCTGCTTGATCTATGCTTGCCTCAAGGCTCAAGCTGCAGTGATCATGGCTGTGGGGCGCCTTTGAAAAATGTTTTTCAAACAGGCGTCAGGATGCTCTGTCAGCGCATCAAATCGGGCAATGTGCCTGTCAAACCTGCGGCTTCGCGGATGAAGCTGCGGCGGGCTTTAGGCACCGCGTTGATCACGGCCATCCCTATGTCACGCCCCAATCTTAACAGGCTATTATCATTTGAGAATAGACGGTTGAATGTATCGGTTGCCAAAGCCAGGCTGGTCGCGTCAAAGCGCCTCCATTCTTGATAGCGCATCAAGGTAGCGCTGGCCCCAATATCTTCGCCGCGCAATTTTGCTTCTTTCAGAACTTGCACAAGCGCCGCGATATCGCGCAGGCCCGCATTCAGACCTTGGCCCGCAATGGGATGCACGCCATGCGCGGCATCACCGATCAAAGCCAACCTTGGCGCAATAAAACTTTGGGCCAAAGTCAGATCAAGCGGGTAGCTGTAGCGCTTACCGACCATGCTTATTTTGCCAAGGTAATCGCCAATGCGGGGCTGTAATATCGACAGATAATCGGCCTCGTTCAGCGCCATGATCTGTTTGGCGTTTTGCGCGGTTTCGCTCCACACGATGGATGCGCGGTTTTCTGTCAAAGGCAAGATCGCCAAGGGGCCGGCCGGTAAAAAATATTGGCACGCCACCCCATCATGCGGGATCTCGTGCTCTATTGCGCAAACAAGCGCTGTTTGCCCATAGTCCCAGCCGATGCGTTTGATTCCGGCGCGGCCTGCAGAGGGGCTTTTGCGCCCATCTGCCCCGATCAAAAGGCTGGTTGAAATTTGGCAACCATCTGACAGGGTCAGCTGCATTTCACTGCCCGATATTGATTGCTCGATCAACGCGGTGCCAGCGATATATTCGATGGTCTCATAGCGTGCCATCGTCTTTTGAAGCAGGGGCCGAAGGAAACGGTCCTCTACCATATGCCCCATCGGGCCTTCTTCAATTTCGGCATGATCAAATTGCATAAACAAAGGCGAGGGGCCTGTGCTAGGGCTGCCATCGGCAACTTTGATTTTCAAAATAGGCTGCGCCGTTTCTGCAAGATCCGCCCAAAGCCCCAAGGCCTTAAGCAAACGCACAGAGGTAAGAGCCATCGCGTAAGAGCGCCCGTCAAAGCCTTGCTCGATTTGCTTTTGTGCCGCAAGCTGATCAACAACAACCACCCGAAACCCGGCTTGCGCAGCGGCTAAGGCCGTGGCGGCGCCGGTTAAACTGCCGCCTACAATTGCGATATCTGCGTTCTTCTTCATGCGCTGTAATATGGGCTTTTTCTACGCATTGTCCATGCGCGGTGATGACGCTAATCTAGGGCTAACATATGATGGGGATAAAAAAATGAGCGCAGTTTTAAAGATGAGTGCTGCAGAGCAAGGCAGAGCGATTTCCGCAGGCCGTCTGGATCCGGTTGAGCTCACCGAGGCCTATCTTGAGCAGATGGACGCGCATGCAGATACAAGCCGCATTTATGCTTGCAAAACGCCCAAGCGCGCGCGCGCTGAGGCTGAAGCGGCACAAAAGCGGGCGAAAACCGGCGGATTGAGATCGCCATTGGATGGTGTGCCGATCAGTTGGAAAGATCTATTTGACAGCGCAGAATATCCAACCGAGGCGGGCTCGGCCCTTTTGGCAGGGCGGGTTCCGGCGGATGATGCCGAGGTTTTGGCAAATGCAACGGCGCAAGGTTTGGTCTGCCTAGGCAAAACGCATATGTCAGAGCTGGCTTTCAGTGGTTTGGGTTTGAATCCAGTCACCGCGACACCAGCCTGTATTAATGATGCAGCGGCTGTGGCGGGTGGATCTTCTTCAGGGGCAGCGGCGTCTATCGCCTGTGATTTGGCCGCCGGAGCGATCGGATCGGATACGGGCGGTTCCGTGCGCATTCCGGCGGCCTGGAATGATTTGGTGGGCTTGAAAACCACAGCGGGTCGGGTCTCGGTTCAGGGGGTGGTGCCGCTATGTGCTACGTTTGACACGGTTGGCCCGCTCAGCAAAACGGTTGAAGATGCCGCGTTGTTATTCGCGGCTTTGGAAGGCCGGAGCCCAGCGGATTTAACCGCGAGCAGCTTGCGTGGCAAACGCCTTGGCATATTGCAAACGGTTGCGTTTGATGAGCTGCGAGAGGCCCCAGCTATAGGGTTTGAAACGGCTTTGGCAAAGGTGACCAAAGCGGGTGCAATTGTTGAGGATATTGAAATTGACGCGGTTGCCAAGGCGATGCCGCTAAGCCCGATATTGTTCGCTGCAGAGGCCTATGGCACGTGGAAAACGGTGATTGAAGCGCAACCCGAGGTGATGTTTGAAGAAATTTTAAATCGTTTTCGGGGGGGGGCTGATTTTGCCGCGTGTGATTATATCGCTGCCTCGCAAATGCTTGCGGCGTTGCGGCAGGACTATCTTGCGCTTACAGCTGGATATGATGCCATTTTATGCCCAACAGCGCCGATTTTACCGCCTAATGCCGCACGGTTGATGGAAGATGCCGACTATTATGTGAGTGAAAACCTGTTGGCGCTGCGCAATACACGGATCGGCAATCTTATGGGATTATGCGCGATCACCTTACCAAGTGGAATACCAAGTTGTGGGCTGATGCTGATGGGCCGGCCGGGCGCAGAAGAGGGGCTTTTGCGCCTGGCACAGGCTGCTGAGGCGGCAATTTTGGCTTAAAACAGCGCGCCCTAGGCGGAAAAAAATGTTTTTTTGCCCTATTTGTTTATTTTTTTTGGCTTTGTATAGACGAAAGCGCTTTGCTTCGGTAGTCTGGAGTCTAACGGGGCATAATGATCCCGATTGATTGAGGCATATATGGCGTTTCCTGAGCGGTTTTCGAACCTTCCCGCTTATGCATTTCCGCGCCTGCGCGCGCTGTTAGACTCGCATCCGGCAGGTGGCGAGCCCATCGCCATGTCAATTGGTGAGCCCAAACATGCTTTTCCTGCGTGGATTCAAGACATCTTGGTCGCGCATATGTCTGAATTCAACGCCTATCCGCCCAATGATGGCAGTCCCGAATTGCTTAGCAATATCGCGGCATGGATTGCTCGGCGATATGGCGTTTTCGTCAATCCGCTGACGGATATTTTATCTTTGAACGGCACCCGCGAGGGGCTTTACAACGCCGCGATGGCGCTATGCCCAGAAGCCAAAGCTGGGCAACCGCCATTGGTTTTGCTGCCCAATCCCTTTTATCAGGTCTATCTTGCGGCGACCTTTTCGGTCGCAGCGCATCCGCATTTAGTGACCGCGCGTGCTGCAAACGGTTTCTTACCCGATTATGCTGGTTTAAGCCCTGACGTTCTTAATCGAACCGCCATTGCCTATATTTGCTCGCCCTCTAATCCGCAGGGGGCGGTGGCCCCGCCCGCCTATCTGAAATCTCTAATTGAATTGGCGGAAACCTACGATTTTAAAATTTTCGCGGATGAGTGTTATTCGGAGATTTATCGTAACGGCGCGCCGTCAGGGGCGTTGCAGATTGCAAAGCAGATTGGGGCTGACCCCGAACGGGTGGTGGTTTTCCATTCGCTATCAAAGCGCTCAAACCTGCCCGGGCTGCGCTCGGGTTTTGCCGCTTCGGGGCCGCAAACGATCGGGCGGATGAAGCATTTGCGAGCTTATTCGGGGGCGCCTTTGCCATTGCCATTGCAGCGTGTGGCAGAAGCGGTCTGGGCAGATGAGCAGCATGTGATCGAAAATCGCGGCTTATACCAAGAAAAATTCGATATAGCGGATGCGCTTTTCGGATCTGTGCCCGGTTATATCAGCCCAGAGGCTGGATTTTTTCTTTGGCTGCCTGTTGAGGATGGAGAACAGGCTGCGCTTAAATTATGGCGTGAAACCGGCATTCGCGTTCTTCCGGGGGCCTATTTGGCGCGCGACACGCCTGACGGAAATCCCGGGCATGGTTTCATTCGGGTTGCCTTGGTGGCCCCAAAATCAATCACCGAGCAGGCGCTGACGCGGCTGCATGCATGTCTTTACACCTAAGAGGCCCCAATGGCATATCCTTCTGCACGAGTAAGACCCCCCATTTTTGACAGCGCGTTGCAGGCCGCTCTGGAACGGCGCGCGGTAGAGGTTTTGGGCCTAGGGCTTTTGGTTCTAAGCGGGCTGACCGCCATGATGTTCACCAGCTATGCACCTGAAGATCCCAGTTGGCTTTCCGCCTCTGACGCACCGGTACAAAATATCTTGGGTTCGCTTGGGGCGATGATTGCGGCTCCGATCATGCTGATTTTCGGTCTGTCCGCTTGGTCGCTGGTTGCGCTACAGGCCGTCTGGGGTCTGCGCTGCCTGTTGCATCGCGGCGCGCATCGGGCGTTGGGGCGGTTGATTTTTGCGCCTTTCGGCGTTGCGGTTTTTGCGATTTACGCCGCAGGGCTTGTGCCACCTGCCAGCTGGGGTAATAATTTTGGCCTTGGTGGTTTGTTTGGCGATATGGTTTTGAAAACGCTTTTGCGGCTGTCACCTTTGCCAGCGCAACCCACCTTAACCTATACATCTTTGGCAACGGGGATCACCTTAGTGTTGATCGGGCTGTATTGTCTGGGCGCCTCGAAGCGCGAGCTTGGCCATGCGCTGGGGTTCCTGCGCGGGGGGGTGTTGCAAACCGGACGCGCAGTCGCAAGGGGTCTTGGCCGGGGAGGTTTGCGCGTGCTTGCAGCCCGTGACCAAAGGGGTGAGGCCTCTGCACCCTCGGATATTATCCGCCGAGGCGGAGATTCCGCTACATTCGTGCCCAAGGCCCCCTCCGAGTTTTCCCAAGATTTGGCCGTGCCCCTCACTGAGGTAAAGCGGGGTTTATTTTCCAGATTGCCTGGATTTATCAAGCGCGAAGAAGAAGCCTCGCCCTTAGAACCACCGCTTAACAGCCATGTGCCAAGCTCTGCGCCGGCTGGCCCGGAAGATCGTCTGCAGGCGCGGATCAGTGATGCTGTGAAATCGCGATTACGTGTTGAACCCGCCTTTGAGGATGTTGAAGCGGAGCTACAACCACATGCGTTCCGGCCCCAAGACGCGCCGGCAGAACGCGCTGTTGGAATGCCCTCGCAATTTGCACTGGGCGAGCCGCTTTTAACCGGATTGCGCCGGGAGCCGCAGCTTTCGGCGGATCGATCTTCGCAAGTCTTTCAGACTGAAGGGCAAGCTTTGGTTTCAAGCGCTAGATATGAAGATGCGCCACCGCTTTATCCAGAGCCCGAATATGGCGAGCAGGATGTTAATCTTTCTTTGCGCTCTGCGATCCCCCGCCCCGAGGCGCGCACAATCGTTCACCCGCCACTAAAAGTGTCTCAAGCCCAATCGCTACGCGCACAGCAAGAAGCGCAGCCAAGCTTGAAATTTGAAGATCCCAAAACCGATTTTGAATTGCCGCCTTTGGGCCTTTTGGCTAGCCCGATCAACGTGGCGCGGCATCAATTGTCTGATGAATCGCTGGAAGAAAATGCGCGGTTGCTCGAATCTGTATTGGATGATTATGGGGTGAAGGGTGATATTGTCAGCGTGCGGCCTGGGCCGGTGGTCACGATGTATGAATTAGAGCCGGCACCGGGTTTAAAAGCCAGCCGTGTGATCGGCTTATCCGATGATATCGCGCGCTCAATGTCGGCCTTATCAGCCCGTGTCTCAACGGTACCGGGCCGGTCTATCATCGGGATAGAATTGCCCAATGACATACGCGAAAAAGTGGTTTTGCGCGAAATTCTTTCGGCCAAAGCCTTTGGCGATAGCAGCCACCGCCTGCCATTGGCGCTGGGCAAGGATATCAGCGGCGAGCCGATGGTGACCAATCTTGCAAAAATGCCGCATCTGCTGATTGCGGGCACCACCGGATCCGGTAAATCTGTCGCGATCAATACGATGATTCTGTCTTTGCTCTATAAGCTTACGCCCGATGAGTGCCGGATGATTATGATCGATCCGAAAATGCTGGAGCTCAGCGTCTATGATGGCATTCCGCATTTGCTCAGCCCAGTTGTGACCGACCCTAAGAAAGCTGTTGTGGCATTGAAATGGGTGGTTGGCGAAATGGAAGAGCGCTATCGGAAAATGTCAAAAATGGGCGTGCGCAATATTGATGGGTATAATGGGCGCGTGGCGGAGGCCTTAGGCAAAAACGAAATGTTCAGCCGTACCATCCAAACCGGATTTGATGATGCGACCGGCGAGCCAATTTTTGAAACCGAAGAATTTCTGCCCGAAAAAATGCCATATATCGTGGTGATTGTGGATGAGATGGCGGATTTGATGATGGTGGCCGGTAAAGAAATCGAAGCCTGCATTCAGCGCCTTGCTCAGATGGCGCGTGCGTCGGGTATTCACTTGATTATGGCCACGCAGCGCCCATCAGTTGATGTGATTACGGGAACAATTAAAGCCAACTTTCCCACCCGTATTTCGTTTCAAGTCACCAGTAAAATCGACAGCCGCACGATCCTGGGTGAAATGGGCGCCGAGCAGCTGCTTGGTATGGGGGATATGCTCTACATGGCGGGCGGTTCAAAGATCACCCGCTGCCATGGGCCTTTTGTGAGCGACACTGAAGTTGAAGAAGTGGTCAGCCATTTAAAATCTTTTGGTCCGCCCGATTACAAGAGCGGTGTTGTTGAAGGGCCAGACGACGATAAATCTGAGTCAATTGACCTTGTGCTGGGGTTAACCGGGGTATCTGAGGGCGAGGATGTGCTCTATGATCAAGCCGTGGCCATCGTTTTGCAGGATCGCAAATGCTCGACCAGCTACATCCAAAGAAAGCTTGCCATAGGGTATAATAAGGCGGCCCGCTTGGTTGAGCAAATGGAAGAGGAAGGCCTTGTTAGCCCTGCAAACCACGTTGGAAAGCGTGATATTTTGGTGCCAGAACAACCGTAATTCCGCGCGGGCGGTCACAAAATCGCGACTTTCGCTGGCGGTGGCCTCTGGGATGACTAGACTACACATATGACACGTATATTTTCAATTTCCTTTGGTATTTTTTTGGGGTTAGCGGGCGTTGGTCACGCAGAAAAAGCCTCTTTGGCAGCTATTTCTGCGCATCTAAATAGTTTGCGCAGCATTCAGGCGACGTTTGTTCAAATTGGCGCTGACGGATCCTCTGCGCAGGGACAGTTTTTTATGAAGCGTCCAGGGCGCTTGCGCTTTGAATATCAAACCCCATCGGAAGTATTGGTGCTGGTCTCTGCCGGACAAATGGCGATTTTTGATCCTAAAGGTGATGGCGAGCCAACCAGTTTCACAACATCTGGAACGCCGCTTTCCCTGATTTTGCAGGATAGGATTGATCTTCGAAAATCTGCTTTAATTACGGATCATCGTTATGACGGGAAGCGAACAACTCTGTCTTTGCAACATCCCCAACATCCTGAGCGCGGGCAAATCACGCTTTTATTGCGCCATAACCCATTAGAGTTGGCGCAATGGATTATTGAAACGCCGGAAGGTGATCAAACTTTACTTGCGCTTGAGGATTTACAAAAAGGTGTCTCGCTTAAAGATTCTATATTCAACATTTTTCTCAACATTGAAAAGCGCAAGCAGCGTTAAAGCCGCCCGCAGCGTGACAATTGCCGCTTATACATATCCGAGCGATTGGCCACTTTGTCCGCGATATTGATCAACCATTTTTTGCGTTTATAGCTACCACGGGCAAACCCGGTTTGCCCCTCATGATAGGCTAGATATTGATTGCGTGCATCGGCCAGAGAGATCCCATTTCGCCGCTTTGTTTTGGTCATATACCAGCCCATAAAATCAGACGCGTCACGAATATTGCTGCGGCGGGCTAAGATCCGGCCTGTATCATCTTTATATTCGCTCCAAGTGCCATCTAGGGCTTGCGCATAGCCATATGCCGAACTTTGGCGGCCATTTGGAATGAAGCCCAGAATATATTTTCGCTGCGTTTTTGCTTTGCTTTTGAAACGGCTTTCTTGATGGATGATTGCCATTTGAACGTTGACGGGTACGCCCCAACGGCGCTTGGTTGCTTTGAAGGCGCGGGCAAATTGCGGTTTTTGATCTAAAATAGAGCAGGCATTGTCAAGATTGCCCGTTACATCGCCGGTGCTGAATATGCTGCAGGATCCCAGCGTAAAAACCAGGCATATGGCGATGATCGTTCTGCTCATGGTCATCTCAACTTTGTTTTTTTGCACGTTATCAAATTTCGGGTGGTTTCAAAAGGTCAAACCAGTGGCGCCAGCGCATTATTATGCGTCTATTTAATACATTCAAACGGTGTCATATTTTGCAGCGCGGCCCTAAAAAAGATTTTTGTGCTTTGGCAATCGTGAAAACCGCTTGGATCGAAGCGCGGGCGAATTTACTGCTGGGCACTTGAAGCCGGATCGCGCAACGCGTAGAGTGAATGCCTGATGTATTTGAAAAATGCTAAATATCGCCTCGGGCAAGTTGTTTGCCATAAAAAGCACCCTTTTAGAGGGGTGATTTTTGATGTTGATCCAGAATTCAGCAATACGGATGAATGGTATGAGTCGATTCCTGAGGATCATCGTCCGGTCAAAGAGCAGCCCTATTATCATTTGCTGGCAGAAAACGAACACAGTTTCTACGTGGCCTATGTGTCAGAACAAAATCTTGTGGAAGACCCTTCCGGCGAACCGGTCGATCACCCCGATATTCCTGATCTCTTCGGCCCCTTTGAAAATGGCCAATACCCGCTGCATTTTCAACTGAATTGATTCGTTGCGAGAGCGCCGGGCCAGTGACGCCTTCGCGTGATAAAACGCGGGCTTAATACCCCAGCGCGCAGCCATCTTTTCGGGGGTCCGAGGCGCCTTCTAGCACGCCGTTTTCATGCATCATAATCGCCTGAGCGCCGCCGATTGGTTCAATATCTTGTTCGATTTTATGGCCAATATCTGCTAATTTTTGCACCTCTTTTGGGTCATAGCTGCGCTCAACTTTCAAATGGCCCAATTCGGCAAAGCTGCGCGGCGCGTCCAATGCCGCCTGCGGCGCCATGCCGTAATCGAGCATATTCGTTAAAACGCGCGCGTGTCCATTCGCTTGATATTGCCCCCCCATGACGCCAAAGGGCATCACAGGCTTGCCATCCTTGCACAGCATGCCGGGGATGATGGTATGCATCGGGCGGTGCCCGCCCCGCAATTCGTTGGGATGCCCGGGAATAAGGTTAAATCCTGCTCCGCGATTATGCATCAAAATCCCGAATTTATCGCTCGAGATGCCAGAGCCAAATGTGTTGAATATTGAGTAGATCAACGAAACCGACATGCGGTCTTTATCCACAACCGTAATGTAGACGGTATCTTTATGAACCGTCTCGCTGATCGCTGTCACATCCTGAATTATGGCATTTGGATTGATTAAAGCCGCCAGCTTTTCTGCGGTTTCTGGCGCAAGTAAATACGCGCTAGCATCGCTCATTCGCGCATCCGCGATAAAGCGGTTGCGCGCATCATAGGCCAATTTGGTGGCCTCAGCTTCGATATGCGTGCGCTCAGCGCTGAAGGGGGGCAGAGCGGCAAGATCAAAATGCGATAATATGTTTAACAGCAAAATGGCTGTAGCGCCCTGAGCATTGGGCGGATGCTCAACCAAATCCATTCCTTGATAATGGCCCGAAATCGGATCCGTGTAAAACGCGATTTGATCGCTGAAATCTTCCTGGGAATGTAGCCCACCAAGCGCTGTCAACGTGTTTAAGATATCCTCTGCAACGGCGCCGTCGTAAAAGCCGCTACGGCCATTTTTTGCGATGGCGCGCAAAACTTCAGCTTGTTTTGGAAAAGCAATTTTTTGCCCTGCCTGAGGCGCTTTTCCCGATAGTAAGTAATCTGTTTTAGCGCTGCCTTGCAGCACATCCACGCTACCGGCCCAATCATAGGCAACCCGCGGGGCTACGGGAATGCCCGCTTCGGCATAGTGAATGCTTGGCGCCAGCAGCGCATCAAGGCCAAGCTTACCCCAGTCATCACTCAACTTACAGAATGCATCCACGGCGCCGGGAATGGTTATCGCCTCCACGCCGCGCTGCGGGATCGCCCCATGACCTTGGTCGCGCAGCAATTGCGCTTGCAGCGCCTGCGGTGATTTTCCCGATCCGTTCATGGCGCGAATCTCATCGCTGCCCGCGGGTGAAAAGAGAACAAAACAATCTCCGCCAAGCCCGGTCATCTGGGGCTCGCAAAGCCCCAGCAAGACGGCCCCTGCAATCGCCGCATCCATGGCATTGCCGCCATGCTGCAATATCTCGAGCGCGGTTTTTGCAGCCAAAGGATGTGATGTCGCACACATGCCGTTTTCTGCGTAAACTGCGGAACGACCGGGAAAATGGAAATCGCGCACGAGGTCACCTTTTTATCAAACCATAACTCTATGTAACGTGGTCGGCTTTTAAAACAACATGAAACCGCGCTATTTGGGTGCGGCGATGTCGCAGATGGGGCTTTTGCGCTCAAGGCGCGTTGATGGGCAGGCAGAGTCGCAAAAGATTTCGGCCGCTTTTATGGCGATACTGGATCCTTGTACAAAGCTGGAAGAGGATCATCCATCCATATCCGCTTTCAGAGGGGTTCAACGGGTCTGTACCAGAGGGTGTTTTGGGGGGGTGATACGCGCAACCTGTATCGATCAGCGTGATTTCAATGCAGTTTTGGCAGCTGAGATGCCGTACCCTAAGTTGACCGGTGCTTTTAAAAGTCATCCCATGCTGAATGCTGTTGTTTAAAATCTCTGCGACAACCAATGATATCGGGAAAAATGCAAATGCAGCGCCTTGCGTTGCGTTCACCTTTTCGGCCATTCGTTCTAATATACCCCGGACCGGCCAAAACCCTTGCCTTTGATCAAAGGAAAAATTGATGCGGATATTCAATCCTCATCTGCCTTGAAAGCGGGCGATGCGCTGGCCGCTTTCAGCGCGGCTTCAGCAGTGGCATAAATATCAAAAACTTCGTCCATACGAGTCAGTTTGAAGACTTTGGCCACCTGTGGATGCAGTCTACAAATGGCAAGGTTGGGCGCGTTTTGCTGTGCGTTTTGCTGTGCCTTTTGCAAACTGATAAGCGCGCCAAGCCCCGTAGAATCAATAAAATTCACCTGCTCTAAATCGATGATTTTTCGCTGCAGGCTTGGCTTTAGCGCGCGGCGCACCAAATCCTTAAATTGAATCGCGGCGGCGGCATCAATTCGCTCTGCCTGAACTTTCAGATAAAGGCATCCGGGCTGATCAATAATTTTAAGTTGCATCGCTGACTTCTGTGTTATGCGCTGCGGCAACACTAGACGGCAAAGGTTACTTTTTTGTATGCCTGTGCAAAAAGCGAGAGAGTTGATGGAAAACGTGGTGATATGCGGCGCGGCCAGAACGCCGATTGGTGGGTTTCAAGGTGCGTTTGATGCTGTGCCCGCAGCAAGGCTGGGGGGCGCGGCGATAGAGGCGGCTTTGCTGCAAACTTCTCTGAGTTCGGTGGATGAGGTTTTGATGGGCAATGTGCTTGGCGCAGGGCAGGGGCAAGCGCCGGCGCGACAAGCCAGTTTTCACGCCGGCCTTGGCACGCAGGTGCCTGCAACAACGTTGAACAAAATGTGCGGTTCGGGGATGAAGGCAACGATGATCGGCTTTGACCAGATCGCGCTTGGCCAAACACAGGTGATGGCGGTTGGCGGGATGGAGAGCATGTCAAACGCCCCCTATCTATTGCCCAAGATGCGCGGCGGGGCCCGTTTGGGGCATAGCCAAGTGGCAGATCATATGTTTTTAGATGGGCTAGAGGACGCGTATGAGAAAGGCCGCTTGATGGGCAGTTTTGCTGAAGATTGCGCTGAAAAATACCAATTCACGCGAGAAGCTCAGGATGATTATGCGTTGCGCTCGCTGATGCGGGCGCTTGAGGCTCAAAGCTCAGGGGCCTTTGAGAATGAAATCACCCCACTCAAGCTGGCGCGTAAAAAAGGCGATTATGCTGTGATGCAGGATGAACAGCCTTTAAACGCAAAGCCTGAAAAAATTCCTCATCTGAAACCCGCCTTT
Organism: Paracoccaceae bacterium; assembly: GCA_016778765.1. Taxonomy (GTDB): domain Bacteria; phylum Pseudomonadota; class Alphaproteobacteria; order Rhodobacterales; family Rhodobacteraceae; genus Thalassovivens. The sequence goes on along the minus strand of JADHOV010000019.1, from coordinate 29,191 downwards.
CGGGCAGATGGCAGCGTGACCGCGGCGAACGCATCTTCTATCTCTGATGGGGCCGCAGCCCTGATCTTATCAAGCCAGACGCATATGCAGCAGGCGGGTCTGCCTTGCCGCGCGCGTATTTTGGGCCATGCCAGCCACGCGCAAGAGCCTGCATGGTTCTCAACCGCGCCAATTTTTGCAACGCGTAAATTGTTAGATCGTTTGAACTGGCGGGTGGAAGATGTCGATTTATGGGAGGTCAATGAAGCCTTTGCGGTTGTTCCAATGGCCTTCATGAAAGAGCTGGATATTTCCGGCGATATCATCAACGTTCATGGTGGAGCCTGCGCGCTTGGACACCCAATTGGGGCTTCAGGCGCACGGATTATCGTGACGTTGCTGCATGCTATGGAGCGGCGAGATGTGAAGCGGGGTATTGCTGCTGTGTGTATCGGGGGCGGCGAGGGCACTGCGATTGCACTTGAGCGGCCATAATCTGCCAGGGCTGTGCTCATGGGCTGTTCACAGGCAGTCGCCTTTTTAAAGGGCTCTTTATGAAGGTCGCTCGCTGCGGTCGGCGCTGTCTTGGCGGGCGGCTTCATAGGCCAGAAGCGCGCGTTTGACTGGCAAACCCCAATGATACCCGCCCAAAGCACCCGTTTTGCGCAGCGCCCGATGGCAGGGGATCAACCAGCTTATCGGGTTGCGGCCGACCGCTGTGCCAACGGCCCGAACGGCTTTGGGAGCTTGGATCGCGCGCGCAATATCGGAATAAGTTGAAACATGCCCCGAGGGGATCTGCAGCAATGCCTGCCACACTTTGATTTGAAACGGGGCCCCGATTAAGTGCAGCTTGGCGCTGCTTTTGGGTTTGAACAGATCCTCAATTGCGCTTGAAAGACCCGTTTGATCTGCTCTTAGAGCAGCCATTGGCCAGCGCGCGGCCATATCCTGAAATGCAGCCTCTCGACCAATATCAGCGGCAAATGCAAGGCCGCAGATCCCCCGATTTGTGCGCATCACCAACGTATCGCCAAACGGAGACGCAGCCCAACCATACGTAATCTCCAAAGCGGCGCCGGCTGCAGCAAATTCGCCCGGGGTCATGGCTTCCCAGCGGATAAAAAGATCGTGCAGTCGGCTGGTGCCGGATAAGCCCGTTATGAGGCTGGTTTCCAGCAGATTGTGGCGCGTTGCCAGCAAGTGCTTGGAATGTTCCAGCGTTAGATATTCTTGATACTTTTTGGGCGAAACGCCCACCCATTCTGAAAATAATCGCTGAAAATGCGCCGGGCTTAATTGCAGCCGCCGCGCCAATTCTGTCAGGTTCAACGGGTGATCCGCCGCGTCTATTTCGGTTAACGCCCGTTCTATCACGCGATATGAATAGGCTGTAGAATTTTTGCTCATGCGGTACCTTGTCACTATATGCCCTCAAAGTAGAAACCTTCGGGCCGAAAGGCGACCCGTTTCTTGCCTAAAATGTTGCAAAGCTCTTGTGAGTCGGGCGATTAAACGGCATATGCCTCCATTATGGTAAAGCAGCTTGATTATAAAACCATTCGGGAAATTTTTCAGCGGTTTCAAGCGGCTGATGCCGCGCCTGTGGGCGAGCTTGATCATGTGAATGTCTACACGCTTGTCGTCGCCGTGGCGCTGAGCGCGCAATCAACCGATGCGGGGGTCAACAAAGCCACGCGGGCATTGTTTAAAATCGCTGACACGCCGCAGAAAATGCTGGAATTGGGCGAGGCGGGGCTGATTGAGCATATCAAAACAATTGGCCTCTATCGTAATAAGGCCAAGAACGTGATCAAACTGAGCCGGATATTGGTTGAGGAGTATGACGGCCAGGTGCCCAATTCACGCGCGGCCCTGCAATCTTTGCCCGGCGTGGGGCGTAAAACGGCGAATGTGGTTTTAAACATGTGGTGGCGGCATCCGGCGCAGGCCGTTGACACCCATATATTTCGCCTTGGAAATCGAACAAAAATTGCGCCTGGTAAAACCGTTGAGGATGTCGAGCGGGCAGTGGAGGATCATATTCCCGCTGATTTTCAATTGCACGCGCATCATTGGATGATTTTACACGGCCGGTATCATTGCAAAGCGCGTAAACCCTTATGCGCAACCTGTTTGATCCGCGACCTATGCGCCTATGAAGAAAAAGATCTATAATGCTTAAGGAGCAGTTTTTGTGAAAAAATACAAAGTTGTGGGTATTGGCAATGCCGTGGTTGATGTGATCAGCCAATCGAGCGATGCGTTTCTTCAGCGGATGGGCATTGAAAAAGGCATTATGCAACTTATCGAAAAAGAGCGTGCGGAAGCGCTTTATGATGCAATGGAAAACCGCGTTCAAGCGGCGGGTGGCGCGGTGGCGAACACGTTAGCAGGTTTGGGCGCGCTGGGCCTTGAAACGGCGTTTGTGGGGCGCGTCAGAGATGATGCGCTGGGGCGGTTTTATGCGCAAGCCATGCGGGACGGTGGAACCGATTTTGTGAACCCACCAGTTCAGAATGCGCATCTACCAACCTCACGTTCGATGATCTTCACCTCTGCCGATGGGGAACGCTCGATGAACACCTATTTGGGAATTTCTTCCGAGCTGGGCCCCGAAGATGTTTCAGGCAGCGTGGCACAAGAGGCTGAATATGTGTTTTTGGAAGGCTATTTGTTCGATAAGGATAAGGGCAAACAAGCCTTTGTTGAGCTGTCACGGGCTTGTCGTTCAGCCGGTGGCAAGGCCGGAATCGCGATTTCTGATCCCTTCTGCGTTGAACGGCACCGCGCGGATTTTCTGGATTTGATCGACCATGAGTTGGATTACGTGATTGGCAATGATGCTGAGATTAAATCTTTGTTTCAAACTGATGATCTTGAAACGGCGCTGGCGAAAACCGCAGAGATTTGCGAGCTGGTAGTTTGCACCAGAGGCGGTGAAGGCGTGAGCGTGATCGCCAATGATGTGCGCGTGGATGTACCGGTTGATGAAATCACCCCGGTGGATGCGACGGGCGCGGGCGATCAATTCGCCGCTGGGTTTTTATATGGATTGGTGACAAAACAGCCCATCGAGATTTGTTGTAAAATGGGATGCATCGCGGCAGGCGAGGTTATTCGCCATATTGGCGCCCGGCCCGAAACCTCGGTGCGTGGTTTGTTTAAGGCGGCGGCGCTGTTGTAAGCTTACCCCAGGTTTCCCAAGAGGGCGGTATGCAGGTGGTCCAAATAGATTTCGCGCTCTGGACTCGCGTTTTTGGGATCGTTTAATCGATAGCCAAAAAGCTCAAAATCCTGCTGGTAAATGCGTTCCATCAGGAAAAGGGCTGTTTGATCAAAATAGGCCTCTATCGGTAGGTTTGAGGCGGTCGCTGCCTTGTTAAACTTGATATGTGATACGTGTTGTGGCCGATGATTTGGTGAAAGGTGATCAAAAATATAACTCATGCCATGATCAAAATACTCAACCCAGATGATTTTATCAAAGCGCCCGCCCTGCCGAATAAAGTCACCGAGATGCGTGGCCATTGGGTGCCAATGAATATCAAGCTGGCCCGGGCCATCACTGCGGGTACAATCGTGGACAAAGACTAAAAAGCGACGAAAGGCTTTGATACGGGCCTCGGAGTCGCCATAAAACGCGCGCTCTATCATATTTGGATCAAGACCATAGCTTTGGCTTAAGATCTCATGAATCTTTTGACTGTAAAACATGCCATCATCTTGGGAGCTGCAAATTTTGTCTAAAAACGCAGAAACGATGCGCGCATAGGGATTTCTCACGCAGCTGAATGTGAATGTTGTCCGCGCTGTCACATGCGTCATCAATATGTTGCGACTGGCCTCAAAATCCCATTTATGAAGGCCGGTTGTTAACCTATGAAATTCCCCCTTAAAAAAGTGACCATGGTTAGAAAAATACAACAATTGCCCGATGCTGGAACAGGCGCATTTGGGCAGCGAGCGGTATAAAGCTGTTTCGCTTTTCGGCATCCAAAGCCCTGGTAAATCCATTTCTAAAATCTCAATATAAAAATTCAAAGGTGGTTCAAAACAAACTATAAAAACAGGCTAGCATAGTTTAGCCTGCGCGCGGTATTTTTGTTGTAGCCTCCGATCCTGACTAATTTTTTCGTAAAAGAGCCCGTTTAACGCTTTTGCGCTTTTGCGCATCCTGTTAGGATTTGCCCAAATTTTGAGAGTGAAGCCATGGGGGTGAAATGGGCTATACATATGATCCGGATAATATTTTTGCAAAAATTCTGAGGGGTGAAATCCCTAATAAAACGGTGCTAGAGACCGAGCATAGTTTGGCGTTTGAAGATATTCAGCCCCAGGCACCGGTGCATGTGCTGATTATTCCCAAAGGCCCCTATGTGAGTTTCGATCATTTTTCTGCGGCGGCCAGTGCCGATGAGATCGTTGATTTCACGCGCGCCATTGCGGCGGTGTGCCAGCAAATGGGGGTAGATCTGCCAAGCGGCGGTGGCTTTCGGGCGATCTCCAATGCCGGTGCAGATGGGGTGCAGGAAGTGCCGCATTTGCATCTGCATATTTTGGGCGGGCATAGCTTGGGGCGGATGCTGTCGGCCGTTTAAGCTGAACATTTTTTGTTTAAGCCGATTTGGTCAGCTCTAAAAATACGTCTTCAAGATCGGCTTGCGAGGTTCTGACATCACGAATGGCGATTTGATTTTGGCGTAGCATTTGAAACACCTCTTCGGCTGAGGTTTTCGTAGCGCTGTAGCGAATATTCAAAGATCCATCCTTATTAAGGCTGCTGGTCATATCAGGGTGGGTTGGAAGCGTTTGAACCGGCTCTTCGGGCTGAATATGCATGGTTTTGCCATCGAGCTGCGCCAGCAGATTTGGCGTGCTGTCTTGCGCGATTAATTTTCCATGGTTCATAATTGCAATCTGATCGCACATTTTTTCGGCTTCTTCCAAATAATGCGTGGTCAGAATGATCGTCATGCCGGTTTCTTGGTTCAATCGGCGGACATTGTCCCAAAGTGTTTGCCGCAATTCGATATCAACGCCGGCTGTGGGTTCATCCAGAACCAATATTTGTGGGCTATGCACCAAGGCTTTTGCCAAAAGCAGGCGCCGGCGCATGCCACCGGATAATGACCGCGAATAGGCATCGGCTTTTTCGCTAAGGCCGACCATTGCAAGAATGTCGTCGCTACGACGTTGCGATTTTGGAATTCCGTAAAGTCCGGCTTGCACATCCAACGCGGCGCGTGGGGTAAAAAAGGGATCAAGGTTCAGCTCTTGAGGCATAACGCCGATCGCCGCGCGCGATTGCCTTGGGTTCTTGTCTTGGTCAAATCCCCAAATTTTCACCTGTCCCGAGGTTTTCCGCACAAGACCGGCCAGAATATTGATTAAGGTCGACTTGCCCGCTCCGTTCGGGCCCAGTAACCCGAAAACGGATCCCGCCGGGATTGCTAAATCTAAATCATAAAGGGCTTGGCGAGCTGGTTGGTTCTTATATGCGTTATAAATTTTTGACAGCCCAGAAATTTCCACTGCGGTATGTGGTAACATGCTCTTGACCCTTTGATCCATGATCGCTCATAAGGCAGGTAGCCTAAGCACGAAAAAAAGGGAATGGGAAATGACAACAGACGCACCAGAAACCAGAGTGGTAGATCAGTTTCGCATCGCCTGTGATGGCGGTGGAGGGGCGCTTGGCCATCCGCGTGTTTGGCTGCAGATACCCAAAGAAACCGGATGGGTAGAATGCCCTTATTGCGATTGTAAAATCATACATCGCGATTTTGCAGAGGCGACGCTGGGATAAGGCGCGACCTTGGCCGCCCAGGGGTCACCAAGATGGGGGCTGAGGGATCACTCCAAAAGAAGCGCAGCGCGCGTTCTGCGTCTTTAGTGTTTTTAACGCCGGACATGTTTTTCAAAGAAATTCCGCTTGGTTTTACCCGCTTCCAAATTGTGCGACAGCGCCATCCTGCAAGCGACTATGCCCAAAAGGCAATGGCGCAGGCTTTTGCAAACCAGACAAACTGAGGCTGGCCCGCGCCGGGCATTATCACGGGCAAAGCCGACCAGCCCATAATGCAACTTCATTGTTTCAAATCTGCAATATATTTGCGTCCAGGGTGGCGCGAAGGAAGCCGGTCGTTTTGGCTTTGTCACTGAGGGTGCGGATAAAATAGTGCGAAGGTTCTCGTTTGCGGCGCCCCGCCCTGGCTCGCAGGTTTGCCTCTGCTATCCGGTGGGCCTGCGCGGTTGTTCTTCTGCGCGAAGGCATAGTGGGCAGCAATGTTGAAAGGATCACAAAGATGATGGTCAAGCTGCCTTTGCTCATGTAATCCTCTTATAAAAATATTTGTTCAAAAAGGAAAACCCAGCATGAATTTTGGCAAAGGGCACCATTTGCACTTGATCGATGGCTCGGCTTTCATCTTTCGCGCCTATCACGCTTTGCCACCTTTAACCCGTAATTCAGATGGATTGCCTGTGGGCGCGGTGAGCGGGTTTTGCAACATGCTGCAGCGCTATGTCGAAAGCAATACTGGTCCCGATGCGCCCACCCATGTTGCGGTGATTTTTGACAAAGGCAGCCATACGTTTCGCAATGATCTTTATGATCAATATAAAGCCAATCGCGATGAAATGCCCGAAGATCTGCGCCCGCAAATGCCCCTGACGCGCGCCGCAACACGCGCGTTCAATATCGCCTGCGAAGAGGTCGAAGGCTATGAGGCCGATGATATCATCGCAACCTTATCGGTTCAGGCGCGCGATGCAGGTGGGCGGGTGACTATTATCAGTTCAGACAAAGACCTTATGCAACTTGTTGGCGGCGGCGTTAATATGTTTGATGCGATGAAAAACCGCCATATTGACCGTGAGGGCGTGTTTGAAAAATTTGGTGTTTTCCCCGAGCGGGTTGTGGATGTACAGGCTTTGGCCGGAGATAGCGTGGATAATATTCCCGGCGCACCAGGCATTGGGGTGAAAACCGCCGCGCTTTTGATCAATGAATATGGGGATCTTGAAACGCTGTTAGAGCGGGCTGAAGAGATCAAACAGCCCAAACGCCGCGCAACCTTGATCGATCATGCTGCGCAAATTCGCCTCTCACGTCAATTGGTCGAGCTGGATTGCGCCACGCCGTTAGACTTCACGCTGGATGATTTAGAAGTGCGTGCGCCCTATCCTGAAACCCTATTGGGTTTTCTGGCGGAAATGGAATTTCGCACATTAACGGCGCGTATCGCCAGCAAGCTGGGCGTGGAACCGCCCCAAATTGCCACCGCCACTGCGCTTGAAACGCCCGCGCATATCGAACAGCCGGCCTTTGACCGCAGCGCTTATTGCGCGCTCCATGATCTTGCCTCTCTAGACGCGTGGATCGATAAAATCCGCCAGCGTGGCTACGTGGCCATTGATACGGAAACCACGTCTCTGGATGAAATGCGCGCTGAGCTGGTGGGGATTTCTTTGGCGGTCGAGCCGGGTGAGGCCTGTTATATTCCGATATCGCATAAAGAAGGCAGCAACGATGATTTATTCGGTTCGTCAAAATTAGCTGCGGGCCAAATGCAGCTCGATCAGGTGATTGGGCTTTTGCAACCCATCTTGGAAGATCCGGCGATCCTGAAAATTGGCCAAAATATGAAATATGATGCCAAAATTTTTGAGCGGCAGGGCATTCGCATCGCGCCGATCGACGATACCATGCTGTTATCCTATGCACTGCATGCGGGCTTGCATAACCATGGCATGGACAGTCTATCACAGCGCTATTTGGATCACACGCCTATTCCGATCAAACAACTTTTGGGAAGCGGGAAATCGGCGGTTACCTTTGATCTTGTGCCGATTGAAGAGGCCACACCCTATGCCGCTGAGGATGCTGATATCACGCTGCGCCTTTGGCAGCTTTTGAAGCCTAAATTGCATCTCCAAAAAGTGACTCGTGTTTATGAGGGGCTTGAGCGGCCTTTGATTCCGGTTCTGGCCCAGATGGAGATGACCGGGATCAAAGTGGATCGAGATACGTTGTCACGTATGTCCAACGCGTTTGCGCAGAAAATGGCAGGTCTTGAGGCCGAAATTCACGATATGGCGGGTGAAAGCTTTAATGTGGGCAGTCCAAAGCAACTGGGCGAGATTATGTTTGACAAGTTGGGCTATGAGGGGGGCAAGAAAGGTAAAACGGGCGCTTACGCCACCGGCGCGGATATTTTGGAAGATTTGGCCACCATTCATGACTTGCCCAAGCGGGTGCTGGATTGGCGCCAATTGAGCAAGCTCAAATCCACCTATACCGACGCGCTGCAGGATCATATCCACCCCGAAACGGGCCGCGTGCATACCTCTTACTCAATCGCCGGGGCCAATACTGGTCGTTTGGCCTCAACCGATCCCAATTTGCAGAATATTCCCGTGCGCAGTGAGGATGGCCGGCGCATTCGCGAAGCCTTTATTCCCGAAGAGGGCAAGGTTTTGGTCAGCCTGGATTACAGCCAGATCGAATTGCGCATTCTGGCGCATGTGGCGGGCATTGACAGTCTCAAGCAAGCCTTTCGGGAGGGCCAAGATATCCACGCTCTGACGGCTTCGGAAATGTTTGATGTGCCCTTGGACGAGATGACGCCGGATATTCGCCGGCAAGCCAAGGCGATTAATTTTGGCGTTATTTATGGTATTTCAGGCTTTGGGTTGGCGCGCAATTTGCGCATTCCGCGCAGCGAGGCACAAGGGTTTATCGATCGCTATTTTGAGCGGTTTCCGGGGATCAAAGAATATATGGACGATACGGTTGCCTTCGCCAAAGCCAATAATCGTGTGGAAACCCTGTTTGGCCGTGTCATCCATACGCCAGAGATCAATGCCAAAGGTCCAACCGCGGGCTTTGCCAAGCGCGCGGCGATCAACGCGCCGATCCAAGGCACTGCGGCGGATATTATCCGCCGAGCGATGATCCGAATGCCGCATTCGATCGCTGATTTGCCGGCGAAGATGCTTTTGCAAGTGCATGATGAACTGCTATTCGAAGTGGAACACCACGCGGTGGATCAATTGATTGATGCTGCGCGTGGGGTTATGGAAAACGCCGCAGATCCAATCGTGAAGCTGGAGGTTCCCTTGATCGTTGATGCGGGGCAAGGGGCGCATTGGGCAGAAGCGCATTGAAGCAAAACAGTCATCCGTAAAGGGGATAAGAATGTCAGGGTTAAATAAAAATTTTATCGCGGGAGACTGGGTGGCTGGCAGCAGTGAAATTGAAAATCGAAACCCATCGGATCTTTCGGACTTAATCGGCTTATACGCGCAGGCATCGCCAGATCAATTGGATACGACCTTGGCGCAAGCGCAGCAGGCGCAGCGCGAATGGGCAGCCTATGGGATCGAGCGCAAATATAACGTGCTGATGGCGATTGGCACCGAAATGATGGCGCGCGCCCAAGAGCTTGGCACATTACTGTCGCGCGAAGAGGGTAAACCCCTCGCCGAAGGCAAGGGCGAAGTGTACCGCGCCGGCCAGTTCTTCACTTATTATGCGGCAGAAACCCTGCGCCAAATGGGCGAGACGGCAGATTCGGTGCGCGAGGGCATTGAAATTGACGTGCGCCGCGAGGCTGTTGGGGTGGTGGCGATCATTTCGCCGTGGAATTTTCCAACCGCTACCGCCTCTTGGAAAATCGCTCCGGCTTTGGCCTATGGCAATGCTGTGATTTGGAAACCAGCGAATTTAACCCCTGCTTCGGCCGTGGCGCTGACCGAGATTATTGCCCGCCAGGATATTCCAAAGGGCTTGTTCAGCCTTGTTATGGGTGCCGGGGGCAGCATCGGGCAGGCCTTGGTGGAAAGCCCGAAAGTAAACGCAATATCCTTTACCGGTTCGGTGCCTGTGGGCAAAGGCATTGCGGCGGCGGCAGTGCAAAACCTGACCAAAGTGCAGATGGAGATGGGATCAAAAAATGCGCTGGCGGTCATGGAAGATGCAGATCTTGATTTGGCCGTTTCTTTGGCGCTGGGTGGGGCCTATGGGGGATCCGGCCAAAAATGCACTGCGTCCTCGCGATTGGTGGTGCATGCGCGAATTCACGATGCGTTTGTTGAAAAAATGATTGCAGGCGCCAGGGCGATGGTGGTGGGTCATGCGCTTGAGCCTGGCACTCAAATCGGGCCTGTGGTGAGTGCCCAGCAATTGCAGCAAAACCTTGCTAACGTAGCCTTGGGGTTATCGGAAGGCGCCGAATTGGTCTGCGGCGGCCAGCAAGTTGAGCGCGCAAGCCAGGGATTTTACATGTCTCCTGGGCTGTTCATCAACAGCACCAATGCCATGCAGATCAACCGCGAAGAGCTGTTCGCCCCGTTAGCGGCAGTGATCAAAGTGGGCAGCTATGACGAAGCGCTGAGCGTGGTTAATGATACGCGCTTCGGGCTGACCTCTGGTATTGTTACCACCAATTTGGCGCAGGCTACGCATTTTAGGCGCAATGCCAAAACTGGCTGCGTGATGGTAAACCTGCCCACTGCTGGCACCGATTATCATGTGCCATTCGGCGGCAGAGGGGAAAGCTCTTACGGGCCGCGCGAACAGGGCAGTTATGCGGCTGAATTTTATACGACGGTGAAAACGGCCTATATTTCCTCGGGTATGCCTGCATGAGGATCATTGATAATCTGCAATACGCAAATTGGTCGGAAAAGATTTTTCGCCAAATGCGGGCGGGCGGCGTTGATGCGGTGCATGTCACGATTGCCTATCATGAGAATTTTCGCGAAACGGTTTTGAATTTTGAGCAATGGAACACTTGGTTTGAGACCTATCCCGATTTAATCATGAAAGGCTTGACAGCTGAAGATGTCGATCGTGCTCGCGCTAGCAACCGCACGGCTATTTTCTTCGGGTTTCAAAACCCCAGCCCGATTGAAGATGATATCGGGTTAGTGGAAATTGTGCATAATTTGGGCGCGCGGTTTATGCAGCTGAGTTATAACAATCAATCGCTGCTGGCCACGGGCTGTTATGAAGCGGCGGATCCCGGCATTACCCGGATGGGGCGGCAGGTGATTGGTGAAATGAATCGCGTTGGTCTTGTGGTGGATATGAGTCATTCTGCGGATCGCTCAACCATTGAGGCGGCCGAGATTTCAACGCGCCCGATCACCATCACCCATGCCAACCCTTATGAGTGGCAGCCCGCGTTGCGCAATAAGCGCCCCGAGGTGATCAAAGCCGTTACCGAGGCGGGCGGCATGATCGGATTTTCACTTTATCCGCATCATTTAAAAGATAAATCGGCCTGCACGCTTGAAAGTTTTTGTCAGATGATCGCCGAGGCGGCGGCGCGCTATGGGGCGCAGCATTTGGGGCTTGGCTCTGATCTGTGCCAAGATCAACCCGATCGCGTGGTGGAATGGATGCGCGTAGGCCGCTGGAGCAAAGCGATTGATTATGGCGAAGGCTCTGCCAGCGCGCCGGGATTTCCGCCAATGCCAAGCTGGTTTCAAGACAATCGTGATTTTGGAAATATCGCCGAAGGGCTGCGCAAAACAGGCATGTCAGAAGCGGAAGTGGCTGGTATTATGGGCGAGAACTGGTATCGGTTTTATCAGGAAAATTTTGGCGCTAAAGCGTAGTTTCTGATTTGCAACAGAGCCGTTTGCACGCTGTTTTTGTGCAGTCGCTTTAAAATTGGCGGATAGGTCATCTGGTAAAAGCGGTTGGATGGCCAAGAAACGCACATGCGGGGATGTAAACAAGGGGGCTTTGCTTTGAATTATCTGGCGTTACTTGGCACCAAAGGTGGCCCTGCGATCCGCCCCGGCTCTACAATGCCCACCGCGCATCTTCTGCACCTAGAGGGCTGCCCGATTATCATAGATTGCGGTTTGGGCGTGGCCCGGGGCTTGATCGATCAAGGCGTGGCGTTGAAAGATATCCGTCATATTTTCATCACGCATTTGCATTCGGATCATTATTTAGAACTGGGCCCTTTGTTGCACACGGCTTGGACAGCCGGACTCAGCAACATCGTGCAGATATACGGACCTGTCGGGCTTGATGCCTATTGGGCGGGGTTTCTGACCTCGATGCAGGCGGATATCGATCTGCGGATCGCGGATGAAGGGCGCCCGGATTTGCGCCGGCTGGTGCGTTTTCATGGGATCGATAAACCAGATGTGGTGCAACTGGGCGATATTCAGGTTTCGGCGTTGCGCAATATCCATCCGCCATTACTGGATACGTTTGCGCTGTCGTTTAAAACTGCGCGCTCGCATATCGTGTTTAGCGGCGATACGGCCTATTTTCCGGATTTGGCCGGTTTTGCGCAAGGCGCTGATCTGTTGGTGCATGAGGCGATGCTGGAAGCGGCGATTGAGCCGTTGCTGGCGCGGGTTGGCAATGGTGATGAACGCTTGCGGGCGCATTTTTATGCCGCGCATAGCACGGCGGCAGAGGCTGCAAAGATTGCGGTGGCTGCCAACGTAAAAGCCTTGGCGCTGAACCACCTTATCCCGTCGGATGATCCAGATTTTGGCGAAGCTGAGTGGCTGGCCGCCATTCGCCCGATATGGGATGGTCCGTTTTATCTGGGGCATGATGGGCTGCGGATCGCGTTTTAAACACTTGCTCGCGTGTCTTTCGACTTATGTTTTAGACGGAGTTTTTTGCGTATTACCAGCGGTTTTATATTATGCGCCGCCACAGTTTTTCAGTGTTTTTTAGGGTTGAGTTTAGGTTTGTTCGTCTGACACCCTAATAAGGGAATAAGTTTACAAACATAAAATTTTAGCAAGATCTCTCTCAGTGGGCTAAGGTTTAATCACCGGGTCCAACGTTTGTAAGCCTTTTGGGAAATTTATAATTCGGCTTAAAAGCCGCAAAAACCCTACTGGCAAGCGGAGCTGGATCAAGCCGCTGCGCTATGATCTCAGGTGACTGAGAGCGCTGCGTTAAAATGGCGGATCTTTTTTTTCGCAAGGCAGGCCTTTACCCTCCATAGCGCGGGCCGGAAGAACCTGCTGATATAGGGGTTTTAGGCGGGTTCATGCAAAAATATATGGTAATAGAACGGTTTAAAGCGGGGTGTGGGAACGCAGCCCATGAAAGGTTTCACAGGCAGGGTCGATTGCTTCCGAATGGGCTTTATTATTTGAATTCTTGGCCAAATAAAGATTTGTTGATCTGCTATCAGTTGATGGAGACGCAGAGTCCTGTTTTGTTGGATCTTTGGTTTGAGCGCTGGAACGATTTTGTTGAGTTCGACGTGGTGCCAATCGACGCATAAAATCTATTCGCCTGCGTTTTAAAAGGTTAACGATCTACCCAAAGGCCCTTGTGAAAATAGCGCCGCTTTGCAGCCAGCTAAGTTAATTGAGCTCATCTGCTAGAATAATCGGAAAAAACACCCCATCGGAATAAATGCCATACCAGGTTTGGCCCTGATGCTCGGCTTGTTCGCCCCGCTCGACCAAGCGGTAAAAGCTTTTGCGATCGATCAACGCCTCTAGCCCGGCTCGGATATGAATATAGGGCGCGGGCTCGCCAGTTTCTGGGTGCTTTTCAACGCGAATTGGGTTTTCCCGCCCGGCTTGCGAAAAATCACCAACATGCGTTTCAAAGCACAAAACGGGCCTATCTGGGGTGCCGATATTTTCAAAATCCACAGCCACAAAAGGGGCGTCATCCACGGTGATTCCCACTTTCTCAACTGGGGTAACCAAGACGTAGCTATCTCCATCTTTGCGCAGGATGGATGAAAATAGCCGCACCAGCTCGAAGCGGCCGATGGGCGTGCCTTGATAAAACCAGGTGCCGTCGCGGGCGATGCGCATATCCAAATCCCCGCAAAACGGTGGATTCCACAAGTGGACGGGCGGCAATTTGCGCCCATCTCTGGCGGCTCTTGCAGCCTGCGCCAGCCCTTCGGCGCTGGGCGATGCTATTTTTTCTGCACTCATTGGTTTTGCCATTTTGTTTTGTCGCAATACACTCAATAACACCTATATATTTGTCAAAGGGGAAAAAGCCATGTCGTCGTCACGAGATATTGCGGATCAGATAGAGGATCTAACGGCAGATTTGGCCCAGATGAAGGCCGAAATTGCTAAGAAATTCATCGGTCAGAAATCGGTTATAGATCTAAGCCTGACCGCGCTGTTATCGGGGGGGCATGGATTGCTGGTCGGGGTGCCTGGGCTGGGAAAGACCCTGCTCGTGAACACTTTGGGGGATGTGCTGGGGCTGCACACCCAACGCGTGCAATTTACACCTGATCTGATGCCGGCTGATATTTTAGGGTCTGAAATATTGGAAACGAAGTCTGATGGGACGCGGCAATTTAAGTTTATTGAGGGACCGATTTTCAGCCAGCTTTTAATGGCAGATGAGATCAATCGCGCCAGCCCGCGCACGCAATCTGCCTTGCTGCAAGCGATGCAAGAAGGGCAAGTGTCGATCGCCGGACAAACGCGCCCGCTGCCGCAGCCGTTTCATGTTTTGGCCACTCAAAACCCAATTGAACAAGAAGGAACCTATCCGTTGCCAGAGGCGCAGCTGGATCGGTTTTTGCTGCAAATCACTTTGGATTATCCAGATCGCGAGACCGAACGCGAGATTTTGCTTGAAACCACAGGGGTGGGGCAGGTGGGGGTTGCGCAGGTGTTTGATCCGGCTCGATTAATGGCGGCGCAAAAAGTGGTTCGCCAAATGCCAATAGGAAATAGTGTGGTTAACTTTATCCTTGATTTGGTGCGCGCGTGTCGCCCCGAGGATGCTTCTTCGTTAAAAGAGTTACGCGAGACGGTTGCGTGGGGCCCGGGGCCGCGCGCGGCGCAATCTTTAATGCTTTCTGCACGCGCCTGGGCGCTTTTGCAAGGCCGTTTATCGCCCTCGGTGCAGGATGTGCTGGCATTGGCGGTTCCCGTTTTGGCGCATCGCATGGCGTTGCGCTATTCGGCGCAGGCCAATGGTGTGGATTTGCCGGAGCTTATTCGCCGTATTGCAGATCAGCTTGATCACGCGCGCGCTGCGGCATGAGTTTAGCGGCCTCTCTTCATGGCAATGCGGGGCAATTGGCGGACCCATTAGGGGCGTTGCTGTTGGCTGCTGACCGCTTGGCGCAAAACGCGCTGATGGGCGGTCACGGCCGCCGCCGGTCGGGTATCGGTGAGGATTTCTGGCAATATCGGCCCTATCAACCGCAACAGGATACGCTGCAGGCAATAGATCACCGCCGCTCGGGCAAAAGTGACGGGTATTTTGTGCGCCAGCAAGAATGGAGAACCGCGCAAGCGCTTCAGATTTGGGTAGATAGCGCGCGGTCGATGCAATTTTCATCTCAAACGGCCCCTTCAAAACTCCAGCAGGCAGGTGTTTTAGCTTTGGCGCTGGCGATTGCAGCTGAGAAAGCCGGTGAAAAAGTGGGTTTGGCGACCACAGGTTTGCCCCCAGCGCGCGGCCGTAAACAGATTTTCAGATTGGCGGATGCCTTTTTAAAACCTGGCTTTGAAGAATATACCACAGCTTTGGACCCGGCTTTCATACCGAATGCCCGCGCGGTTTTCATATCAGATTTCCTAGGAGATTTAGATCCGTTAAAACTGGCGTTGAGCAAAGCTGTCGATGCCGGAATTAATGGTGTGATATTGCAGGTTTTAGACTCCGCAGAGGTTGAGTTTCCCTATCGCGGGCGGGCTGTTTTTCAAAGCCCGCTGAAACGCCTGCAGCATGACAGTTTACAGGCGGCAGATTTGCGCGTGCAATATTTAGAGCGCCTGGCGGCGCGGCGCGACGGGTTGGCAACTTTGGCAAAAGCCGCAGGCTGGCAGCTGATCAGCTATGTCAGCAATGCAAATCCAATATCGGCCCTTTTACAATTGCATAAAGCGCTTGGCCAAGAGGGGCGCCGCCGCTGATGCCTGGTTGGAGTGTCATCGCGTTCAACGCCCCGTGGGTGCTTTGGGGGTTGCTGCTTCTGCCGCTGCTTTGGATTTTGCTGCGGGCTTTGCCGCCGGCGCCCGTACAAAAGTTGTTTCCGGCGGTGGGTTTGTTGCTGGGGTTGGAAGATGAAACCCAAACCAGTGCGCATGCGCCTTGGTGGCTGCTTGTTTTGCGCAGCCTGGCAATTGCGGCGGTTTTGATTGGGTTTGCAGGCCCGATTCTCAATCCGCAAACGCAGCTTGATCGCGGCCCAGACCTTTTGATCGTGGTGGATGGCGGATGGGCTTCAGCGCCCGAGTTTGAGTTTCAACGGGATGTGTTAAAGGCCGATTTGCGCAAAGCTGCGCGGGCGGGGCAACGGGTTGGCGTGATGCTGGCAACCGCTCCAAACCCGATTGCGTTTCAAAGCGCGCAGGCGCTGGCGCAAGAAGTCGAAACGCTGCAGCCGCGCCCCTATGCCCCAGAATGGGCGCAGGTCAACGCGCAGCTTGAGGCTTTGAGAGGCGCCAAATTTGACACGCTTTGGCTGTCAGATGGTTTGGACTATGACGGCGCGCGTCAAGACATCCTGCAGCGGTTGCGCGCGGCAGGCGCGGTGCGTTTGATCTCTGCGCAGAGTGAAATTTTAGCGCTGGGCGATTTGCAATACGCGGCAGGACAAGTCTCTCTTAGCCTGCGCCGGAGCGCGCATGGATCGGATCGGTCGGTGGCTATTTTGGGAATTGGCCGCGATCCTGCAGGAACAAGAACGGTCTTGCTGCGCGAAACGGTTAACCTGATCGCCGGCGAAACAGAGCAGGAGGTAAAGTTTAAAGCGCCAACAGAAATTTTATCACGGCTTGAAAGGTTTGAGATTAAGGGGCAAGATCATGCGGCGGCGCTTTATTTATTGGGCAATCAAATTAAGCGCGCCGAAGTGGCCTTATTTGGCGGGCCGGCAAGCACCGAAAGCTTGGACCTTTTAGATCCGCTGCATTTTGTTCAAAAGGCGTTGGCGCCAAAAGTGGCCTTTATTACAGGGGCGTTAGAGCAGGTTTTACTGGCCAATCCTGATCTTATCATTTGGACCGATATGCTGCCTTTGGCCGATCCTGAACCGCTGCTGGATTGGGTGAAAGCTGGGGGGACATTGGTGCGGTTTGCGGGCCCAAGATTGGCGGCTGTAAATCCAGCGGCCTTGCGCGAAGATCCTTTGCTGCCAGTCGTGTTGCGGCAAGGCGGGCGCCAGCTTGGCGGCGCAATGAGTTGGGAACAACCTAAAGCAATTGAGCCCTTTGCGCTTGATGGCCCGTTTTCCGGTTTGACCCTTCCCCCTGATATTCGCGTGAGGGCCCAAGTTTTGGCGCAACCCAGCCCAGATTTGGCCGCGCGCGTTATCGCCCGGTTGCAAGACGGAACGCCACTGATCACCCGCAAAGAAGCTGGTTCGGGGCAGATCGTCTTCTGGCATATCACCGCCAATACAGACTGGAGCAACTTACCCCTAAGTGGTTTATTCTTAGATATGCTAAACCGGCTGAACGCGGCGCGGGGCTGGCAGGATGAGGTGCCGTTGGCGGCGGACTCGGTATGGAGTCCGGTTCAGGTTCTGGATGGCCTTGGTGAAATAGTGGATGCGGATTACTTGCCAGGAATCGCTGCTGAGTTGTTACAGCAGCGGCGCTTTGGCGCGCTTAGCCCGCCGGGCTTATATGAATTTAAGGGGCAGCTGGCGTCTCACAATCTTGAGCCAAAATCTGCAGATTTGGCGCCCATGATCTGGCCGGACTGGGTACAAAAAGTGGATATCACGCAACAGACACGGGATCTCAGCGGGTGGTTTTTAAGCGTGGCCCTTATTGCTCTGGCGGTGGATGTTTTGGCCAGTTTGGCGCTGAGTGGCCGCACCATAATCGCGGGGGCGATTTTGGCCACCGTCACTTTGGTTCATAATCCAATCGCTGTTCATGCCCAAGACAGGCTGCCCAGTGATGTCACAGCGGCCAGCTCAACGGTGACGTTGGGGCATGTCATAACGGGGGATTCAAAGCTGGATCTTTTGGCTTTTCAAGCCCTGGATGGGCTATCGCGCCGAATGGGCGAGCGCACATCGGTTGAGCCAGGGCAACCGCGGGGCGTGAATTTGGACGAGGACGAACTGGCGCTGTTCCCGCTTTTATACTGGTTGATCAGTCCCGATCAGCCAGCGCTGAGCGCTAAAGCGGCTGATAAATTGAACGGATTTATGCAAACGGGCGGCGTGCTGTTTATCGATACGCGCGATGCCGATCTTGGCCAGATCACAAGCCAAAGCCGCGAAAACCAAGTGTTGCGGCGCCTCGCGCGCATCTTGGATGTGCCTGCGCTTGAGCCGGTGCCAGAGGGGCATGTGCTGACGCGCAGTTTTTATCTATTGCAGGATTTTCCGGGCCGGTTTCGAAATGGCCCGCTTTGGCTGGCTAAAAGCATGGTGAGTGACGCTGGTGAAAGCGGCTTGCCTTTTCAAGTGCGCAATGACGGAGTGACCCCGATATTGATTGGCAGCAATGATTGGGCCGCGGCCTGGGCGGTCGATAGGCAGGGGCGCGCCTTATACCCCGTGGGCCGCGGATATATCGGGGAAAGACAGCGCGAAATCGCGTTTCGCTTTGGCATTAATCTGCTGATGCATGTGTTGACCGGAAATTACAAATCTGACCAAGTGCATGTTCCTGCATTGCTTGAGCGGCTTGGGCAATGAGCTATAGCGTTTTCCTTGATCCTTTATTGCCACTGCCGGTTTGGATCGGCCTGTTGGTGATCTGCGCGCTGGCGGGTGGGATTGGTTTGCTGCGGGGATTGCGGGGCTGGGCGTGGCGTATGGCTGCGTTTTTGCTTTTGCTCGGGGCTTTGCTAAACCCGCAATTGCTCCGCGAGGAAAGAATTTTGAAATCCGATATTGTGCTGCTTTTAAAGGATCAAACGGCTTCGAACCGTTTGGCTGGCCGCATTGCGCGCTTAGAGGCGGCCGAAACGGTATTAGAGCAGACGCTTCAACGCCAATTCGGCGCCGAGGTGCGTAAAATTTCTATAGAGGATCGCAAAGAAGAGGGCACTGCGCTGTTTGCTGCGTTGCGCGAAGCCTTGGCACAAGAACCCGCGGGCCAAATCGCCGCGGTGATCGCCTTGTCTGATGGGCAAGTGCATGATCGCCCGCTGCCCGGATTTTCCTTCCCAGCGCCTTTTCACATGCTGCTCACGGGCGAAAAGGATGAGTTTGACCGCAAGTTAGAGATTAAAAATGCCCCGGCTTTTGCTATTTTGGGTGAGCCGGTCACGGTGACGTTGAAAATTGAAGACAGCGGGGCTGTAACCCGGGCCGATCCGCGCGCAGATGTTTTCATCTCGGTGGATGGTGCGCCGCCAACGCAGTTTAACCTGCCGGTCGGAACCGAGGTTGATGTGGAATTATCAGCCCTGCATGGCGGTGAAAATATTTTTGAATTTCGCGTAGAGCCCTTGGCGGGAGAAGTCAGTGAAAGCAACAACGCAGCGATGCTGTCCGTGAACGGCGTGCGCGAGCGATTGCGGGTTTTGCTGGTCTCGGGCGAGCCGCATCCGGGCACGCGCACATGGCGCAACCTATTGAAATCGGACAGCTCGGTGGATTTGGTACATTTTACAATTCTGCGCCCGCCGGAAAAACAAGATGGTGTGCCGGTTGATGAATTATCCTTAATCGCCTTTCCAACCCGCCAGCTCTTCTTAGAAAAAATTGACGATTTTGATTTGATTATTTTTGATCGTTACAAGCGGCGCGGTATCCTGCCACCGGCCTATTTGCAGAATATTGTGCGCTATGTCGGCGATGGCGGCGCTGTTTTGTTGGCGGCGGGGCCTGAATATGCTTCAGCCAATTCGTTGTTTCGATCTCCCTTGAAGCCGCTTCTTCCCGGGGCACCGACCGCGCGGGTGATTGAAAACGGGTTTTTGCCGGCTTTAACCGAATTTGGGCAGCGCCATCCTGTGACGGCGCAATTGCCAGAGACTGGCGATTGGGGGCGTTGGATGCGCCAGATTGAATTGCTGCCGCTTGGAGGCGATGTGATTTTAGAGGGCGTTCAAGGCCTGCCACTTTTGACGTTAAACCGGTTTAAAGCTGGGCGCGTGGCTTTATTGGCCTCTGATCACGCCTGGCTGTGGGATCGTAATTTCGAAGGGGGAGGGCCGCAACAGGAATTGCTGCGCCGTTTGGCGCATTGGCTGATGAGTGAGCCAGAATTGGAAGAGGAGGCGCTGCTTGCAGAGCAATTGGAGGAGGGTATTTTGATCACGCGACGCAGTCTAAACGCCGTGGTAGATCCGGTTGAAGTTGTTGCGCCGTCTGGAATTTCTCAAAAGCTTTCCCTAGAAGAACGCGCGCCGGGTCAGTTTCAAGGCCTTTATAAAAACACCCAAACCGGGCTTTTTAAGATGTCGGACGGAGCGCTCACGCGCGCTTTTGCGATTGGCAGCGCCACCCCCAAAGAGTTTGAAAACCCGCTCAGCACTGCCGGCCTGGTATTGCCAATCATAAAAGAAAATTCGGGGGGCGTTTTTTGGCTGCAGGAGGGTCTGCCGCGGGTAAGAGCCGTGAATACAGGGCGTGCCGCCGCGGGGCGCGGCTGGCTTGGGATCACACCCCGACAGGCTTATGAAAATGTTCAATTGAGCCAGTTTTCATTGATTCCGGGCTGGCTGGCGGCGTTTTTGGTGTCTTTAATTGGGGTGCTGGCCTGGCTGCGCGAGGGTCGAAAACGCGCATAGTCTTTTTTGTTGTGCCGATGCGTTCCTGACTGACCTCTCGGATGCCGCAGCCGGCACCGGATCTCAATGTTAATCTGGTGCTGGTATCTTTACCCCACCTCGTAAACCTTCAGCGGAAGCTCCGCCGGGGAAGAGCGGATGATGCTTTCTTTTTAAGCAAACATATTGTAAATAGCCAAAATTGGTTATAAAAGCTTACCAATAAGGAGAGTTTTATGCAGATGCCCCGGCCAAATCCTGATGTTTTGAGGCGCAAAGCTGAATTGGTGCGTCGGTTGCATGCTCTCTTGCCAAGCGATTCTGTGATCTCGGATCCGGTGGAAACCAAAGCCTATGAATGCGATGGGTTATCGGCCTATCGGTGCCCGCCCATGGCTGCGGTCTTACCCCGCAGCACGCAAGAAGTCGCCACCGTTTTAAAGCTATGTCACGAGATGAATGTGCCTGTTGTGCCGCGCGGGGCGGGGACCTCTTTGGCTGGCGGGGCCTTGCCAACCGCAGATAGTCTAATTTTGGGCGTGGCGCGGATGAATGACGTGCTTGAAACCGATTATGAGAATCGCGTTATCAAGGTTCAAACGGGGCGCACCAATCTCAGCGTGACCGGCGCGGTTGAGGCGCAAGGGTTCTTTTATGCTCCGGATCCTTCCAGCCAGTTGGCCTGCGCGATTGCCGGTAATATTGCGATGAATTCTGGCGGCGCGCATTGTCTCAAATATGGCGTGACATCGAATAACTTGCTGGGGGTGAAAATGGTCACCATGCAAGGCGATATTATTGAAATTGGTGGTGCCCATCTTGATGCGGCCGGTTTGGATCTTTTGGGGGTGATTTGTGGCTCGGAAGGGCAATTGGGCGTGGTGACGGAAGCAACGCTGCGGATTTTACACAAGCCAGAAGGCGCGCTGCCGGTTTTGATGGGCTTTGACAGCAATGAAGTGGCTGGGGCCTGCGTGTCGGATATTATTCAGGCGGGGGTTTTGCCCGTGGCGATCGAATTTATGGATCGCCCCTGCATCGAAGCGACAGATGCGTTTTCCGGCGCCGGCTATCCTGATTGTGAAGCGCTGTTGATCGTTGAGGTCGAAGGCAGCGCTTTGGAAATTGAAGAGCAATTGGAGAAGATCACGGCGATTGCCAGCCGGCATAATCCGGTAGAATTGCGGCAGGCGCGGGATCAGGATGAGGCCGGACGCATCTGGTTGGGGCGTAAATCTGCCTTTGGCGCCATGGGGCAGATCAATGATTATATGTGCCTGGATGGCACAATTCCGGTGAGCGAATTGCCTTACGTTTTGCACCGCATAAGCGAGTTAAGTCAACAATTTGGCCTGGCCGTTGGCAATGTTTTCCATGCGGGTGATGGTAATATGCACCCGCTGATCTTGTATGATGCCAATAAGCCGGGGGATCTGGAAATCTGCGAAGCTTTTGGCGCTGAGATATTAAAACTGTGCGTCGAGGTTGGCGGCTGTTTGACCGGAGAGCACGGGGTTGGTGTTGAAAAACGTGATTTGATGAATGTGCAATTTGATCCAATTGATCTTGAGGCACAAATGTGGCTCAAGGATGTTTTTGATCCTAAATGGTTGCTCAATGCAGCCAAAGTTTTTCCGCTTGAAACCGCGCAGGCGCATCGCGCAGCGCAGCTTGCTGCTGAATAACCCAGCCTTGGAAGCATGATCATGACGCCGCAAACCACAGCTGATCTTTCAGATATTTTGCGCGTTGCAGATGCTCCTTTGCGGATCGTTGGCGGCGATAGCCGCGGCATTGCGCCCAACGCGGGGGCGACTCTTCAGACCACGGGTTTGGCGGGAATCAAAGCCTATCAACCGGGCGCATTGACCATGGTCGCAGGGGCGGGCACCTCGCTGCAAGAGGTTGAAGAAACACTGGCTGCGCAGGGTCAACGATTGGCGTTTGAGCCGATGCGCTATCACAAAATACTGGGCGGCCAAGAGAGCTCTACCATCGGGGGGGTGTTTGCGGCCAATATCAGTGGATCGCGGCGCATTCAGGCGGGCGCGGCGCGGGATTTTTTGCTGGGCATCGAATGCGTAGACGGCCAGGGTCAGTTAATTCGCAACGGCGGTCGGGTGATGAAGAATGTCACCGGATATGATTTGGTGAAATTACTCTCTGGCAGCTGTGGCACTTTGGGCGTGCTGAGCGAGGTGGCCTTTAAAGTGCTGCCCGCCTCAGAAACCGAAACCACCTTTGTTTTGCAAGGGCTTGATAGTCAGCAGGCGGTCAAAGCGATGACTGGCGCTTTGGCCACCCCCTATGATGTGTCTGGCGCCGCGTATGACATGATGGCTCAGAAAACATATATCCGCATTGAAGGTTTTTTGAAGTCGGTTGGGTATCGGGCTGAAAAACTTTTTGAAATGTTGGGTCGTTTTGGCGCCCAGATATCGCGCCTGCCAAAAGACGCCTCTGCTGATTTATGGCATTCTATATGCAATCTTGAGGCCTTGGCCGATCTTCCAGGCGATATTTGGCGCATTTCTGTCAAACCTAGTGATGCGCCTGCGGTGTGTCAGGCAGCAGGCCTGCAGAAGGGCTTTTTGGATTGGTCAGGTGGGTTGATCTGGGGGGTTTTGGAGGCCGGTGCCAATCCGCGCCCAGCTTTGCAGGGGTTTGGGGGTCATGCGACCTGCATCCGTGGCCAAAAGGGTGCGCTTCCTCGGTTTCAGCCAGAGGCGCCCCAGCTTGCCATGCTGAGCCAAAAAATTCGCCAGAAATTTGATCCGCGGGGGATTTTAAACACTGGCTTGATGGACTGAGATATGCAAACTTTTTTCAACGAAGACCAGTTGCTGGAACCCGATTTTAAACGCTCAAATGAGGTTTTACGCGCCTGTGTTCATTGCGGTTTTTGTACTGCGACATGCCCGACCTATCAGGTATTGGGCGATGAATTAGACAGTCCGCGCGGGCGCATTTATCTGATCAAGGACATGCTTGAAAACAACCGTGTGCCAGATCAAAAAACCGTAATACATATCGACCGCTGCCTGTCCTGTCTGGCCTGTATGAGCACATGCCCCTCGGGGGTGCATTATATGCATCTGATCGATCATGCGCGCGCTTATATCGAAGACAAGTATAAACGTCCGCTTTTTGAGCGCCTGTTACGCTGGGCTCTGGTAAAAATTTTACCCTATCCGACGCGGTTTAGACTTGCTCTTTTGGGGGCGAAAATAGCGCGGCCTATTGCTCGGTTTTTGCCCGATCCACGGCTGCGTGCGATGATTGCGATGGCGCCAAAACAGGTCCCTCCTGTCAGCCGCAATGATGATCCGCAAAGCTTTGCGCCAAGCATCGCGCGCAAGAAACGCGTTGTCTTGATGACCGGTTGCGCACAACGCGCGCTGAATACGGATATAAACGATGCAACCATTCGTCTGCTGCAGCGGTTGGGCTGCGAAATTGTTATTCCGCAGGGGCAGGGGTGTTGCGGTGCCTTAACGCATCATCTTGGCAAAACCACCGAAAGCCATGCGGCAGCCGCGCAAAATATTCGGGCCTGGCAAGGCGAAATAGACCAGGGCGGTTTGGACGCTGTGGTGATCAATACAAGCGGCTGTGGCACCACGGTAAAAGATTATGGCCACATGTTCCGCGACAATTATTTGGCGGAACAAGCCGCGCAGATTTCAAAGCTTGCGATGGATGTATCCGAGCTTTTGATGCAACTTGAAATGCCCGAGCTAGAGCAGAAAAATATCAAGGTGGCCTATCATGCGGCCTGTTCGCTTCAACATGGTCAGCAAATCAAAACATTCCCCAAAACGCTTTTGCAAAAGGCTGGCTTTACGGTTTTAGAGCCTGCTGATCCGCATTTATGCTGCGGATCGGCGGGCACCTATAATTTGATGCAACCAGAGATATCCAGCCAATTGAAAACGCGCAAAGTGGCAAATCTTGAGGCCTTGCAACCCGATATCATTGCTGCCGGTAATATCGGCTGCATGATGCAAATTGGATCTGGAACCGCCGTGCCTGTTGTGCATAGCGTTGAGCTTTTGGATTGGGCAACCGGGGGGCCGCAACCGGCGGCGTTGCAGGAAGGCTATGCCTCGCATGGTGAAGGAATTCCACGCCTACGCTGAGCAGTTTGCCCTTTCGGAGCCTCCGATCATCGTTTAGCCATAGGGGCATGCGGTCTTGGTTTTTTAAAACATATTCTTGGATGCTCATGTGGTGTTTGATTTGCTGCATAGGGCTGTCACTGCCCAGCCATGCCGGGGAAAGCCATTTGCTCTCGCAAAAAGAAATCGCGACCCTTCTGCCCTCGGTTGGGCGATTGTCAATTGATCAGGGTGACGGGTTTTGTACAGCATCTTTGGTGTCAGATAAAATCATTGTAACGGCCGCGCATTGTCTTTTTGACAGCGCCACAGGGCAGCTATTTTCTGCAGAAAAATTGCGCTTTCAGGCTGGGTGGCGCGCAGGAAAAGCCTATTTCACAACGGCGATCAAGCGCGCTGTTACGCATCCGGATTATCAGTTTGAAGATATGTTTTTTGAGACTCGCCGGATCCGTAACGATATTGCGCTGCTCGAATTGAAAGAGGCTGTACCTATCGGGGAAGCCATGCCGTTCAAGGTGGATGATTTCCCCGCTTTGGGTGCTGCTTTGGCATTGGTCTCTTACCAACGCGGTGAATCTGACGGGCCGCATATACAACAAAATTGCCGCGCAGCGGGTGATCAAATTGGCATGCTTGTATTGGCCTGCGAGGTTACATTCGGATCTTCTGGGGCCCCGGTTTTTTACAAATATCCCGATGGGCGATTTACCATGGTCTCGCTGATTTCTGCCAAAGCGCAATTGAATGGTCGGGATGTTGCGCTGGGCCCGGCGCTGCAGCCAGCTTTGGCGCGCATGTATGCGCGGCTTTACGCCCGTCCATAACTTTCCGGATCATTTTTTGGCTTCTGGGGGGCTTGAAACTGTAAAAGTGCATTCCCACTTATCCATCACAGGCGCCGCAAAGGGCCTGCTTTTAGCCGCTCTGGTCTACAAAAGACAGGGCCCAACGTTGTTGCTTCAGAAAGGACAACCTATGAGAGATTTTGACTTTACACCGGTTTATCGTGCCAGCGTTGGCTTTGATCACATGGCCGCACTTATGGACCGGCTGGCCTCAAATCAGACCACGCAATCAAGCTATCCGCCTTATAATATTGAGAAAACCGATGCAGCAACCTATCGGATCTCCTTGGCTGTGGCCGGATTTTCGGATCAGGATTTAAACGTTGATGTTAAAGAAAACACACTGAGCATTACTGCACAGAAGCCGCAGACCGAGGCGGAAGGGCGTTATTTGCATCGCGGTATTGCCACGCGATCTTTCGAACGCCATTTCCATTTGGCGGATCATATACGCGTGAGTGGTGCCAGCCATACCGACGGTATGTTGCATATTGAATTGAAGCACGAAATTCCAGAAGCTTTGAAGCCGCGCAGGATCGAAATTTCCTCGGGTGACGGGGCAAATGCGCCGCGCCCCGCTTTGAATTGATATGTGCTCAAGTTGAAAAATGAACCATGCCATGGCGCGGTCTAAATGTTTTGAAAAGGGCCTTTTAGGGGCCCTTTTTCTTTCAGTTGAGGATGATCAGCGCGCTGCAAAACTGCGCGTATTATAGATAAAGCAACGCTTCATATTGCGGCGCGGGCGCGTAAATATATCGAATAGATTATGTTCAAACCCAAAGCCGGTCGGGTTATGGGATATGGGCTGCGGCAGGCTATGCTCTAGACACCAATTGCGAATAGCGGTTCCTGCCCTAGGAACCGAACACTTATTCATCGCCGTCTTTTCTATTCATCATTGAATAAATTATATAATATAATCAGTTATTTGAGAATTTAGCACATTTAACCAAACCCGAATCTGTCCTATACTATCCTATGCATACTGTGGGACTGAGTGTGGGACTAACATGCCAGCTGAAAAGCGTTTAACCGATCGCCAAATCAAAAATAGCCCCCCCGGCAAGCTATATGATGGGGGCGGTCTTATATGTGTAAAGGGTGCAAATACATCTAAATGGGTTTATAGGTATACGCTATATTCTGCGCGCCGCGATATGGGGTTGGGAACATATCCACAAATTTCGCTAGCCCAAGCGCGAGAGCTACTGGCAGAGTATCGAACTCTCGTGGCTCAAAAGATAGATCCCATTAAATATCGTCAAAAGGCTGCTTTAGAAGCATCCCGTGTAGACACTAGTTTTGATACGATCGCAAAAATCACGTTTGAGGCGAAAAAGCCAGAGCTTAAGCATGATGGCTCAGCAGGACGGTGGTTCTCTCCATTAAAGGTGCACATTATTCCAAAACTTGGGAACCGTGATGTACAGGAGATTGATCAGCGCGATATTTTTGAAGTGCTTAAGCCTATTTGGCATATTAAAGCAGAAAGTGCTCGAAAGGCTCTAGGTCGCGTTGGTCATGTACTTCAGCATGCAGCCGCTATGGGCCTGTCAGTTGATCTAAACGTGGTTCCGCTTGCAAAGGAGCTACTAGGAAAGTCTAAACACCAACCCCAAAAAACACCATCTCTCGACTGGCAAAAAGTTCCAGAATTCTATCAAAGCCTGAATGAGAATACGCCGATCCAATTAGCACTTAAGCTCTTAATTCTCACGGGTTCGCGCTCTGGGCCTGTAAGATATATGACGACCTCTCAAATAGATCAGGATACTTGGATTATACCTGCGGAAAATATGAAGGGTAGAGTTGGCAAAACTGCTGATTTTCGTATTCCACTTTCAGATGCATCTCTTGATATTATTGATTTTGCCAGAAGATTTTCACGCGATGGTTTCTTATTCCCCGGTTTGCGTAAAGGGGTCATTAGCGATGCAAGCATGGCGCGCGTAATGCAGCGTCGAGGCATGCAAGAACGGCCACATGGGTTTAGAGCCAGCTTGGAGACATATTTAGCAGAAACCACAGATGCTGATTATGAGTTAAAGAAATCTATTTTGGGCCATGCGATTGGGGACCAAGCTTACAGAAGTTATCAACGTTCTGACTATTTGGAAAAGCGCCGAGAGCTTTTGAATAATTGGGCGGATTTTGTAACTCAAACGTCAAAGATAATTAAGCTAAGGGTTTAGATTTATGACATACACATGGACTGTAGAAACTTTGCTTGGACCGATAGAATGCGAAGGTGATATCGTGGATTTTCTTACCCGTGGTATGTCGAAAGCTGACTGTAAGGACCTATTGCTCCTAGGCCTATATTGCAGGCACAAAATTTTGGATAACAGCAAAAAGCGTTCACGTAGAGGCCGCCCGATCAAGCTCAATTCCATAGATAGCGAGCGTGCAGCTATAATTTTAAATCTTGTAAAATGGCAAAAACGTTCGATGCCGATAAGGAAATGGGTGGACTTGGCTCAGCAATGCGAGGCAATTTTAAAAACTATCGGCGACAAACGGGGAAAGACGCTTCTCCCGGATGGAAAGAGTTATTTTCCTAAGACTATGATAACTGCAAAAAGATTAGAAAACTCAGTTTGCCAAGGTATGAAAGAACTTGGAGTGAACTTTCGTTTATATCAAAAAAATCCTGAAGAATATCCCGAGATTTAATCAATAAATTCAAAGTGGCATGTCCAGATCAGTTTTAACTTATTT
Organism: Paracoccaceae bacterium; assembly: GCA_016778765.1. Lineage (GTDB taxonomy): Bacteria > Pseudomonadota > Alphaproteobacteria > Rhodobacterales > Rhodobacteraceae > Thalassovivens. The sequence goes on along the minus strand of JADHOV010000019.1, from coordinate 848 downwards.
GAGGATAGCTGATCATGAAGTTGATTACTTTTGACGAACTCAGAAACAAACTTGGCGGCCGGGCTCGCTCGTCAATATATTTGGATCTTGAATATGCACGCTTACCAACTCCACTTAAATTAGGCGGCCGGCTTTACTGGGAAGAAGACCAGATCAATAAATGGATCAAAGAGCGCCTACGGCAGGGGCAAAGACCATGATTGCACCTTGCAAGATTACCGCTGCAGCAGAACTGCTCGATCTGAAAATTCTTAGTAAGTCTCCATCCGAATGGCGGATTGGTAACAAAGGCTCTCTGTCTTTGGACTTAAGTAAAGACTGTTTTTATGACCATGAACATTCAAAAGGCGGAGGTGTTTTGGATCTAATTCAGCACTTAGGTCGTGCCTCAAACTCTCAAGAAGCTGCGCAATTTTTGGAAGATAATGGTTTAATCGAGAATAAGCGTTCTGCTTCACCAAAGTCTAAAAAGCCGCTGCGAGAGCACATCTACGTTGATGGGTCAGGGAAGAACGTTCGAAAATCCGTCAAATATACTGATGGCAGCTGGAAGCAATTCAGATGGACGGAGGAATCTTGGAAGCCAGGCGTCAAAGGAGTTCCAAACCCACCCTACGGATTATACCGACTGTTAAACGATTTAGAGGATCAGTTGTGCTTTGTATTCGAGGGTGAAAAAGATGTTGAGCGCGCTTGGGAATTTGGCCTGTCGGCGACTTGTAATAGTGGCGGCGCAAACAATTGGAAAACTGAGCAAAGTGAGTGGCTAAAAGATCGCAAAATATGCATCGTACCTGACAATGATGAAGCGGGTAAGAAACATGCAAAATCAGTCGAACATTCATTGA
>JADHOV010000047.1 GCA_016778765.1 Paracoccaceae bacterium | reverse complement strand
TTGAGCCGCCTGCGCTTGAGATCTCACGGCGGGATGCATTGGCGGATTTTGTTGCGCGCCGCAAAAGTGAGGGCGGTGCACCAACCGATTTTTAGCTCCTAACAGCGGCCGAAATTCCGCCTGCAAAAAATATGCGCTGTAATGCCTGCAATTTTGAGCGGATTTGTTTACGATTTTCTAACCTAAGCAGGCCATGTTTGTTGGGGGAGAAGTTATCGTGCATGGGGTTGTGAACAAAGCGCTAGAGCGTTTTACAATTGATACCTACGGTTTTGGGTTGTGGCAAAAAGTTGTTTCTGCATGCCCGCATGCCGTGGCGTTTTATGAAGCAATGCTGTGCTATCCAGATCAGGATAGCTATGACCTTTTGAACCAGCTATCTCGAATTTTGAATAAACCAAACGCCGATATTCTTGAGGATATGGGAACTTATCTGGTGGTGCATCGAAACCAGGACGGGGTTCGCAGATTGTTACGGTTTGGTGGAGTTGATTTTCGCGATTTCTTATTTTCATTGAATGAGTTCAACGCCCGAATTGATCTTATCATGCCAGACTTAAACCTACCGCAAATCAACGTGGTGTGCGGAGCTAAAAATCAAATTTCAATAAGGCTTGCCCCATCATGGTCTGAATTCACCTATTTATGTATCGGTATTTTGCACGCCATGGCCGATGATTATGGTGCCTTGATCAGCTTGGCACATATCGCCGACACGGGTTCGGCGGTGATCCAGATAACGTTGGTCGATGACCGTTTCGCGGTGGCGCAGGGGTTTAAGTTGGCGGCGCGCGGTAGGTCAAATGGATAATATTCTAAACATTCTTTGCCCTTGTCACCTAATCATCAATCGCGCTGGTGTGATTGAGCATGTTGCGCCGACGATGCAGAAAATTCTCCAAGGTGAAACAGCGCGCCTGCAGCACGTACTTGATCTTTTTTCGATTAAGCCGCGCAGCGGGCACTTGCGCGGCTGTTCGATGTTTGAATTGGATGAGCAAAAGTTTCACCTATCGTTGCGTCGCTTTCTGGATTTGCGGTGGAATGGGGTGGTGTTGCGATTGCAAGATCGGGACAGTGCAATCATCCCGATTTCCTTCGGTATGGCGTTGAAAGAAACTGCCGAGTGTTTTGAGCTGACCCATGCAGATTTTGGCCCCTCGGAACTGGCGGTTGATATGCTGTGTTTACTCGAGGCACAATCTGCGGTGCGCGCAGCGTCGCGTGCGGTCACTCAGCGCATAGAGGGGGCAAAGAAAAATGCAGAAATTGCAGCTCTGACAGATCCTTTGACGGGTTTGGGAAACCGTCGGAGCCTGATCGAAAGCTTGGCCAGCTTTGCGCGCCAAAATATATCATTTGGGATCATACAGCTTGATCTGGATCATTTTAAAACGGTCAATGATCAGCTTGGGCATCCGTTTGGAGATCGGGTTTTGGTAGAGCTGAGCAATATTTTGCGCCAAGAAATCAGGGCGCATGATGTGGCGGTTCGGTTGGGGGGAGATGAATTTATATTGCTCATAACGGGTACGAATGATCCGAGCGAGTTGTTGGGCTTGGCTGAGCGCCTTCTTGCGAGATTGAGACCTCCTTTGACCATTCAAACCCACAAAGTTCAGCTTGGCCTCAGCATGGGGGGACGGATCGTCGAGGCAGCGGAACGCTGGTCAATGATCGGTATTTTGCAAGCTGTTGATCAGGCGCTTTACCACTCAAAGCGTCGGGGCAAAGGACGGTTCACGTTTTGCAGCTGAGGTCCGGTTTCTGCGTATGTGTTGTCGCCCGCTGGGATCAATGTGCTGATTTAAAACAAAAATAAGCATTTAATCTTTTAATTTTTTTTTAATTAATAAATTTTTTTTTAATTTATTTTACTCTTGAGGTTGTTTAGTCATACGAACTGTCAAATAATTATGAGGTCAAAAATGTCGGATAAACAATATGAGACGCAATACGGCGCGGTCGTTCAAATGTGCTCGATAATGACCTCAAACCTTGAGCAATCCTTTTTTGATTATGGGAGTGAGCGCGGCTGGTTTAATGCAACTGGCGGGTTGACATCTGATGGACGGCTTCTGGCGCATGAGCTCGCAAGTCAGAGCCAAACGCGCACTGCGTTTCGCGCCATGTGCTAAAGCTAAATCCGTACGCCCCACGGTCGAGAGGTGGGCCGATTTCATGAGACTGCGTTGATTTGATAAGCTTGTCCGCGGCAGATGCTCTGCTTTGCCGGAACAGCTGCAACCGCTGCACTACACCAACCGCGCAATGTTTTGCATTCCGCTGCAAACGTGGCGTGGCATGGTAAAAATCTTTACAGCCTGCCGTTAGCCCCATACCGTTGCGATCAGAGATCAGGCTAGGAGGTGACTGTGGCTAAGGGTGAATTTGCATCTTGGGCAGATAGCGCTGCAGATTTGGTTGCTGTCGCTGCCGGGCGATCGCCCGCGGATTTGGTCGTTCAAAACAGCCGTTTGGTTAATGTTCAGTCGCGAGAGGTTCTTGAGGATTGGGACATTGCCGTCGTCAGAGGTAGGTTTGCCTATGTTGGACCGGATGCGCGCCATTGTATTGGCCCAAAAACGCAAATTATCGATGCGGGTGGTCGCTATCTTATTCCGGGCCTGTGCGACAGGCATATGCATATCGATAGCGGCATGCTGATCCCGGCTGAATTTGCCGCGGCCATTATCCCGCATGGCACGACCACGATGTTTACCGATCCGCATGAAATTGCCAATGTGCTGGGTCTGGCGGGGGTTCGGATGATGCATGATGAGGTGCTGTTGCAACCGATAAATATTTTCACGCAAATGCCCTCTTGCGCGCCGTCTGCGCCCGGCTGGAAACCACCGGATTTGAAATTACGCCGCAAGATGTTGCTGAAGCGATGCGCTGGCCGGGCATAATAGGCCTTGGGGAAATGATGAATTATCCCGGCGTGATCGCCGGAGATGAAAAAATGCTGGCTGAAATGGCGGCCACGCAGGCGGCTGGAAAGGTGGTCGGAGGGCATTATGCCTCGCCCGATCTGGGCCCACCCTTTCATGCCTATGCCGCTGGTGGGGCTGCGGATGACCATGAAGGCACGCAAGAGGCTGACGCGGATTTACGCGCCCGAATAGGGATGCGGGCCATGCTGGGATTGGGCTCGGCCTGATATGATGTAGAGCGGCAAATAACCGCCATCACCGAACGCGGTTTAGATCCTAGAAATTTCATTTTATGCACCGATGATTGTCATTCGGAGACCTTGGTCAATGAGGGGCATATGGATCGGGTGGTGCGCCACGCAATTGACTGCGGCTGCGAGCCTTTGATTGCGTTGCAAATGGCGACGATTAATACCGCCACACATTTCGGGCTTGAACGCGAATTGGGCAGTATTGCTCCGGGGCGCCGGGCTGATTTTATCTTGTCGTCTGATCTTGTTTCCTTGCCGATTGAGGTGGGTTTTTGCGCGCGGCCAGAAACTTGCCGAACATGGCCAGATTTTGACCGAGTGCCCGCATTATGAATGGCCAGAGGGGGCCAAAAACACGGTTAATCTTGGAAAAACCATGGGCGCTACGGATTTTGAGATTGCAGCACCACCAAATATGGCAGAGGCGCATGTGAAAGCTATTGGGGTGATCGAAAATCAGGCTCCGACAAAGGCGCTGAGAGCGAAATTACCGGTGATTGATGGGTTGGTAGAAGCCAATAAGGGGGTGTGCCAAATCGCTTTGGTCGAACGTCATCATGCGACAGGACGCATTAGCAATGTGTTCGTGCAAGGCTTTGCCTATCAGGGTGAAATGGCCATTGCTTCCAGCGTTGCCCATGACAGCCATTATATTATCGTGGTTGGCACCAATCGAGAGATGATGGCGCAGGCGGTTAACCGTCTGGGCGAGATTGGCGGCGGGGCTACGATTTGGCAGGATGGCGCAGAAATTGGGCAGGTTCATTTGCCGATTGCGGGGCTGATGTCTGATCGACCCGCGGCTGAGGTGGCTGCGGAAGCACAAACAATTTTAAGCGGCATGCAACGTTGTGGATGCACATTACACAACGCCTTTATGCAACATTCCCTATTGGCATTGGTTGTGATACCGGCGTTGCGGATTTCAGATCTTGGCTTGGTAGATGTAGATCAATTCGCGCTCACAGATCTGTTCATTTCTGAGTGATTATTGGCCTGCCTGCCCTTTTGAGAGGGCGCGGCCATGCTGTTGGCGCTCGTGAGATTGAATTTGAGCGATAGCGTTTTCAAGCCAGTGGAACTTTTCAACAGCTTGATCCGAGGCCAATAAAGATTTTTTCCTGTGAAACACCGGCGCATCCGGCACGATGAAAAGCGCGGCCTTATCCAAGTAACGTTGCGCCAATGAACGCGGTAAATAGGCCGAACCGGGGTTTTCAAGGAGATATTGAAGCGCCCACCAGGCGCTGTCAAAATTCAGCCTTGCGATACCTGCATCGTGATAAAATTCGGCATGAACGCGGCGATATTCAGCGCCGTGATCCACGAAAATATAGTTAGGATCCCCTATCATTGGCGTATTGCGGCGATCTGAACATAGAATAAGCTCTTCTGCGGGCAGCGGGTAGAGCGTTTGAGACGCGCGCGTAACGGCTTCGAACGTAACGATAATGTCTATGCTGCTCGTGGCGATCCATTCGGTGAGATCGCGGCCGCTGCCCTGCCTTGCGCTCATCGCTAGATCGGGCTGTGTGCTGGTCGCATAGTGGAAAAAAGCCCGCCCCGCACCATGCCATAAATCGCGTTCGCATCCAAAACTGCAGGCAGAGGTAAGCCCTGCGGGCAGCCCTGTTTCATTTTTCGCTTGCCGCCATAGCCCCGTAATTGCCGGCGCGTATCGCATAAGTTTTGCCCCCGCCGGCGTGAGCGTCGCCCCCGATTTCTGACGGTTTATCAGCACTTGCCCCAGCTCTTCCTCAAGCGTTTTAAGCCGCGCGGTCACCGTGGATTGGGTGACGTTCAGTTTATCTGCGGCGCGCACCAAGCTTCCGGTTTCAAGAATTGCTAAGAAAGTTTGCAAGGAGGTCAGGTTCATGAGTAGCGTTAAGTTGCAAAATTCTGCGATTTACAAGCATAAATATCACTTTTTTGAATATTTAATAGGTTTACCCGGGCTATCCGTCCATGCCAGCGGCGGAAGTTGGGTGGTAAAAATATCAAAGGATGTCTTGAGATTTTGCTTTTGCCAATGGTGTTTCTGGGGCGGTTGATCTTTATGTTTCAAGGGCTCTGACTGGATGTTTAGCTGCGATTTTAAGCGTAGCTTATGCTTTGGCGACGGCCGGTTTTACCCCTTTTTGCAAAGGTTTGGAGCTGTTACGCTGGCTGTATCACAGAGTAAGTAAAGCCCATAGATATATTCAAAGCGACAGCGGATTAAAGATAAAAACGGAGTAAGCGCATTATGAAACTCACATTACATCATATCAATCTGGCCACTGAAAATGTAGTGAGGATGGATAATTTTTATCAAGAAATCATGGGGCTTTCTCCGAATGTGGCAGGATTGCCGGTTTTAGAAAAAAAGCAGGGATATGCAGGCGATGTTGCTTTTGTATCGGATGGCCATTTGCAGATGCATTTGGCGCAAAAAGATGTGTTGGCAGGGTTTAATGCCGGGCAAATGGTCAATCCGGTTGCGCGCGGCCATATTGCGTATCGTACGGATGACTTAGCCGCGTTCAAAGCGCACTTGCGCGCTCAGAACATTCCCTTTTCCGATTGGGGGAATAAAGCAGTCAGCGGTTGGCACCAAATCTTTTTCTACGACCCAGATGGAAATGTGATTGAAGTGCACGAGGTGCAAGATATCGCGGATTAAGAATGTAACGGGCGTTGAATGACACAGCTTCGTGACGCCCTGGCAGGGGGGCTTTGCTCGGCGTTTAACCCAAAATAAATTGGAGCAACGTGTATAAAATACCCCCAACAACGGCCAAAGTGCCAAATATCATCAATACCGGCTCAAGGCGTTTATCGTTGATCAGCGGTTCCAAGAAGGGCCATATATATTTCTTGATCATGTAAGGGCGTGCAGTTTTTTGTTTTCCAGAGGTTAGATGCCTCATTAACCTGCCTTACGCTTCATTACCAGTTTCTTTGGTGGGTCACCTTCATTCTATCGGGTTTGCAGTGTGCTTTCTTAGCGTGGTTCGACCGGTCAAAAAATTGTGAGGTTAATCATTTTACAATCGAGTAAACTGCTTTAAGAACGGAGCAGCCATAAAAAAGGGATGCATGCGGATGACCGTGGAAACAGTTTCGGAAATTAAATGCCATAACGGCATTCAAGGTGTTTATACGCATCGCTCTGCTGCTCTGTCATGTGATATGACCTTCGGCCTGTTTCTCCCTCAGCTTGCGCAAAGCCAAAAAGTGCCGCTGATTTGGTTTTTATCCGGTCTGACCTGTACGCATGAAAACGCCATGGTTAAAGCGGGGGCGCAAAGCTGGGCCGCGCAGCATGATGTAGCGCTGATTTTCCCCGATACGTCGCCGCGCGGCGTCGGCGTCGCCGATGACGAGGCGTTTGATTTGGGGCAGGGCGCAGGGTTTTATGTAAACGCCACGCAAGCGCCTTGGGCGCCCCATTTTAATATGTGGGATTACATCGCTGAAGAATTGCCTTCCCTCATTGAAGCGTCATTTTCAATCGATATGTCGCGGCAATCTATAAGCGGCCATTCCATGGGCGGGCACGGGGCTTTGACGCTTGCCCTGCGCCAACCTGGGCGCTTTAAATCGGTGTCTGCGTTTGCGCCGATTTGCAACCCGATGAAATCGGATTGGGGGATCAAACAATTTACCGCCTATTTGGGCGAAGATAAGGGCCTTTGGGCGCCCCATGATGCCAGCCACTTGATGGCGGAATATGGCTTTGACGGCCCCATTTTGATTGATAATGGATCAGAGGACCCGTTTTTAGAAAAGTTGCGGCCGGAAGCCTTTGCCGAAGCGGTGGCCGCGCGTGGCCACAGCGCGCAATTGCGCCTACAGCCAGGCTATGATCACAGCTACTTTTTCATATCTACATTCATTCAAGAGCATATTGCTTTTCATGCGGATTATTTGCGCTGAAGATGAAAGGATGCAGCGGCCCGCCAGATTCGCGCTTTGGTGCTGCGCGATCAAACGTCTTTTACCCGCTTAAGCCAAAAACTTATCAGGCGCGGCAACCACATCTGCGATTTTCTTTAAATGCGCTTCCAAAGGCGTGTTTCGTCGCCAGATCATGCCCACCGTCCGTTTCGGAGGGCTGGCAGTAAAGCGCAGCATCTCGACCTTGGCAGAACGGCTTTCAAGCAGGACTGCCATGTTTGGGATAAGCGTAACGCCAAGCCCAGAGCCCACCATTTGAACCAGCGTGGAAAGCGAGCTGGCATCCATAAGGTCGCGCGTTTGTGAGCTTGAGATATTGCAAACCGTCAGGGCTTGATCTCGAAAGCAATGCCCTTCTTCAAGCAAAAGCAGCCGCATTTCATGCAGCGATTCCGGATGTGGAACTGGTTTTCCGCTTTCCGACAACGGGCGCACCAAAACAAATTCTTCTTCAAAAAGGGGCACTTCGCTCAGCCGCGGTTCCGATACGGGCAATGCCAGAATGGCGGCATCTAATCGTCCTTCTAAAATATCTGTGATCAAATTTGATGTAATCGTTTCGCGCAGCTTTAACTCTAACTTTGGAAACGCCTCGGTCATTGATTGGATCAATCGGGGAAAAAGATAGGGTGCAATCGTTGGAATAACGCCAAGCCGCAACAAGCCTTGTGGCGCCATATGCGAGGCGTTCGCCAAATCCCCTAATTCCTGCACATGTTGCAAAATCATGCCTGCGTGCTTGGCAAAAGCATCACCGTAAGGTGTAAGTTGCAAAGGTTTTGATGCCGTTTCAATAAGTGGTAGAGGGAGACGGGCTTCCAAGTCTTTGATTTGCATCGAAAGCGCCGGCTGCGAAATTGCGCAAAGGTCAGCTGCCCTGCTAAAATGCCGCGTTTTGGCCAAAGCATCGAAATATCTAAGTTGTTTCAAGGTTATAGCTTCCATAAGAAAAACTTATCAAAAATATTAGTAAATTCAAGTTTATCTTATGCATTTGGCGTGGTAAATTTTTAGTATCCGCCGGTCGCGAGTCGAAATGTTGCGAAACCGTTAAGTGGTTTGGGCCGGCCTTATTTTAGATACAGTAATTTGCTTCTTCAAGCAAAACGCAAAATCGGGGGATAATGATGAAAGACAATGCCGGACTTTGCCCAGTGATGCATGGTGGAAACACCACAGGCAATGCGGGAACCACCAATCCAGATTGGTGGCCAAACCAATTGAATTTGAACATCTTGCGCCAGCACGATCAAAAATCGAACCCGATGGGGCCCGAATTTTCATATAGTGAAGCGTTTGATCAGCTTGATTACGACGCTTTGAAAAAAGATTTACACGCTTTGATGACCGACTCGCAGGCATGGTGGCCGGCGGATTATGGTCATTATGGGCCCTTTTTTATCCGGATGACATGGCATGCGGCGGGCACTTATCGCACGGGTGATGGGCGCGGTGGCGGCGGCACGGGCGCGCAGCGCTTTGCACCGCTGAACTCTTGGCCCGACAATGGCAATTTGGACAAGGCACGGCGTTTGCTCTGGCCGATCAAACAGAAATACGGCAATAAAATCTCTTGGGCTGATTTGTTGATTTTGACGGGCAATGTCGCGATCGAATCCATGGGCGGCAAAACCTTTGGGTTTGGCGGCGGGCGCGAAGATATTTGGCATCCCGAAGAAGATATTTACTGGGGTGTTGAAACCGACTGGCTTGCAGATCAACGTTATGAAGACACGCGCCAATCGCTCGAAAACCCTTTAGCGGCTGTTCAGATGGGGTTGATTTATGTGAATCCAGAAGGCCCAAATGGTAATCCTGATCCACTGTTAAGCGCGCAGGATATTCGCGAAACCTTTGGGCGGATGGCGATGAATGATGAGGAAACGGTTGCCTTGGTGGCCGGCGGCCACACGTTTGGCAAGGCGCACGGCGCGGGCGATCCTGAGCTTGTAGGGGCAGAACCGGAAGGTGGCGCAATCGAGCAGATGGGATTTGGATGGAAAAATGCCCATGGTTCCGGTGTTGGGCGTGACACGACCACCAGCGGCATTGAAGGCCCTTGGACGGCCAATCCAACGCAATGGGATAATGGGTATTTTGATTTGTTGTTCAAATATGATTGGGCCTTAACCAAATCTCCGGCGGGCGCAAATATTTGGCAGCCTGTGGATGTTGCCGAGGCGGATATGGCCCCTGAGGTCGATGATCCCAGCGCCAAAGTAACCCCAATGATGACCACCGCGGATATGGCGATGATTAAAGATCCCGCTTATCGGGCGATTTCCGAGCGCTATCATCAAAACCCTGAAGAATTGGCTGATGCATTTGCGCGGGCTTGGTTCAAATTGCTGCATCGCGATATGGGCCCAAAAATTCGGTATCAAGGGCCCGAAGTGCCTCAGGAAGAGCTGATCTGGCAGGATCCAGTGCCGGCTGGGGCCAGCGATTACGATGTTGCAGCCCTGCGTGCGGCGCTCAAAGCAAGCGGTTTATCCGTGCAAGAGCTGGTTGAAACCGCTTGGGCTTCTGCGTCTACGTTTCGTGGCACAGATATGCGCGGGGGTGCCAATGGGGCACGGATCCGTTTGGCGCCACAAAAAGATTGGGCCGTCAATAAGCCAAGCCAATTGGCGCGCGTTCTGGCGGTTCTTGAACCTATTGCATCGCAATATGGGGCCAGTTTGGCAGATGTGATTGTATTGGGTGGCGCGGTTGGTATTGAAATGGCCAGCGGTGTCGAAGTGGCCTTCGCGCCGGGCCGTGGTGATGCTTCAGAAGAGCAAACCGATGCCGAGTCTTTTGCTGTTCTTGAACCCATGGCGGATGGCTTTCGCAATTATCAGAAAACCGAATTTACGGTCTCACCGGAAGAGATGATGCTGGATCGTGCGCATCTTCTGGGGCTTACGCCAGCTGAAATGACGGTGTTGGTTGGCGGATTGCGCGCTTTGGGTATCAGCGCTGATGGCCATGGCCTTTGGAGCGCGGGCGGCGCGCTGAATGCGGGTTGGTTTCGCAGTTTGCTTGATATGAGCGTAGACTGGAGTTCGACCGGACCCAACAGCTATGAGGCAAAAGACCGCATAACTGGTGAGATCGTTAGAACCGCAACCCGCACCGATTTGGTGTTTGGATCCAATTCGCAATTGCGGGCTTTGGCCGAGGTTTATGCGCAAGACGACAATAAAGACAAATTCACGGCGGATTTTATTTCAGCCTGGAATAAAGTGATGAATGCAGATCGGTTTGATCTTCTGTAAAGCTTTATGGATGTCGATTTTTCCGAAGGGGCCGCTTTTGTGGCCCCTTTTCGCTAAGCGAATGAATGGCGAATGTTCAACACACGCAACGCAAATTTTACGCGCTTAGGTCTGGCTCGCAATTTGTTTCAAATCGTGGCGATAAGCGATCGAGGTTTCTGGCCGTTCGTTTTATCCCCTGCGGGATCCAATTTTTGATCACTCGTTCTTTGAACAAAACCAAGCCCGTGTCGGATTTTCAAAATCAGGGCATGGGCTGGGCTCTGGCCATCTTGTCTTGCAAAGGCGTGATCGCTTCATTTGGAATAGAATTTTGTTCGGGATCGCTCGCGCCTTTTTGGAAAAGCCGCACTGGTTGATTTGCGAGGCTATGGCGCGTCTCATCCCCATCTCTTTGTGGTTGCAAGGGATGATGTCGGTCTGCGGGCGGGCTAACGCAATTTATCAATCCACTCGCGTGCGATATGCTCGGAATTAGTCTGGCCCAAATTTTGAATTATGAGCGGCCGGTTGTATAGGCTTGTGCCTTTTGCCTGCTGTGTTTTATTTCCTCCGCCTTTGCGGCTGCGCATTGAAAATGGCGTTGCGCTGGACCCGATTTGCGGAAGAGGAGATTTGGCGGCGTTGACCCTCAGTTGCGGCGCGCTTCTTTTATGCAGGGCATTTGGGCTTTGCAAAAAGGCTTGCCGCAACTGACTTTGGCTGGCGCCTGACAATCGCAGTCAGGTTTTGTAATCCGTTGGAGCAAGCGCCCTGAAGCAGAGATTGCATGCGCGCTGGCGCTTTGAAATCTGGCAGCGATAAATGATAGGCCATCAATAAGATCTTGGCATTTTCAACACATGCTCTGCGATATAACTCAGGATCAGATTGGTTGAAATCGGAGCGACTTGGTAGAGGCGCGCCTCTCGAAATTTTCGCTCGATATCGTATTCTTCGGCAAACCCAAATCCACCATGGGTTTGTAGACAAGCTTCCGCAGCTGCCCATTGCGCCTCTGCAGCCAATAATTTTGCAAGATTTGCCTCTTCGCCTGGATTTTGACCGGCATCATAGAGCTTGATCGCCTCATGCAGCATCAATTCGGCAGCGCGCATTTGGCTATAGGCTTTGGCGATTGGAAATTGAATGCCTTGGTTTTGTCCGATGGCGCGGCCAAAAACCTGCCGCTCGCAAGCATAGCCCGAAGCTTTTTCAATGAACCATTTGGCATCTCCGATACATTCGGCTGCGATCAAAATACGCTCGGCATTCATTCCGGAAAGAATATATCGAAAGCCCTTGCCTTCTTCGCCGATAAGATTGTCCTGCGGAACGCTGAGATTATCAAAAAACAATTCTGTTGTGGCGTGGTTCATCATCGTGCGAATGGGGCGAATGCTCAGCGCACTTTCGCTTGCCTCGCGCATATCCACCAGAAAAACCGATAAGCCCTCGGTGCGTTTTTCAACCTGATCTAGCGGCGTGGTACGCGCCAAGAGCAATAATAAATCGGAATGCTCGGCGCGGCTGGTCCAGATTTTTTGACCATTCACAATATAGGCCTGCCCCTCTTTGCGCGCTGTGCAGCGCAAAGCCGAGGTGTCTGTACCGCTGGTTGGCTCGGTCACGCCAAAGGCTTGAAGGCGCAAATTGCCTTGTGCGATTTGCGGCAAATATTTAGATTTTTGGGCATCAGAGCCATGCCGCAGCAGCGTGCCCATCGTATACATTTGCGCATGACAGGCCGCGGCATTACAGCCCGCGCGGTGGATTTCTTCCAAAATCGCGGCTCCGGCAGAAAGCGGCAAGGACAGCCCGCCATAGGCCTCTGGTATAAGCGCGGCCAGATAGCCCGCTTCGGTCAAAGCGGTTACGAAGGCTTGCGGATAAGCTTGATTGCGATCGCATTCCTGCCAATAGCGCCCCGGAAAGCGTTTGCATAGCTGGGCAACCGCGGCTCTGATTTCTGGGTGGTTCAGTTCATAGGTCATGGTATGTCCGAGGCAGGTTGAGAGGGGAGCGAGAATTCATGGCGCAAAGCAGCGCCATCGGCGTTAAGATCTGGCACAAGCTGTGCGGTGCCGCCCATTGTGGCAACCGGTAGGGCGGCCATGTCGATTGGAATCCCGCCAATAATGGCGTTTGAATTTTTCAAAAAGGGATGCTCTGAAAGCTCGGCAACCGAATTTAACCGCGCATTGGCAATTTTGGCCGCGTCAAGCTTTTGCACCATTTCTGCGCCGCTGAAATTTTCAAAAACAGCGTTGACAATCGCTTCAAGCGCGATGCGGTTGGCATAGCGGGCGGTGTTTTCAGAAAACCTTGAATCCTTGGGAAGCTGCGGTTGCTGAAGAACCTGCTCACATAACGCGGTGAATTCTCGATTGTTTTGTACTGAAATCAAAATAAGAGCGCCGTTGGCGCAGCGAAACGCGCCATAAGGTGCGATGAAGCTATGTTTAAGCCCCATGCGATCGGGCGCTCCGCCCATATAGCGATGCGCCAAAAGCGGCATATTCATCCAATCGGCCATGACATCAAACATCGAGATTTTCAGATCAACGCCATGGCCAGTTTTGCCGCGTTGTAACAGCGCGCGCAAAATGGCTGAAAAGGCCGTCAAACCCGTGGCAAGATCGCTTAGCGATACGCCAACGCGGGCCGGGGCATCTGGTGTACCGGTCACCGCGCAGATGCCGGCTTCGGCTTGGACCAGAAAATCATAGGCTTTCTTTTGCGCCGCATCGCCCGTATCCCCATAGCCTGTGATGGTGCAGCTGATCAGGCCGGGATTATCCCGCCGTAGCTTTGAGCCTGTAAGCCCCAAGCGATCAATTGCACCTGGTGCGAGATTTGACAGAAATACATCTGCATTTTTCAAAATCCGGCAGAGTAAAGCGGTGTCTTCCGGCGTTTTTAAATTCAGAGCGATCGACTCTTTTCCACGATTGAGCCAGGCAAAAATGGCGCTTTGACCATTTGCGCCCGCATCATAGCCCCGCGCAAAATCCCCCTCTGGCCGCTCTATTTTAATCACTCTGGCCCCTGCATCAGCCAGCAAGGTGCCGCAATAAGGTGCTGCCACCGCCTGTTCTAGCGAGACCACCATAAATCCTTCCAATTCTTTGTTTAGACCCATTGTGAAGATCCCTATTCCC
>JADHOV010000018.1 GCA_016778765.1 Paracoccaceae bacterium | reverse complement strand
GCGCTTAGGGGAGGAACACGTTTTGGCATCTGCTTTAAAGGTTTCACCTAGGTTTCATAATTCGTGTGATGGTATGATATATTTTGACACGTTACGGCGCAATGATTCTCAATAAAAATATTTTAAAACAGCAAGATAAAGTACTTTTTGGTGCCTTATGAAACGTCGTGAGATAATGACATAAACTGACTTTTAATCAGTGGGTCACAGGTTCAAATCCTGTACGGCTCACCACTAACTTCAAGGGCTTAGCGAAAACCACGCTGAGCCTTTTGTATTTGGGGCTACACCGGGGCTACAAATGCCTTCTTTGCTTTTGTGATTTTTGATTAGCGTTGCATTTTAGCAGTCTGCTTTATTCTATTTCAATGAATACTTCGTTTCTCCTCAAGAATGGAGGCGTGCTTGGATCGTTGTAAAACATATAACGCGGCTTCGACTTCGCGGTGAACGCGGCTTTTTCTAGCCAATCAGATAGTTGTTCGGTCTTTTGGGCCAATAACTTTTCATCAGCATTACCAATAAAACGTATTACTGCTGCTTTAGTGGGACCTATGGTTTCAGTAAAAACCTGTTCATTATTGGGAGCGGGCAAGCTAGATGCATCATATTTCGAGGGCATTGAAAACGAAATAATCCAGTTGTCTTGAGTATCTCCAGGCAATTGCATGACGGGTGCCGTCATGGAGATTTTATCCCCATCTCGCTTTTTTGCGCCGATATAAGAAACAAGCGGTCGAAAACCTTGCCTTAAAGCTTGATATTGATCACCAGATACACTCACGGATTGTAATAGAATGATGTCATATAATCTAATCTCGATGTTTCCATCTCTCTGAACAACTTTATAGGAGGGTTGTTCAAGAAACTTTGGCACTAGATACCAAGCGGCCAATAAACAGATAACCAAAACTGAAAAAATTAATAGGATAATCTTTGCTGTCATCAATAGGCTCCGTGATGCTAATCGGATGCTATGTTATTAGAGCAATTTAGCCTAGGATCTTTCTACAATATTGGGTTGGAATGACTGGTTTCCAATGTAAGCAGATGTCAAATTATGCTGGGGAAAACTGAAAATATAGAGAGCGTATAAAGGAAGGGGGGGCAAAAACTCACTCGCTTCAGTTGCTAGTTATCCTACTCTCACATTTTTTCTGAAAAAAGTTCGACATATTTTATTTATTAGCAAAATGCATGATGTCTGCTAACACACCATAATTGCCTCCGGAGTGGTTCCTTGCTCCACTATAAAGCATTAAATCCACATCTCTTACATCGCTCTCAGGCATATATCGGTCTACAAATTCCATATGTCGTTTGATGAATTGCTTATCCCCTCCAGACCAATCGTACACTTTGTGCGCAAAGCTAGTCTCAAGATATTCTGCTCGCGTAAGCTCGCTTATTAAGCTGTAGCGATTTCCTGCACCTGCGTATTTGGCATAAAACGTATGGTCTCCTTTCAACTTGTAGGCATTGACCAGAGTTTGCCAAACCTTCGCTCCATGTGGCAGCGTATGTTCTAAAAAGTCATAATCAACACTTTTATACAACTCTGCAAAAATACTCATGTAGGCCGCATACTCGAGTGAATAGTTTACAACATTCGCACCTTTGGCAGCGTGAACAATACCTATACCATCACTATCAAATTGAGCAAAGGCAACGTAAAGGTCGTCATGCCCTTTGTCTAAAAGTTGCTGATCATTTAAAGCAAATCCCAGAATGATCTCTCCAGCGGCAACCTTATATCGAATGCTGCCGCAATCATTATGTGTTGCGGTGTATTGAAGGTGTGATTTAATCATCTCTTCCTCTGGAACATCGACATGGCATTTGGTTGCATCTGGCGGAGCCGCTCCGATATGCCCGAAGCGATGCCGCATCATCTCTTTTTTAAGATGAGCATCCACGCGAGTGCGTTGTTTGTCAGAATAGTTAAAAGATCGATAATGCAGCCCATAATACTGAGCGAATACACCCATCGTGCTAGGTATTTGATAGCCTTTTGTGGTCCAGTTTCCTGAACCACCCGTGCCTTTTAGGCTGATATTATTGTCTGACCATGCAAGTAGAATATCTTGCATGATTTGTTTATTGCACATTTTTGCCTGAACAAGGACCCAGGCGGTACATTTAGTATACCAGTTAGAATGACTTCTGCCTGTATTACGATATTCCCCTCTACCTGGGTAATCAGCTTTTGTTAGATTTGAAATGCATTGATCTTCACCAAATTCACGCTTTATCAAACTGATGTTAATGCCATCATCTTGAGCCAGCTGAAATGCCTCTTCTGCAACAAGAAGGTCGTAATTTTTCACGGGTTTCCAGTTTGGGAAGACCTTTATTTCTCGTAATTTGTTTGGAACGATATGATTAGTTTTCAGCTCCATTGGAACATAGCTCGCAGTTTCACCTGAATAAGCAGTTATATTCTTGCCTGAAACAGCATTTTTTAAATCAGACAGTTCTGCCACATTCAGAACTCCATCATATTTGAATCCTAAATCGAAGTAGAAATTCTCAAGCGCGCGATGCGTTTTCTGACCATAAATGCCATCAGCTACACCCGCATTGTAACTTAGCCGATTAAGAAGGGTTTGGGCTTCATCTACCATTCCACAGAAACCTGCGCTGACAAGCCAAACCAAAGACAGCGTAGTGCTTGCGGATAAATGTAATATTTTCTTAATGCCGCGCATATGAAGTGTCCGCATCGGATTAGTTATCCTTTTCATTCTCTAGCATCACATTTATCTGCTTAACGACTTGATCATTTTCGCCTTCAAGTAGCATCACTCTTTCTGACAGTTCTTTAATTTTGCGGTTAAGCAAGAACCACATAATTATGATCAAAAGTAATGCTAAAGCTTCCATGATAAACCTCTCAATTTAAGATAAACCATTATGGAAAAATATGTTTAATGCAACAACTTGGCTTGGCTTGCCGATGTCCATAAGCGCTTAAATTTCTTAACCTGTCAGCAAGGTCATTTTACGAAAATAAAATCCGCTGCTTATATGCAAGTGTTAGCTATTTATAAAAATTACATTTTCTTAACTCGCCTTAGTAAATGGAAAATATAAACTAAAGCATTGAAATTAATATATTTAATGATATGATGGCGGTACATAAAGCTGTTATGGTGAGCGGCAGATAAAGTTCAATTTGGACGTTTGGGGTCGCGTTTGAAGCTCAGCCGAGTTGGGACAGTCGTTAAGCCCACGACCAGAGATCGTCGCTAAACTCTCACGAGTAGGCTCTACCTAGCGGTAATCTACAAGAGTATGGAAGTTGGTGGATACTGCTACCAGGCAGAACGTTCACTTAAGCAAAAGCGCAATATATTGGATCATGAACAGTTGGTGAATTGGGTGTGGAGGCAGTGGAACTTCAAAATTTCCTAATCTGGACTAGGAATAGCTTACCCCTTTATAAAAATCGTCGTTTTTAGTGTTTTAGAATTTATTGCTTCTTTGCCTGTACGTCTGCTAACCAACTAGAGGAAGCTATAACGGGCTTACAACTTCACCGATTAAGTTTCATGAAACCTTTGTGACGTATGCGGTCGAGAATCTAAAAGCCTCAGCCAACTTTGTTGCCTTGGCTCCAGACGCCGCGGAGCAGAGGCGTTCCGCCAATTTTGCGCACGCGCAGAACGTCACCGCGCAAACCTCTTTTCAAAGCACCACGGTCATGCAACCGCACGGCACTCGCGGGGTTGCAGGTCACGGTGGCAATGGCGCGGGGAAGGTCATTCCAAATATCTGCAAGGCGGAAGGCCGACAAAAGCAGCGCCGAGGGCACGTAGTCTGATGAGACAATGTCGAGAAGATCGGCTTTTGCGAGATCCTCCGCCGCAACATTGCCGGAGTGGGATCCGCCGCGGATCAGGTTGGGCGCACCCATCATCACGGCAATGCCGTGGATGCGACAGGTGGCAGCGGCTTCAACCGTTGTGGGAAACTCGGCAAAACCCACGCCGTTCCCCGCTGAGGTTCCGACATGTTCGGCCGTGGTATCATCATGGCTGGCCAGAACTGCGCCCAGGCGGTGGGCCTCTTTCACTGCACCCACCTCATGCTTTGCCCCGAAGCGTTTTTGCAGACCCAACAGTATCTTCGGATAATGTGCCCGTAAATTTAGACGCAGGACGCAATGGTTCGCCCATGCTGAAGGTGGCTGACAGATGGATTAGAACAAGTGGCCGTTCAACAAGGAGCTTCTCCATGTTGGGCGGTCATTTTGTTTTTGGCTTACTCTTTTTGGGCCAGCCAGCTTTCATATCCTTGTAGGCTTTCTGGCTTACAGTGCTGTCTTTTTTGGAGCGAGACGTGTCAGCCTTCTTACGCTTATTCATATT
The DNA here is from genome assembly GCA_016778765.1 of Paracoccaceae bacterium. Taxonomy (GTDB): domain Bacteria; phylum Pseudomonadota; class Alphaproteobacteria; order Rhodobacterales; family Rhodobacteraceae; genus Thalassovivens. Next base: position 49,146 of record JADHOV010000018.1, on the reverse strand, counting down.
TTTGACTAAAGAGATGGCTCACCAGTTTTTGCACGACCAATAACGAGCGGAGAGTGCTTCTAGGATATACCCATGGCAGAGCAAGTGATCATCAATATGTTGGTCTCATTTTTGTTGAGTTGTTTCCGCGGATTTCATAAAATCTCAGAATGAAATTCAAGTTTAAAAGCTATAGGTTCCTTCGGCTGAAAAAATATAATCAAAGAATAATGTAGTGTACCATCTAAGGGGCCTCGCGCATAGATATCTGTGGTGGTGATCTGGGTGAGCTGAGCGGCGTTTCTGAAGGTCATTGGGTCAACAAGTGACTGGGCCTTAAGCGCGATTATGTGGTCGAGAAAAATCAATATTGGGGCCTTTGGGGACAACGCGTGAGGGATTGATGCTGTCATGGCTGGCATAATAATGCTCTTTGATATGTTGCATATTCACCGTTTCGGCAATGCCCGGTTGCTGATAAAGATCACGTAGATAGTTTGAGAGGTTGGGGTAATCAACAATGCGGCGCAGATTGCATTTGAAATGGCCCACATAAACGGGATCAAACCGGATCAATGTGGTGAACAACCGCCAATCCGCTTCGGTGATGTCTGCGCCAGTAAGATAGCGGTTTTTGGCTAAAACGCTCTCTAGCCAGTCAAGCGTATCAAATAAAGGCGTGATGGCGGCCTCATAAGCAGCTTGCGTGGTGGCAAAGCCGCAGCGATACACACCATTGTTCAGTGTGGCGTATATACGCTCATTCAGGGCCTCGATCTCTGGGTGTAGGGCGTTGGGATAATAATCGCCGGATTGCGCGCCCAACCCATCAAATTCCGAATTGAACATTCGAATGATGTCAGAAGATTCATTGGAGACAATCGTACCGGTTTTCTTGTCCCATAGCACCGGAACCGTCACGCGGCCCGAATATTGCGCATCGGCTGCGGTGTAAATCTGATGCATGAGCTTGGCCCCATTCACCCTGTCTGGGATGACGCCATCGCCGGGCTCAAATGTCCAGCCGTTTTCGGCCATATACCAATGAACAATAGAGACTGAGATCATAGCTTCCAGACCCTTCAGCGCGCGAAAAATCAAGGTTCGATGCGCCCAGGGGCAGGCCAAAGACACATAAAGGTGATAGCGTCCCGCTTCTGCCTTGAAGCCCCCGGTGCCGCTTGGCCCGGCAGCGCCATCTGCGGTGATCCAGTTGCGGAATTGCGCCGCTTTGCGCACAAAATGCCCACCTTCTTTTTTGGTATCATACCACTGGTCGACCCATTTTCCCTCTTGCAACAATCCCATCTGATTTCCTTACTTTAATGGTCGTTTGGTTTGATAAATTGGTTATTGCGCAAATCGTTAAAAGCTTGCTGCAATTCTGCGCGCGTATTCATCACAATCGGCCCATGCCACGCCACGGGTTCTTGAATGGGCGATCCGGCCACCAGTAAAAAGCGCATGCCTTCGGGGCCGGCTTTTACAACAATCTCATCGCCCGTGCCAAAGCGAACCAATGTTCGATTGCCAGATAAATCGCGGATATTCAGTTCTTCGCCCATCACCTCTTTTTCCAGCAACACCCCATGGGGCACCGAGGCATCGGCAAATTTCCCGGCGCCTTCAAATATATAGGCAAATGTATTGCGGTACGTATCGACTTTTAGAACCTTTTTGCGCCCCGCAGGGATGCTGATATCTAGATACAGCGGGTCGGCAGCGATCCCATCAACCGGGCCTTGTTTGCCCCAAAACTCTCCTGTGATGATCCGCACCACGCTGCCATCATCATCGATAATTTCGGGGATCTCTTTTGCGTTTACGTCTTGATAGCGCGGCTTTGTCATTTTTAAGCTGCCCGGCAAATTTGCCCAAAGCTGAAACCCATGCATTTGCCCCTTGGAATTTCCACTGGGCATTTCTTGATGCATGATCCCCGATCCGGCCGTCATCCATTGTACATCGCCCGCGCCCAAAGTGCCGGTGTTTCCCAAACTATCGCTATGGGCAACGGATCCATTCAACACATAGGTGATGGTTTCGATGCCCCGATGCGGGTGCCAGGGAAAGCCGCCTGCATAGGCGGCGGGGTTTTCGTTGCGGAAATCATCAAACAATAAAAAGGGATCATGCGCTTCTGGCTCATTAAAGCCAAATGCGCGATGCAGATGCACGCCTGCCCCTTCCCGGGTTGGGGTGGCGGTGCTGATTGAGATGGCCGGTCGAATTGACATAGAAGATTCCTCATGCTTGTCCTAAATCTATGAAATAGCCGCTTGCGTGAAGAATTCGAGTTCTAAAAATAAGAACGATAAGGGCTAATTCAGGTCAAGCGCCATGGGGGTCTCTGCAATTTCGAGAAATTTTCATGATCCAAGCGCTTAAAGGACTCTCGCAATTACCGGGTTTGCTCCAGCCAGTCGCGCACCGAGCGCATATTTTTTACCATTGCAGAGCAGTTCGCAGAAAAAGCGGCTGGTTTTTGATCCTGCTGCCATGTGAGTTGAGCAGGAATACGAAACGCATGGCCCCCGTTTTCTAGCACCGGCGCGGGCTCTGAGGGAATAGAATTGCCTATTATTAGACAGTTTGCCGGTTATATTTTTTGCCTTGAAAGATCTGGGCATAGCAGTGCGCTGATTTTTCAACGCTGATTGCAACAGCGTCAAAATATCCGGCCAGCTGTGCCTGCCTTATTTTCTGTTCCGGCTCGATCAATGCACTTTTTTGTAATCACAATGAGCGCGCAGCATGGGTAGGCTCTTGTGATTCAATATGGGGTGGGGCGCCCAAAGCACGCGAAAGTCGGGCAAGGGGCTGTGACCTTGCTAAATCTGTCTGTTCGGGGCGTTTGGGCTGCGGGCGGATTTTGCTTTTTGGTGGGGCCTATAAAAGGCGGCGACCTTCACGGCCTTGCTTGTTTTGGCAAAGGCGTTAGACGCCCAAATAACTTTCTGTGATATCGCGCGTCAGATGGGCCATTGGCCCGGACCACACGGTTTTGCCGCGCTCTAAGATCACGGCTTTATCCGAGATAGCAGTCAGCTCTTTGAGCGATTTGTCGATCAGTAAAATAGCCAAGCCGGTTTGATGCTTTAGTTGCGAAATAGCCGCCCAGATTTCTTGTCGGATTAAGGGGGCCAAACCCTCAGTGGCTTCATCCAAGATCAAAAGCCGAGGGTTGGTCATCAAGGCCCGTCCGATTGCGAGCATCTGTTGCTCGCCGCCCGAGAGGGAGGCGGCGGATTGGTCGTGGCGTTCCTCTAGGCGGGGGAAGAGCTCTGCGACGCGGCTCAATGTCCAATGGCCGGGGCGGGACGCGGCGATCAGGTTCTCGCCCACGCTTAGATTGGTAAAGCAGCGGCGGCCCTCGGGAACCAACCCAACGCCTTTACGAGCCACTTGATTGCTGTGAAGCAGATGCAGGTTTTGACCCTCTAGCGTCAAACCGCCCTGCGAATTGATCATCCGACAAATGGCTTTCACCGTGGTAGATTTTCCCATTCCATTGCGCCCCATAAGCGCGGTGACTTCGCCCTCAGAAATGCTGAGATCAACCTCTGAAAGCGCTTGGCTGCTGCCATAAGAGGCGCGCAGGTTTTCCACCAATAAGAGGCTCATTCTGCCTCTCCTAGATAAGCTTCGCGCACCGCGCGATCGGCGCGGATCTCGCGGGCGCTTCCGGTGGCGATGATTTTTCCATAGACCAGCACACTGATCCGGTCGGCCAGCGCAAAAACGGCGTCCATATCATGCTCGACCAGCAAGATCGGCGCCTCGCTGCGCAATCCATCCAGAAATTTGGTCATTGTTTTAGAGCCTTCGCCGCCCAGCCCTGCCATCGGCTCATCCATGATGAAGGCTTTTGGTGCGAGGGTTAAGGCCACCGCTATTTCCAATTGGCGGCGTTGCCCATGGCTTAATTTTGCGCAGATCGTGTCTTTCTGGTCGAAAAGGTTCACGCGCGCCAAAGCCAATTCTGCGCGCTCAATCAGCGCCTGTGTTTGCAAAGCAGGTCTCCAAAACCGCCAGGCTGAACGCATGGCTCCGATCCCCCCAAGCACAACATTTTGGAGAACCGTGTCTTCCATAGCAAGTTCTGAAATTTGAAAGCTGCGGGCCAAGCCTAGGCGCGCGCGCGCCGCAGTCCCAAGCTGAGAAATATCTTTGCCCAGCAAATCCACCGAGCCGCTATCAGGCTGTAGGCTGCCGCATATTTGTTTGATCAAGGTTGATTTTCCTGCCCCGTTCGGGCCAATCACCGCGTGAATTTCCCCTGGCAGCAGCGTCACCGATACGCGATCGGTGGCGATCAAGGCGCCAAAGCTTTTCTGTAGCTTATGCGTGGCAAGAACCGGCTGGGCCATCACACTTTGGCTCCGTCTTTGCCGGTTAATAATCCAATCAGCCCGCCGCGCGCGAATAAAACGATGCAGAGCAGGATCAGGCCCAGATAGACGTGCCAAAACTCGGTCAACCCGCCCAAGAAATGTTCCAAAGCTACGAACATGCAGGCCCCGATTACAGGGCCCATCAAGCGTCCAACACCGCCGATTATGATCAGCACGATCAACTCTCCTGAAAGCTGCCAGCTGAACATTGTGGGCGATACAAACCGGTTAAGATCTGCAAATAAAGCACCAGCAAGCCCGGTGATCGCACCCGAGATAACAAAGGCCAGCAACCGCAGTTTCAGCGGCTCAATTCCAACGGCTTGCGCGCGCAACGGCGTTTGCCGCGCGGCATTCAACGCCAGCCCAAAAGGCGCAGATTGCAGCTTGGATTTTATAAACAGCACGCTGCATAATAAGCCAAAACATAGGAAGAAGAATTGCAGGGGCTTTAACGTATTCAACCCTGGAAAATCGTTGCGCATATAGATCGATAATCCGTCTTCTCCGCCATATTGGGGCCAAGAAATACTGAAATAGTAGAATAATTGCCCGAAGGCGAGGGTGATCATAATGAAATAGACGCCTGAGGTGCGCAGCGAAAGCAGGCCAATAAAAAACGCGATAATGCCTGAAATCAGCATGGCAGAAAGCCAAATCACGGGCATAGATTTGCTGCCCTCTATCGAGACGAAACCCAAATCTAACGGGGTATAGGTTTGCGCGTGACTGGCTAAAATGCCCATCACATAACCGCCAATACCAAAGAACACCGCATGTCCGAAGCTCACCAGCCCGCCGATTCCCAACGCAATATTCAAGCCGACCGCGGCCAGCGCAAGGATCACTGCGCGGGTGGCCAATGTGATCGTAAATGGCGCATCTGCTAGTAGCGCGGCAAGCGGCAGCCCAATCAGCCCTAGAAGAACTGCAGCGTTCAGATATGGCTCACGTAGCCTCATGCGCGGGCACCAAATAATCCGGTGGGCTTCCAAATCAGTACGCCGCCCATCAAAATATAGATACCCATAGAGGCAAAAGCCGATCCGGTTTTCTGCGCGCTGCCCGTTTCCATGAACAGCTTCAACAGCTCGGGCAGAAAAACCCCGCCAAGCGTGTCGGTGAGGCCAACCAAAAGCGCACCGATAAATGCCCCTCGGATCGAACCGATACCGCCGATCACGATCACCACAAACGCTAAAATAAGCACCGGTTCTCCCATCCCAACCTGCACCGATTGGATGGCACCAACCAAAGCTCCGGCGGTGCCAGCCAAGGCCGCGCCAAGCGCGAATACCAGCGTGTAGAGTTTTGAAATATCCACTCCGAGCGCGGCGATCATTTCGCGGTCATTTTCACCGGCGCGGATTTGGATGCCGATCCGGGTCTTTTCAATGAGGGCCCATAGCCCCAGTGCCACCGCCAGGCCAATCGCGATCAAGCTGAGGCGATAGAGCGGATATTGTATGCCACCGGGCAGGGCAATTGGCCCTGATAAAAGCGCGGGTATCTCTAAAAAAAGGGGAAAGGATCCAAACAGCCAGCGCGTGCCTTCCGAGAAAATCAGGATGAGAGCAAAAGTGGCCAGGACCTGATCCAAATGCGCGGCTTTATACAGCCGTCTGATCACCACAATTTCGATAATTGCGCCGGCCAGCGCGGCAGCAATAAGCGCCGCGAGCAAGCCGATAAAGAAAGAGCCTGTCAGGCCGGCCATGCTGGCAGCGGCAAAGGCCCCCACCATGTAAAGCGATCCATGCGCCAGGTTGATCAATCCCATAACGCCAAAAATCAAGGTAAGACCGGCCGCCATTAAAAACAGCATAACGCCAAATTGCAGGCCGTTCAGAATTTGCTCGATGATAAGGATTGCGGACATTGAAACCCCAAAGTTTTGCGCGCCTGCGAGCAGGCACGCAAAAGACCACTTACATTTTGCAATCGCCCGCATAAGCATCTGAGTGGCTTTCGAAGGCCACCCCGATGATTTTATTGGTAAAGACATCCCCTTCTTGGATCACTTCGCGCGCGTAAATCGTTTGAATCGGGTGGTGGTTTGGCCCAAAAGCAAACGTCCCCCGCGTACTGTCAAAATTTGCGGCCCGCAGCGCGTCGCGGAAGCTATCGGCATCGGATGGATGGGCTGTTTCAAGCGCCGAAATCAGCAAATTGGCCGTATCAAACCCTTGGCTGGCATACAGCGATGGCAAGCGTCCATAGGCCGCCTGAAAGGTTTCAACAAAGGCCGCATTGGTCGGGTTGTCGATATCCTTATTCCATTGTGATGTGTTCACAACGCCCAAAGCGGCCGCTCCCACGGCCTGTAGGATCCCTTGGTCAAAACTGAAGGCCGGGCCTACAACCGGAATATCAATTCCGCTATCTGCATATTGTTTCAAGAAAGAGATCCCCATGCCACCGGGCAAAAAGAAATAAACGCTGTCAGCGCCACTGGCGCGGATTTGCGCGATTTCGGCCGCGTAATCAGTTTGCCCGAGCTTGGTGAAAACCTCTCCCGCCAGATCGCCAGTGTGAAAGCGCTTATACCCTGTCAAGGCGTCTTGCCCGGCGGGGTAATTGGGCGCCATGATAAAGCTATTTTTATACCCGGCGTTGTTGGCATAGGCGCCAGCTGCCTCGTGCAGATTGTCATTTTGCCATGCCACATTAAAGTAATTTTCGTGGCACCCCCGGCCCGCTAAAAGTGATGGGCCCGCATTTGGCGAAAGGTAAAACACGCTTTGATTGGTCACGGCCGGCACCACGGCCATTGCGAGGTTTGACCAGATAATTCCAGTCATAATATCAACCCGTTCGGATTGGATCATTTTATCCGACAGCTGGACCGCGATATCGGGTTTACGCTGATCATCTTCGATAACAACGTCGATATCGTTGCGGCCAGATTGTGCAATAGCCAGCATGAACCCATCGCGCACATCAATTCCAAGGCCGGCACCACCGCCTGATAAAGTTGTGATCATACCGATTTTTACATCCGCAAACACGCTGGTTGCACCAAGCGCAAGCGCAGCCGTCGCCATCAGAAATTTATTCATTTTTTCCTCCCTTATATGGTCAATTAGAATGCTGAAAAAGTCAGCGTTGTCAGCGTTCGCTGAATACCCTCAATGGGGCCGATTAATTCGTTGATATAGCGCCCAACATCTTTGCCCTCTGGCACGTAGATTTTCAGCAGCAAGTCAAAATCGCCACTGGTGGAATACATTTCAGAATGGACTTCCTTGAGGGATAGCGCATCCGCCACTTGATAGGTTTTTCCCGGTGCGCATCTTATTTGTATAAAAACGCATGTCATTCATATCTCTCCTGCAAGCGTTCAAGGTGATAGGCTTTATCGGCCCCCATTTCGCGGACGAGCCTTGATGATAGTGCAAGGTTTAAAAGAGGTCCATCGCTATGATCGGCCCCGTGCTGGCCGGTAAAGATCTGGGCAAATTCATATGGCTTGCGCGAAAGCCAACGCCGCGCGTTGCAATGGCGCACGGCGCTGAAATGCAGGTTGAAAAGTTAAAAAATTACCATTTTGGCGCTAAAAGATGGGGTCTGGCTGGTTTACCCTGATCAAACCGTTGCTCTCTTTTGCCTATTGCAGAGGTATATCGTTATGTTGGTTTTTTTAGCTGGGTGCGCTGCCGTTCGAGAAAGGGGATCCGATCAGGCTGGGCATAAGCAAAAGATTAGGTTTTGTTATTATGTGAAGCGGCCTATAAAAAAGGAACAATCCAAAAAGAAGGTTTTACATGCTTGTTCCCCGCCAAAAAACACCCAATCTGAGCGTTCCAACGCTTGATCAAGGGCTGTTTGATCTTTCATCTGAAACGAGCCAACGCGGAACCGTGCTCTGCTTTTACCGCGGATTGCATTGTCCGCTTTGTGCAACCTATCTCAAAGAGTTTCAGGCCCTGGTAAATGCGTTTGCCGAGCGCGGTGTGGGCACCATCGCTATCAGTTCTGACGGGCAAGAGCGTACCGAAAAAATGGCGCAGAAAATTGGCATCGATGGTTTGCGTTTTGGCTATGATCTGCCTTTGTCGATCGCCCGTGACTGGGGGCTTTATATCTCGACATCACGCGGTAAAACCTCGATCGGTATAGAAGAGCCTAAGCTGTTTGCAGAGCCTGGTCTGTTTATGGTTTCACCCGATCAGACGCTTTATTATGCGTCGGTTCAAACGATGCCCTTCGTGCGGCCGCATTTTTCAGAGCTGATCGGCGCGCTTGATTTTGCGATTGCAAATGATTATCCGGCGCGCGGTGAATATACTGGGCCTGTGTGACGCTGCAATATAGTCCAGCGTTCAAAGGTTTAAACGGCCCAATTCGCAGGGCCTTTATTAGAGTTGGGCTTTGCGCGACAGGATAATCGTCAGAAGTTTTATATGCGGTGGGGCCCTATTTGGGCATATAAGCAATCGCTCTTATGTTTCCCGTGTTCCGCCGGTTTTGCGGCCAGAATAGGCTTTACGACACAGGCTGATGCGATAGATTTGCCAAACCCAAAATGCAATCCCGGGCGCCGTTTGAACAGGCGGTGGTGTTCCGATTGGCGCCCCGAGGCTAGAGGCCGGTCTCAACCGCCCCCCGCCAAGCTGCGCTATAGGCTTGCAACGCCGGCTCATCCTGGCAAGCATAGTTCAGAGCGGTTGCAGCCTGTTTGTGCTGCGTCAAACATAAGAGGGCCGCGCCAATACTTGTTCCTGTATGCGAAACGCTGGTCAGCACGCCCTCTGGCGAAAGCGCTGAGAGCATCCGGAGATATTCATTATTCTTTGCAAAAGGGCCCTCTACAATCACCGGCCCGCGCGCGCCAATCAAGTCCAAGCAGGTGCGCGTCATTAAGGCTAGGTAGAAAGATAAGGCCACGCTTTCCTCGCCTGCGCTGCGCTTTGCAACAGACCAAGCTGTCACGCGGCCTTGAAATGGTCCGGTTGCAGGCTCTATCGCGGGCAGAAGGAAAAGGCCTTTTTCGAGAACCGATTGCTCATCGGATTTGGTTGGTGCATAGATTCGGCCGTTTTGAATAAGATCAAATTCCCGCCCCCCCATAAAACGGGCCGTGGGCACGGGATCCCCAAGCGCATTCACGTTGATCAAACTGTCGCGATTTGGTTCTAGGTCCAGTTTTGAGCCATTAATGGCCATAGCGATGGTCCAAGTGCCCGAGGACACCACCGAGAAACTACCGCTCTGAGATAAAAGATGCGGATATAGCGAGGCATTGCTGTCATGGATGCCAACCATGACAGGAAGATGTGCCGGCAGCCCGAGCTTTTGGGCCAAGGCAGGTTTAACCTCGCCCAAAATCTCATCTGGAGGGCGCACTGGGGCAAAGCAGCTTCGAAGGCCAAGCGCGTCCAAGGTTGTGGCAAAATCGCGCGCATAGGGGTTCCATAAATCGCTGTGGCAGCCTAGGCTTGTAAAATCGCTCGCGCGCTCTCCGGTGAGCAGGTAACCCCAATATTGCGGATAGGTGACAATGCTCGCAAGGCGGCTTCGGATCATCGGCTCAGTGGTGAGCATCCAATGCAGCTGGGCCCCGATATTCAACCCATTGGGCAAGCGGGGAGATCCGGTTTGTGCGAAGTCTGCGCGCAGCTGGGCATAACTGTCAGACAAAGAATTGACGGCGGAATATTCATAATCCAACATCGGAAAGGCCTCACCATTTTGTCCGATGAGCACAATTGAGGCCCCGTGAGTTGTAACACTGATCGCATCGATGCCGTATTGTTTTTGAAATTGGGCCAATCCGTTTTGGATGAAAGCCCAAATCTCAGCCAGATCGAAATGCGGCCAAGGCGGGGAGTCAACCACGCGGTTGGGCTGGGTGATTACCGTTATTTCGTGAAGGCCGACGCTGTTGACCAGCGCAAGCTTGGCATTGGTTTTCCCGATATCAATAACGGCGATATGGCTCATGGCATATGAAATAGGTCGCTTAAGCGTTGCACGACGGGTTCATTGGTCGGGCTGGTTTCCATGATATCTGCCATATAAGCCCACCAGCGCTGCATCACAGGATGCGCGGGCAGATCCTCCATTTTATGGTCATTTTCTCGCCATAAAACCCCAAATAAAACCTCGCTTTCGTCATCCAGAAAGATCGAATAATCGGATATACCAGCCTCTTTGAGAAGCGCGATTAATTCTGGCCATATTTCATCATGGCGGCGCTTATACTCTTCTTTTTGGCCGGGGGTTAAGCGCATTTTAAAGGCGATTTTCTCCATCACATCCTCCAGATCTGCCACAAGCGTGGCAGCGCAATCACGCCAATCAGCAAAAGGCCGATGAAAATCGACATAACGATCCCGGGAACGTTCAGCAGACCCAATCCAAACGTAACCAGACCCATCACGAAAGCGGCGATGATAACCCCCGTAATTGTGCCAGATCCGCCCAATATGCTGACCCCGCCCAGAACCACCATGGTCACCACCTCCAATTCCATTCCCATTCCGATTGAGGGCCGCGTAGAGCCCAAGCGTGAGGTGAGGCAGACCGCCGCCAAGCCCGACATCGCGCCGGTCATCAGGAATAGGATAAATTTAACGCGGTTCACGCGAATGCCCGAAAACAGCGCACCGGTGGCATTGTTTCCAATCGCATAAACCGCGCGGCCAAAATTCGTCCAATGAAGTAGGATCCCATAGATCACCGCCAATATGGCGAAGAGCACAAATTCAAAACTGATCACCCAGAACACATAGCCCTGTCCAAAAAAGGCAAAATCTGAGGGATAGCCCCGATAGGCTTGATCCCCCAGAACGATGTAGCTGATGCCTCTGAACAGGCTCATGGTTCCGATGGTTACAACGATCGAGGGCAGCCCAAAGCCGGTAACCAAAACCGCGTTAAACGCGCCGCAGGCCAAACCGGTAAGAAGGCCGGTTACCACCAATGTCGTGGTTGACACGTCCAGTTGCGCGATTGCGCCCATCGCTGTTGAGGCAAGCGCAATAATCGAGGCCACGCTTAGATCAATTTCGCCAGCAATGATCAACAATGCCATTGCAAAAGCGATCATCGCTTTTTCGGTGAAATTGAATGTCGCATCACTGAGGTTCCAAGCGTTTAAAAAATGCGGAGAGGCAAAAGAATTTGCGATGAAAATACCGATAGCGACCGCCAAAAGCAGCGTTTCCCAGCTTTTAATTTGCGTCAGAAACGGGTTTTGCAACCGGTCTGGAATATCTCGCGCTTGCGTCTTCATCCTTGGGCCTCCGCTGATTTTAGGATCACCCGGCCTTTTTTGCGCAGCGCGCGCGTGTTTAGGGCAATCGCAACAATGATGGCTGATCCTGATATTGCCATTTGCCAAAACGGGCTGATGCCAATAACCGGCAGGGCATTTTTGATCACACCAAGGAACAGCGCGCCCAACACGGCGCCGGCGATTGATCCTATCCCTCCGGAAATCGCCACCCCTCCGATCACGCAGGCGGCCACCACTTCAAGCTCAAAACCAATCGCAATATCAACATAGGCCACCGAATAGCGGGCCACCCAAAGATAGCCGGCCAATCCAGATAGCGCGCCAGAAAATACAAAGGCCCAGAATTGCGTTTTGCCGACGCTTATTCCTGTGTAAACTGCTGCGTTTGGATTTGATCCCACGGCAAAAAACATACGCCCCAGCGGTGTTCGCGTTAATAAGATTGCAAAAAATATAACCGCGAATATGGCAAACCAGCTCAAACCTGGAAGCCCAAAAATTACCTCGCGCGGCACCGCTTTGAAGGCAGCCGTCATTTCATGCGCATTGACCCATTTCCCATCTGAAATAACAAATATAATGCCCCTGAAAATGGTCATGCTGCCCAATGTCACCACGATTGATGGAATGCTTAATTTCCAAACAAGAAGGCCGTTCAGCGCCCCCAAAACAGTTCCAATGCCGATTGCAATCAAAATCAAGATGGCAATCGGAAGATCGGGCGCCATGCCATTTGTCATTGCAACGATCATCCCAGAAAGGGCAAGGTTGGCTGCGACCGAGAGATCGATGCATTTTGTTAAGATCACGATCATTTGGCCGATGGCTAAAATAATTAGAGGAGAGGTGTCGTTAAACACCGCCAATAATTTTTTGGGCTCAATAAAGGCGGGAAACCGAGTGGCGATTAAGCCAAGCGCAATTAAAATAGCCGCAGAGAGAATGGCTTCGCGGGATGAAAATATCGATTTCACTTAAGCCTCCTTTAACCCGGCTGCATATCTGACAAGATTCTCTGGCGTAAGCCCATTGCCCGCCGCTTCGGTTGCAATGCGCCCCTCGCGCATCACAATCACCCGATCCGACATGCCAAGAATTTCGGGGATTTCGGAGCTGACCATAATAACCGCCAAACCCTGCGCCGCCAGTTCCGCCATGAAAGCATGCACGGCGGCTTTTGAACCGATATCGATGCCTTTCGTGGGCTCATCAAGAATGATAATTTTAGGGGTGGTCGCCAGCCATTTTGCGATCACCACTTTTTGCTGATTGCCTCCTGAAAGTGTTGCCAGCGGAACGTCAAGCGAGGCTGCGCGTAGCTCTAAGCGTTCGGTATATTCTCGCGTTAGTGCAAACTCATTGGCAAGCCGCAAAAACCCATTGCGCGACGTGCGGTTTAAAGAGGGCAACGTAACGTTTTGAAAAATCGGCAACGGTCGTATAGTGCCCTGTTGGCCCCGATCCTCGGGTACGTAGACAATTCCGGCCTCTATCGCATCGGCAGGCGAGTGGATCGAGTGGGATTTGCCATCGATGATAATTTTGCCTTTCGAAAGTTTGGTCATCCCAAATAGCGTTTGCATGAACTCGGATCTTCCAGCGCCCACCAGGCCATAAAACCCCAAAATTTCTCCTTCGTGAAGCGTGAAGCTGATATCCTCAAATTCGGTGGGATGGGCGCAGCCAGACACCTCTAAAACAGGCTTACCTTTTTGATGCTGGCGCGGTGGAAAAATTTGATCTACAGAGCGGCCCACCATCATTTTGACCAGATCATCTTCGTTCAGATCCGCAATTTTTCCGTCACCCACAAAAGCACCATCGCGAAAAACGGTATACCGATCCGCAATATGAAAGATTTCATCAAATTTGTGACTGATGAATAAAATGGCTTTTCCCTGTGTTTTTAGCAGCTCTACCAAGTCATAGAGTTCATTGATTTCTTTATGCGATAGGGCGGCTGTCGGTTCATCCAAAATCACAACTTGCGCTTGGATTGAAAGCGCGCGGGCGATCGCAACAAGATGTTTGGAAGCGATGCCCAGATCTCCGAGCCGCGCCTCAGGATTTAACTTGGCGCCAATGCTGCGCAAAATGTTTTTGGCCTCTTGGGTTTGGGCTTTGCGGTCAATAAGGCCCAGCTTGCTGCGCGGGGCATGTCCAAGAAATATATTTTCCGCGACCGAGAGATCGTCAAATAAAACAGTTTCTTGATGGATCGCTGTGATGCCGGCCTGTGAAGCATCTTGTGCGCTGTTTAGCCGAAGCGGCGCGCCATTCAGTCGGATTTCGCCTTCTTCGGGCTGATAAATCCCAGTAAGAATTTTAACGATTGTTGATTTGCCCGCGCCGTTTTCGCCGACAAGCGCCATCACTTGGCCCGGATAAAGCTGAAGCTGAACATCCGATAACGCTTTCACACCGGGAAAAGATTTGGAGACCCCTGTAAGCGTCAAGATGGCTTGGTTTGATTTGGGTTCAGGGCGCATTTTTAAATCTTAAAGGGCCTGAGGCAGCTTGCGCTGCCCCAAACAATTCGCTTTAGAATATCGTTTTGAATTGATCGATATTTGAGGCGTCATAGGTGAAGGGATCCGACATCGCGGCTTCATTATTATCATTCAAAACCGCCTTGCCTATTCTGCCCATGCCAACCGCTGCGCCTGGTTTTGTGTCGGCGCCTTTGGCAATATTATACGAGAGCATGGTTGCGGCATAACCCAGATCAATCGGGTTCCAAATCGCGAAGCTTTTGGTTGCGCCTGATGCTACTGCGCCCGCCATTTCGGATGGTAAGCCTAGGCCGGTAACGTTGATTTCCCCAATTTTTCCAGCATCGGTCACTGCTTGTGATGCTGCGAGAATGCCAACCGTGGTTGGCGCGATAATCGCCTTCAGATTTGGGTATGTGGCCATCAGACCTTCGGCCTCACGATAGGATTTATCCGAAAGATCATCGCCATATACTGTGGCAACCAAGTTGACCCCAGCATAATTTGGCAACACTTTCTTGGCTTCTTCGATCCAGATGTTTTGATTGGTGGCCGTTGCGCTGGCAGATAGGATGGCAACATCGCCACCGTCGGGCATATGATCGGAGGCCAATTTAATGATCGTATTGCCGATCAACGCGTTGCTTGAGGGGTTGAGGTGCATTTGACGGCCCTCTGCGGCAACGCCCGAATCCCAAGAGATCACGGTGATGCCTCGTGACATCGCTTTTTTAAGCGAGGGAACCAGCGCGTCTGGATCATTGGCGGAAATGGCAATGGCATCTACGCCTTGCGCGATCAAGCTGTTAATAACTTCGATTTGGCCTTCAGCGGTTGTGTCTGTTGGACCGGTGTAAATAATATCAACGCCGCCCAATTCGGCGGCGGCTTCTTCGGCACCCTTTGCCGCAGCTTCAAAAAACCCGATACCCAAAGCTTTGACAACCAGAGCGATTTTCATATCTCCGGCTTGAACGGCTGACCCGATCATTGTGGCTGCAATAGCCGCGGTTGTTAGTAAACTTTTAAGAACACGCATGTTTTCCTCCCTTATGTGTGTTGGCGGTCTTTAAGAGGCTTCCCCCTGTGATTTTGCAGCCTCTTGTGAGACCACGTGAAGTGACACGCCTGCTGCCTCAAGCATTGAGGCGGCTTTATCAGGGATGCCATCATCTGTAATAACGGTGTGGATTTGCGCCAACGGGCACAGCACAAGGCTTGAGCGTTTCGCAAACTTGCTGCTATCGGCTAATACCACCAATTCATCTGCCTGACCGATCAATTTTTGTTCGGCTTGCACCAAAAGCGGGTCGGCTTCCATCAACCCGATTCTGCCCAGACCATGCGCTCCCATGAACATGCGATGCGCGTAAAAATTTCGCGTCACGTCATTGTCAAAGGGAGATAGAACGATGTTTTGTTCCCGGTAAAGTGTACCGCCGGATATTGTGACCGTGTTTTTGGAATGCTTCAGCAAATGCTCAGCGATCGGAAAGGAATTTGTGAACACCTGCATTCTGCGCGTGGCCAGCGTATGAACCATTTGGAACGTGGTGGTGCCGCCATTTATGATGATCGACTCGCCATCTGCGCAGAGATTTACAGCAGCACTTGCAATGGCTTGCTTTTGCGCAACTTGGAACGTTTTATTCACATCGAAAGGCCGCCCCGCCAGCCCGACAGATTGCGGCGGAGCCAAGGCTTCTGCCCCCCCTCGGATGCGGCGCAGCTTTTTCTCAATGTGTAATGTGGCGATATCTCTGCGGATGGTTGCCTCTGAAGCGCCGGTCAGGCTGCACATATCAATCACGGTAACCACAGGGCGGTCTTGAACCGCTGACAATATCACGCGATGGCGTTCTCGTTCATGCATCTTGTACCTCTCGCTTAAAATGCTGGCGTATGCAGACCCATTTTGTCAATCATAAAATTTCATATTCAGTCACAAATAATCAAAAACTGCGTATTATTGATTGTTTGGGATTGACAATCTGCCGCAGGGTATGCAGCTTTTTACACAGGATATGGGCTAATTTTCGGTTAAGGAGGGTCCTATGACCATGAGCAACGCGCAACGGCAGCTTGAGCATCTTTGGGATGACAAGGTCGCGCTGGACATGACAGAGCCCGAAAAGCTGCTATATCGCTCGAATTTATTGGGGTCTGACAAGCGGATTACCAATTATGGCGGCGGTAATACCAGCGCAAAAGTACAAGAAGAGGATCCGTTGACCCATGACGCGGTCGAGGTGCTCTGGGTTAAAGGCTCAGGCGGAGATGTTGGATCGATCAAATTGGATGGGTTTGCCACGCTCTACATGGATAAGTTGCGGGCGTTGAAATCGTTGTATCGCGGCGTTGAATTCGAAGATGAAATGGTAGCATTCTTGCCCCATTGCACGTTTAACTTGAACGCACGCGCAGCCTCGATCGATACGCCCTTACATGCCTATGTGCCCAAGAAACATGTGGATCACATGCATCCAGATGCGATCATCGCAATTGCGGCCTCCAAAAATTCTAAGGCGTTAACCGCAGAAATATTTGGGGATGATATCGGGTGGTTGCCATGGAAAAGGCCTGGATATGAGCTGGGTCTCTGGCTTGAAAATTTTTGTTTAGAAAATCCGAACGCGCGGGGTGTCGTTTTGGAAAGCCATGGTTTGTTCACTTGGGATGATGATGCGAAAACCTGTTACAGTCTGACATTGGAAATCATTCAAAAGGCCATGGATTGGTTTCAAAGCAAAGCAGATAGCCAGCCTGCCTTTGGGGACGCCTTGCATGAGAGCTTGCCGCCTGTGGAACGGCGCGCGGTGGCCGCCAAGATCATGCCAGCTATCCGTGGCTTGATTTGCGAAAGCCAGCATATGGTCGGCCATTTCAATGACAGCCCAGAAGTGCTTGAATTTGTAAACGCGCATCAGCTGCAAATGCTGGCGGCGCTTGGAACCTCTTGCCCCGATCATTTTCTGCGTACCAAAATCCGCCCCTTGGTGGTTGATTTTAACCCCGATGCGCAGGATGTGCAGGCAGTAATCAAGCGATTGCCACAACAGATTGATGATTATCGAAACGCTTACCGAGCCTATTATACGCGCTGTCAACATGCCGATTCCCCAGCGCTGCGTGACCCCAATCCAATCGTGTATTTGCTGCCGGGGGTGGGTATGATCACCTTTGCCAAAGACAAAGCAACTGCGCGCATATCCGGCGAGTTTTATGTGAATGCGATCAACGTCATGCGCGGGGCGTCTTCTGTCTCTGAATATACCGGTTTGTTGGAACAAGAGGCGTTTGATATTGAATATTGGGCTTTGGAAGAAGCCAAATTGCAACGCATGCCAAAGCCAAAAAGCTTGGCGGGGCGGATTGCGTTGATAACAGGGGCCGCCGGTGGCATCGGGTCCGCAACAGCGCAAAAATATCTATCCGAAGGGGCTTGCGTGATGTTGGCCGATATTGACGGCGATGGCCTGAACGCTGCAGCGGACCGATTGACAGCCCAATATGGACAGGATGTGGTGCGCGCCGTGGTTATGAACGTTACCAGCGAGGCTGAGATAGCCGCAGCGTTTCAAACAGCGGTTTTAGAATTCGGAGGCTTGGATATCGTGGTCTCAAACGCGGGCATTGCGTCTTCGGCTCCGATCGAAGAGACAACGCTTGCGTTATGGAATAAAAACTTTGATATTTTATCGACCGGGTATTTTCTTGTCAGTCGGGCAGCCTTTATCACGATGCGCGCGCAAGCCTTGGGCGGCGCGGTGGTTTTTGTGGCCTCCAAAAACGGATTGGCGGCCAGCCCGAACGCAAGCGCTTATTGCACTGCAAAGGCTGCAGAACTTCATTTGGCCCGTTGTTTAGCCCTAGAGGGGGCAGAGCTTGGTATCCGCGTGAATGTGATAAACCCTGATGCCGTGTTGAAAGGATCAAAAATATGGGAGGGAGACTGGCTCGAACAGCGCGCCTTAACCTATAAGACGGATAAGGATGGTCTTGAAGAAATGTACAGAAACAGATCTTTGCTGAAGAAATCAGTGCTGCCTGAAGATATTGCCGAGGCGGCTTATTTTTTCGCGTCTGACCTGTCAGAAAAATCAACAGGTAATATTTTGAACGTTGATGCGGGAAATAAAGAGGCCTTTACACGTTAGGAGAGCATAGAATGACTGCGACATATGAGAGCGCCCGTGCGATATTTTCTGATTGGAACGTTGATGCAGAAGCTGCTATCGCGCGGCTGGCTCAGGTGGCGATTTCCATTCATTCTTGGCAAGGCGATGATGTGCGCGGCTTCGAAGGGCTGACCGCCGCCTCGGGCGGTGGCATTCAAGCGACGGGTAATTTTCCGGGGCGGGCGCGTAATCCTGCGGAATTGCGTGCGGATTTGGATTTTGCGATCTCGCAGATACCAGGCCGTCATCGTTTGAACTTACATGCGTTTTACATGGATACAGAGGGAACGCCCGATCGCGATGAAATTGAATATAAGCATTTTGTACCTTGGGTCGATTGGGCGAAAGACAGTGACATCAAGCTTGATTTTAATCCAACGTTTTTTGCCCATCCGAAGGCAGATGATAATTTAACGCTTTCGCATCCAGACGCAGGTATTCGAGAATTTTGGATCGAGCATGGGCGGCGCACGCGCGAGATTGCCGCGCAAATGGGGCAGGCTTTAGGCTCACCTGCGATCAATAATATTTGGGTGCCCGATGGATCCAAGGATATTCCTGTTGATCGTATGGCGGCGCGGCAACGGCTTGAAAAGGCGCTGGATATGATGCTCAGCGAAAAATTTGACCAAAGTCACCTGATTGATGCGGTTGAGTCAAAGCTGTTTGGAATTGGCGTTGAGGCCATGACCGTGGGCAGCCATGAATTTTACCTGGGTTATGCCATCCGCCGCAAAATCGCGCTGTGTTTGGATATGGGGCATTTTCACCCTACGGAAAATATTGCCGATAAGCTAAGCGCGGTCGCATTATCGGTTCCGGAGATTTTGCTGCATGTCTCGCGGCCGATGCGCTGGGACAGCGACCATGTGATTTTGCTGACCGACGAAATTTTGCAAATGGCACAAGAGTTGGTTTTTACGGATCTTTTGGAACGCACACATATTGGCCTTGATTTCTTTGATGCCACGATCAGTCGTACTGCGGCTTGGGTTGTGGGCGTACGCAATATGCAAAAAGCGCTTCTTCGGGCGCTGTTATTGCCCCAGAAAAGGTTGAAATCGCTTGAACATAATTTGGATTTCACGGGCAGGTTGATCCTGACAGAAGAGCTGAAGGATCTACCTTTTTCTGCAGTTTGGAATGAATTTTGTGCACGGCAGAACGTACCAGTGGGCGCGCAGTTGATGGATAGCTTAGCGGCCTATCAAAGCTCTGTTTCAGGGAGGGACGGATGATAAACTGCTGTAGGTGGCAAAAGCTTAGGCTTTTAAGGCGCGGTGTCATGGGTGAGGCCGGCAACCGCGTCAGATACCTGAAACAAGAAGCTTTCAGCGCATATATCACATAAAAGCCTGCTCCCTAAAGGCTGAGCTTTTATAGAGCGGCGTGGCCGTTGAAAAATGAAGCAGGCTTGCATGCAAGTGTTTTCAAAGATCTGCGATGCGTTTTTGTAAGCCCGGCCAAAAGCCTTACGGAGAATATTTCATTGTAAAAGGGCAGATCACTCTTGGGATATTAAGAAAGACTGGTCTAATTAAGCAAAGGCAGTGATAGTAACGCGGCATATGAAAAGGCAGCAGCGTTTCGCCATGACGGACACTCATAAAGGTTTACTCTACACGTTTCTGGGCGTTTTATGCGTTGTACCGGATTCGCTTTTTGTACGGTTGATCACAGCCGAGCCACTGGTAACAGCGTTTTGGAGAAGCTTAATCTCTGGTCTCGTTATCTCGGCCGGTTTGCTTGTATTCAAGGGCGCACCCAGTTTTCGCAATATCTTGTTGATGGGAAAGCTTGGCTGGGCTTATTGCTTTTTGATCGGTTCGACATCTCCGGCTTTTGTAATGGCGGTAAGTCAAACCAGCGTTGCGAATGTTGTGTTTATCTTTGCCTCCATGCCGGTGTTTTCGGCGATTTTCAGCAGCATATTCTTGGGCGAACATATTTCAAGACGCACTGGTTTGACGATCGTTTTTGTTGGGGTTGGGTTGGCGATCATCGCTTATGGCTCGGGCGAAAATGAATTGGCAAATTGGACGGGGGATCTTTGGGCTGTCTATGTATCTGCTGCTTATGCCGGGGCGCTTACAATGCTGCGCCGATTGAAACATGTTTCAATGATTCCAGCGATTCCAATCGCTTATTTGGGGTCTGCGCTCGTATTGTTTCCCACGCTTGGCTCGGGGCTTGAGATTGAAGCGAATATTATGCTTTATATTTTGCACGGTGTTTTTATCGCGTTGGGCACATGCTTCCTAACGCTTGGCCCCCGCTATCTCAGTGCTCCAGAAGTCTCTCTCTTGATCTTACTCGAATCTGTCTTGGCGCCGCTGCTGGTCTGGGCGGTGATTTCGGAAAATCCGGGCTTTTGGGCGCTTGCCGGAGGCGGTGTTGTGATTGGCGCTTTGCTGGTTTCTAATGGGAGCTTGTTCCTTAAAACCGCTAAATCGCCTAAAGCCCTTTGATATGTTTATAAATCGTTGTACGCGATACACCCAATCTGCGCGCCACAAGGCTGATATTACCGCCTGAATCCATCCAGGTTTTCTGGATTAAAACGCAGCTTTCCTTGCGCATTGGCGATTGCGCGCAGGGGGCGCAAGGGATAATTTCACCGCCCGACATATTTTGCTCCCCTTCGATGGCCTCGGGGCGGATGATTGTCGTGGCGGAATTGGCAACCAGCACCTGCAGCATTTTTTTCAGCTGGCGTATATGGCCGGGCCATTCCCGGGTTTCCAAAAGGTCAAGAGCCGGTTTTGACAATATATGCTCGGGCGAGATCTCTTTTAAAAGCTCTGCCGCCAGCTTTCTAAAATCCATTCTTTGCGCTAGACTGGGCAACAATATCTGCGCGCCGAAAATACTATCTAGAAACTCGGGGTCCATATCATGCTCTATGCGCAAGTCATGCAGGGATAACCTGCTCGACGCAAATACCGCCGCAATTTTATGTTCATAATCGCCCAATTCACAGTCTTGGCGCGCCTCAAAGATTTGAACAAACGTTTTTTGTACGGGCAGCGGCAAATTTTCAATACCACTGATAAACAGGCTGCCGCCTTGGGCTTTGCGCAGCTTATTTTGCGCCAAAGTTGACCCGTTTGGCTGAAAATAAGCCAGCTTGCCTTCGGGCCCAAATAACAGCTCTTCGTGGTTCTCAGAGGTTAATAAATTACATTTTATTTCGACAAAAGGTCGCTTGGGCAGATAGATGTCATGCAATTCTTGCGCGGTGGCCCTTTTCCCAGAGCCTCTGGGCCCTTCGATGAAGATTGGTAAATCATGAGACAGCGCTCGCTCAGCACGCGATAAATGGCGCTTTAAGCCCGAATCTTCGGCGATATAACAGCGCGTTTGCGGTTTTTCACCCGGCGGGAATGCCCGGCCGTGTTGATCCAATATTGCGGCCTTTGAGGCCGCTAAGAGCGACGTGCCTTTTGGATTTATTTCAATAATTCGTTTGGTGGTGGGCTCTTTCATCGCCATGAAAACGGCCGATCCCATCGCATCGTGGATGCGGATGATTTCATTCGAATTTAACCGATTGGCAATGCTCGAATAGGGGATCGCGAAAATATCGCCAAAATGGCGCTTATGCGACAGGTTAAGCCCATTGAGCATAATTTTTGCATTTATATTTGCACCGTCGATAAAGCCATGTTCATCCACAGCTAGCAAAGCGGCGCTGGTAGTAGAAAGATATTCATGGCGCGCGTGAAAGCTGATGATCGATGAGTTGCGGAACTCATCAATAAATAATCTGTTTTCTACATTCTTACAGGCCAGCTTTACCAAAGCCAGCGTATGCTGTTGGCGCGATGAAGCATCTGATGTTGCGTCTATCATGCCCACAATTTCATTGTTCTGGCCATATATCGGCGCCGCAAAGCAAGAGAGGTCGCCTAATTTTCGAAAAAAATGGTCGCGGCCTGCAACGATTTGCGAGGTGCCCGTATGCAGGCACAGCCCCAATGCATTTGTCCCGCGGTAATTTTCCGTCCAAATTGAACCGGGGATGACCGCGCGACCAGCATCGCTGGTTTTGAACTCTTCATCCAGCAGCGCGTCTAAAACCACCCCGCTGCTATCGGCATAGGCAACCATGAAATTGGTCCCCGCGATTTGATTGTATAAAAGTTCCAATTCCGGCGCGACAAATTGTTTTATATATTCGTTCTTTTGCGTGATTTCTAAAAACTCAGTTTCGGATTTCACTGCATCAACGGGCTTTCCATTTGGGTCTAATCCAAAGGAAGAACTGCGCCGCCAACTGGCCGCAAGCGAGGCTTGAGAGATCTTAATCTCTGTGCCAAGCGCGGTTTGCGTCAAGGTCTCATCTTTAAAACCATTGCCCAATTGGCTCATATCCACCTCCCTTCTGCATTTGTATTAGCGCCAAATGACGGATGCCTCAAACTGGCCATTTGTTCACAAACTGAACACAAATTAGGCGGGTCTGCACATATTTGAACAATTATATGGATTGTTTAGCTGAAAAACCAAGCAATATTCAGCAGGAGTTCTGAGAATGAAAGGCATATTATGAAAGCGCAGGTGCTGAAGCAATACGACGATGATCTAACAGCATCGTCTTGGGTGGATCTGGAAAATGTTCCCGATCCGAAAATCGAAAAAGCCAGTGATGTCATCGTGCGCATCGGCGGCGCAGGGGTCTGCAGAACAGATCTTCACATTATTGAGGGCGTTTGGCGCGAGGCAACCGATGCTGACCGTAAATTACTGCCATTGATTATGGGTCATGAGAATGCGGGCTGGATCGAAGATGTGGGCAGTGAAGTCGAGGGGCTTAAAAAAGGCGACCCCGTCATCGTGCACCCTAAAATTACCGGTGGCACTTGTCTGGCGTGCCGCCGTGGTCATGACATGCATGGAGAGAATGGTTCTTTCCCGGGCGTTGATTGCAATGGGGGCTATGCAGAGGCGCTGAAAACCTCCGTACGCAACATCGTGAAGCTGCCACATACTTTGGTTCCTAAGGAAGTGGCAGCCTACGCAGATGCGGGCCTTACGGCCTATCGCGCCGCAAAGAAAGCATCGCGTCACCTGTTGCCGGGTGAGAAATGCGTTGTGATCGGATCTGGTGGTTTGGGCCATATTGGTATTCAGGTTTTGCGGGCCATGTGCGCGGCAGATATTATCGTTGTTGATCCTTCCGATATGGCGTTGAAGCTTGCGGAAAGCTGCGGAGCGGATGCGCTCGTCAAGGCGGATGGCAATGAGGTTGAAAAGGTGTTGGAGCTGACCAAAGGCTTGGGCGCCGAAGCGGTCTTGGATTTTGTGGCCGAGCGCGGCACAACAGCCAAGGGCCTTGCGATGACGCGGGCGATGGGCAGCTATTACGTTGTTGGATATGGCGAAGATATCAATGTAAGCGCGTTTGAGATGATCACGACTGAGAAGAACATCATTGGTAACTTGGTTGGAACATGGGCTGAGCTAACCGAATTGATGTCTTTGGCGGATAAAGGTCAGGTTCATTTGGCAACGCAGGAATACAGCTTGGAAGATGCAAATCTGGCTTTGCAAGATTTGAATAACGGCAAGGTAAAAGGGCGGGGCGTCCTTGTACCTTAATTAAATACGAAACCTACTGGGAGGAAGTAAAATGAAGACAAAAGTGAGCATAAGCCTATTGGCGGCGGGCGCAGCCCTGCTGGCTGGTACGGCGCAAGCGGATAAGTGGAGCGATCAGTTTCCGCATATCAAAAACACGGGTGATATCGCGGGCGAATGCTCTTATGAGTCGATGTCGCAGAAAGATTACAGCGGTCAAAAGCTGACGATCAACACCCATGCCGTGCCTGTTATGGGCGAGCCAACAGCGCTTCACGCGGAGCAGTTCAGCGCGTTGACAGGCGCTGAGGTGAACGTCATTCACACGCCTGCAGGTGATCTTTATTCAAAAGCGATGGTTCCGTTTCAAGCGGGTCAGGCACCTTATGACATCGTGTTCGGCTTTTCCAACTTTATCCGCGACTGGAAGCAATATTTGCAGCCCGTGCCCGCGAAATATGTGAATATGGCACAAATGCAAGACGTTACGCAGAGTCATATTGACGTGAACTCTTGGGGCGGTGAAATGATCCAATTTCCAATCGATGGGGATCGTCATTATCTGAAATACCGCAAAGACGTGATTGATAACCCTGAATATCAGGCAAAGTATAAAGCGGAAACGGGCAAGGAATTGCGGATTCCGCAAACCTGGAAAGAATATGGCGAAATGGCTGCATTCTTCAATGGTTGGGATTGGGATAATGACGGCGAATTGGAATATGGTTCAGCCGAAGTTATGAAGAAAGACGATCTGATGTTCGCGGCGTTTTTCAGCCGGTCGGTGGCCTATTCAAAGAACCCGCGGGTTAAGGGCGGATTCTTCTTCGACCTGGAAACCATGGAACCATTGGTCAATGGACCGGGTTTTGTAGAAGCACTGACAGATTGGGTTGAAGCAACTAAATATGTGCCACCAGGTGGCATTAACTTTGGCCTTGGCGATGAGATTAACTCATTCGGCGGTGGACAGACATTGTTCAGCTTCTCATGGGATGATGCGTTTGTGGCAGCGATGCAAGATGACAGCCCGATCAAGAACAAAGTGGGCGCAGCGCCCTTGCCGGGGTCAAACCGGGTGTGGAACCGCGACAGCGCAGCTTGGGAAGATACGTATAATCAAGCACCTTATATCGTTTGGGGTTGGACAGCTGCGGTTGCCAAGAAAAGCAAAAACCACGAGATGGCTTTTGACTATCTATGCTTCTTTGCCAATGATGCCAACCACCAAGCCGATATTGCGATTGGTCGCTTCGGTGTGAACCCGTTCAAGAAATCCGACTTTGTGCCTGAAATTTATGTTGAGCGTCAAGGTTGGGATCCTGAGATTGCGCAGCAATATGCGGATACTCTGATGGAAATGGAAGAAGGCAGCACGAACCGTGTGTTCCCATTGCGGGTGCCAGGTGTTTTCCAATTCAACAGCGCCGTCGCAACCGGCACATCGAAAGCTTTGGCGGGTCAGTTGTCACCGCAAGAAGCCTTAGATGAGGTGGCCGCTGAGTGGAAGAAAATTGTGAAACGTATCGGAGCCGATACAATTCGCGAAGCTTATGCTATTGGTGTTGCACTGGAAGACGCAGAGTAAGCTTTAACACTACTTAAGAGAATTGGAGCGTCCCTTTTCTGGGGCGCTTCTTATAAAACAGGGCGATAATCAATGAACTTCAAACATAAATATATGTTTTTGCTTCCCGGGCTTTTGGTCCTTTTGGGCATTTTGATATTTCCAATTGGGTTTACAGTACGCTTAAGCCTTTCAAGCTGGGACAGTTTTTATCCGGCGCTTGATTTTATCGGTTTGGAAAATTACGTGCGCCTGTTCACGGATGATGCGCGGTTTTGGGAAGCATTTGGCCGCTTGAGCTTGCTGTCGCTAACCACCGTCTTCTTGCAATATGTGATCGGGTTTGCATTGGCGCTCATGGTTTGGAAAGACATTGTCTTTCAAAGATTTTTCCGGGTTTTGTTCTTAATCCCGATGATGACGACACCGGTGATTATGACCGTTATCTGGCGTACTTTTTTCCATGAGTCGCTTGGACCGGTGAATGATTTCTTTAGTCTGTTCGGGATGACGCCACTTTGGCTCAGTAGCGAGCTGCTTGCTAAATTCACGGTGGTTTTGGTTGAGGTTTGGCAATGGACGCCGTTTATGTTCCTGCTGTTATTGGCGGGTCTTTTATCGCTGCCGAAAGAGCCGTTTTTGGCCGCCTCAATTGATGGCGCAGGGCCTATCCGAACCTTCGTTTACGTGACCTTTCCGTTGATGGCGCCAATTTCGATCGGGGCGATTATCATCCGGCTGATTGAAGCCTCGAAAATTATGGATACGGTATATGTTTTAACCTCGGGCGGGCCGGGCACAGCCACTGAGACCTCCAGTTTTTACATCTTCATCAAAGGCTTGCGTGAATTCCAATTTGGTTATTCTGCAGCGCTGTCTTTGACCTATCTGATCATCATGATCATCAGCTTCACGATCATTGCAAAGATTTTGGTCAAACTGATGGTACGGGGTAATTAATCATGGGTTATTTTTACAGCACTCTTAAATATCTTGCGGTTACCCTGTGGTCCGTCTTTGTGATTGCGCCGTTCCTTTGGGCCATTTCGACCTCATTTAAAGATTTCCAATCGGTCACCAATGGGGCCACCTATATCCCTTGGGTGGATTTTGAGCCCACATTGGAAGGCTGGCGGGCGCTTTGGAAATCACCGGCACAGGGCGGCGTAGATATCGTTGAGCCGTTTTTTAACAGCGTATTCGTGACCTGCGCGGGCAGCTTGATCAGCATTATTTTGGGCACATTGGCGGCTTATGCTTTGTCACGCTTTACCTTCAAAGCGGGCCCTATCCGCAACGGTGATATCACCTTCTTCTTTATCTCGCAGCGTATTATGCCCCCCGTTGTTCTGGCGATTCCGTTCTTTATTATGTTGGGCAAATTCTCGTTGCTGGATACGTTGCTGGGCCTTATTTTGGTTTATATCGTGCTGCTGATGCCGATCGCGGTGTGGATCATGGTTGATTTTTTTAACAAAGTACCGCGCGAGATCGATGAAACCGCATTGATTGATGGTTGCAACCCGTATCAGGCGTTTTACAAAGTTGTGCTTCCAAACTCGATTCCCGGAATCATCGTGGCGGGCATGTTTTGCATGATCTTCGGTTGGACTGATTTCTTCTTTTCCTTCATTTTGACATTTACAGAAGTGCAGCTTCTACCTGTTGCGATCGTGGCGCTGAATTCATCGATTACGCCTTGGTGGAGCCTGTCCGCGGCCGCTTTGGTCAGCGTTGCGCCGCTGATCTTAGTCGCCTTTATTGTTGAGCGGTTTTTGTCAAAAGGTAACCTGTCAGGAGCATTGAAATAAATGTCACTCATTGCCTCAAACCTGCGTCTGAAGCCGGATGCGGAATATCATTTGAATGACGTTTGTTTTGAAATGTCTAAGGGTGAAATCTACACGATTATCGGTCGAACTTTGGCTGGCAAAACCACCTTGCTCAAAACCATTGCGGGATTAATCGCGCCTGAAAGCGGCAGTTTAACCCTGGATGGACGAGATTTTGGCCGCATTCCGGTGTGGAAGCGCGAAGTGGCAATGGTGTATCAGCAATTCATCAATTACCCGCATCTTAGCGTGTATGAAAATGTCGCCTTCCCTTTGAAGCAGCGCCGCATGCCGATGGGTGAGCTGAACGATCGGGTAATGAAAGCGCTTGCGCAAGTGGGATTAGAAGGGTTTGAAAACCGTAAAATCCAAGCCTTGTCGGGCGGCCAGCAACAGCGGGTGGCGCTGGCGCGCTCTTTGGTGAAAGAGGCCAATATTGTGCTGCTGGATGAGCCTTTGGTGAATTTGGATTATAAATTGCGCGAACAATTGCGCGAAGAGTTCAAAAATATTTTTAGCGCGAAAGCCTCTGAAAATTCTATTTTGATTTATTCTTCGACCGATCCTGTCGAGGCGATGCAACTGGGCGGGCAGATATTGGTCATGGATGAAGGGCGCATCCTGCAGCAGGCCAGCGCAAAAGAAGTATATGAGAACCCCAGTTCGACCAAAGTCTCGCAAATCACCAATGATCCGGCGATGAACCTGTTTGAAGGCACCGTGGCCGATGGCAAGATCATCTTAAACGCGGAAATTCAATTTGACCTGCCTCAGCATTGTCAGGCGCTACCGCAGGGCCCCTATGTGTTCGGTCTGAGGGCCGCGGCGATCAGCTTGGCAGAGGGTGGATTTCCCTTCACTGTTGAGCTGTCCGAGATCAGTGGCTCTGAAACCTTCCTGCACCTTAAACATGAGCATGTACAGGTGGTGGGCCTGTTGGATTCGGTTCAGAATTTTAACATAGGTGAGACCGTGACAGCACAATTTGACACAGCGCATCTTTATGCATTTGCAACGGATGGAAGATTAAAATCCTCACCCTATGGCGGACTGAAGTAATGGCTAAAATTGAACTGCAAAATATTGCGCATTCATATAACCCGCAAGCGGCGGATAAGACCTATGCGTTGAACCCGTTTAATATGACCTGGGTTGATGGTGGCCGTTATGCAATTTTAGGGCCTTCGGGCTGTGGTAAAACCACCATGTTGAACATCATGTCGGGTATCGTGCAACCCTCAGAGGGGAAATTGCTTTTTGATGGTGTGGATGTGACCGCGCTGTCCACGTCTGAGCGTAATATTGCGCAAGTGTTTCAGTTTCCGGTGATTTACGGCACGATGACGGTTGAGCAAAACTTGGCCTTTCCTTTGGTGTGCCGGAATTATGAAAAACCAGCGATTGATGCCAAAGTACAGGAAGTGGCTGAAGCGTTAAGCCTGCAGGGTTTGCTGAAAAAATCGGCCAGCCGATTAACCGCAGATCAAAAGCAGCTGATCTCTTTGGGGCGCGGGCTTGTGCGCGATGATGTTGCGGCCGTGTTGATGGATGAACCGCTCACGGTGATTGATCCGGATCTGAAATTCCGCCTGCGCCGGCAGCTTAAAGAGATCAATCAGAAATACCGCTCGACGTTGATTTATGTGACGCATGATCAAAATGAAGCCATGACATTTGCCGAAAACATCATCGTGATGGATGCCGGCAGCATCGTGCAAGTGGGATCGCCTGCTGAGTTGTTTGAGCGCCCCAAAACAACCTTTGTGGGTTATTTTATCGGCGCTCCGGCGATGAACTTTTTTGCTTGTAAAGCCGATGGCAGTACATCAGTTGCCTTTGGCGGCGCAACGATTGCAACCCAAACGGACCTTTCAAAAACCGGCTCTGCGGATTTGAAATTGGGCATTCGATCCGAATATATTCAGATCGCTGAGGCAAAGGGGCCGAATACAATCACCGCGCAGGTGCAGCGGGTGGAAGATTTGGGCAATCATAAATTGGTTACCGCGGCCTTTGACCAGTTTGTGATTAAGGTCAAGCTTGAGCGCGATATCGAAATGCCCGCAGAGCATGTTGAGCTGATGCTGCCAGCTGAAAATTGCTGCGTTTATGCTGATAATGTCTTGGTCTAGGGTCCAAAACACGTTTTAAAAGCTTTAAAATGCCAAAACCCGGTTCTCGTGTTGAAAACTGCTCTGGACGTTTGAGGAGCTTTTAAACGGCGCTGGGGTAAGACATGACGCGAATGGTTTTGCGCAAGCCCTCGGCGCCTGCGCGGCATAGCGCGGCAATCTGTTTGCCGGAGGGTTTGAAAGAAGAGCTGGCGGGAAAAGCGGGCTTTTGTGAGGATGGTTTTGTGTTCTGCGCGGCTTGCGCTTGCAATGCGTAAATTGAGCTAAAGTTTATAGCTTGCATCTGGAAACCTACGGTTTGATTTTGTTCCTTTTCATTTAAGATTTAATTTGTATATTTGAGGCATGAACGTTTTGGGCCAAAATATCAATTTACGCAACGCGCGGTTAAAAGGGCTGCTTGGTCTAAATCTACTAAGCTGCCTCTGAGCGTGCCGGTATTTGGTGCGTCCGCTCAGAGGAGGCAATTCATATCGCACCCCGAGCTTAGTAGACAATAAAGAGACTCAGATATGACAGATATTTCCCCAAAAGACCGCGTTGTTATTTTCGATACGACCCTGCGCGATGGCGAGCAAAGCCCGGGCGCAACAATGACCCATGATGAAAAGTTAGAAATCGCTGAACTGCTTGATGAGATGGGTGTCGATATCATCGAAGCGGGATTTCCAATCGCATCTGAAGGTGATTTTCGCGCGGTCAGCGAAATTGCACGCCGCAGCACCCATTCGGTGATCTGCGGGCTGGCCCGTGCCAATATTGGCGATATTGATCGCTGCTGGGATGCGGTAAAAAATGCAGAAAAGCCGCGGATCCACACGTTTATAGGAACTTCTCCGTTGCATCGGGCGATCCCGCAATTGGATATGGACCAAATGGCGGATCGGATCCATGAAACGGTGACGCATGCGCGCAACCTGTGCGATAATATTCAATGGTCGCCCATGGATGCAACGCGCACCGAACCGGATTATCTTTGCCGCGTGGTGGAAATTGCGATTAAGGCGGGCGCTAAAACAATCAACATTCCCGATACGGTTGGGTATACGGCGCCCGTGGAATCTGCCGAGTTGATTCAAATGCTATTGGCGCGCGTTCCTGGCGCAGATCAGGTGGTATTTGCGACCCATTGTCATAATGATCTGGGGATGGCGACCGCCAATGCCTTGGCCGCGGTGGCGGGCGGTGCGCGCCAAATCGAATGTACGATCAACGGTTTGGGTGAGCGGGCCGGTAATACGGCGCTGGAAGAAGTGGTGATGGCGTTAAAAGTCCGCCGCGATATCATGCCCTATTTCACCAATATCGATAGTACGAAATTGATGAATATTTCGCGCCGCGTGGCAACTGTTTCCGGGTTTCCCGTACAGTTCAACAAAGCCATTGTGGGCAAGAATGCCTTTGCCCATGAAAGCGGCATCCATCAGGACGGAATGCTGAAAAATGCCGAAACGTTCGAAATTATGCGCCCCGAAGATGTTGGGCTTGCGGCGACAAATTTGGTGATGGGTAAGCATTCTGGACGCGCGGCGTTGCGCTCAAAATTAGAGGAGCTTGGATATAAGCTGGGCGATAACCAGTTGAAAGACGTGTTTGTGCGCTTCAAGGAACTCGCTGATCGGAAAAAAGAAGTTTATGATGATGATCTCATCGCGTTGATGCGGGTGGGTGAAGATGCCGAAAATGATCGCTTAGTACTGAAATCTTTGCGCGTGACCTGCGGAACGGATGGCCCGCAAGAAGCGGTGATGACGCTGTCAATTGATGGTCAAGATGTTTCGACCACCGCAACCGGGGATGGGCCGGTTGATGCAACCTTCAATGCCGTCAAAGCGCTGTACCCGCATACGGCGCGTCTCCAATTATATCAGGTACACGCTGTGACCGAAGGCACCGATGCGCAAGCCACTGTGAGCGTGCGCATGGAAGAAGATGGCAATATTTCCACTGGAGAATCCGCCGATACCGATACCGTGGTTGCTAGTGCCAGAGCCTATTTGAACGCTTTGAACCGGCTTTTGGTACGCAGAGATCGTATTGGCGAGGATCATAAAGAGATCAATTATAAAGATTACAGCTAAAAGAAAACGGGCCCAAAAGCCCGTTTTTAAACGCGATACCTGTTTATAAGACATATTTTATGAATAAGATATTCGGGAGCATGAAAGCAAAGCAGATGCAAAATACCTTGGCCAGACGCGAGATCTTTCCGAAAGTGCCTTGCCCCAATGCACCCTGCCCATAGGCAATTGCCCCGCCTACCACGGCATAGCCATTTGCCAAACGCCGATTTTGAGAAGCCTCAATTGAGCGTATCGCCGCCTCATAAATGGCGTTTTGATCGGCTGCGTGTGAACTCTTCGTATTCATTTTATATTCCTTTATTCCCATATGGTTGAGATGATGCAACGCCGCTATAGGTCAAGCTGCTTGGCGAAAAGTTACCGGGTTTCTATCTAAAAATTTGAACCATTTTTGCGCTGCAACAGGCCGCCGTGACGCCGGTTATCTTCCTTAGCGAATATCAGCTGGCCAGCCGTGGTTAGATAAGGTGGTATTGCGGTTCACTGAACGGCTTTAGAGCTCAAAAAAAATATCTGGGCGTGATCAGATCTATGCTTACTGGGGCAAAAATCTTGCACCAGCAGTCAGATCAAGGGTATCAAGGGCGAAGTTTAAAGAAACCGCCTAGGAAAAAATGATGCCGTATTGTGAGCAAATGCAATGACCTATAGCCGCATTCAACAGCGGGCGCTCGAAGTCTTAGAACCGGGGCGTTCGGGCGATTTATATAGTAAAATCACCGACTATTTGATCGCAGCTTTAGTGATTTTGAACATTATGGCCGTAACACTGGAATCGGTAAGTGATTTTTCAGTCACCTATGCGTCTCAATTTTACTTTTTCGAAGTGTTTAGCGTGGCGATTTTTTCGGTGGAATATTTACTGCGCGTTTGGGCTTGCGCCGCGCGCTCTGATTCTGGCACAAAGCTGTTCGGCAGTTACCGGCTGGGTTATATTTTTAGTTTTAGCGGATTGATCGATATGGTTTCAATCATTCCGTTTTATTTGCAGGCTTTGTTTCCGGGGCTGGATTTACGCGTTTTGCGAACCTTGCGTTTGCTGCGTATTTTCAAATTGTCAAATTACAATACAGCAATCGAAGATTTGTTCAGCGCCATTTATGAAGAGCGTAAATCATTTATTGCCGCTCTTTACCTTTTGGTGATTGCTTTCGTTTTGACCTCCTCGTTGATTTATTTCGCCGAAACCAAAGCCCAGCCCGACAAGTTCGGCTCTATTCCGGATTCAATGTATTGGTCACTGATCACGCTGACCACCGTGGGCTATGGCGATGTCAGCCCCGTGACATGGATTGGAAAAGTGATTTCGATCATTACCGCTTTGATGGGCGTATCCGTTGTGGCACTTTTAACGGGTATTTTAGCCAACGCGTTTAGCAATCAAATCGCCCGTCGGAAGATGATTTTCGAAGATCAAATCCGTGAAGCGCTGCAAGATGGCGTGGTGGACGCTGTAGAAAGCCGATCCTTAGAGGCTTTGCGCAAAGAATTCGGCCTCTCATCGCAACAAGCAGATGCGTTAATGCGCCACGTTCAACGCGAAAAACGTATGGAATAACGCGCAGTCTTTTGCGTGTTAAAAAGCGCGGGCGCTGTGTCAATCTGTATCGCTTTATGCGATGGAAAACGACTTTAATGTCGGTAATGCGAGCGCATAATCGAACATAATTTTTATACAGATTTGTATATCCAACCATTTTTGAGTGATCTGATTTATGCGCATAGAGGCTTCTGTTTCGACTCCCGTACCGCGCGCTAAACTTTTGCGCGGAAACGGGATTTGTGTAGGCTCTATTTTTCTGTTTTCTTTGAGCTTTCCCGCCGCCGATCTGCTGTTGCAGGATTGGGGTGTTTTGGGGTTGATTTTGATCCGGAACATGCTGGCATTTGGCCTAATCTTATTATTGTTTATTGCGCTGTCAGGCGTGCAGGGGCTGCGCGATTTACCATGGGTAAGAGGCTTCTGGATTGGCTTTACAGGCTTTGGAATTGGTTCAACCTTATTGATTTATGCGCAAGCAATAAGCGATCCGATCACCGCCGCTTTGGCGGCTGCGGCGATGCCAATTTCTGCCGTTTTTATTGAGATAATCTTAGATAAACGGCAGCTTACCCTTCCGTTTTCTATTGGGTTGGTGTTGGTTTTGACGGGTGGGTTTGTTGCCACTGGCGCATGGCTTACTGGTTTTAATTTGGGTTGGGGCCTGATGATCGGGTTGGTCTCAGTGTCGTTTTTTGCCTGGGGATCGAGGGCGAGTGTTGTCAACCTGCCCGAAGCCTCGCCGCTTGCGCGCACTGTCGTAACCACGTTTGGAATGTGGGCTTTTACGCTGCTCTTATGGGGGCTTGGGCGGATATTTGGATGGGCAGGGGCGCATATTCCCCCGCCAAGCGCCGAGCATCTCATTCCAATGTGTATTTACGCGCTTTTAGGAGTGGGAATTTCGCAATTGCTTTGGGTGAAAGGTGTTGGCGAAATTGGGATCGCAATTGCTTCTTTCCATCTGAACGCTGCGCCGTTTTACGTGATGATCGTGATGGTGGCTTTTGGCCAGAGTTTGCAATTCACGCAGGTGATTGGCGCCGCTATTCTGGCATTTGGGGTGATCTTATCGCAAACTCAAAAGGCTTAAGGCCAAAATCTCCCATCGCGCCCCAACTGCGATGCAGATCAAATATTCGGCTCGCCCTGCAACCCTAACAGCTTGCGAAACCCTGTCCAATAGCTGGGCAGGCGGGGAGGCTTGGTGAGACCATCATGAATTTCATTCGCCCATTGGGCCATTTCATCGGCTGCAAACGCGCGACCCCAATCCAAAAATGCTGTGGCTTCGGCAGGGCGTAAGCGGCAGGCGCTTCCCACCAGCCCGATTAATGTTTCGGCCGGCGAATACCATTCATCTTGGATGCCGGTGACTTTGCGTTGCAAAATTGGCCCCATAAAGCGCATAAGGCGGTTTTCAGAAAATTGTAAGAGCAGCTTGCCCATGTCATCGCGCGTGTAGTGAATAAGGGGGGGGAACGTATCAAAAAAAACCGCTTTGTCCTGGATGATTGCAAAATTTCGGATTGACGGATGAAACCCGACGCGCCCATCTTCCGGGCTTAAATTATTCCAAAACCTGGCGATCACTTGACCGGCCGCGTTCAGCATCTGCAACGCTTGTGCATGTGAGGCATTGATCATCAGCGGCCGCATCAATGCGTTGCTGTCAAGCGCTTCTTGAACAATCACCGGAAAGCGGCGCCCATCCATCTCTAGCAATAAAAAGTCTGTCTCTGGCAGGCCAACCCCGGTTTTATGCAGAATGGCGACATAATCGGTATGGTTTTTTGCAAGTTGATCCAGCGCGCCATGGTCGGATAGGCTTTGGTATATTTTGATGACTTTGCTGCGGAAAGGCCCCGTACGGGGTTGGAATGGCGCGCAAAAATAGCCCAGTTTTGAGATGGTGGTGCCACGCGCGGCGCTATCGGCGCGGATCAGTTGTTTTAGCGCGTCTTGATCAACCATCCTATGCCCCTTTACCGTCTTGTTTTCGTAAGGGCGCTATACGCGTTCGCGGGCGGGATGGCCAGAGCTGCAGGGTTAACGATCACAGGGCAGTTGAAGCCCCACTTTGCCTTTCACCGCTTCGGGCCAAACGATGGCGGCCTGATCTTTATCGGATCCGTATTGCAGCTCGATATAAGGCAAAGCATGTCGGCGCGCTCCCGACGCTGTCAGGAGAGGACTTTTTGCGATCAGCGTATCTGCATCCCGGCACTGGGCTTGAAACGGCAGGCGCTGCTCCGTGTCGATGGTCCAAAGAGTGGCGGCGCTGTTCTGATGATGCGTTAAGCGCAAGGGGTTGGCGCTTTGGGTGGTAATATTGTTGAAATTATTGCCCTGAAATTGAATTTGAAAAAACTGCTCCCGGTCAAGATCAGATAGGCTGGTATCGACCGCCTCGATCCGGTCAATAGAGCCATTGATGGCACGGAAGTTATTGCCATTCACGCTCAGGTCCGACAGGCCGTGGCGCTGGCCATAGGGTTTAAGAACCAGAAAGGAAAAGGATGGCGCGACATTGCTGCATAAGAAAATATTATCGCTTATAGTGAGCGCCGAAAAGCCAAACCCGGTTGTATAATCAGGCTTGGCGTCATGTTCATTGGTCCATTCAATAAAACAATTATCGACATAATTGCCCGTGATGGTGCTGGTCGTGTTGGTTTGCGTCAGGGCAATTCCAGCCAGCCGAATGCCGTTTGATCTTTCGTCGCCCTGATAAAAATGATTGCCGCTGATGATATTATTTGAACCGCTTAAAATGGCGAAATGACGAAATCGGGACGCGCGGTTATCGCGCAGTTTGATATCATTTGCATTGGCATTCAACGCGATGCTCACCCGATCTTGTGCTGCAAGCAAGGATTCTGCGGTGATAAAATGGCAGCGGTCAATCAACATGCCTTGGCAGCCCCAACCGGTTGAGGTGAGACCGCGATAGCGGGGTTTGGTAATCACGCAATCGGCGATATGAAACGTATCACCGGCCCGCGCCAGCATGATACCGTTGGCGATACTATTGCATTTGAGGTTGACGTTTTGCAGCATGAATTTCTGCAATTGATCAAAGCCGCTGAAATCGAGCATGTATTTGAAGCGTGTGAAGGTGAAATCTTGCGTTCCTTCGGCATCATAAAGCGCTTCTGAAAGCGTTGCTTCGCCGGTATTGATATCCACAGAGGTCACATAGATCTCACGGCCAACGCCATTGCCTTCAACCAGTGAGCCGGCTTGGATATTGGCAATATTATTGAGATTGTACAGCGTTTTGGGATTGGACGGGGCGTAGGTGCCGCGTGGACACGGCTTTTTGAAGATCGATCGGTGCATTCACGCCGATTGTGCGCCCCCCCAGATCCAACGAGTCATGATCGCCGCTGTTTAAAAGGGCTTGAAAGGCTTTTTTAAAGGCAAGCTCTTCTTCGCCAAACGCATCAATATAGGTGGTGAAGTCGAAATTATTCTGCAGCACAAACGGCGCCGATACGGGCAATTTAACCGTACCTTGAAACAGCAATTTCGAGCGCAGCGTCAGGCCCTTTTCAATATAAAATTGCCCTTCTGGCACCAACAATCTACGCCCCGCTGCAGCCTCATCCGCGGCGCTGAACGCATCATAATTTGGGGTTTCGCCATCGCCTATGGCGCCGTAATCGCGGATATCCAAGATATTTGTGCTTTGAAGCATGAATAAGGCGCTGACATCTTCGATCTGCAAGCTTTCAATGCGGATAACCCCGCCATTTTGACCCGTGAGGTCAAGCCCGAAATGGCCATAATCGGGACTAGCGCCCCAAACCATATCCACCCCGTCGCGCAGGCCAGGGCCGATAATAGCGCTGACTTCCAACAATTGGCCATAGGCTGTGGGCACCACCGAGGGGCCTATTTGAGTGACTTGGGCAATATGCGCGCCCGAAGCGGCCCCGGCCCAGCCCGCGATGCGTACCCCTGGAAAATGCCCGCTGATCATTTTAACCCTGCATCTCACCCGGAGATGGGTTTCTTTGAGTATTGGAGTTTGCGTGAAGCTGCGCAATTTTTGTACTTCGATCGTTTTGCGCAGCTCTAGGCAGGCGCCAAAATCGCTATCTCCCAGCACCAAGCTGGCATCCGGGCTTAGATCGTATCCGGGATCGCCGGCCACCCCATCGCCGATTGACCAATTTTCAAGCCCTTCCGCAAAGGTAGGTGGCGTAAATCTGGCAGCCTCGATTGTGCCCAAACCCATATTCTTCCCTTTTCACATGGTTGCGTGAAGCCGTGTTAGGGTTTTTGGGTTAAGATGGGCCGCGCGCAACGCGCGCTGGGCAGCCAGTTACACGCTGAAATCTGAGCTTGATAAGATTTCCACCCCGGAAATTTTCCAGCTGTCGCCCAGCTTGACCATATAATAACGCAGATAATGCGCTTTTTTGTTTCGATCAAAAATTTGGATATTTTGGGCCATTCCATGGTGATACGGATCAACGCTTAAAAAGGTTACCTTTCCCGGCTTCCACACCATAGGATAGCCGCGTTTGACCATCGATTCAAAATTATCAGGGCCCCCAAAGATGGATTGAATAGACGGGCTTGCATAGCTAAAGGCTTTTGCAAAATCATCGAGCTGAAACGCCTCTAATTGGCGAGAGATCGTGGCTTGGATATCTTCCTTATCGCCGGCGAAGATTGGCGCTGCCAAAAAGAACAAGGCGCATATAAAAGAAATTAGTCGCATATATTTCTCCTCTCTTGCGCAAAAGCTAGATCAGAGATTTATAAAATCAATCTTTTACAAATCCGCCGCTTAAAGCGTGATCGATCAAAGCCACGGTTTCTGTAATCCCGTAAAGGGCAATAAACCCACCAAACCGTGGACCTTGACTGGAGCCCAGTAGCACCTCGTAAATGGCTTTGAACCAAGCGCGCAGCGGTTCAAAACGCTCGCGGCCACAGGCAAATACGATGCTTTGCAGCTGTTCGGGGTCAAGCGGCCCCTGATAGGCCGCCAATTGATCGCGTAAATCCTGAAGCGCGTTGCGCTCAAGATCAGAGGCCGCACGGTAGGTTTTGGTGGGTTTAACGAAATCATTATAATAGCGCACGGCAAACCCCGCGGCTTGATCTAGACCGGGATGAGTGGCGGCTGAGCTATCCGGGGCGTAGCGCTGAATAAAGCCCCATAATTGGTCTTTATCATCGGCATTGGCAACCGCAGCCAGATTCAGCAACATACTAAAAGACACGGCCATATCGGGCTTTGGCGCATTCTGCCCGTGAATATGAAAAATGGGGTTGTTCAATTGCACTGCCAGCTCTTGTGTGTGGAAGGCTTTGAGCTGTTGCTGATATTCATCCATGGCCTTCGGAATCACGTCAAAATGCATCCGTTTTGCGGTTTTTGGTTTGAGATACATAAAATAAGACAGGCTTTCGGTGGTGGCATAGCGCAGCCATTCGTCAATAGAGACCCCGTTGCCTGAGGTTTTAGAAATTTTCTGCCCCTGCTCGTCTAAGAAAAGCTCATAGGTAAAATGTTCGGGGGCGCGCGCGCCTAAAAGGCGGCAAATTTTGTCATAAATAGGGGTATTGGTTGAGTGGTCTTTGCCATACATTTCAAAGTCAACGCCCAGCGCCGCCCAGCGGGCGCCAAAATCAGGTTTCCATTGAAGTTTGACATTGCCACCGGTCACTGGAAGGGTGAATTCACGCCCGTCTTCATCATCGAATGTCACTGTGCCCGCTTGCGCATCAACCGCCTTCATTGGCACGTAAAGCACCCGGCCCGTTTCCGGGTGTATCGGTAGAAATATTGAATAGCTCTGGCGTCGCTCTTCGCGCAACGAAGCGAGCATCACCTCCATAATCGCGTCGTATTTTTCCGCCGCGCGCAATAGAACTTTGTCAAACTGGCCTGATCTGTAAAATTCTGTGGCCGAGTAAAATTCATAGTCAAACCCGAACGTGTCTAAAAACCGGCGCAGCATGGCATTGTTATGGTGGCCAAAGCTTTCATAATCGCCAAACGGGTCGGGCACAGAGGTCAGCGGCTTTTGCATATGAGCGTGCAAACGCTCTGGGTTTGGCACGTTGCCCGGAACTTTGCGCATACCGTCCAAATCATCAGAAAAACAGATTAACTTGGTTGGGATATCACTGATTTGTTGAAATGCGCGCATCACCATTGTGGTGCGCGATACTTCGCCAAACGTACCAATATGGGGAAGGCCAGAAGGCCCATAGCCCGTTTCAAACAGCACATAGCCTTTTTCCGGTGGCGCCGAAGAATAGCGTTTGAGCAGCCGGCGTGCCTCTTCAAAAGGCCAAGCTTTCGCACTTAGGGCGAGGTCACGCATATTCGACATTGCTTCGTTCTCCGAGATTGTCAGCAGGTCTGGTCGCAAATTTCTGCTGAAGGTTGCGGCTTCCTATTGCGACTGGACCAATAGGTCAATATTCTCTAAAAAAGACCTGTCGCTATAGGATCAGATAATGGCCGAAAATATCCCAAAAGTTCTAACCTCACAGGATTGTTTGGTGACATTGATGATGGCAATCTCGGCCTCGGATGGGCGCATTTTAACCGCTGAGCTGGTCAAAATTCAGTCGGCCGTGAACCATTTGCCAATTTTTGCCGATTATGACGTGGATCGATTCACGCTGATGTCGCAGGTGGTTTTTAATCTTTTTGAAAAAGAAGATGGGTTGGATATGCTTTTTGGCCTCATTCGCGAAAACCTACCGGATCGATTATTTGAAACCGCCTATGCTTTATGTTGCGATGTGGCGGCGGCGGATGGCCTCATTCGTGAGCCTGAATTGCGGCTTTTGGAAGAGATGCGATATGAGCTGAATATCGATCGTTTGCACGCCGCCGCGATCGAGCGCGGCGCGCGCGCGCGCCACGTTACAGCCTAGCGCGGTTTAAAGCTGTTGCGACCATTTGCGCAGCACGTTTTGCTGGACTTGTTTGGCCCGTCTGTTCCAGTAAAGCGCATTTCGCGAGGTTTCTCGGGCTGAGGCCAATAATTTTTGGCGCTGCTCAAGATCTTGACAGAAAATGGCAAATGCATAGGGCCGCGCAACCCCTTCCGTGACATAGCCCGCCAAGGCGCTGACATAATGCAACGTTCCGGTTTTCGCCAGGATCAGCGCCGCGGATGTGCGATCAAGATTGCCACGGGCATCTCGCGGTTTGATTTTCTTCATCAATTGCGGAAACTCTGGCCATATCAGCAGCGCTTTTTGCAGCGCGCCTACCATGTCATTGGGTGTCACCCGGGACGCAGCGCCGAGCCCCGAATGGTCAATGAATAGGCTATTTTGCATATCTAATCTGGCTTTTGCCCACCGCGTCATGTGGCGCGCCGAGGCCTCTAATTGTCCAATAGTGCCGCCGCTGGCGCGGGTGGCGGCCAAGCCCAGCATTTCGGCGGTGATATTGGTAGAATATTTCATCATATCTTTGATGATTTCTGGTAAGGGATTGCTTTGACAATTCGCCAGTACGGTCTGAGCAGCTGGCATATTGGCCGCTTCGGCTTTGGGCAGCGCGACGCCTTGTGTCTTTAACAGACTGCGCAGGACCTCAGCCGTATGGGCAGCGGGGCGCCTAACCGGCAACCAACGTCCACCAGTTTTGCCAAGGGCGCTGCGGGCAACATTCCATTCTTCATAATCAGATCTCGTAGAATATTTGAACACTGGCGCGCCGCGCTTTTCAATCACCAGCTTGACACCGCTCACTGCGGGGCGGTGGTTCAAGCCGCGCGCTTCAAGCCATGTTTGATAGCGCCCATTCTTTAACTTCCATTCAAAGAATACTCTATTGTTATTCAGGTTCAGGCCGGAAAGGGCTGGGTTATAACCCACATGTGCCGGTTGCTGGGGATCGATCTGATATATTTCTTTATAAGTACCAGTGGCATAAAGAAATCGGCCTGTTATTGTTTTTAAGCCCGTCTTAGCCAGCGCTTTGGCCAATTTTCCCAAAGCATCAGTGGTCAGAGTTGGATCCCCATCTCCTTGCAAAATAAGATCGCCGGTCAAAACGCCATCTTTCACGCGGCCGGCTGTGGCAAGTGTGGTGTTAAAGCGAAAATCCGTGCCCAGCGTATCGAGCGCATAAAGCGCGGTGATCGCTTTTGTAACGCTGGCCGGTGCAAACGTATCCTCTCCGCGGTGGTTCTCGATCAATCCGCCTTGCGCCAGATCGCATACTGCGCAGCCGCGCTTGCCACTGATGCTGGGTGTGGACAAAGCGCTGCGCAAGGCCGCAAAAGGCTGCGGAGCAGGGCGCGGTTTGGGCCGTAAGCTCCGCAGAGGCGCGGTGGCGGCGGCTGGTGAGGCCAAAAGTGAAGCTGCCAGCCATGCTGCGAATTTTCGCCTTGTTATTTTATTGCTCATATCTACACATATTCTTTGCTTGGGGCGTTTTAAATCCGAAATAAGGCTGTGTAATGCATAGGGCGATTTTGATTATGCTGGTTGCGATGTCGTTGATCCCTTTGGGGGATACGGCGGGTAAATTGATGACAGACCAAAGCGCTCTTTCACCGTTTTTCGCCGCTTGGAGCAGGTTTGCGGTTGGCGCCCTCATATTAGCTTTTTTTGTACGCCGCGCCGCATATAAACTGTTGTTGGATTGGCGTATT
Organism: Paracoccaceae bacterium; assembly: GCA_016778765.1. Taxonomy (GTDB): domain Bacteria; phylum Pseudomonadota; class Alphaproteobacteria; order Rhodobacterales; family Rhodobacteraceae; genus Thalassovivens. Next base: position 7,480 of record JADHOV010000018.1, on the reverse strand, counting down.
ATCGCGCGGGCCAGCATATTGGTCTGCGGTATTACGTCCATTCTAACAGCCCTTTCCACTGTTCCAATTGCCACCGTGTATGCGGTGTTTTTCATCGGCCCTTTGATCAGCTATATCCTAGCTGTTCTTTTTCTGAAAGAGCCCATTGGCGGGCTACGTTTGGCTTTAGTTGCAGGCGGCTTTATAGGGGTTGTGATCGTATCGCAGCCTCAGGGACAATTTGATCCAAATCTTCTTTTTGCCGTGTTGGCGGGGCTGTGTTATGGGGTTTTTTTGGCTTTGTCTCGCGCGCTGTCCGAGATTGCGCCACCCGTCGAGATTGCAGCCACTCAATTGGCCTATGGGGCATTTGTTCTTTTGCCTTTTGCGGTTTGGAATTGGCCGGGCATAACCCTTGAGCTGGGTTTTTTGGGGGCGGTATCCGGGATTGCCTCAATGGCTGGCAATTTGCTTTTAATAATGGCTTATGCTTTGGCGCCGGCCACGCGTTTGGCGCCTTTTGTTTATTTCCAGATCGTTATCGCTACGATCAGCGGCGCAGTGGTTTTTGACGATTGGCCGAATATGCTCAGCTGGACCGGCATTGCGGTTATTTTACTCTGCGGCGGCCTCTCGGCCAGCCGGGTTAGCCGCCCGAAGGCGCAGCCGGGTTGAGGAGATATCCGTCATTGGAATGGGAAGATAGCACCAACAAGGCGCGCTTTGGCGGCCTAAAAGCTGGCTTTGATGCATTGGCAGGCGGGCCGCACGATAAATTCTGCTGGCGCGCGCGTTAAGCGGCGCCATCTGGTCGCCGGGCCGCGCCAATATGCCAATGGGCACCGAATTCATAATGGTTTCCCATGCGTGCCATTTGTGAAACTGGTTCAGGTTATCGGCGCCCATCAGCCAAACAAAACGATATTGTGGATAGCGTTTTTTTAAGGCGGCAATCGTGTCGGATGTAAAACAGGTGCCGAGGTCACTTTCAATGCCGGTGATGTCAACCTTTGGGTGCTCCATCGTTCGTTTTGCCGCGCGTATTCTGGATAAAAGCGGGTCTGGCCCCGTTGTTTTGAGCGGATTGGCGGGGCTGACCACCCACCAAACCCGATCAAGCCCGAAGCGGCGCAGCGCGTGCCGCGTTATTTCAACATGCCCCGCATGCGCAGGGTCGAAAGAGCCGCCCAAAAGGCCAATGATGCGTTGTGCTGCCATACTCTGCTCGCGTCTTTCTGGTTCGTGCGGGGCACGGATCGTATTCTTCTTCAATAACCACCCTAAAGACAGAAGTCATCCCCGCCGCTCCGGCTGCATCTGCAGAGTTTAAATTTTAACCTGAGGCGTTGCCCCCGCGCCCCCATTTGGGTATCTAACCATTCTGAATTACTGCCCTAAGGAGCAATCGAGATGGCCGCGTATCAATATGTTTATCACATGGATGGTGTTTCAAAGACCTATCCGGGGGGTAAGAAATGCTTTGAGAATATTCGATTGTCATTTTTGCCCGGCGTAAAAATCGGTGTGGTTGGGGTGAATGGCGCGGGTAAATCGACGCTGATGAAAATTATGGCGGGGCTTGATAAAGATTTTACAGGCGAAGCCTGGTCGGCCGAAGGCGCAAAAGTCGGCTATTTGTCGCAAGAGCCTAAATTGGACGAAGAGCTGAACGTTCGCGATAATGTGATGCTGGGCGTGGCCGAGAAAAAAGCCATTTTGGAACGCTATAATGAGCTGGCAATGAATTATTCCGATGAAACCGCGGATGAAATGGCCAATCTTCAAGATAAGATTGATGCAGAAAACCTGTGGGATTTGGATAGTCAAATTGATGTGGCAATGGAGGCGCTGAGATGCCCAGTTGATGAGGCTGATGTGGCCACGTTATCCGGGGGTGAGCGGCGTCGGGTGGCCCTGTGTCGGTTGCTGCTCGAGGCACCCGATATGCTGCTACTCGATGAACCGACCAACCATTTGGACGCAGAAACCATCGCGTGGCTGCAGCAGCATCTGATCGATTATAAGGGTACAATTTTGATTGTGACGCATGATCGTTATTTCTTGGATGATATCACCGGTTGGATTCTCGAGCTGGATCGCGGCAGCGGCATTCCTTATGAGGGAAATTACTCAAGCTGGCTGGAACAAAAGGCCAAACGCCTTTCGCAAGAGGCACGCGAGGATAAGAGCCGGCAAAAAACGCTTGAGCGCGAATTGGAATGGATGCGCCAGGGTCAAAAAGCCCGGCAAGCCAAACAAAAAGCCCGGATCAATGCCTATAATGATCTGGCAAATCAATCCGAGCGCGAGAAAATTAGCCGCGCGCAAATCGTTATTCCAAACGGGCCGCGGCTAGGTGGTAAAGTGATCGAGGTGGATGGTTTACACAAAGCCATGGGTGACAAACTGCTGATCGAAAATCTTGAGTTTTCTTTGCCACCGGGGGGTATCGTGGGGGTGATTGGCCCGAACGGGGCTGGCAAATCAACGCTTTTCAAAATGCTCACACAGCATGAAGCGCCGGATGCGGGCGCTATTACCTATGGGGATACGGTTGAATTATCCTATGTTGATCAGTCGCGGGATGATTTGAAAGACGATGCTACCGTGTGGGAGGCGATCGCCGATGGTCAAGATATCATCCATCTTGGCGATGCCGAAGTGAATTCACGTGCCTATTGCTCGGCGTTTAATTTCAAAGGGGGCGATCAACAAAAAAAGGTGGGGTTGCTGTCTGGAGGAGAGCGCAATCGCGTTCATATGGCCCGGCTGCTGAAATCAGGCGGTAACGTATTGCTGCTCGATGAACCGACGAATGATCTTGATGTAGAAACCTTGCGCGCGCTTGAGGATGCGCTGGTCGATTTTGCAGGTTGCGCGGTTGTGATCTCGCATGATCGCTTTTTCTTAGACCGGATTTGCACGCATATTTTGGCCTTTGAAGGCCAGGCGCATGTGGAATGGTTTGAAGGAAATTTTGCCGATTATGAAGAGGATAAGAAGCGGCGATTGGGGGCGGATGCTTTAAAGCCAAAGCGGATAAAGCATAAAAAGTTTTCTCGATAATAGCGGATAATTTTATACCCACTGAAGAAGTCTGCAATTGAGAGGATAACTTTTAGGCTGTTTCTCTGACAAATATATTGAATATGACGGCTGATATTGTTTTACTCTGAGAGGTAAAATGGAGAAAGAGCTTATGAAAAAATTTGTCATTATGGCGGCTGTAATCTGCGGTCTGAGTGGGTGCAGCACGTTGTCTGATTATAATATGAACCCTGCAGACTGGTTTTCAGGCGCAAGCGAGTAAACTGTTCAGAGGCGCCGGTTATGGTGCCTCTGCGTATTGCCCGATTATATTGAAACAAATAGGCGCTAGCCTGCAAGACCGCTTTGAGAATCCGCAGTCTTTCTTCGCTGGCGCATTATGAGCATCAAGAACAGGCAGACTACAAACAATCCTCCGATATCCCCAATCACGAAGATCAGCGTGGCGAAGGTTTGTCCACCTGTAAATCCGTTGAAAATTGCGGCGTTGAATAAGCTAGAAAAGGATCCAATAAGAAAAACGGGTGTGAATTTCGGAACTTGCATCGCTGTTGCAAAAAAATCAAAGCCACAGCGTTTGAAACATTCGAATGTGAGAGGAACGATTACGAGACCCGCAACCATTCCAATCGCGGCTGCACTGGTAAAGCCCGGCAGCCCTAAAAGCATATAATGGCCTAGAACCACGCCGGGCATTAGCAAAAAAATCGATTTCCAGCCATAAATCCACGCGGTGAGAACGCGCACAGCATGCGGAAAAAACAACACACTGCCAAAAATCTCTACACCAAGCGCCCAATCTTGCACGGGCTGCACGATATGAGTTGTCAGCAACAACCCAAATATAAAAGCCAGAGACGGTATACAAAACTCAACTGCGCGCATAGGGATATTCCTCCGATGCGCTGTGTATATGCTGTTCACGACTGAGTTAAAAGTACGGACATCCATACCTTTTAGGTTTGTTTAAGGCGTTGTGATTAGGGCTTTTTATTGCGATTGAATTATATATCCACCACGACCCTTGCCATTATAAGCTAAGTGATCTTGATCAATAAGAGACTTCAACGCGCGGAAGATAGACGGGCGAGATGAGGATTTTAAAAACCGATGTGCAAGTATGTCTTTGGTTTTCACAATCGGTGCCGCGTCTTTTAATTCGACGCATGCGAGCATCACATCACGCTCAAGGTGAGACACATCTGTCAGCCCAACTTCGCTTTCCATATCCAGCATTAAGCCTCTCAGTTTCGCTAAATGTGTTAACGATGACATGATAAGTTCCTTTGACCAGTTACTCTCTAGTTCTATAACAAAAAAACGATTAATAAAATAGCAATTATCAAAACGAGCTATTAAACAGACATATTTTGTGAAAATCTATGATTGTTTGCGCTATCAAATCCGTTTCCGTCCCCGGATCGCGGTGCATTATATTATAGTCTTAAAGTGAGGGCGGTGGCGTGCGTTTGCGATCCCTGTCAGCCGCTGCGGTTAACGCGGGTGCGCTGCTTATAAGGCCGCGGGCGGAGAAGATGATTTAAACAATAAATATACATCAAGGCTTGCCAGTACAAATATGTATCAAACTAAACATTTGATACAAGGCGCAGGGCTCGTTTCATACCAATGTGAGCACTGCCTGCGATAAAATTTGCTCCACCTGGAGAATGTCTTTGGATAGGTTAGGGGGCGCTGATTTGGCATTGTAAGGCGGTCTTTCCGCCAATTTTTACAACAATATGGTCTCCAGATTGCACCAAATGCATGCCAAGGGCGGTTCCACCCAGAACTATATTTCCGGATACCATCTTCAAATCATACTCTGCCAAATGAGAGGTGAGCCAATCCAATGAAGATCTTGGTCCCCCGTCCATCGGCCACATGTTACCAGCATCGATTTCGGCGCCATTCACCTCTAGCGATAGAACCGATTTCTCGTCATATATGTTGGGTAGGCCTTTCCAATTTTGATCGGGCAGAATTATTCCTTTATTAAGACCATTATTCGCAATCAGTTCTGATAAAGATTTTTTGGGAGCGCGAAAAACGAAATTATGCAATTCAATCACTGGGAAGACGGAGGTGATTTCGCCGCCTGCTCCGGTCTGAAAAGCCATTTCAGCTTCAATAGCTAAATTATCAAATTGATTGAGGTTCAGCGTAGCGCCGCTTTGGTGAATTTCTTGGTTGAACAAAGTCCCGCGAATTGGCCCCTGCATGCCGAAAAGTTTTGTTATGCCAGGCCCCGTACATCCCACCTTGTAACCGGCTATTGTCTCACCTTTTTGTAGCCTCAATTTGACCATTGTGTCTTGTATGGCATAGGCCTCATTGATGTTTATGTGAAAGCCTCTATCACTGAATATAGTGCCTGGTTTGTTGCTTTGGTAATCTGCCAGCTGTCGACGTGCCCATGCATCGATTTTATTTGTCATTTAAATTTATCTACCTGGCTCATAATCTAAAGTTCATCCACTTTGCAGCCTATCTTCGCAAAGAGCAATTCATCAAGGCAGCGCCCAACTTTTTTTACCAATGTCATAAAACCTCGTTGAAGATGTAACCAAATTTTTGCGGTACAATAATGGGTGATCAGGTCAGGGTTGGAGCATGGTTATCAAGGGCCACACACTGAGCGTTTAAAATACATTCCAACCAAATCACCATTGCCTTGATTTTTAGAGCCTGCCATTGTCATGGGCGAACATAACGAAACGAGCGATCGCAAATACTCACACTGGGAGGTTTTAATAATGCCTAGCGATATACAAGAAGCAAAATGCTTTTGTGGAGAGACAGCAATAAGTTTCAAAAATGATCCTATGATGCATTTCATGTGTCATTGCACCGATTGCAAGGTTCTTTTTGACGGTTCGTCTAAAATGTTTGTTTACACTGAACTTGATGTTGAACTGTCGGGAGCGTTTCAAACCTATAGCTATAAAGGCGGCAGTGGGAATTTGCTGAACCTGACTTTTTGTAGCTCATGCGGCATGAATGTGTGCACTAAGCCAGATTTACTTGAAGGGATGGTGTATGTGTTTTCGGGCATGTTGCGCGCGTTTTATGAATTCAAACCGAATGTAGAATTGTTTACAGATCATAGATTTCCATGGGAAAAACAGCCAGACACTGCGATTCAATCCTATGCCCATAATGGTACGGTTGAGCGGATAGGAGAGCTTTTGGAAAATTTGGATCAACGAGGATAAACAATCCATCTTGCTCGCGGTAATGATTGCAAACCCCCTTGCTATTTGCTGCATGTCGTCGACTTGGATTAAAAGCGATAAAAGCCATATTTCTTAGGCGAAATAAAAATACAGCTAATAATCAAAGCAAGGTGGCTCTTTGACCTTAACAGTTGGTCGACAGTCCCTTTTATTTAGCGTAATGTTCTTTCATGAAAATCGATGGAAATATAGCTGCGCAGGTCGCCCTACAAGCCAGAAATACCGCGCCTAAAGCGCCGGTGGTTGCGCATAAAACGAACGGGGCTAAAGGTGAAAACTCTGCTGATGTGGTTCTATCTCAAGAGCTCATTGCAAAAAACTACCTTAAAGTGACGGCATCCATGGAAGCGGGAAAATCCAGAGGAGCATCGCTGTCCAAAATTTCAGATAACTACGATAATATTCCAAAGGTTGGCCTGTTAAATGCCAATTCGGGGCCAAAATCTGGACCAGCTTCGGTATCGTTAGAACTATCTGGCATTCGTAGAGATACGATCACTATGATGAACGAATTGCCCGTTGAGGTGAATATCCAAGTGGCAGACGAGATTCGTGCGTTAATTGCCAAGAATGAGTGGCCTACAGATACCAAGTCAATCAACGAAAAAATCAAACAGATTACAAACGCCATTCAATCTCAGCTTTAAAGCTGGGCTATGCCTTTTTATTCCCGCTTTATTAATGGGGGCCTGAAAATAGCTTGGTCATTCGGTGATGTGCTGTCAGCCTCTCATTTAGTATCATATCTGCGCCCCATATGACCAACGACAAACCTCCATGCTTTTGGTATGTTTTCATTTTTTTAAAGAACGGGTTTGAGAATGAATTTCGCTTACCCAAACCTTTGCTGACAAAGGCATCGTTCAGAGTTTAGGGCGGTTTTTCAGTTCGCATTTAAAAGGCGGCTGGTGCATTCCCTGTTATTTCCAGAGGGCGAAACAGCAGATTTGCAGGCGAGTCAGCGTCCTCTTGCGTTTTGAAAACTTTATCTGATGACTGCAAAATCGTTTCTGCACTGCGCGTTTAGGTGCAAGGCCTTTATGAGAAGCGCTACGCGGCAGTTTTTGTAAAATTGGTTGATATGAGGGGAGCGGTCGATGGCCAAATACTAAAAAAGTTCAGTAACACAATTTAAAAATATGGCGATCCCTGCAGGACTCGAACCTGCAACCTACTGCTTAGAAGGCAGTTGCTCTATCCAGTTGAGCTAAGGGACC
>JADHOV010000046.1 GCA_016778765.1 Paracoccaceae bacterium | reverse complement strand
GCTTGTCACCGCAGCAATGTGCTTATATCCAGCATCTTAAAGGAGCGCTGATATGAGCATGAATACGTTCGGCCATTTATTTCAGGTCACCACATGGGGGGAAAGCCATGGCCCCGCGATTGGCGCAACCATTGATGGCTGCCCTCCGGGCATTAGGCTTGATGAAACCATTATTCAGCCCTGGTTAGACAAACGCAAACCTGGCCAAAGTAAATTTACCACGCAGCGACGCGAATCAGATAACGTTGAAATCCTGTCCGGCGTGTTTGAGGGAAAATCAACGGGAACCCCGATTCAGTTGACCATCCGCAACACCGATCAACGTTCAAAAGATTATGGCGATATTGCCAATACGTTCCGCCCCGGCCATGCGGATATCACTTATTTTCAAAAATACGGCATTCGCGATTATCGCGGAGGCGGTCGCTCTTCTGCGCGCGAAACCGCGGCGCGCGTCGCAGCGGGGGCGGTGGCAAGGGCGGCGCTGGCTGAGTTAGCACCAGAGGTAAAAATCATCGGCTTCATGTGCCAAATGGGCCCGCATAAAATAGACCGTACGCATTTTGACTGGTCAGAAATTGATCAAAACCCCTTTTGGGTGCCCGATGCAAATGCCGCAAAAGACTGGGCGCAATATTTAGACGAGGTGCGCAAATCGCACAGCTCAGTTGGCGCGGTGATTGAAATCGTTGCACAAGGTCTTCCCGCTGGGCTTGGCGCACCTATTTACAGCAAGCTTGATGGTGATCTTGCGGCGGCAATGATGTCAATCAACGCGGTAAAAGGCGTTGAAATTGGGGAAGGCATGCAAGCCGCTGCGTTGAGCGGCGCGGAAAATGCCGATGAAATAACGCTTGGGCCGGATGGCTTACCCCAATATTCGAGCAACCATGCCGGTGGCATTCTTGGTGGAATTTCAACGGGTCAAGATGTGGTGCTGCGCTTCGCAGTCAAGCCGACATCCTCCATTTTAACAGCGCGCAAATCAATCACCAAAGACGGGCAAGAGATCGATGTGGTCACCAAAGGGCGGCATGATCCCTGCGTTGGCATTCGCGCTGTGCCTGTCGGCGAAGCCATGATGGCCTGCGTTCTTCTAGACCATTTGCTGTTGCATCGCGGGCAGGTTGGCGACCAGGGTGGTAAAATCGGCCCTGATGCGTAAAGATCAGCGCGCGGGCCCCTATTTGGTGTGATGTTGCTTTGATAGCTGAACCGCCAGAATGCCCAGCGCAATGATTACCACACCAACATAATCCAAAAGCCCTATCTTTTCGCCCAACAGTGCGGCGGCGATCAATACCCCGAAAAACGGATTCAAAAAATGAAAAGTTGCGGCTTTCACAGCGCCAACCCTGTCAACCAATTTAAACCAGATAAAAGTGGCCGCAAGGCCGGGGATAAGCGTGGTATAGGTAAACGCCCCCAGCAACCGCCAAGTCGGATTGATCTGTAATGGCTCCCAAATAAGAGCGATCACAGCCAAACTGACGCCGCCGACGATCATCTGCAACCCAACAATCATCATCACATTACCACCCGCAACCGCTCCGCGCACAGATAAGGTGGCAATGGTTAAAGCCATCGCGGCAATAAGGCACAAAACCAGACCTTGCAGCTCTACCCCTGCCTCGATGCGCAAGCCCATAATGACACTGACGCCCAAAACTCCAAACACCAGCCCAACGATCCCCAAAAATGGCAGAGTTTCCCGAAACACCAACCAGCCAGCCAGCGCCACCATCAACGGCATTGAAGATGCAATAATGGAAGCAACTGACGCTTCGATGGTTTGCATGGCTACAAAATTTAACCCAAGATAAATCGCATTTTGAAAAATACCGAAAATAATTGTCGCCCGCCATTGCGCCTGCGTTAAGCGCATAGTTTGGCCCAAAAACCGCGCGATCAAAATGCCCAATAAACCAGAAATTAAGAACCGAACCGACAAGGCGGCCAAAGGCGAGGCCTCTGCCACGATCATCCGCGCCGAGGTAAACGCCGAGGACCACATCAGCGCAAAAACCAACCCAAGCATCAGCGATCTTAGATCCATTTTAATCTCGCTATAAAACCAATCTCAGACGCCATTGAAACGGGCCAATAAAAAGGGCCGCTCAAAAGCGACCCTTTCTTAAAACAGTTCAACGGAGCTTAACCGTTTACGCTATCTTTCAGCGCTTTTGCAATTGTCATTTTAACAACTTTATCCGCTTCTTTTTTGAATTGCTCGCCCGTGGCTGGGTTACGCACCATACGCTCTGGACGCTCGCGGCACATGATTTTGCCAATACCTGGCAACGTGACCGCACCGCCACCAGAAACTTCGCGCGTGATCAGGTTACAGATCGCGTCCAAAGAGGCAGCCGCCGCCTTTTTATCTGAGCCCATATCTTCGGCCAGCGCAGCAATCAGTTGTGTTTTCGTCATTGGTTTCGACATTTTTTTCTCCTTCACTGCCCAACTGTTAGGGCCTCATGGAACGTTTCTAACTGAATGTTGTTTATAAACACAACAAATAGTGGGTGTTTTGGTCGAAAAAAGATACTTTTTTTCAATTTTCACCCCTATAAAAATGCAGTTTCGTCAAAACTGCGCAATTTTCGGCTGTGCAAGCGCTCAAGCGGCATGTTTTGTAAGCTTTCCATCGCCTTTATTCCAATTTCCAAATGCCGTGAAACCTGCGTTTTATAAAAGTCAGATGCCATTCCCGGCAGCTTCAACTCGCCGTGCAAGGGCTTATCCGACACGCAGAGCAAAGTTCCGTAAGGCACCCGAAACCGATACCCGTTCGCCGCGATTGTGGCGCTTTCCATATCCAGTGCCACCGCCCGAGATTGGCTTAAACGCTGAACCGGGCCAGATTGATCGCGCAGCTCCCAATTTCGATTATCAACCGTGGCCACGGTGCCGGTGCGCATAATTTTCTTAAGCTCATAGCCCTGCAGCTTTGTGACATCGGCCACCGCGGTTTCAAGCGCGATCTGAATTTCAGCTAAAGCTGGGATCGGAACCCAAGCCGGAAGATCTGCGTCTAAAACCTTATCATCGCGCAAATAGGCATGCGCCAACACAAAATCGCCCAAGCTTTGCGAATTGCGCAAGCCAGCGCAATGCCCAACCATAATCCAGGCATGCGGGCGCAGCACCGCTATGTGATCGGTTGCTGTTTTCGCGTTTGAGGGGCCAACACCGATATTAACCAAAGTGATGCCGCTGCCGTCGGCGCGTTTTAAATGATAGCTTGGCATTTGTGGCAATTTTGAAACCGGCTCAATAACTGCATCAGACTGCGTGATCTCAACATTCCCCGTGCTGACAAAACTGCTATAGCCGCTTTTCTCATCAGCCAAAGCGCGGCGCGCATAGGCTTCAAATTCAGCCACATAAAATTGATAATTTGTGAAAAGCACATAATTTTGAAAATGGCTTGGATCCGTTGCGGTATAATGCGCCAAGCGCGCCAAAGAATAATCAACGCGCTGCGCTGTGAATGGCGCCAAAGGCATCGGCTCTTGGGTCGAGCGCGCACCATCGCCATTGACGATATCATCATTCGTTGTCGCCAAATCCGGAACATCAAACAGATCTCTCAGCAAAAAAGGCTGCGATTGGGCCTCAGCATTATTCGCCGAGTTTTCATCAGAAAGCGCAAAATGCAACGGAATCGGCGTTTCTGACGGACCAACGAGGATGGGGGAATCATGGTTCTCAACTAATAATTCGATTTGCTGGCGCAGGTACCCAGCAAATAAATCTGGGCGGGTGATCGTGGTTGTGTGACTACCAGGGCTTGTTACATGGCCAAAACTTAACCGGCTATCGATGCTTCTGAAACTATCGACCTGCAAGCTAATCTGCGGGTAAAAAGCTCGATAGCGATGCCCCGTGCTGCCCGAACGCTGCACATCATCAAACCGGCTTTGCAAAAATCCTATCGCGTCTTGATACAAAATATTTAAATAGGCCACGGCCTTATCCGGATCATAAAACGCTGTTTCAGGACGCGCATCAGGGGTGCATATTTTAGAACCTTCAATCATAAATAAACCTTAATTTTAAACCATAACAAACCATATTCATTTTAAAGTATATGTCAGACTTTAGAAACACTACCACAAAGACCGCGCTGAATCACATAGCCCACCTTACCCTTAGACGGTGGGGTCAAAGCCTTTTAGAGGGGAAAGCTCAATGGATTACAACATAGTTTCAGCAGAAGAATTTGGTAAATCACTCACCGGTCTTGGAGTGAACATCATTGTAAAAAGCCCTGAACAAACAGCCCAATTCTTAGAGGCCGTTTTTGAATTATACCCAAGCCAGTTAAGCGCTGATTTTGCCCTCATACGCTATCAAGACGATATATTTCAGCTGCATAGCGATAAAAGCTTCGCAGCGCATCCAAGCTATCCGCATTTGCCCGAAAATCCGCCGCGCGGCGCTGGCATTGAAATTCGCCTCTATAACAGTGATCCGGATCTAGTCTGCGCAAAGGCGCAGGCCTGTGGCTGCATGGTTTTACAGCCCGCAACCGATAAACCGCACGGATTGCGCGAAGCAACAATTCTTTGCCCCGATGGCTATATGTGGGTGCCGTCTCGCCCTTTGACCTAAGCAGAGCAAAGCAACACCCAGCATAGGCTGCAAGCGCGGTCGATCAAAATCTTGATTCTCACCCATATCGGGTAGATGATGGGTCAAAATTTGGAGATTGATATGACAGTCGAACCCCTACTTAAAAATATGGACTTTTGGCAAGAACGGGTTGATCTGGCGGCCGCGTTTCGCTGGTGCGTCCGGCTTAATTATCACGAAGCGGTGGCAAATCATTTTTCTTTGGCGATCAATGAAGAGGGCAGCCAATTTTTAATGAACCCCAACCAAATGCATTTTTCACGTATCAAAGCCAGCGATCTGCTGCTGATCGACGCAAATAATCCCAACACACTTGAGGGCCCGAATGCGCCAGATCCAACCGCTTGGGGGCTTCATGGCGCCGTGCATCGTCATTGCCCGCACGCAAAATGCGCCATGCATGTGCATTCAGTTCACGCCACGGTCTTGGCCAGTTTACAAGACAGCCGCTTGCTTCCGATTGATCAAAACTCTGCGATGTTTTTCAACCGCTACGTGATTGATAATGATTATGGCGGACTGGCCTTTGAAGAAGAGGGTGCGCGTTGCGCCAGCTTGCTGACAGATCCGAAACAAAAAGTTTTGATCATGGGCAATCACGGCATTCTGGTTTTGGGCAATAGCGTGGCGGACACGTTTAATCGTTTATATTATTTTGAACGGGCCGCAGAAACCTATATTCGCGCCTTGCAAACAGGCCAAAATCTACGCGTTTTACCCGATGAAATTGCCGAAAAAACAGCACAAGAAGTTGAGGAATATCCCGAACAGGGAATACGACATTTCGACGAGCTAAAGCGCATTCTTCAGGATGAGGGCGCAAATTACGCAACATAGGGCGGCACGATTTCTTGCGATCCAAGCGCAGACCTTCTTATAAATCAAAAGCTGCGGGGCCACCGCACCGTCAAATTCGGGCCCTGACCTTTAAACTCTTATTGCCCCTCGGCGCAAAGACGCGCGGGGTCGCAACGGCGTTCAAACCCTCTTTGGCGGCGCAGATGCTTGCCAAGAAGCAGGGCGCATGACAGGATTAGCCCTGGAGAATTTGAGAAACACCCATGTCAGAACAAAACATATCAGCCTTTCCACAATCAAGCGCATCCCCTTCAGCAAGAAATCCAGGGATGACGCTGGATCTTGATTGGGTGGGTGCTGCGCAAGCAAATACGTCCGCGATCGAACGCCGCGCCGCAAGCTTGGGCGCGCGGCGCACCGTCAAAAAAGACTATCAAGCCGCTTGGTTGCTTCGCGCAATCACCTGTATCGATCTGACCACCCTATCGGGTGATGACACGAAGGCGCGTGTCAAACGGCTTTGCGATAAGGCGCGCCGACCGCTCAGGGATGATCTTCTCAAAGCGCTGGATATCACGTCTTTGCAAACCGGCGCAATTTGCGTTTACCACGACATGGTGGAAACCGCTGTTACGGCCTTAAAGGGCAGCGGCATTCCCGTGGCGGCGGTCTCTACCGGCTTTCCTGCCGGATTGTCGCCCTTAGAGCTGCGCATCGCTGAAATCAAAGCCAGCGTCGCGGCCGGTGCGCGCGAAATCGATATCGTGATTTCGCGCCGGCATGTGTTAACCCAAAACTGGCAGGCGCTATATGACGAAATGCAAGCCTTTCGCGCGGCCTGCGGCGAGGCCCATGTAAAAGCGATTTTAGCTACGGGCGAGCTTGGCAGCCTGCGCAACGTGGCGCGGACGTCATTGATTTGCATGATGGGAGGCGCCGATTTCATCAAAACCTCAACAGGCAAAGAAAGCGTCAACGCAACCTTGCCCGTCTCATTGGTGATGGTGCGCGCTATCCGCGACTATCATGACCGCACCGGATATGCGGTCGGCTACAAACCCGCCGGTGGCATTTCAAAAGCCAAAGATGCCTTAGTCTATCTTAGCATGATCAAAGAAGAACTGGGTGATCAATGGCTGCGGGCGGATCTGTTCCGTTTTGGAGCCTCGTCGCTTTTGGGCGATATTGAACGGCAATTGGAACATCATGTCACCGGCGCCTATTCGGCAGGGCACCGGCATGCGTTGGCTTAAGCTTAAATTTGGACATCCCCTATGAGCGTAAAAGAAATATTTGAAACGATGGAATACGGCCCCGCCCTTGAAGCCACGCAGGAGGCAAAACAATGGCTGCAAAACCACGATCGCAGATTTGGGCATTTCATAAATGGCGCAAACTGCGAAGGTTCTGATCATTTTCAAAGCCGCAATCCCGCCACCGGCGAGGCTTTGGCAAAAATCGCTCAAGCCAGCGAGCAAGATGTGCATAACGCCGTGGCCAGTGCCCGCGCCGCGCAAGCGGATTGGGGCGCGCGAAGCGGGCATCAACGCGCGCGTGTTTTATACGCCATCGCCCGGCTTGTTCAAAAGCACAGCCGGCTTTTCGCCACATTAGAAACGCTGGATAACGGCAAGCCCATTCGTGAATCGCGCGATATTGATATCCCGCTTGTACACCGGCATTTTTATTATCACGCCGGCATGGCCCAGTTGATGGCCAGCGAACTTCCCAACCGGCAAGCGCTGGGCGTGTGCGGCCAGATCATCCCTTGGAATTTTCCACTGCTGATGCTGGCATGGAAAATTGCGCCGGCCTTGGCGATGGGCAATAGCGTGGTTTTGAAACCGGCCGAATACACATCACTCACAGCGCTTTTATTTGCCGAAATCTGCAGGCTGGCCGGCGTGCCAAATGGCGTTGTAAACATCATCACCGGCGATGGCAGAGTAGGCGAGCATCTGGTGAACCACCCTGATATCGATAAGATTGCCTTTACCGGATCCACCGATGTGGGGCGCAAAATTCGCCAAGCCACCGCAGGCAGCGGCAAAAAGCTCACTCTTGAATTGGGGGGAAAATCCCCCTTCATCGTGTTTGATGATGCCGATCTTGACAGCGCTGTAGAAGGCTTGGTTGATGCAATTTGGTTCAATCAAGGGCAAGTATGCTGCGCAGGATCGCGGCTTTTGGTGCAAGAGGCGGTGGCGGATCGCTTGCATAATAAAATCCGCGCCCGGATGGCAAAACTGCGGCTGGGCAATCCGCTTGATAAATCTGTCGATATGGGGCCCTTGGTTGACCCGGCGCAAGTTGCACGGGTAAAAAGCTTGGTTGATGCAAACACCAACGGCACCTGCTTTCAGCCCAACATTGATCTGCCCAAACAGGGCTGCTTTTATCCCCCAACGCTGCTGACCGAGCTCAGCCCATCTGACCCGTTGATGCAAGAAGAGATTTTCGGGCCGGTGCTTGTTTCGACCAGCTTTCGCACGCCACAAGAAGCCGTGCAGCTTGCCAATAACACCCGCTACGGGCTGGCCGCATCGATCTGGAGTGAAAACGTGAACCTTTGCCTTGGTTTGGCGCCAGCTTTAAAAGCCGGGGTCATTTGGGTAAATGGCACCAATATGTTCGATGCCGCCGCTGGCTTTGGCGGCATCCGCGAAAGCGGCTTTGGCCGCGAGGGTGGCTGGGAAGGCTTAACCGCTTATACCAAACCCAAAGCCCAGACCACCGCCAGATCCTTAAAACCTATTTTGGCAAAAACAGGCGCGAAATCTGCGGCTTTCGGCCTTGATCGCACCACCAAATTATATATTGGCGGCAAACAAACGCGGCCCGATAGCGGATATTCTACGGCTGTGTTTGATGCCGCCGGAGATTTCATCAGCGATGTTCCAAGCGCCAATCGCAAAGATATCCGCAACGCCGTTGAAGCGGCACAGGCCGCGGAAAAATGGTCTGGATCAACCGGGCATTTACGCGCCCAAATTCTATATTTCATTGCCGAAAACCTCTCGGCCCGCGCCGCTGAATTTGCCGAAAAAATCAACCGCTATACGGGTGAAACAAATGGTACGGCAGAGGTTGAAGCCAGCCTAGAGCGCCTGTTCACCTATGCAGCCTGGGCGGATAAATATGACGGCGCGGTGCGCGATGTGCCCTTGCGCGGCGTGGCGCTGGCTCTGAACGAACCGGTTGGCGTGATCGGCGCTTTTTGCCCGGATGACACGCCGCTGCTTGGGCTGGTCTCGCTGCTTGGACCGGCTTTGGCGATGGGCAATCGCGTTGTTTTGGTGGCCTCTGAGCCTTACCCGTTGATTGCCACCGAGTTTTATCAGATTTTAGAAACCTCGGATGTCCCTGCGGGCGTTGTTAATCTGTTAACCGGCGCCCATTCAGAGC
Organism: Paracoccaceae bacterium; assembly: GCA_016778765.1. Lineage (GTDB taxonomy): Bacteria > Pseudomonadota > Alphaproteobacteria > Rhodobacterales > Rhodobacteraceae > Thalassovivens. The sequence goes on along the minus strand of JADHOV010000046.1, from coordinate 6,129 downwards.
TGGTCACACCTCTGGCCAGTCATTTGAATATCGACGCCATATGGAGCTTTTCCTCCAGCGATTTATCGGCAGAAATTGAAACGCAAAGCGCACTGGGTTTAAAACGCAGTTGGGTCAATTACGGACAGGATCGAGATTGGTTTTCAACAGACGGTGAAGGAAAAAGCTTTCTGGCAGAAGCCAGCCAATCAAAAACCGTTTGGATCCCCTTCGGCGAAGGATAGCCCGGGTTCTAGAAAGACCTTAACCGGCAAGCTCGGCCCATAAAGCCCGGCTTAGATAGGCATCGGCAACATGTCCCTGGTCGCGTTGATACCTCCAGAGCGCCGCTGCGGTGTTCGGACCCATAAGCCCATCTGCGCCAAACGTGTCATAGCCAAGCGCGCTAAGGGCGATTTGCACGCTGCGCTTTTCATTGCGGGTCAGCGCGGCCTCGCCAATAGGCCAAGGCTGAACAAGGCCAGACCCGCCCGCAATCGCATCACCCAGCGCGCAGACTGACAGCGCATAAGCCTGCGCAGGATTATAAGCCAATAAAGCGGCATAATTTTCCAAAACCAAAAATTTTGGGCCCTGTATACCGGCAGGCAGGATCAGCTTGGCAAGACCATTTTCGGGTAAATCTTGATAAGGTGTCAAACCTCTCATCGCCCAATCTGACAGGTTCAGAGCCGTATCAGGGGCAGGTAAATCCAAGGCCGCTGCCGGTGCCAGAAAAACCTCTGCGCCCCAGTTCTGCCCGGCGCGCCAGCCCTGCGCCTGCAAATACGCTGCCGTTGAAGCCAAAGCGTCAACCGGGCTCTCCGACCAAATATCGCGCCGCCCATCGCCGTCAAAATCAACCGCATGCTGAAGATAAGAGCGCGGCATAAATTGCGTATGGCCCATAGCGCCGGCCCAGCTGCCCAAGAAACACTGCGCTGAGACGTCTCCGGCTTGTAAAATTTCCAGGGCGGCGATCAATTCCTGGTCAAAAAACGCCGCGCGGCGCCCCTCAAACGCGAGGCTGGCCAAAGCATCTAAAACAAAAAAGCCACCGCGATTTGATCCGTAAGCGGTTTCACAACCCCAAACGGCCAGTAAAACCTGCGCCGGCACGCCATAAACATGCGCAATTTCATTTAAAGAGGTTTGAAATTTTGTTAACAACTCTTGGCCCTGCGCAACCCGCTCGCATGAGCATGTTTTTTGAAGATAGGTCCAAATTGGCATTTCCGTTTCGGGCTGAAACCGGTCTTTTTCAATCACCTCGGGAATAAATTGAAAGCTGAGCACCGTTTTATTCAGAAAATCGGCGTCAAACCGCCCCGCAACGCGCTCTGCAAACCCCGTTGCCCATGCCCGAAACTCTTGATCCATCACATCCTAACGCTTTCGTTTAACGCTCCGCTTCACCTTATCAGATTTTTTCCGCGCTTTGCCCAATTTGCGCTTTACCGGGCGCGCATTTTTACGCCCAGATTTGGGTAATGCATTACCTTGGACGCTTAACAATTCAAACGCAACGCTACCGGATTCGGCGATAACTTCGCTTAACCTTACCTCAACAACCTGCCCTAAACTGAGTAAAAGCCCTGTCTCAGAACCAAGTAGGCTATTAGTTTGTTTGTCATAATGAAAATACTCGCGGCCTAAAGTTCGGATAGGAATCAACCCCTCAGCGCCGCTTTCATCCAACCGCGCAAACACGCCAAATTTCGCAATACCGCTGATCCGGGCGGTAAATTCTGAGCCTTTGCGCTCATTCAAATAGGCGGCAAGATACCGATCCGTCGTATCACGCTCTGCCACCATTGAGCGCCGTTCTGTATCGGAAATTTTCTGCGCAGTCTCATCCAACAGGGCCTCTTCTTCTGCACTCAACCCATCCTTGCCCCATCCATGCGCCCGAATAAGTGCCCGATGCACGATTAAATCGGCATAGCGGCGAATGGGCGAGGTAAAATGCGCATAAGAGCGCAAAGCCAACCCAAAATGGCCGAAATTCTGTGGGCTATAATAGGCCTGCGTCATTGAACGCAACGTTGACATATTAATTAATTCAGCTTCATCCTTGCCCTCGGCCTGCCTGAGCAGCGCGTTTAAATGCCGCGTTTGCAACACTTGGCCTTTGGCCAAGCTCAGCCCGGCCGCCTGCGCTGTTTCGCGCAGCGCATCAAGCTTTTCGGGCGAAGGTTCTTCATGCACGCGAAACAATAGCGGCACCTGTTTGGCTTGCAGAGCCTCCGCAGCGGCCACATTCGCTAAGACCATAAATTCTTCAATCAAGCGATGCGCATCCAACCGATCGCGAAAATTTACCGAGGCCACTTGCCCGTCTTCATCCAAGATGATTTTGCGTTCGGGCAAATCCAGCTCAAGAGGTTGGCGAATTTCACGCGCCCGAACCAAGGCCGCGTAAGCCTCATATAATGGCTTAATAACAGTCTCTAACAAGGGCGCTGCGCGCTTGCTGATCGACACACCCTCATAGGCCGACTGCACTTCTTCATAGGTGAGTGATGCAGCAGATTTCATTAAACCACGGTGAAAACTTTGCCCGAGCTTCACGCCCTCTGCGCTAATTTGCATCCGCACCGCCAAACAGGCCCGCGGCACATCTTCGTGCAGACTGCACAAATCACCCGAGAGATGGTCAGGCAGCATCGGAACCACCCGGTCTGGAAAATAAGTGGAATTGCCGCGTTTGCGGGCTTCACGATCCAAGTTTGAATTGGGCCGCACGTAATGCGCCACATCCGCGATCGCCACCCAAATGATATGCCCGCCCGGATTATCAGCCGCGTCATCCGCATGCGCATAACAAGCATCATCATGATCCCGCGCATCCGCCGGATCTATGGTGACCAAGGGCATATCGCGCAAATCTTCGCGGCCCTTTACCCCCGCCGCGCGTTGCGCCTCAGCCTCATGCACCACCTCTTCAGGGAAATGATCAGGGATATCATGTTGGTGAATTGCAATCAGGGAAACCGCTTTTGGCGCAGAGGGATCCCCCAAACGCGACATCACCCTTGCGCGCGGCAATCCCATGCGCGATTTGGGGCCCGCTTGCTCTGCCTCAACCAATTCACCATCTTTTGCACCGCCGGCATCATTGGGCCCAACCTGCCATTCTTTGCCCGACCGCTCAACGGGCACGATGCGACCCCCTTCCGCAGATTGCCTGAAAACCCCCAAAATCTGGCTTGGATTGGCGGCGATTCGGCGGATCAAGCGACCTTCATATTCGTAGCCTTCTCCCGCAATTTCGGTGAGTCGCGCCAAAATGCGATCGCCCGCGCCCAAGGCAGGGTCAGAGGCTTTCATAACCAATAAAATGGCAGGTTCCATACCATCACCTTGCCATTCCAGCGCTTTGGCAAACAAATCACCCGTGCTGGTGACCGGCAAAACCTGCACCACGCTGACAGGGGGCAGCTTCTCCGGATCGCGATAGGTTTTCTTGCGCTTTTGCAGATGCCCCTCAGCCTCTAAGCTGCGTAAGAGCTTTTTCAAATCAATCCGCGCTGCGCCTTTTATGCCAAATGCTTTGGCAATATCGCGCTTTGCAGTTTGCGTCGGATTCGCCGCAATCCAATCTAAAATTTGGCGTTTGCTAGGAATGTCATTCATTCGGCTCGCCTATCACGCTTTTTAACCGCCGTCATGGCGGTTTTTAAATCCCGCGCTGAAACCACGGTTAAAAGCCTGATTTATAAGGTCAGGACCATATCGCGATGTAAGATACCAGCATCCATATAATCGGCACCATAGGCTTGAAAGCCGAGGCTTTCATACAGCCCCAAAGCAGAGATCTGCGCGCCCAATTTGGCCGTAGTTACCCGCTCATCTGCCGTTAAATGACTGAGACATGCCCCCATCAAGGCTTTCGCATGACCACGACCGCGATAAGGTGCCAGCACGCAGACGCGGCCAATTTTTCCAATCTCATCCAAGATCAAAATCCGCGCTGTCCCAACCGGCACCGTATTATCCCTAACAAGAAAATGCAGCGCTTTAGAATCGTGTCCATCCACTTCATCTTCGAGAGAAACGCCTTGTTCTTCAATAAAAACTGCGCGGCGAATTTCCAAACATTGGATCAAATCATCGCTGCGCCCCACCCACCGGCTCATTCGAAATAGGCCTGCAGAATGCGGCGATAAATCGCTTTCAACTGGTGTATTTGTTCCACTGGAACGCATTCATCCACACCATGCATACCCTTTCCAACCAAACCAAATTCCGTTACCGGGCAAATATCTTTTACAAAACGCGCATCGGATGTACCACCTGTGGTAGAAAGCGCTGGGCGACATCCCAATTCGGCTTCGGCCGCATCGCCAATGAGTTGTGACAAAAGCCCTGGCGGAGTAAGAAAACTTTCACCGGAAACTTTCACATCGATTGCAAATTCTACTTGGCTATTCGCGGTTTGCTGCAGGGCTTGTTTTTCCAACCAAGTAATTAGATCCTGCGAGCTATGCATATCATTAAAGCGGATGTTCACAGTGGCTTTGGCGGCAGCAGGAATAACATTGGTGGCAGCATTGCCCGTATCGATCGTGGTAATCGCCAAAGTCGAAGCATCAAAATGCGCAGTTCCCTGATCGAGCGGGTGCGTAGCCAGCCGATCCAGCAACGCCACAAGCGCGGTTAACGGGTTTTTCGCGCGATGCGGATAAGCAGAATGCCCTTGTACGCCTTTTGCCGTTATAAACGCGGTCAAAGAGCCGCGGCGGCCAATTTTCATCATTTCACCCATATGGTTGGGGCTAGTAGGTTCACCCACAAGACAATGATCTATGCTTTCACCCGCCTCGCGCATCCAATCCAAAATTGCCGTGGTTCCATGATGGGCATCGCCCTCTTCATCGCCTGTGATCATCAGAACCACAGATCCATCGGGGGGTGTCTCGTTTACAAACTCAATCGCAGCGGCGGCAAAAGCCGCCACGCCTGATTTCATATCAACCGCGCCGCGCCCATAAAGCACGCCCTCTTTTATATCACCGCCAAACGGATCACTTTGCCATTGCGAAAGATCGCCAACCGGCACAACATCCGTATGGCCGTTAAAAGCAAAGCTTTTGCCATTTTTACCAGCGCCCCAGCGGGCAAATAGGTTGTCGATGCCACCACGCTTGATCCGCGTACAGGCAAACCCATGCCCGGCCAATAAAGTTTCAAGCAAAGATAAAGCCCCAGCTTCAGCCGGCGTAACCGAAGGGCAACGGATCAGATCTGCACTCAGCGCAACGGGGTCAATATCGGTCATTAGGTTTCCTTACAGTGGCAAAAGGCCAGATACGGTTTCTGCCAATTTTTGCGGATCACTGATAATTGCATCTGCGCCGGCCTCTTGCAATTCCGCAAGGCCCCCGTAACCATAAGATACACCCAGCGCTTTCATCCCATTGGCCTGCGCACCCTGAATATCATAGACTCGGTCGCCCACCATAATCGCCCGCTCACCCTCGGCGCCAACAACCGCTAAACCATGCGCCAAAAGGGCCGGTTTATCCGAATTTCTGCCATCAAGTTCAGAGCCAAATTCAAAGCTCATAAAATTTGAAATACCAAAATAAGCCGTAATTTTGCGCGCATAACTATGCGGCTTCGACGTGGCAAGGCATAATGTATAGCCCGCCTCTTTCAACTTTGCCAATTGGTCTAAAATACCATCGTACAGTTTATTTTCTTTCCAGCCCATTTCGATATAGCGCTCGCGGTAAAACCTAACCGCTCGGTCCAGATCCTCGTTTTGAACCCCAAGCTGGGCAAAACTTGGCCAGAGCGGCGGGCCGACGATCCAACGATTATCACCGCTTAAACCGGGCAGGCTAAGCTTGCGCAAAGCATAATCTACCGAATTCAAAATGCCTTCCCCGGCATCGGTTAAGGTTCCATCAAGATCAAGAAATACTATGGCCATTATCCATCCGCCTGCTCTTCATAAAGCGCGTTCATCTGCGCAACGATGACAGAATTTTCATCTAATGCACGTTGCATCAAGACATCTTCTTCTGAGTCAATTTCATGCCCTTGCGCGATCCGCTCTTCGCGCGTTCCATAACCGGTCACATCTAAAGGAGAAAGCGCCGCCTGTTTCAAAATCGCCACGGTTTCGCGCACGGCTTCCGCCTC
>JADHOV010000017.1 GCA_016778765.1 Paracoccaceae bacterium | reverse complement strand
AAAGCGGCAAAGTCTTGATCCGGATGTGCAGATTGGATGGTGATTTTGGTGCGATTCTCGGCAGCCTTGCTATAGATGGCGATCCCTGCGCTGTCGGGCCCGCGATCCGACATTGTGACGAGCATATCTGTGAGCATGCGCCCCAAGGCAGCTTCCAGCGAGGGGTCTTTTAAGAAAAGCCCAACAATTCCACACATTATATGATCCTATGAGTCTGACGTTAGTTATTGCGCTGCAAATTTTCGCTGTGATCGCGCCGGTACGAAACACTTTAGTAAGAAAATTATATGTTTCCAGTCTTGATTGGGGCTTGTTTCAAAAAACAGAGAATTTGCATAAAGTTTTTGCAAAAAAAGGGCAGGCTTGCACAAGCCTGCCCAATTCATTATTTTTGATGGCTATTTTTCGGCGTCTTGGTATTTTTGCGCTTCAGAACTGTTGCCCATCACCAAAACCACAAAGCAAATGATGATCGCGATCAATGTATACCAGCCTGGCGCGCTGCCGCCCCATCCGGTAAACATAACGCCGCTTGCACCTTCGGCAAAGATCCCCGACCAATCGCCGGTGTCATATGGAAACCCCATTGTTTTTCTCCCTTTTCTAGATCAATTGGATGCGGGCGCAGAGGCAGGAATGCCTTCTGGATAGCCCTGAGCAGGCACTTTAACAGGATCAAGCCCGGCCAGTTCTGCAGCTTCCGGTGTGCGTAGCATGCCCAACCCTTTGAGAACCAAGGACACCACATAACCCGGGACAAAGCCCAGCAAGAAGAACACAACCGCACCGACGATTTGCCCCGTCAGCGAAATGGTTGGCCGCACGGCATCGCCCATAAAGGCATCTAAAGCGGGATATCCACTGGCAAAGACCCCCAGCATAATCAAGCCAAAGAGGCCGATCGTGCCATGCACGGTGACAGCGCCAACCGCATCATCTATTCCCATCCGCTCAAGAATATTCGCGCAAGGCTGCAGAATAACACCCGCGGCAAAGGCGATGATAAAGGCCAGACCCGGGAAATAGATATCCAAGCCCGAGGCCACCGAAATGATACCGGCCAACGCGCCAGACATCATCCAGAACGGATCTTTGGTGTAAATCCAAGCACCAATAATACCGCCGGCAATGCCCATTAGGATGTTGAAGGCCAAAGCTGAAAGCGTGATCGGCGTGCCATAAATCGTTGCCGGTGCGTTTTCATACCATGACCAACCTTCGCCGGGCACAATCACGCAGGCCATCAAAAAGCCCCAGAAGCCGACGATAATCAGCATCAAACCCGTCACCGTCATCGGCATGTTATGTCCAGCGATGTGATTGGCGCTGCCATCGGCGTTGAATTTGCCAATTCTAGGCCCAAGGTTCACCAAAACGCCAAGCGCGAAGAAGCCTGCCACCGCGTGTACTAGGCCCGCTGCGCCAAAATCATGTAGCCCCCATTGCGTGACCAGCCAGCCATCTGCGTGCCAGCCCCAAGCTGCCGCAACCACCCAAGCAAAAGAGCCGAGAACGATCGCCAGGATGGTGAATCCCACCGTTTGAATACGCTCGATCACCGCGCCGGACATGATAGAGGCTGTGGTGCAGGCAAATAGCGCGAAGGCGCCAAAGAAAACGCCCGAGGCTTGATCGGCAATATTTGGCCCCATAGCTGCCGCGCCATCCCCCCAACCCAAAGCGATTGAGCTTGCATATTCGGCGCCGGAAATTTCCATTGCGCCCATAGACAGGCTAAGGCCGGTTGGAAATGCCCAATAAATCCACCAACCAAAGAAGTAGAAAGTAGGGATCATAAAGGCAAAAGCCAGAATGTTTTTGACGCCCGATGAGAGCACGTTTTTCATTCTAGAGGCACCCATTTCATAGGCGAGAAATCCCGCGTGAATGATAATCATTAGCGGAATTGTTAAATAATAATAGGTTTCCGCAAACATCGTGTTTGTCACGCTGCTGCTGGCCTGAAGAGCGGCAACTTGCGCAGCTAATTCTGCAATTTGTTCTTCCACGATCTGTTCCCTTCGTTTTTAAATTTTACTCCCGTGCCGCTCCGCGGACATTCTGATGTGCCATTGCGGTTTGGCCGCTTAAGCAGGGCCTAAGCGTGGCTGATCATTGCAAATTTTCTGGTCTTTTTGGCGAATAGATTTTGGGGTCTATGCCCTTATAAATTAGAGGCTAGAGACTAAATGAAAAAAATAAAAACTATATTTTTCAATGCGTTATATATTTTTTTGTGACAGGGGGAGTGCAATCGAGAGTTTGGTTTTTATTTTTTTTTGAGATTTAAAACCGCAGGTGGCTCTCTGGCCGCTTTGATGATCTTGAAATTGCAGTTGGTTTTGCGTTTCTTTGCCTGTGGGTGAAATGTCGCGGCGCAAGTGAATAAGAATGAGAAGGTGGAACCCGTGATCCGCGAGGGCTATCTGCCTTAAAAAGTGAGGGACTTATGCAAAAACGTATCGCAGTGATCGGAGCCGGGCCATCGGGGCTTGCACAATTGCGCGCATTTCAATCCGCCGCCATGGCGGGCGTTGAAATTCCAGAGGTTGTCTGCTTTGAAAAACAGGCCACGTGGGGCGGTTTATGGGCCTATGATTGGCGCACCGGTCTGGACGCAAATGGCGAGCCCTGCCATGGCTCAATGTATCGCTACCTTTGGTCAAATGGGCCCAAAGAAGGCCTTGAATTTGCGGATTACAGTTTTGATACGCATTTTGGTCGACCCATTGCATCTTACCCGCCGCGCGCTGTTTTGTTTGATTATATTGAGGGGCGGGTCAACGCCGCCGGGGTCAAAGATTGGATCCGCTTTAACACGGTAATTCGTTGGGTGTCTTATGATCCCGCCAGCGAAAAATTTCATGTCACCGCCCATGATCATGAAAAAGACAGCAGCTATACCGAACTCTTTGATCATGTGGTGGTGGCTTCGGGCCATTTTTCAACGCCAAATATGCCATATTATACGGGGTTTGAAAGCTTTAATGGGCGGATTTTGCATGCGCATGATTTCAGAGATGCCCGAGAATTCACAGATCAGGATATCTTAATTTTGGGCACCTCTTATTCTGCAGAGGATATTGGATCGCAATGTTGGAAATATGGCTGCCGCTCGGTGACCGTGGCGCATCGAACCGCGCCGATCGGGTTTGATTGGCCCAAAAATTGGCAAGAAGTGCCGGCGCTAAAGCGCGTAGAGGGCAAAACTGCATATTTCATCGATGGCAGCAATCGCGAGGTTGATTCAATCATTCTATGCACGGGTTACAAGCATTTCTTTAATTTTCTTCCGGATGATTTGCGTTTGGCCACGGCCAACCGGCTGGCTGCAGCTGATCTTTATAAAGGGGTGGCTTGGGTCCATAACCCGAGATTATTTTACCTTGGCATGCAGGATCAATGGTTTACGTTTAATATGTTTGACGCTCAAGCCTGGTGGGTACGGGATGTGATTATGGGGCGGCTTGCGATACCTCAGGATAAAGCCCGTTTGCTGGCAGATGTGGCCGAGCGGGAGGCGCGCGAAGAGCTTAGCGATGATGCAAAATACGCAATCACCTATCAGGGGGATTACGTGAAAGAGTTGATTGGCGAAACCGATTATCCAGATTTCGATGTGGATGGCGCCTGCGTGGCGTTCTTCCAATGGAAGGCGCATAAGGGTCAGGATATTATGGGTTTCCGTGATAATGGCTACAAGTCGGCGATCACTGGCAAAATGGCGCCGGTTCATCACACGCCCTGGAAAGAGGCGCTGGATGATTCATTGGAAAGCTATCTTCAAAGCTGACAGATTTTAATCCACATAAGACGTCTTTGCTGCTCGGGAAAAGCCTTGTTTTTCTGCCCTCCGCAGCGCTTTGTTAACTTGTGTTTTGAATCATTGAACGTTGTGGATCGATGTTTCAAGCGCATGTAAAAACGATTTCGCCGATGAGCTGGCCGAAAACAGCCAATAGGTTTCGTGATCTACGCATAAAATTATTGTGCCCAGATGCTCCATCTGCGTGCGCGCAACCGCGTTAACCGCGAACTTCTCGGGGTGCAAATCAATGGGACAAATGCGCTCAAGCGCGCTGCGGCAACCAGGCCCGGATATTTCCAAACCAACCCAGTTATGGCTTTGATCTGTTGTGTAAACGGCGCTTTTCATCAGGGTTTTAATCTGTTGCTCCGGGCGTTCGGTATTTTGCGCTTGCGCGAAAAGTACCAACATCTGATCCAATCCCATGCGTAGCACCCGCGAGTCCAGCGCTGCCGCGCCTTGGCTCTGCCCGATATCGGGCATATCGATACCAAAAGCTGCTTTCAAAGCTTTGCGAACAGCTTGCTCCTCTGCCAAGGGAACCGCCATCGAGACCATGCATATATCGCTGATCTCGCGCAGGCTGATTGGTCCAAATTGCGCTTGATAGCCGCCAAGAAATTCTTCCGAGGTTAATCTATATTCAGCCACGTTGCCGCCCTCCATCCGGATCATAGAAATGCGGTGATACGATCTTCACCTGTACCTCTTTATTCTGGGCTGGGTTGACCGCGCGCACCACTTCGCCCATGCGTTCATGGCCCGCCTTTATAAAGCCCAAGCCGATCGAATGCCCCAAAACCGGCGAATAGGCTACCGAAGACATCCAGCCTTGATCATTGGCCATTGTTGCTGCGTCATTCAACGCGATGAAATGCGCCCCAGCAGACAGCGCTTGGCTTTGATCGACGGGTTTAAACCCGACAAGGCGGATCGAATCTTCGCGGTTCATTTCCGGGCGTTGAGACAGGATTTTGCCGATGCAATCTTTCTTGGCGCTGACAAGCCCGCCCAGCCCCAGATTCAACGCTGATGTTTGCCCGTTTAATTCATTGCCCGCGGCATGGCCTTTTTCGATCCGCATCACCCCAAGCGCTTCGGTACCATAGGGCACAGCGTCAAATTCCTGACCCGCTTGCATCAAGCAGTCCATCATTGCGGTGCCAAAGCGCGCGGGCACGGCGATTTCATAGGCCAATTCACCTGAAAAAGAAATTCTGAACAAACGGGCTGGCGTACCGCCGCAGACGGTGGTTTCAGCGCAAGCCATGAAGCCGAAGCCTTCGTTTGACAAATCGAACGGTTTGTCGACAAGCTTTTGCAACAGCGCGCGCGAATTCGGCCCGGCCACCGCAAATTGTGCCCAAGCATCCGTGGTGGAAATCATATGAACATCAAGCTCAGGCCACAGGCATTGCCGCGCAAATTCTAAGCGCCGAAAGACCAAGACGGCATTGGCGGTCGTTGTGGTCATCACAAAATGGTTTTCGCCCAATCGGGCCGTTGTGCCATCATCATAAGCGATGCCGTCTTCGCGCAACATCAGCCCGTAACGCACTTTGCCCACGGGCAGTTTGAGGAAGGCATTGGTGTAAATATGGTTTAAAAACAGGGCAGCATCTTTGCCTTGGATATCGATTTTTCCTAAAGTTGTGACATCGCAAATACCCACGGATGCTCGGGTCATTTCTACTTCGCGATCAACGCTGTCGCGCCAGCCTTGTTCCCCAGGGCGGGCATACCATTGGGCGCGCAACCAATTCCCGGTTTCCACAAAGGTCGCGCCATTTTCTTCGGCCCAACGATGGCTGGGAGTCAGCCGATAGGGGCGAAAATCCTTGCCCCGCACACGTCCAGCCAAAGCGCCCATGGGCACCGGCGTGTAGGGCGGGCGGAAAATCGTGGTGCCGGTTTCAGGGATCGTTTTACCCGTACATTCCGCCATAATCGCCAAAGCAGGGATGTTGGAGGTTTTGCCCTGATCCGTGGCCATGCCCAGCGTGGTATAGCGCTTGAGATGTTCAACCGAGCGAAACCCTTCCTGATAGGATTGGCGAATATCCTTGACCGTCACGTCATTTTGCAAATCAATCCAAGCGCGGGCTTTACTGGCGCTGACATGCCAGAATGCAGCCCCCGTGCTGGCTTCATCGCTGGCTTTGGGTGCGGCTTTTCGCGTGGCTGTGAAGCCCAGATCTTTGACCATCTCTTTGGCCTTTTGATGCGCGCCGCTAATCGCTTGCGACAATGTTAGATCGCCTTGCGCGGCCCCCACAACTTGCATTCCTGGGGGAAGATCTTTGCCGGGCACAAACGCATTTATGTCTTCTGCCCAGCTTGGTCGGCCACGTTGATGGCAGGTTAAATGGACATTCGGGTTCCAGCCACCAGAGACGGCCAAACAATCTGTCATAATCTTCTGACCGGTGGTCAGGGTGATCTCTTTCAAAGCCTTGCGCCCGGATGTGTCCATAACGCCGGCGCCCATAACAATTTTTGCATGCGGAATTTCGGTTACTGGGGAAATATCGCGGCTGTCAATAACCGCAGCCACCGACACGCCTTGGGCGCTGAGATCGCGCGCTGTGCGCCACCCATCATCATTATTGGTAAAAATGCTGATCCGCTCGCCCGGTGTCGCAGCAAATCGGTTTACATAGCTGCGCACCGCGCCCGCAAGCATGATCCCCGGGCGATCATTATTGCCAAAAGCAATCGGGCGTTCCGTTGCACCTGCGGCCAAGACCGCGCGCTTTGAATAGATGCGCCACAGGATTTGCCTGGGTTTTCCGTCAGAATGGGGCAAATGGTCGGTGCGGCGCTCAAGCGCGCCATAAATGCCGTGATCATATGCCCCATAGATTGTGGTGCGCGTCATCAGCCTTACATTGGGCAGACTTGCCAGCTCTTGCCAGAGCGCCTGCGCCCAATCCGCCCCCGCTTGCTCATCAACCTCGAAGGTTTCGCTGTTGAGCCGCCCCCCCGCTCGGAAATCTTCATCTGCTAGGATAACCTGTGCCCCGCTGAATGCGGCGGCGCGCGCAGCGGCCAAACCACTGGGACCTGCGCCGATGACCAAAAGATCACAATGCAAAAAACCTTTGTCATATACGTCTGGATCGTCTTTCAAAGACAGGCTGCCCAAGCCAGCCGCCGCGCGAATGGCTGGTTCATAGAGTTTTTCCCATGCAAATTTGGGCCACATGAAGGTTTTATAATAGAACCCGGCGCTTAAGAATGGCGATAGATAATCTGTGAAGGCCATCATATCAAACTCTAAAGAGCCACGATGATTCTGGCTTTTTGCGCTGAGCTGGTCGAATAACTCGACAGTGGTGGCTCGGGTATTCGGCTCTTGAAATGCGCCTTTGCGCAGTTCAACCAAAGCGTTAGGTTCCTCAGAGCCTGCGCTGAAGATACCGCGCGGGCGGTGGTATTTAAAACTGCGCCCCACCAGCGTTTGGCCATTCGCGATCAGAGCTGAGGCCAGCGTGTCGCCCTGATAGCCTTCAAAGCGCCTGCCATTAAACTCAAAATTTAAGGGTGTATTACGATCGATTAAACCACCCGCGAGGCGGTGAATTTGTTTCATCTGTTGCGGCCTCTTTCTTTTGCGGCATCGCGGGCCAAACGCACCGCCGTTATGCCATGGGTCAGTGTGTCGCGTGTGACAACCAGCCAAGATCGGTCGCCTTGTTCGTGATACCAAAGCTCTTCATGCATCCCGGCCGGATTATCGCGCAGATAGCCATATTCATAAAACTGTTCGGCGGCATCTTCTGCGTTTGGATCAGGCCGGTCGATCAGGCTGGCATCGCCCAAATAAACAAATTCGGCCGCGTCGCGCGGGCCTAGCAGTGGGTGGTTGATAATCATGAAAAATCTCCTGCGCGCGCTCTGGTGCAAAGCTCGAGCGCGGGTAAGAAAGGAAAGCGATTTTGAGGGTGTATAATCATGTCAAGTTCAACGTTTCGGTGCTGGGGTCAGTGTAAATTTGGTTGCGAGCCTTGGCCCTTTTCATCGATTAAATGGCCGCGCTTGAACCGGTCAAGGCGCAGCTCTGTTGCAACAGGGTGGGGGGCATCAGTCGCGAGCAAATGGGCATAGCATAAGCCACTGGCCGGGGTGGCTTTAAACCCGCCATAGCACCAACCGCCATTGAAATAGAGCCCGTCAATATGGGTTTTGTCGATAAAGGGGGAGCCGTCCATAGACATGTCCATAATGCCGCCCCAGCTGCGCAACAAACGCGCCCGCCCGATCATTGGCATGATTGCCATTCCGCCCTCAGCCACATCTTCAACCACCGGTAAATTGCCGCGCTGGGCGTAGCTGTTATAGCCGTCGATATCACCGCCAAAGACCAACCCGCCCTTGTCGGATTGGCTCACGTAAAAATGGCCGGCACCAAAGGTGATCACACCGGGCAGGGTGGGTTTCAGCCCCTCGGTGACAAACGCTTGTAGCACGTGGCTTTCGATTGGCAGACGCATGCCCGCTTGCGCCATCACGCGGCTGGATGATCCGGCCACGCAAACGGCCACTTTGCGTGCCTTGATGGGCCCTCTAGAGGTTTCCACCCCACTGCATTTGCCGTTTTCAATGTGAAAACCGGTGACTTCGCAATTCTGGACAATATCTACGCCTCGGCTATCAGCGCCACGCGCATAGCCCCAGGCCACAGCGTCATGGCGCACGGTGCCGCCCCGCCTTTGGTACAGCCCGCCCTTGATGGGAAACCGCGCATTGTCAAAATCCAAAAAGGGAAGTTCGCGCCGCAATTGCGCCTGATCCGCCAATTCCGCATCGGCACCAGCCAATATCATCGCATTGGCGCGTCGCACAAACGCGTCTCGTTGTGGATCAGAGTGAAATAGATTGAGGATCGAGCGTTGGCTGACCATGGCATTGTAATTAAAATCTTGCTCCAGGCCTTCCCAAAGCTTCAAAGACAATTCGTAAAAGGGTTCGTTGCCCGGCAGCATGTAATTTGAGCGGATAATTGTTGTGTTGCGCCCGATATTGCCCGAGCCAAGCCAGCCTTTTTCCAACACTGCAACATTGGTGATCCCATAGGTTTTGGCCAGATAATGCGCCGTCGATAGCCCATGGCCGCCACCGCCCACGATCACCACGTCATAGCTGTCTTTCGGCTGCGGGTCGCGCCACGCGGGTTTCCAACCTTTATTTCCGGTCAATCCCTGCGTTAGGATTTTCAATGCAGAGTAATTCATGCTGACAACACCTTTATTTCAACGTTATCTTATCGGATCATTAAGCATATACTTTTCCAAAAAAGACGTTTACTATAAAAAAATGGAAAAAATTGGTACATTACTGAGCCAAAGAGACCAGACGGATATTATCCGAATTGGTGTTTTGCCGATCGATGGCTTTGCCTTGATGTCGTATGCATCCACGGTTGAGCCGTTCCGCGCCGCCAATATGTTGAGCCGACGCATGCTTTATGAGGTTGTGAATATTAGCCCATCACTTGAGTCGGTGTCTAGTTCTGGCGCTGCCAGTGTTGCGCCGCAAGCAACGCTTTTGACCGCACCCCGCCTTGATTATGTGTTTGTTGTTGCCGGCGGCAATCCGGCCACCTTTGCGGATATGGCCGTTGGGAATTGGCTGGCAAAGATCGCCCGATTTGGCGTGCGCCTCGGCGGGGTGTCGGGTGGGCCAGTCATTCTGGCCAATGCAGGCTTGATGGCAGAGCGGCGTATGACCGTGCATTGGGAACATGCCGCGGCGCTCGAAGAAAGCGCACCGCATCTGCTGCTTGAACGCAGCCTCTACGTTATCGATCGGGATCGTTTGACCTGCGCCGGTGGAACAGCCGCGCTGGATTTGATGCTGGCCTTGATTACGCAACATCAGGGATCAGTTTTTGCCAGTTTGGTTAGCGATTGGTTTTTACATACGGAAATTCGCCCCTCGATTGGGCCTCAGCGCAGCGGATTGATCGCGCGGATCGGATCAACCAACGCACAGGTGTTAGAAACGGTGAAAGCGATGGAGGCGCATGTTGCGGATCCGCTGACGCTCAAGCAATTGGCGCAAGTGTCAAAAATTTCACCGCGCCAGCTCAATCGGTTGTTTTCGCTTAAATTGGGGCGGTCAACCATGGGCTATTATCGCGATTTAAGGCTTGATAAGGCGCGCAATTTATTGACCAACTCACCGCTGTCGCTCACCGAAATTGGGCTGGCAACCGGCTTCTCAAGCGCCTCGCATTTTTCGCGTGTATTTCGGGAATATTTCGGCCGCGCGCCGTCGGAATTTCGCTAAATACTTGTCTAAAGGGCTAAGAGATGCCTATGTAAACGCAGCTAGGAGGGCACATGCATTTACTTGTTTTACAACATGCTCGGGCAGAACATCCCGGTATTTTTCGCCAATTTTTGCAGGAAGATGGCCACAGTTGGGACGCGGTGCATCTTGATGAGAGAGAGGCCTTGCCTGCGCTGGATGGCTATGATGGGCTTTGGGTTATGGGCGGGCCGATGGATGTCTGGCAAGAAGAGGCATATCCCTGGCTCGTCGCTGAAAAAGCCCTTATTCAACAGGCCGTTGAAGAAAAAGGCTTGCCGTTTCTAGGGCTGTGCCTTGGCCATCAATTGCTGGCGGAGGCACTGGGCGGCAGCGTTGGTAAATCGGATATTCCAGAAATTGGGGTCTGTGAGGTTCAATTAACCGAAGCCGGCGCCTCTGGAATTTTATGTGATGGATTGCCCGAACGTATGCGCTGCCTTCAATGGCATGGGGCGGAAATTAAAACGCTGCCGGCAGGGGCGAAAGTTTTGGCAACATCGCCTGATTGCGCCGTGCAAGCGATGAGCTGGGGCCCTCGGGCTTATTCGCTGCAATTTCATATTGAAATAGAACAGAACACGGTGCAGGATTGGGGCAAAATTCCAGAATATGCGGCCAGCTTGACCGCGGCGCTGGGCGCCAATGGCCAAAAGATGCTGGAATCGGATTGCGCCGCCCATATGCACGCGTTTAACGCCATGGCCGAGCGTTTATATCTGAATTGGTTGCAAACCGCGGCGCGTGCGTAACAGCGCGTTCCTATGCCGCCGCAGCCCGCGTCAGGGACAGGCGCGCAGTTTCAAGGTGTTCTTTCATATTGCTTGCGGCGGCTTCAGGTTCACGACTGTAAAGCGCGTTTAAAATGCGCCTGTGTTGCGCGTTATATTGCTGTATAATGTCAGTGTTCAACGTCAAACTGCGCATTCTTGTCCAATCGCTTTGACCGCGCACCGATGTGATCTGATCCATGATCCAGATCAAAAGAACGTTGCCAGTGCATTCGACCAAAGCGCGGTGAAACTCCGTGTCGGCCTCTGCGAAGGCCGCGGTATTATCAACGCTGGCCTCCATTTTAGTGCATAATTGCCCCAACCGATCGAAGTCAGCGCGGCGACCATGCAGAACAGCCAAACGGCAAATATGCGGCTCTAGGGCAAAGCGGGCATCAATCAGTTCAAGCGGATTCGCTGTTTGGATGACGCTGGGCTGGGGGGGTGGTGCCTCAAATGTTACATAAGTGCCGCTGCCTCTTTTGATATCAACCAGATCCGTGTCCATCAATTTTATCAGCGCCTCGCGCACCGTGCCGCGCGACACGCCATAGGTTTCGGCCATCTCGCGCTCGGCGGGAAGTTTTTCATGCTGGGCAATGGCGCCTTGAATGATGTCCCGGCGCAATATGCTGGCCAGATCAGCAGCATTCATTTTTTTCTTCTTAACCTGCATCAGATCCCTTTTTTGATCCAATTTTGTACCAATAATAGAAATTGTCAAGTAAAATTCAACATTTGGTTTGAAATAGGTTGACTTTTGGTTTGATTTTATCAAGCTCTCGTAACGTTTGGGCGGAAAAGCTGCCGCCGGAGCGACGGCAAAGCAGTTGGACACTTTTAGGGAGATGGGTGAATGGCGTTCCCCACACATGTAGACTACCTCATCATTGGCGCTGGCATTCATGGGTTATCCACGGCCTGGCGCTTGGCAGATCGTTTGATCGCTCAGGGTCAAGAGGTTGAGGGCCGCGTTGTTGTTTTAGACAAATCAGGGATTGCATCCGGAGCGTCGGGAATTGCCTGCGGCGTGGTGCGCAATAATTATTTTCAACCTGCGATGCGGGAACTTATGGCGCATTCCGTAGATGTTTGGGAAAGCGATCCGGCCGGCCTCAGCTATCATCCTGTGGGCTATATGCAGATTTCCTGCGAATCGATGCGCGAAGATGTGACCTCGATTTATGAGCAGCAGCGGGCAATCGGCTATGAAAGCGAGTTTATCGAAGGTGCGGATGCTTCCGATGCTTACATGAAATCCATGTTTAGCGATTGGCAGGCGCAAGGCATTACCTCTGTTCTACATGAGAAGCGGGGCGGGTATTCAAACAACACCAAATCGATGTACGGGCTAGCCAAGAAGGTCGAAGAGCGCGGGGTTCGGATTATCTCTGGCGTCGAGGTAAAGGGGCTTACAAACGAAAGCGCCAGCTCCAGCATCAAATCTGTTGAGACATCTCATGGCACGGTATCTTGTGCGCATGTGGTTGTGGCGCCCGGTCCTTGGGCCCGCGATTTCTGGGATATGCTGGGCATGCCCAAAAAAATCAGCCTAAAAGATCTGGCGGGAAAGATGCATCACGATATCGATATGTGGCGGTTCTGGCAACTTGAAGAAGGCGTTTTGCAATTGCCTCCCGAGGTCCTGCAAACCAATGATGGCAAAGTACCGCCGGTGATACATGTCGATACCGATGCTCCGCTGCACTCTTGCGTCGATGGCAGCGTTATTACCGAAGATTTGTGGGGCATTTATTACAAACCTGATTGGCATTTTAACGGTATTCAAGGGGGCGCCTCGCCCTATAAAGTGGACACCCCGGTTGATCGGGTTGCAATTGATCCTTACGGCCCATCTTCTCCTGAATTTGTGGCCTCTGACGGTTTTGCCCATATGTGGGTTTCGGCATTGGCGCATTGCCATAAGCGGTTTGAAGGCATGATGGGTAAATATCACCGTGAAGCATCCGGTGGTATCGGCTGTTTCACAGCCGATAGCTTTCCGGTGTTTGACCATTTTCATGAGAATGCCACGCTGATTGCGGATAGTAATCATGGGTGGAAGATGCTGGGCGTGGGACATTTGATCGCCGATGAAGTGCTCGGCGAAAGGCAGAGCTTGTTAGAGCCTTTCCGCTTTGATCGTTTCGAAAAAGGAAATCTGCACCCAGTATCAAACAGCCCATATCCTTGGAGCTAATGGCTGGTGAAGACAAAAATATAAAAAAAGGCTGAAAAATATAGATATAAAAGGGGAGAATTAAAGTGGCCGAAATGGACCTTGAACGTTTTGTGGAAGCGCCTGGGCGCGATGAGAAAATCAAAGAAGTGCGGAAGATGATCGATTCCCTCGGCATCGAATATCTGTATCTTCAGTTTGTCTCCGTTACGGGAAAAATTATGGGCAAAGGCATTCCCTCGGATCATTGGGAAACCGTTGCTAAAAAAGGCTTTCAGCTGGTTTATGGCGCAACCGTTAACCTGTTCACCGATCGCGCTGGAAATTATTTGGGCTATGGCCCCGAGGCTGCAGAATTGGTTGGCATTCCCGAGCCTGAGACGTTTATGCAATTGCCTTGGGCACCGGAAATTGGGCGGTTTTATTGCACTTTATTCCGCAATCGTGAAGAGAAAGTGGATCCGGGCGCTTATTTGACCGCAGATTCGCGGGGCAATCTGCGCCGCATGCATGAAGAATTTAAGGCCAAGCATGGGCGCCAGCTGCGCATCGGTACCGAGCCCGAGATGATGTGGTTGAAATTTGACGAGAATGGCAAGCCGAAAGACGGGTTTTCAAAACCTTATTGCTATCACATTGATCAATTTGAAAGCCTGCGACCCGTGACCATGAAGGTTATGGAATACACCCGTAAAATGGGCTTGGATATGATTCAGGGCGATCATGAAGATGCGCCTGGTCAGCTTGAATTAAACTGGATGTTTGATGATGTGTTGCGCAATGCCGACCGTCTGACAACCTATCGCCAGATCTGCGCGCAAGTGGCGCGCGAGCATGGTATTTTTGCATGCTTCATGACGAAACCGTTCATGGGTGTGTCAGCCTCTGGCTGCCACCATAACATGTCGCTCTGGCGCGGCGGCGAAGATCAATTTGTGAAATGCGGAAATGATCCGGATAACCTGCCGGGCATGCGTGATAATTACATGTATGTAAAGGGCGGCAGCAACACATTTATGCCCGATGATGATGATCCGCAAATGCCCGGCGCCGAAGGGCTGGTTGCGATTGGCGGCGTGGTGAAAAACCTGCAGGCATTGACCGCGATCGGTTGTTCGACGGTGAATTCTTACCGCCGCTTGTGGGATACGGGCTTCTGGGCGCCGGTGTTTGCCGATTGGGGCTTCCAAAACCGGACCACGGGCTTGCGCGTCTCGGCGCCTGGCCGGTTCGAATATCGCTCGGTGGATTCAATGGTCAACCCGTATTTGATGGGCACAACATTATTGGCCGCCATGGATGATGGGATTGATAACAGCATCAGCCCGGGCGAGCCTGAAGAGCGCAATATTTATGAGGCGATCAAAGAGGGCAAGGAAGTCAAGAAATTGCCAATGTCTTTGGGTGAGGCGCTGAGCTATCTTGAGCAAAGCGAAGTGGTGCGCCGCGGCATGCCGGGTGAAATGTATCGTTTGTACCATGAATATAAATATGATGAATGGGCCCGCTTCATGTCCACTTCAACCGATTGGGACAATGAGATGTATATGGAGTGCTTGCCATAGGGCCTCTCCAAAATTGTAATGCGGCGGGTCAACCCCGCCAAACTTCTGACGCAACCCGATGGAGGTGGGATGTAATATGTGTGGTATCGCAGGATTAATTCATAAGGGCAAAAGCTCGAATGTGGGGGGGGAGATGACAGCAATGTTGCAGGCCCTCAAGCATCGCGGGCCGGATTCGACGGGCTACGCTGTCTATGGCGAGCCAACCGAAGGCAATTATGTGCTTCGTTTAAAAGTGGCGGAAGCCGAGGATATGGCCAAAGGCCGTGGCATTCATCAGGTTTTGGCGGATCGCATCGCGGAGGTGGAAGCGATCATGCAAGAGCATGGCGTGACGGTGAAAACGAAAGAGAACGCAACCGAATATGCGCTGCGCTATCTGATTTCCCACGAGGGGGATACCACCGCGCTGGCCGAGCATATTGAAGAAACCGATGGCGTTGAAATTTTATCGCTCGGAAATGGCCTAGAGCTGATCAAAGATTTGGGCGATGCGTCAGATGTGGCCGGGCTTTATGGTCTGAATGAATTTAACGGAACGCATGGCATTGGCCATACGCGGATGGCAACAGAGTCGGATGTGGATATTCGATCCGCGCACCCCTATTGGGCCTTTCCCTATAATGACGTGAGCGTTGTACATAACGGACAAATCACAAATTATTGGATTATGCGCCGCCAGATGGAGCGTAAAGGCCATCGGTTTATGTCAAATTGTGACAGCGAACTTTTGGCTGTTTACACTGCGAACAATTTGGCAAATGGGGTAACGCTTGAGCAATCTTTGCGCAATTCAATCGAAGAAATTGATGGCGTCTTTACTTATTTGGTAGCCACTAAAGATCAACTGGGCATGGCCAAAGATACGATGGCTGCAAAGCCATTGGTGCTTTACGAAAGCGATGATTTGATCGCTATGGCATCAGAAGAGGTCGCTATTCGGGCCATTCTTCCCCAAGAAATTGACACTTACGATCCCTATGATGAGGAGGTACGCGTATGGCAAGCCTAAGCGATACTGAACTAAAGCAAATGAGTCAGGAAGAGCGGGTGACCGCGCTTGGAATGCGCACCGAGGCACTGACGGGAAAATCGCTTTACATTGAGTTTGATCCGGATGCGGAAGAGCGCTTCACATACCCTTGGGCGCCCGAAGTCGATTACAATAAGCGCACCGAACTTGATACAGATGAGATGACCACCACCGAGGTGAATTCCAAAATTCGCGCCCTCATGGCAGAAGGCTATGGCACGATTGTGCTGAAAAATCCGCGCGGAAAGCATTCGCTGGGCGTGGGGATCCTAAGCCGGTTGAATTTGATTATTGAGGGCTCGTTGGGCTATTTTGGTGTTGGGTTGATCGATGGCCCGAATGTGCGCATCAACGGGCGCGTGGGCTGGTCTTGCGGCGAGAATATGATGGCCGGAACGATTGTCATTGAAAAAAACGCCGGTTCGACCTTTGGCGCTGCGATCCGTGGGGGAGATCTGGTCTGTCGGGGGTCGGTTGGCTCTCGGACAGGTATTGACCAAAAAGGCGGTACGATAATTGTCGGCGGTGACACGGGGGCTTTATCGGGCTTTATGATGCAACGCGGTCGGATGGTTGTGTGTGGAAATGCGGGTAAAAACCTTGGCGATTCAATGTATGACGGCACCATTTTTGTGGGCGGTAAGATTCAATCGCTTGGAGTGGATGCAATCGAGGCGGAATTGACTGACCTTGATCGCAACTGGCTCACCGCAAAGCTGACCCAATATGGCATGATGCCCGATAAGGGTGTTGATCATTTTACAAAGATTGTCGCTGGGAAACAGCTTTGGAACTACGACAATCTTGAACCCAATGAAAAGAAAATAATTCTGTAAGTCTAAGGAAAGGATAATACCTATGGCTGACGGTGATATGCCAAGAAAGAAAGCGCTGGATCGTGATGTAAATCGCATCGGTGACAGCTTTGTATTCCCACCCCGTGTGATGGATGACATCCATATCAAATCCGAGCTTGGACGCTATCGGATGCGCGGCTTCTCTTTGTTCAAGAAAATTCCACACTGGGATGATCTAACCTTCTTGCCGGGCACGTTGACGCGGTTCGTGATCGAAGGGTATCGCGAAAAATGTGAAACCAAAACGGTGATTGGTCCCCGCGCAAAACGTCCGCTTGAGCTGGATATCCCAATCTATATCACAGGGATGAGCTTTGGGGCGCTGAGCTATGAGGCGAAAACCGCGCTGGCGCGGGGCGCCACAATGGCGGGTACCGCAACTTGCTCGGGTGAAGGGGGCATGATCCCCGATGAGCGACGCTATAGCTCAAAATGGTTTTATCAGTGCATTCAATCGCGCTACGGGTTCAACCCAAACCACTTAGTCTTGGCGGATGGCTGCGAGTTTTTTATCGGACAGGGCTGTAAAGTGGGCCTTGGTGGGCATTTGATGGGGCAAAAAGTAACCGATCAGGTGGCTGAAATGCGCTCATTGCCCGCGGGCATCGACCAACGCTCACCCGCGCGCCACCCTGATTGGCTAGGCCCCGATGATCTGGCGCTTAAAATTCAAGAGATCCGCGAAGCCACAGATTGGCAAATTCCAATTCAGTTGAAGCTGGGCGCGGCGCGGGTTTATGATGATGTGCGTATGGCGGTGAAATGCGATCCAGACTCGATTTACATCGATGGTATGGAAGGTGGCACAGGTGCCGGGCCGCATTTGGCAACCGAAGACACAGGGGTGCCAGGAATGGCTGCGATCCGTCAGGCGCGCAAAGCCATCGACGATCTTGGCAAGCGCGGCGAAATCAGCTTGATTTATGCGGGCGGTATAAGAAACGGTGCCGATGTTGCGAAAGCTATTGCGCTGGGCGCAGATGCGATTGCCATCGGGCATTCCGCGATGATGGCTTTGAATTGCAACAAGGATATCCCGGAAGCCAATTATCCCGAAGAAATCGGTGCAGAACCCGGATATTGCTACCATTGCCATACCGGACGCTGCCCCGTTGGCGTGGCAACGCAAGATCCCGCGCTGCGCAGCCGTCTTGATCCGGATGAAGCCGCCGAGCGCGTGTATAACTTTTTGCACACGCTCACGATCGAAGCGCAGCTTTTTGCCCGCGCCTGCGGCAAAACCAATCTGCATAGCCTTGAGCCTGAGGATCTGGCAGCTTTGACAATGGAAGCCTCTGCCATGGCAGGCGTTCCCTTGGCTGGCACGAACCACACTGTGGGCGTCGAAGATTACCACCATCTCTAAGGAGGAGTTACAATGGCTGGAACACAATACCGCGGATCTGAAATCAAAGACGTCAACCAGTTTTTGAATGACGCTGAAGGTTTAGAAAGCGAACGCGAAAAAGAAATTGGTCAACATATCGGCTATCGCTATGATGTGAACTTGGTGCCCGATAAAAGCCGGATCACTCCCTATTTAGCCAAATATATGGAAATAATGGGCTGGGATGATCTGAACTGGTTGGAAGATATTCATATGGGCTATGAAGAGGGCGCGCCGGCGGTGTTTGACCGGAACAATAATGGTTGGGTGCGTATCCCCAGCAGCATTGATCTGCCGGATAATCAACAGGATCGGGATATGATTGCACGCGAATTGCTGTTGAAATTTCAGATGTCCGATCGCCATCCTTTGGCCAATCTGCGCAAAGCCTATATGAAGTTTTAAGGTCTTGCTGCGCCCGCTGAATATTGCATGTTTGCAAACGCATCCCAAAGCCTCGATATCTGAGGCGATTGAGGAGGCGATGCCACTGGCAGAGGCAGCTGCAAAAGCGGGCGCAGAGTTTATTTTTTTGCCAGAATATTGTGGTGGATTGGCCAGCGAAGGCGCCGCGCTGCGGCCCCCCGCAGCACAAGAAAAAGACCATCCGATGCTTGGCGTGTTTCAAGCTTTTGCGCGGGACTATAAGGTTTGGGTTATGCTTGGCTCAATCGCCGTAACCGCGCCAGATGCAAAAATACTAAACCGCGGCTATATCATCGACTCTACGGGTATAATTCAAAGCCACTATGACAAAATTCACCTCTTCGATGTACAAATTTCTGAACAAGAATTGTATCGGGAAAGCGCGCATGTCTTGCCCGGCGCTGCGGTTCAAATGACACTGGCTTGTGGTATGCAGCTGGGCCATACGATCTGTTATGATTTGCGATTTCCAAAACTGTTCCGCGATTTGGCGCAGGCCGGGGCAGAAGCGATTGCGGTGCCGGCCGCGTTTGTGAAGAACACAGGGCAGGCGCATTGGCATGTTCTCAACCGCGCGCGGGCGATTGAAAATGGGTGTTTTATCATCGCCCCATGTGCGGTGGGGCCTATTCCGGGGGGGGGTGAAAGTTACGGTCACAGCTTGATCGTTGACCCTTGGGGGCAGGTTTTGGCTGATGGCGGTGAAGATCGCGGCTTTATTCAAACAACGATTGACCTATCTCACCCGCAGCGGATGCGCTCAAAAATTCCAAGTTTAACGCATGACCGAGCCTATAGCTTGCAGTAGGTAGAAATGATAGAAAGTTATAAGGATCCATGAGTTCAGTTGCATCCATTTTGGGCGATAGCTACGCCAATCACCCTTTGAAAGAGCGATTTTTAAAATGGCAATGCCATTGTCGGCAAATGATGATGCGCGATAATATGGGCCGCCCGGATGCCGCAATCATGCCCGATGTTTATTTGAAAGACGACACGCAAGCGATGGGAACCATTATCACCATCATGAATAAACTGCCGGCCTATTCTGAAACACCCGAGATGCTGCATATGGCGCGTAAAACCAACGACCCTGCGCAGCGCCGCAACCAAGCGATTCAATATTTTTCTGCAACCTTTTACCAAAAACACAAGCAGTTTTCGGATATCTTAACCTCGACATTTCCCCCCCATTCCCCAGGGGCGGCCAAAATTCGGAGCGCGGAAACCTGTCGGCTGGTTTTTGAAGCCTATGGGCAAAGCTTTGAAATCCGGTGTAAAGTCTGGAAACTCACTCCGAAAAATCTTCTGAATCAATCAACAATCGCGCATAACCGTTTGTTCAATCCTGAACTGCCGGGCAATACGATTGTTTTGGGCTTTGAACCGGATTGGTCAAGCTCGCAAGAAGTGAAGGGTTGAAAAAGAATATGGCCTACGGATATGTAATTGCGCACATCAACATTCATGACCCAGAAGCCTACGCAACCTATGTGAAAATGGTTCAACCTACTTTGGATCTTTTTGGCGGCCAGTTTTTGGTGCGGGGCGGAAAAGCCCGCAGCTTTGAAGGCGCGCCGCCGGGCGATCGGCATGTTATCATTCAATTTCCCAGCTATGACAAAGCGATGGATTGGTATGCCTCGGATGCTTATGCGCCAGCCAAGCGGCAAAGGCTCTCTGCCTCAACTAGCGTTCAAACCATCGTTGAAGGTATTTTGTAAGGCCCTTTGCTTTCAACCTGAGGATTGGATTTTACTCAGTCTTGTTGAGCGTTGGCGTGCTTGGTTGTTGATATCTTTGTCGGCTTGCAGATAGTTCCAAAAGCCAATTTTCAACCCGGTCGCGCTCTGGAAAACTATGCCCATCGCTTGCTTTTAGCAAATAATAGCCATGATCCGTTCTGGCCGAAATGTTAGCTAAAGGCCGGATAAGTTTGTTATCTTCAAGCAGATGATCAACCAAATGGGCCCATCCAAGCGCAATGCCCAATCCATTTACGGCAGCTTCAATTGCAAGTGGATAGGTGTTCAAGCTGACCGTTTCTTCAAATTCAGCCACCTTGTGATGCATCAAAGCAAACCAAGCCCGCCAAGTCATCCACTCGGTATGCGTGGTTTGAATACCGATTAAGGAGCTTTGCGACAATGCGGACAAAGTGGTGATATCGGGGTTTTTGCTCAAAAATTCTGGCGAACAGACCGGGAATATTGTTTCGCCAAATAATAACTCAGCCGAATAGCCCGCCCAATGCCCATTGCCTCGTAAAATTGTTAAATCGACATCTTCCCCCAGGCATTCATTATCGTCATCGGAGGATAGTAAGTTGATGTAAACCGGTTCGTAAAGCGCGTTAAACTGGGGCAACTTTGGCATTAAATAAAGCCCTGCCACCGAGTTGGTTGCCGCGATTGTCACAGCATTGTTTAAAGTGTCTTCCAAAAGGTTTTGTGAGAGGGTTCGCAACTGGTCAAGCAAGGGTGAAATATCATCAAAAAACCTTTGACCACGCGGGGTTAGGTGAATCGAGCGGTGCCCGCGATTGAATAAATTTATTTTATAATGCAGCTCTAAAAGTCGAACTTTCCTGCTGATGGCCGTTTCGCTGATGTTCAGCGCTTTAGAGGCGCCTGCAAAACTGTTGTTAACCGCCGCGGATTCAAACGCAAGTAGATAATCCAGGCGTGGTAAAACGTTGTTTTTATTCATTGTTTTGACCAATCGTAGTTTAATTCAGTAAAAACGCGAATGCGTTGAGCGTAACCTTGTCTGAGATATATTGCCACTAATTTTTAGACCCTAAGCCCATAAAATATATGTGCGGAAAATATGCTTAAATTTGCGAAACTAAGTGCATGCCCGAATTCGGGCAGAGCCAATCAAAAAAATATATCAGGGGAAAAAAATGAAATTGAAAACATTAACTTTGGCATCCGCAATCGGTGTTATGCTTGCTCCGTTGGCAAATGCCGCTGACAGCAGCGACCCGATCGTCATCCCTATCCACAATTGGTCTTCTCAAATCGTGATGAGCCATGTAGTCGGACAAATCTTTGAAAGCATGGGTAACAACGTCGAATTTGTTACGACTGATTCTCAGGCTGTTTACGAATCAGTTCGCCTAGGCGATGTAACCTTAGAGCTTGAAGTCTGGGAGGGTGCTTTTGGTGCATCTTTCAGAGCGGCGTTGGAAAAAGGCGGTTTGCATGATGCAGGCGATCATGATGCAGTAACCCGCGAAGATTGGTGGTATCCCATGTGGACTAAAGAGGCCTGTCCAGGGTTGCCTAGCTGGGAAGCACTAAACGATTGCGCTGCATTGTTTGCGACAGCAGAAACCGGAAGCAAAGGGCGTTATCTGGATGGTCCAGTTGACTGGCTGAAGCATGGGCAAGAGCGCGTAGAAGCTCTGGGCATGAATTTCCAAGTTGTAAATGCAGGTTCAGCAGCTGCGCTGTGGGCTGAGATTGGTGCTGCGGAAGCAGATAAGCGCCCTGTTGTGGTATTCAACTGGACACCTAACTTTGCAGAGGCCGTCTGGCCGGGTGAATTTGTGGAATTTCCGGTATGGGCAGACGGATGCGATAAAGATCCAAAGGTTGGACCAAATCCGGATGCGCTTTATGATTGTGGGAACCCGGCCAATGGCTATTTGAAAAAAGCGGCTTGGGATGGGATGAAAGACAAGTGGCCAGCTGCCTATGACGTATTAAGCAAAATCTCATTCACCAATCCTCAAATTGCTGAAATGGCAAAATTGGTCGATATCGATGAGTTAGAGCCTGAAGAAGCAGCTGAAGAGTGGTTGGCGGCGAATGAAAGCACTTGGAAGTCTTGGATTAACTAAGTGGCTTTATTGACAAAGCTTTCAAAATGACATCTCCCCTTCCGGCAGCGCGCCGGAAGGGATTTGTAAAGTGGAAAATATGAAACCAAATTCGGTTGCAATATCTGCCAGAAATGTCTGGAAGCTTTTTGGCGCAGATCCCCATAAATATTTGATGAAACTTACCGAGGGAACTTCCTTCGATCAGATCAAATCCGATGGCTATATTGCCGGTGTCAGAGACGTTTCCATTGACGTTTTTCAAGGTGAAATTCTGGTGATTATGGGGCTGTCAGGCTCTGGAAAATCCACATTGGTGCGCTGTTTTTCACGCTTACACGATATCACCGGGGGTGAAATTATTGTGGATGGTCAAAATATTATGGACCTCTCAGAGCGGGATTTGATCAACTTGCGGCGCGAAAAAATGGGTATGGTTTTTCAATCCTTTGGGCTGTTGCCACACCGTACGGTGCTCGAAAACGTGTCCTTTCCGCTGGAAATGCGGGGTCAAGATCGCTTTGTGCGTCGCGCCCGAGCGCTGGAAGTGATTAAATTGGTTGGTTTAGAGGGGCGCGAAGAATATTTCCCCCGCGAATTGTCGGGTGGCCAACAGCAACGCGTAGGCATTGCTCGGTCGTTGGCCATTGAACCCGATATTTGGTTTTTGGATGAACCGTTTTCGGCATTAGACCCTTTAATTCGTCGTGAAATGCAAGATGAGTTTTTACGTTTGCAAGAGATCTTGGGCAAGACAATTGTTTTTATAACGCATGATTTTGATGAAGCGCTGCGTCTGGCGGACCGCATTGCAATTATGAAAGATGGTGCGATTGAACAATGTGACACACCGGATCAAATCGTGCTTCATCCAGCAACAGAATATGTGCGCAAATTTACCGAAGAAATCGATAAGGCGCGGGTTGTGCACGCCGAGGTATTAATCGAGCCAGGGCTCGTTGGTGAGGGCGAACCGGTCCCAGCGGGGGCAACTGTTCAGAATTTGGCGCGTGGGTTGATAAATGACCAACGCGATGTAATTCCGGTCACAAAGCAAGGCACAATTATTGGGGCGTTTAAACGCCAAACTGTTCTTGATATTCTGTTGGGCCCCTCGTGATGCCGCAAAACGAACATATTCAGGGCGCTTTTGTCGCGGTGGATCAAAAAAAAGCGCTTTGGCAAACGCTCTTGGTGCTGTTTGCGCTTGCTTTAATCATTGCCCAATATTTCAGTATTTTGCCCGAATGGTTGTTCCGTGTGCCGGCTTCTGTTTTGCCCCCGTTAGAGCGTTGGCTTGATGCGCTTTTCAACTTTGTTAAGGATGATCTGAAGCTCATAGTCTTGACGCGCTTTTTAACCGAAGGGTTGCAATTCATATTGGATGCAACAGCGAATATTCTGTTTGGAAAGCGCCGTTGGCCCAATATAGGGCCGATCCCTTGGGTATCAGTGGCGGCTGTCACCGGAATTATCGGGTATTATCTGGGCGGGTGGCGTCTGGCTTTTTTAGGCGCAGGGACATTTGTTTGGACGGCGCTTATCGGGCAGTGGAAATTGGCTATGGAAACTCTCTCGGTGCTGGTTGTGGCGGCGCCGTTGGCCTTCACGATCGGACTTCTAATGGGCATCGCCGCTTGGAAAAGCCGGCGGGTTGAGAAAATCGTTCAACCGGTTCTATCGGTGCTGCAAACGCTGCCTTTTTTCACTTATCTTTTGCCGGCAGTGATTTTTTTCAAGGTGGGTCCCACGGCAGGTGCTGTGGCAACAACGGTTTATGCGATTCCGCCAATGATTTTGATGACCACTTTGGGCCTTAAAAAAGTGAGTCCCGAAGTGGTTGAGGCGGGGAAAATGTCTGGTTGCTCTAGTTTTCAGATGTTGCGCCATGTTTATATCCCATCCGCTCGCACTGAAATTTTGGTAGGCGTCAACCAAGTGATTATGCTGTGCTTGGCGATGGTGGTGCTTACATCTTTTATCGGCATGCCCGGATTAGGGGCAAAAATGCTGGCTATGATGGGCAGTTTTAAAATCGGGCGAAGTTTTGAAATTGGTATAACGATTGTGTTACTGGCCATTATGCTTGATCGCTTGTCAAAGGCTTGGGTTGCAAAGCAGCCTGAACATTTTGAAAAGGGCACATCTTGGTTGGTTCGGCAGAAATTCACCGTTATTGCAATGGTGACGTTTCTGCTCTGTATTGTTCTGGCGCAATTTTGGGAGCTGGCCTCCACGATTGGCCGCAAACAGCATTTCAGCCAAGGTAAAGAGCTGGACAGCTTCATCAAACATACCGTTTTAACGAATGAGTATTTGAAAGCCTCAACCACTGCTATTCGCTATTATATGAACAATTTCGTCTTGATCCCATTTCGAAATTTTTTGCTATCGATCCCAACGCCTGCCTTCATTGCACTGATTGTTGTGATCGCTTGGCGGATCGCTGGGCGGCGGCAGGCCTTGATCGCCTTTTTATTCTTTTTATGGGTGGCGCTAAGTGGATGGTGGGACCGTTCGGTGATCACCATTTATTATGCGCTGTCTTCCACAGGTGTTGCGATGGTCTTGGGAATTCCTTTGGCTGTTTGGGGAGCGGGTCCTCCGGCGCAGCGGATCAATTGGACAGGCGGTATGACCAGCGCGTTTGTGATGGGCCTTCTCAGTCTTCTCTTTCGGCGCTCCTTTATTGCCATGGCCTCTATCCTTGCGGCCGGTATTGCGCGGTATATCCTTTGGAGTTTTGGCGTGTTTGGGGCAGAACCTGATCCAAGTCTTTATAGACTTGTTTTTTGGCTTTTATTTGCCTGCAGCTTCTATCTGATGTGGTATTATGCCGGTAAGATGCTGCGCGATGTTTTCTTGCTTTTGGTGTCTGATTCTGCGCAAACCTTCCCCAGTTTTGTTTATCTGATCCCAGCCATTATGTTGTTTGGTATCACAGATATAGCGGTGATTTTTGCGATTATGATTTTTGCGATGGTCCCATTGATCCGCTATACTATAGAGGGATTGCGCAATGTGCCCCCAGAAATGACCGAGAGCGCGGATATGTCTGGAGCCACGCGGGCGCAAAAACTTTGGAAAGTACAATTTCCTTTGGCTTTGCCAACAATGGCGGTGGGGTTTAACCAAGCGCTGATGTTTGCCTTTTTTATGACAATGATCGCCGCATTCATCGGGACGATTGATCTTGGTCAAGAATTACAACGCACCTTAGCAGGTACCGATTTAGGTAAAAACTTCGTCTTGGGAATCAACGTGTCTTTGATGGCGCTGACTTTTGATATGATCATTATTCGTTGGGCTGAACGGCGCAAAGCGCTGCTTGGGTTGATTTAAGAAGGAGGCTTGAATGATCAAACCTTTTTTGATGCCACAGCAGGAATCGCGGGCAGGGGTTCGCAGGCCCGGTATGATGGTGTTGCCGCAAGGGGTTGAAAGGCATCCCGTTCCCGGGGGGGGCAGCCGCGCCGTACCAATTTTTGCGGGCGATCAGATTACGCTGCAAGATGTGGAAGGTTTGCAACCCATTGAAATGGTGTTTTTTGGGCCCGACAAACGATCGGATGCCGCGATGTTGGGGGCCAAAGGCGGGCGCAGCCCAGAGGGGTTGATCGCCGCGCTTACCGGGCACCCATCTGGTAAAAAAGTAATCTCTGCGCTTGAGAAAACAGGGTTTTCAATCGCCGATGCCGATGCCAGTCTCGTGTTTGAAAGCGGCTCGCGCGCGGGAGAGACAGCAAGTTTTCAGGCCGTATCGGACGGATTATTGATCATATGCGCCGCTGGCGGCGCGATGGATGCGCATCAGCAATGGGCCCCGAGCGATGTGGTGTTGTTTATCACGCGGATCAATAAGCGGCCCTTGAAAGACATGTCATTGGTGCATGATCCACTGGCCGACCCTTTGGTGAGTTTGCATATTCAACCTGGCGAGGCAAAACCTTATGAGGTGAAGGCGGGGGAATATATTCAAGTTCTGGACGTGCAGGGCAGAGAATGTAGCGATTTTCAGGCCTTTTCGCGCCGCGCTCTGGACGCTGGATTGGAGCGCGATATCGACCCAACGACCACGCGGTCTTTGATGGGGGCGCTTTATCCCAAGCCAGGGCTTTTGGCAAAATATTTCAGCGTTGATCAGGAACCTTTGGTCGAGATTATCCAAGATACGGTGGGCCGCCATGATACATTCGGTCTGGCCTGTACCGCGCGTTATTACGAAGATCTTGGCTATCCGGGCCATGTCAATTGCTCGGATAATATCAACCTTGAAATGCAGGCTTATGATGTACGTCCGCGGGGCGGCTGGCCGGCGATCAACTTCTTTTTCAATACAATTTTAGACGAGACCAACGCGATTTCGATGGATGAGCCTTATTCGCGGCCCGGAGATTATGTTTTGATGCGGGCGCTGACAGATTTAGTTTGCATTTCAACGGGTTGTCCTTGTGATGTTGATCCAGCAAATGGCTGGCAGCCAAGCGATATTCAAGTCTGGACTTATCGTAAAAATGAAGATTTCAAGCGCTCGATTGGCTGGCGCAAAACTCCGGGGGCTGATGTGGAAGAAACGAAAAAAACTGGGTTTCACGATTGCTTTGCCCGCCATACGCGCAATTTTGTGGAATATTCCGGGTATTGGCTGGCGCAGGATATGATGCATCATGGCAGCATTGCTGAATATTGGGCCGCGCGCGAAAAAGCGGTGATTATGGATCTTTCACCGCTTCGAAAATATGAAGTGACGGGCCCTGATGCGGAAGCGCTGATGCAGCTTTGTATCACGCGGGATGTGAAGAAAATTCCGGTCGGCGGCATCGTCTATACCGCGATGTGCTATGAACATGGTGGAATGATTGACGACGGCACTCTGTTTCGCTTGGGGGATACCAATTTCCGGTGGATCGGTGGTAATGATCAATCTGGGCTTTGGCTGCGTAAACAAGCCGAGGAGCGTGGCCTAAACGCATGGGTGCGCTCTTCCACGGACCATCATTGCAATGTGGCGGTACAAGGGCCGTTGTCGCGCGAAATTCTGAAAGATGTGATTTGGACGCCCCCCGCGCAGCCCACCGTTGAAGAGCTGCAATGGTTTCGCTTTTCGATTGGCAGGATTGGCGGCTTTCATGGCCCCTCCGTGGTGCTCAGTCGGACCGGATATTCTGGAGAGCTGGGCTATGAGGTGTTTTGCCATCCGAAAGATGCAGAACAGGTTTTTGACGCAATTTGGGCCGCAGGTGCGCCGCATGGGCTTACGCCTTTTGGGCTTGGTGCGCTTGATATGGTGCGGATTGAAGCTGGGTTGATCTTTGCCGGTTCGGAATTTGATGATCAAACAGATCCAATGGAGGCAGGCATTGGGTTTACGGTGCCTTTGAAAAGTAAAACGGATGCATTTATCGGCCGCGCAGCGCTCGAGCGCCGCAAAGCCCATCCGCAAAAGAAACTTGTCGGGCTTGAATTAGAGGGCGGTGTTCTGCCAACGCCGGGCGATTGTATCCATTTCGGGAAGCCACAAGTGGGTGTCGTAACCTCGGCGATGCGCTCGCCTGTTTTGGGCAAAGTGATTGCTTTGGCGCGGGTGGATTTGGCTCATGCCGAGATTGGCACTGAGTTGGAAGTTGGGCGGCTGGATGGGGACCAACTGCGCTTACCAGCTAAAATTGTAGCATTCCCGCATTTCGATCCAAAGAAAGAGCGTGTGAAGGGCAATTATGAGGGTGCGCGAGGCGGGTGATCAACGCTAAAGCGCCTTCGGGGGGCCTATCCTGCCTCGGGCGCTCTGCGCAATACGACCAACAAGATGCGCGCTGCTCTGTGGCTGGTAGAGTTCCTTGGCCAGGCGTGAGCAAGGGTGGATGACTATGAGGCGCCAGTAGAGCCGTTTATATGATTTTCTGACAATGCCGCCAAAGCCTGATCAGCGTTTCTTGGTTGCGTATTTCCAATCTATGTTGGTGGCGCCGCATGCCAGCGGCTTTATATTCAGGCTTCGTCGGTAAAACGCACCTTTCCGATATAGGCAAGATTGCGGTTCCGCTGAGCATAATCAATGCCGTAGCCGACCACAAATTCATCTTGAATGCTGAACCCGATCCAATCGGCTTGAATATCGACTTCGCGCCGCGACGGCTTGTCGAGCAACGCGATGGTTTTCATTCGCGCCGGGTTTCGCGACGCCAGCAGGCCGGTCACATAATGCAGCGTGAAACCGGTATCCACGATATCTTCCACAACCAAAACGTCTCGATCCTCAATCGCCCCGCGTAAATCTTTCCGGATCCGAACTTCGCGCGAACTTTCCATTCCGTCGCCATAAGATGAGGCTTCCAAGAAATCCACTTCCACGGGCAGATCAAGCTCGCGCACCAGATCCGCGATAAAAACGAAAGAACCGCGCAGCAATCCAACCACCACCAGTTTATTGGTGCCCGAAAATTCATCACGGATTTCGTGGCTTAAATTCTCAATTCGGGCCGCGATTGACTTTGCCGAGATCATTTCATCGATGACATATGGACGCTGCACGGCAAAACCCTCTTGATTTTCGTGACCTACATTACTTAAACAACGCCGGTTGTCACCTCAAAAGAAGCGAAATGCCGACTCATCAAGAAACAAAATTGTTACCCTACAGCGCCGAGCAAATGTATTCACTGGTCGCGGATGTTGCTGCTTATCCAGAGTTTTTGCCTTGGTGTTCGGCAGCGCGCCTACGCTCGAGTGTGGTCGAAGGTCCTAGCGAAATTCTGGAAGCTGATTTGGTAATTAGTTTTAAAGTGTTTCGCGAACGCTTTGGCTCGCGCGTTACTTTATGGCCGGCCGATTTTAAAATAGACACAGAATATCTTGATGGCCCCTTTAAATATATGGTGTCAAACTGGGCATTTCGCAATGTCGAGGGCGGCTGCGAGGTTACCTTCTTTGTTGATTTCGAATTCAAAAATGCGATCTTGCAAGGCATTATTGGCGTTGTGTTCAACGAAGCGATGCAGCGCGTTGTGCGAGCGTTTGAGCGGCGCGCTGCTGATTTGTTCAAGGCGTGAAAAAAGGCGCTCTTGCTAAAAAGCGCCTTTAAACTTTGTATCGCTACAATTAGCTGGTTTAGCTGTTTAGCTCATAGGCGCGTTAACCGTGCACCGAAAGGTCAAGCCCATTGCTTTCGGTTTCGGCATCCACGCGCAGCGGGAAGAGCAGGCCGACCAGTTTGATCAGGATAAACGTTACAACAAGTGTAAACACACCCACAATGACCAAGCCGCCCAGTTGCGCGGTCCAGCTGCCTTGCCCGAACAGAGCGATCATCACCGTGCCAAAAATCCCCCCGACGCCGTGTACGGCAAAAACATCCAGCGTATCATCGATGTTGAAAACATTGCGCACAAAATTAACCGCTTCTTGACATAATATGCCTGCAACGGCCCCGATGATCAAAGCCTCTACAGGGCCCACAAAGCCCGAGGCTGGCGTTATCGAGGCAAGCCCGGCAATGGTGCCCGTGACCAATCCCACCAGTGATGCGCGGCCATATTTGATTTTTTCCCAAAGGGCCCAGGTTAAAGAGGCGGTGGCTGCGGAAATATGGGTCACGGTTAAGGCCATTGCGGCGCCGCCATCAGCGGCCAGTTGCGAGCCTCCGTTAAAGCCAAACCAGCCAACCCACAGCATTGCCGCGCCGATCATCACCATCCCAGGATTGTGGGGGGGTTTGCTTTTATCGCGCCGCGGGCCCAACATCGCAGCAATCAATAAGGCAGCAAGGCCGGCGGTTTCATGCACGACGATACCGCCTGCAAAATCGCGTACGCCCGTCTCGCCGAAGATGCCGCCATCGGCCATCATACCACCGCCCCAAACCCAATGCACAACCGGCGCGTAACAAATCAGCATCCAAAGGCCTGAAAAAGTAAGGACAAAGGCAAATCCGATCCGCTCTACATAGGCCCCAACGATCAAGGCTGGGGTGATGATGGCAAAGGTCATTTGAAACGCAAAGAACAGCACTTCGGGCAGCGTGCCAGATAGGCTTTCTGCATCAACACCAGCTAAAAAGGCTTTGTCCAAGCCGCCCCAAAATCCGCTGTCTGCAGGCCCGAAGGCGATTGAATAGCCCGCAGCCAGCCAGAGCAAACTCATCAGGCACGCAATCGCGTAACATTGCATAAACACGCTTAATACATTGCGCGCGCGCACAAGCCCGCCGTAAAATAAGGCAAGGCCAGGCAGCGTCATAAACAGCACCAATGCTGTGGCGACGATGATCCAGGCGGTATCTGCTGGGTTCATTTGATTTTCTCCCTTTGAAGTTTCGGGAGGCATGGCGCAAAAAGCAGCCAAAAAGAAATAGAAAGCTTAAAAATAATGCAAAATGTACAGCTATATTTTTTAAGCGTCTATATATGTGGCGTAAATTATAATGGATGCCTATTTTTTAAGCGAAATCTGAAGGCCTTCAAGCGCCGCGCGAAAAAGATGTAGCGCATGATCGCGCGCTGCCTGTCGCACGGCGTCGCGCCCGATACTGCCAAACTCTTGGGTTTCAACGTTAAGAAGGTTCGTTTGATGCGCCACGCCAAAGCACACACGGCCCTCTGGTTTAAAATCAGATCCGCCGGGCCCCGCGATCCCCGTGATCGAGACGGCTAGCTGCGCTGCGTGCCCGTTCAGCGCGCCAAGCGCCATTTCACCTGCCACCTGTTCGGATACAGCGCCGTGCTGTTCTAAACTGCGCTCTGAAACGCCCAGAAGCTGGATTTTTGAGAGATTAGAATAGGTCACAAAGCCACATTCAAAAATTTCGGAGGAACCAGGTTGTTCGGTCAATTTGGCGGCAACAAGGCCACCAGTGCAGCTTTCAGCCGTGGCAAGTTTGATCTGTTGGTCGCGGGCGAGGCGGATGATCGCGTTTACACTCATGAAAGCAAACCATGGAACAGCCCTGCCAAGGCAATCACACCAAGCGCGGCGAACAGGCCGGCGAAACAATCATCCAGCATCACCCCGATTGCATCGCTGCGCCGATCTGCCCAGCCGATAATACTGGGTTTCCAAATATCAAAAAAGCGAAACAGCAAGAAGGCAGCAATCCAACCCGGCCATAAGGCAAAAAGCGAAGCGCCAGCATGGGTTGCCCCGGCGGCTAAGGGCAAAAGTGCAATCCATTGCCCGACCACTTCATCAATGATCACTTCAGAGGGATCATGGTTTTTATGCAATTGCGTATAGCTCTGCGTGGCCCACCATCCGAGGCACAGGATGAGGGGCAGGGCGATCAGCGTGCCTGCCAGCCCTGCCGCCTGAAATATCACTGCAAAAAGCGGCAATGTTGCCAGTGAGCCCCAGGTGCCGGGGGCGAAGCCGATGAAGCCAAGCCCCATTAGCGTTGCGATATTGCGGCTTATGCTTTGCATAATAAGGCGCTGGCAAGACTGGCGATACCTTCTTGGCGCCCGGTAAAGCCAAGCTTTTCGCTGGTTGTGGCTTTCACACTGATCCGGTCGGCCTTTATTCCCAGCAGATCAGCGAGATGGGATTGCATGCGCGCAGCATGCGGCCCAATTTTGGGCATTTCGCAAATGATCGTGCAGTCGATATTGCTGATATAAAAGCCATGTTTTGCCACCAGATCTGCAGCATGCTTCAAAAAAACTGCACTGGCTGTGCCTTTCCATTGCGGTTCAGAGGGTGGAAAGTGGCGTCCAATATCCCCTAAGGCCAACGCGCCGTAAAGCGCGTCGGTGATGGCATGCATCGCTACATCGGCATCTGAATGGCCTTTAAGCTGCGCGGTATGGGGGATGGTAAGGCCGCAAAGAATGACCTGATTGCCCGGTTCAAACGCGTGCACATCATAGCCATTACCCAACCGGATGTCTTTCATCTTCGATCCTTCATTATTTTGCTGGCCCGCTCGAAATCTTCGGGGAGCGTTATCTTTATGTTTTCTTCATGCCCGGCAATAATTTTCACGTCTAACCCGGCCTGGATGGCGACTTCTACATCATCGGCGGCGGCTCCGCAGGCTTGCGCATGTGCCTGCAAGATACTTTGAAAGTCAAACCCTTGGGGCGTTTGGGCGCGGAATAAATTCTTTCTTGCAACCGTTTCAGACACCAAGCCATCTTGCCCGCGCCAAAGCGCATCAGTGATCGGCAGAGCGGGCGCTGCGCCTCGATGTGTTCGCAGCGCCTCGATCACATCAGTGATACATTTTGCGCTGATCAAAGGGCGGGCCACATCATGGATTAAAACCTGCTTGGGCGCAGCGGCGCGCAGGGCGCGCAAGCCATTATAAACCGATTTATTGCGGGTTGCGCCACCAAGCGCGGTTTTAATGGCGGGATCGGTGAGCCTATTTTGATCTTCGGGATGCAGCACCACGAGGATTGTATCGATATTGCGATGCTCTTTAAACGCGTTGAGCGTGTGGTCGATCACCCGCTTGCCCGCGAGCATTTGCCATTGCTTTGGGTCAGTACCGCCTGCGCGGGTGCCACGCCCTGCGGCCACGATAAGAGCTGCTATCGACATCTGTTTTCCATCCTGCACCACCGTGTTTACGTTTTTCTGTTTTCACTGGCAATCAGAGATGATTGATTAAATTTTAGGCAATTTTTCCAAATTGGTTATAAATTTGGCGTGTTCTGCTTGTTTCGCGCGGAGAGAGGCTCTACGCATGGCCCGAACATAATTGGAACGGCAATGATCGATCTGGGATCAATGAAGATAGAGACACCTGTTTTTCTAGCGCCATTGGCTGGGATCACAGATTTGCCCTTTCGAAATTTGGTCTCAGGGTTTGGGGCGGGTTTGGTAGTAAGTGAAATGATCGCCTCGCAGGATATGGTGATCGCACGCCCCGGATCTCGTGAGAAAGCTGAATTGGGGCTGGGGTTCGAAAAAACAGCGGTTCAATTGGCGGGGCGCGAGGCATTTTGGATGCGCGAGGCTGCGCGGATGGTTGAAGATCAGGGTGCGCGGATGATCGATATCAATATGGGGTGCCCGGCGAAAAAAGTGGTATCGGGCTATTCTGGTTCGGCCTTATTGAAAGATCTAGATCATGCCTTGCGTTTGATCGAGGCGGTGGTTCAGGCGGTGAAGCTTCCGGTCAGCTTAAAAACCCGCTTGGGTTGGGACGATAATTTGTTGAACGCGCCAGAATTGGCGCGCCGCGCCGAAGCTGCGGGGATTTCATTGATCACAATACATGGGCGTACACGCTGTCAATTTTACAAAGGCTCGGCGGATTGGTTAGCGATTGCAAAAGTGAAAGATGCGGTTTCAATTCCCGTGATTGCCAATGGCGATATCACAGATTTAAAGGCCGGGCATGCGGCTTTGCAGGCATCGGGGGCCGATGGCGTTATGGTTGGCCGTGGCGCGCAAGGTCGGCCTTGGTTTTTATCGCAACTGGCTGCTGGGCTTTACGGGAAAAAAAATGCCGTATCGCTTAAAACCAAAGATTTGATCGAACTGGTCCAGAAACATTATCAGGATATGCTTTCGTTTTACGGAGAGGCTTTGGGGATCCGCGTGGCGCGCAAACATTTGGGCTGGTATATGGACGAGGCAAACGCGCCGGCTGCTCTGCGCCGTGAAATTTTAACCTCACAGAACCCAAAGCATGTGCATCGCAGTTTGCCCGAAGCGCTGGCCCAGGGGGCGGGATTATGAGCGATATGCCGATGGGCGCGATCTGGTCATCCATACCAGTGCCGGTTTTGGTGATTGGTGAAAAAGATATCATAAGCCAGATTAACCCCGCCGCGGAGGGGTTTTTGAATATGTCTGAGCGGGCGTTGGTGGGGACTTCACTGTGGCGCTGTATTTCGATAAACACGCAGGTTTCTGAAAGCTTCGAGCGCGCCCGAAACAATTTAACACCTTTATTTGTGAATGATGTTTCGGTTGAGATGGGTCCTAAATCAACGGTTTTGTGCAATTTGAAGTTCACGCCTTTGCTGGGCATGGCGGGGTTTATGCTATTGCTGATCGAGCCGCGGAATTTGGCCGGCCGGTTGACGCAAACGCAAAGCGGTAAATCGGCGGCAAAATCTGCTATTGGAATGGCAGAAATGCTGGCCCATGAAATCAAAAACCCATTGGCTGGTATTATGGGCGCAGCCCAATTGCTTTCGATGAGCTTGCCGCCGAAAGATTTAGAGTTGACGGATTTAGTGGTGGCTGAAACACGCCGTATTTTAAAGTTACTTGAACAGGTTGAGCAATTCGGAAACCTGAAGCTCGTTCAGAAATCTGCGGTGAATATCCATGATATATTAGATCGGGTGCGCCGATCTTCGCAATTGGGATTTGGCGCGCATATGACCTATATCGAGGAATATGACCCGTCATTGCCCGCGGCCTATGGGGATGCGGATCAATTGCTACAAGTGGTTTTGAACCTGGTGAAAAACGCCTCTGAAGCCGCCTCGCCATCGGGGGGGAAAATTCGCCTCAAAACCTATTATGAACATTCTTTTCGGATGCGCCGTTCAGATGGCTCGGGGCAAAATCTACCGCTGCAAATTGAAATCTGTGACGATGGGCCAGGCTTGCCCAGCGATATCAGGTCGGATGTTTTTGATCCTTTTGTGTCGGGGCGCGAGAATGGCACAGGGCTAGGGTTGGCCTTGGCCAGCAAAATAATTTCAGATCATGATGGATGGTTATCGGTGGATTCTGTGCCGGGCAAAACGGTGTTTCGCATTTCTTTGCCATTGGTGCCACGCGAAGAGAGAGTGAAAGGATAAATTATGGACGGAACAGTACTGGTTGCAGATGATGACAGAACCATTCGCACCGTTCTCACCCAAGCGCTGACGCGGGCAGGCTGCCGCGTCCATGCGACGTCCAGCTTAACGACGTTGATGCGCTGGGTTGGTGAGGGCAAAGGCGATGCGGTGATAACCGATGTGATGATGCCAGATGGCAACGGTTTGGAGATGCTGCCAAAGATTTCCTTAGATCGCCCCGAGCTGCCGGTGATCGTTATCTCAGCGCAAAACACCATTATGACAGCGATTCAAGCCGCAGAAGCAGAAGCTTTTGATTATCTTCCAAAACCGTTTGATCTGCCCGACTTGATGAAACGTTGTGCCCGTGCGCTTGAGCAGAAACAGCCCGTGGCCTCTAAGCCGCAGGTCGTGGTCACGCCAGATGTGGAAGAGGATGGGTTGCCCCTCGTGGGCAAAACGCCGGCAATGCAGGGTCTTTACCGCCTTGTTGCGCGGGTGATGAATTCTGATCTGCCGGTGCTTATTT
This sequence comes from Paracoccaceae bacterium, assembly GCA_016778765.1. Lineage (GTDB taxonomy): Bacteria > Pseudomonadota > Alphaproteobacteria > Rhodobacterales > Rhodobacteraceae > Thalassovivens. The sequence continues at coordinate 23,920 of JADHOV010000017.1, read as the reverse complement.
CCGGAGAATCTGGAACGGGAAAAACGCTTATTGCAAAAGTGCTGCACGATTATTCAGATCGGCGAAATCTGCCTTTTGCGGTGGTGAATGAAACAGATTTGGTTGCTTTAGACGGGCCGGCGAAGATCCTTGCGCGGGCCAAGGGCGGCACAATCTTATTTGAGGAAATCACCGATATAAATGAAGAAGGTCAGGGCCGGATTGTGAGAATGATTGACAATCCGGGCGAATTTTCGCCGCGGTTTATCGCCACTATGCAAGGGGAGGTGAGCGGTGAGGTTGATCCAAAAATGGTGCGCAGCGATCTTTATTATCGCTTGGGGGGCGCCACGATCCATGCGCCTGCCTTGCGTGAGCGTGTGGATGACATCCAGCTTCTCAGTGCCTTTTTTCTGGCCCGCGCAGAACGCGATGGTGGTCTTCAACGCATCGTTACCAAAGAAGCAGAACAATTGTTTCGAAATTATAGCTGGCCGGGAAATGTTCGACAGCTTGAGAATGTTGTAAAGCGGCTTTCGCTCACTGCGCGCGCTTCGGAAATCACGCTGACCGAGGTAGAACAAGTTCTTGGAAGCCAGCCGGCGATGAACTCCGCGCTGCAAAAAGGCTCGTCGGATCGCTTATCCGCGGATGTTGAGCGCCATCTCAGGCGGTATTTTGATTTGCACGGTAATGTTTTACCGCCGCCCGGCCTGCATGCTCGAATTTTGAAAGAGCTTGAACATCCATTAATTTCCATTGCCTTAGAGGCGACCGGGGGAAACCAAGCCAAATGCGCTGATCTTTTGGGGATAAACCGCAACACTTTGCGCAAGAAGATCAATGAGCTTGACATTAAGGTCACACGTCGACGAAAACTGATGTAAAGAAGTCACAGTGATCGGCTGATATGCGGCAGCGCAAAATGTTTAAACATCGGAATCGAGACTAGCATGAGCGTGCGCGCGATGCGGCTTCGGTGGGTTGATCTTGTAAGACTTAGGCGTTCGCGGCGGCTGGTAGGTTTTATAAATCTGGCTCTTGTTTGTTTGGGACCAGCGCTCGCCGCGTTGACTTATGTCACCTTAGGCCCTTTGGATGCTGGATCGGGCTCAACGCTTCTGCGTTTGGTTTTGTTTTCAAATTTTATCTACGTGATGTTGATCGTTGCACTGGTGTTGCAGCGCGTTTTGCGCATTATCGCGCAAAGGCGGCAGAAATCCTCGGGCTCGCGCTTGCATTTGCGGCTCACAGGAGTGTTCAGCATTATGGCGCTTTTACCGACGATTACGGTTGCAGCCTTCGCGCTTTTATCAATTAATATGGGATTTGAGGCGTGGTTTTCAGACCGTGTTCAGCGCGTCATCGGCGCGTCATTATCGGCGGCAGATTCTTATCAGAAAGATCAAAGACGCGCGCTTGCAGAAGATGCAGAAGCGCTGGCCGAAGCTTTGGAAATTTACCGGCGCGCCCGCGGTGTGATTGACTTGCAAAACTTTCGAGTCTTTTTGAGCGATGAACAAGTCAATATACAACGGGGTTTGAGAGAAGCCTTTGTGATCAATGGAACGGGTGATTTGATTCTGCGCGGAAACCGGTCTTATTTGTTTGATTATGAACCCCCGTCCGCGCAAGATTTTACAGCAGCCTTAACCGAGGTTTTGCTGATTGAAGATCTTCCAAATAACGAATTAAGGGCTTTGATATACCTGTCAGGTTTTGCGGATTATTACCTGTTGGTATCGCGCGATATTGACGGAAACTTATACGGTTTGCTTGATGAAACCCGCGAAACCGCCATGCTCTATCAGCAGCTGGAAAGCGAACGTGGCTACGAATTGTTTCAGTTTGGTTTGATTTATTTGGCGTTTGCGGTGCTGTTAATCGTTTCATCAATCCTATTGGCCTTGCTCTTTGCCGAACGGCTGTCAAGGCCGATCGGCCGTCTCGCGGGGGCGGCACAGGCGGTTGGAGAGGGAAATCTTGACACCCAAGTCATCGAGGAAGAGGGCGATGATGAGCTTTCATCGCTGTCGCGTTATTTCAACCAGATGACGCGGCAATTGAAACAGCAACGCGACCGTTTGCTTGAGAATACGCAACAAATAGAACGACGCGGACGCGTGTTTGATAGCGTTTTATCTTCGGTTACATCGGGTGTTTTTGGGCTTGACCCTAAGGGAATGATCACATTTGCAAACCCCTCTGCCGAAAGGCTTTTGGGGAAAAACAAAACCGGTAACGCGTCGCAGTTGAGCCTAGCAGTGCCAGAATTTGCGCCTCTGCTTGAGCGGCTGCAAAACAGCCGGTCAGATAATGTACAAGAAGAGGTTAAAATTCTCCGGCTTGGGCGTTTGGAAAGCTTTTTGGTACGCCTTGCGCCGCGCCGGCGCGAAGATGGGCGGCTTGAGGGCTATGTGATGGCCTTTGATGATGTAACAGATCTGGTGTCGGCCCAAAGATCTGCGGCATGGGGGGATGTGGCGCGGCGCATTGCGCATGAAATCAAAAATCCGTTAACGCCTATCCAGCTCTCTGCAGAACGCATTCAACGAAAATTTGCGCCACAACTTGGCGCTGAGAGAGGCAAACTTGAGCAAATGACGGATGTGATTATCCGACAGACCAATGATTTGCGTCGCATTGTGGATGAGTTTTCTAAATTTGCCAGAATGCCGAAATTGGTGAAGAAATCTGAAAATTTAAATGAAGTTCTAGTTGCGGCCGTCACGTTGCAGGAATCTGGACAGCCGGATGTGAGGTTTCAATTAACGATGCCCGATGAAGATATTTGGGTAGAAATTGATGCGACGATGTTGTCTCAAGCGTTTACCAATTTACTCAAAAATGCTGGAGAGGCGATTGAGGCTGGCTGGCGGTCGGGCTTAGGCACTGATAGGCAGGGCGAGATACGGGTTGAAATGCAAGCCGGGCAATCGGGCTTAACCATTGCAATTTCTGATAATGGGATCGGGTTGCCGCAGGATCGGAGTAAATTGTTCGAGCCCTACGTGACAACGCGTGAAAACGGAACAGGTTTGGGGTTGGCAATCGTAAAGAAAATCATCCAAGAACATGGTGGAACTTTAAGTTTGTTGGATGCCGCGCCCTTTTCAAACGGCAGTCATCCGGGGGCAAAGATTTTGATCGACTTATCCAATAGTGATCAAACATTGATGGATTCAGAGCAAAAGGAACCAAATTAGCATGGGCGATATTTTAATCGTTGATGATGAGCGCGATATTCGTGAACTGATTTCGGATATTTTACAAGATGAAGGATTTGAAACCCGCATCGCAGGAACAGCCGAAGACTGTATGAAAGAAGTAGAAGCTGCGCCACCCGGCTTGTTGATCTTAGATCTCTGGTTGAAAGATCGTGATCTTGACGGGATTGATATCCTAAAAAATGTGAAGAAGAATTATCCCCATGTGCCCGTTGTGATTATTTCTGGGCATGGCAATATCGAAATCGCGGTCGCCGCGATCAAACAGGGCGCGTATGATTTCATCGAGAAACCTTTCAATATTAACCAACTTTTGGTGGTTATCCGGCGCGCGATGGAAGCATCCCAACTGCGGCGTGAAAATTTGGAATTGCGCTCTAAAGAGGAACCAGCCAGCGATATGATTGGGCAAAGCTCAGGGTTCAAGACGCTTTTGTCAAACTTGGATAAGGTCACCAAATCAAATGCGCGGGTGCTGTTAACGGGGGCTTCTGGCTCAGGCAAAGAGGTTGCGGCGCGCTATATCCATGCCCATTCTGATCGCGCGCATGGCCCCTTCATTATTGTGAATTCTGCGTCCATTGCGCCCGATCAGATGGAAAATCTATTGTTTGGAAGCGAATCCACGAAACCTCAAGAAGGCGAGGGTTTATTTGCACAAGCAAATGGTGGATCGATTTATTTTGATGAAATCGCAGACATGCATGTAGAGACGCAATCCAAAATCTTGCGGGTCTTGGTGGACCAACAATTTCAACGGCCAGGCTCGCATGATCTGGTCAAGCTAGAAATGCGCGTGATTTCTTCAACCAGCCGGGATTTGCCTGCTGCAATTGAACAAAAAAGGTTTCGCGAAGAGCTGTATCATCGGTTGAATGTGGTCCCTATCTCTGTGCCCGCGCTTAGCGAAAGGCGCGAAGACATTCCGCTTTTGGCAAAATTTTTTCTTGAGCAATTTCATCAAATTCAAGCTTATCCGCAAAGAACATTAAGCGATCAGGCAGCCGCGATGTTACAAGCGATGGAGTGGCCTGGTAATATTCGTGAATTGAAAAACCTGCTCGAACGCATTTTGATTTTAAGCGAGGGCCAAGGTGAAATCACTTCTGATGATTTGCCAACCGACACGGCGTCACAGGCGGCCGGGGCCAATGGGCCGGTCTTGCAGGGTTTGGCATCTTTGCCTTTGCGCGACGCGCGCGAGGCTTTTGAACGCGAATATTTGATGGTTCAAATTGAACGTTTTGGAGGCAATATCAGCAAGACAGCCCAGTTTGTTGGGATGGAGCGAAGCGCATTGCATCGCAAATTAAAGTCGCTCTCGATCGTCTCTGGCGTAAAACAGCTGGATTGAACCGGTTAGGGGTTCGAGATATGGTGTAGATCGAAACCGTTTCGGTGGCGGGTTTGCGCACTCAAATACTGTTCCCAATAGAAGGGAAAACAAATGAAGATTATTATTTGTGGTGCTGGCCAAGTTGGCTGGCAAATCGCGCGCCACTTATCGGGCGAGCGCAATGATGTAACGGTCGTTGACAGCAATCCTGATTTGGTTAGACGCGCCATGGATACGCTTGACGTGCAGGGCGTATCAGGCTTTGCTTCTTATCCCGATGTTTTGGAAAAAGCCGGTGCCAAAGATGCTGAAATGATCATTGCGGCGACCCATTCGGATGAGGTGAACATGGTCACCTGTCAAGTGGCACATTCAGTGTTTGATATTCCCCGAAAAATAGCCCGGTTGCGCAGCAAATCTTATTTAGATGCCATTTATTCGGATCTTTATCGCCGTGATCATATGCCGATTGATGTGGTGATCAGCCCGGAACGCGAAGTTGCAGATGCGGCGCTGAAACGGCTTTCGGCCCTTGCTGCGTTTGACACCGAATTATTTCTGGATGAGCAGGCTCAATTGCTGGGCCTGCGGCTTGAGGAAAATTGTCCGGTGCTGAACACGCCCTTGCGTCAGCTTAATGATCTTTTTTCAACGCTCAGAGTGATCGTAATCGGGGTTCGCCGCCAAACCGCTTTATTCGCCCCCGAGGCGGGGGATCAATTATTCGCTGGTGATGAAATTTACGTGATGTGCCACGCTGACGATACCGTGCGCACGATGGAAGTGTTTGGAAAATCGCAAGGCAAGCAAGATCGGGTTGTACTTGTAGGGGCCGGCAATGTCGGGCTGTCAATTGCCAAATCCTTAGAATCTCGGACCCAACGCGTGCGCAGCAAGATCATTGAAAAAGATAGAAATATCGCTGAACATGCCGCCAATGAGCTTGAAAAAACCATTGTCTTGAATGGTGATGGGCTCAATTCCGCGTTGCTTGCAGAGGCCAATATTGGAAAAAGCGATGTCATCTTGGCGGTGACAGATGATGATAAAACCAATATGTTGGCGGCAGTTCGGGCAAAAATGTCGGGGTGCCCGCGATCGATTGTTTTAATCAATGATCCGTCCTTGGTGCCGCTTATGGCGCCTTTGGGGATTGATGCGTTTATCAATCCGCGCGCAACCACCGTAAGTTCGATTCTACGGCACATTCGCCACGGGCGGGTGCGTGGCGTCTATTCAATTGGTGATGCAGAGGCCGAAATTATTGAAGCGAAGGTGTTGTCAACATCGCCGATTGCGGGGCAGAAGATTTCCGATATCGACTTTCCCGAAGGTGTTTTGGTTGGGGGGGTGCTAAAATCGGGTGTAATGATTAAGCCCGTGGGGACAACCCGTATTGAAGAGGGCGATGTCGTCGCTTTGTTTTCTCTGGCCAAGGATATCACTGAAGTCGAGCGTCTGTTGCAAGTTTCCATAGATTTTTTCTAACCGATGCAGCGTCACTTTTTATATTTGCCCTTCGCGCTGCAAATATTTGGCGTGATGGCGATTTCGATGATTGTGCCAAGCCTATATGCTTTGGTAACAGAGCAGTTTTTCGAGGCCCGTATGTTTTTCTACACAGGGCTTTTGGGCGTTACGTTCCTAGCGCTTATCGGGCTTGCGCGTTCAAATCAAACCTCGCGTGAAACGGCGCTTGACCAAATGTTGTCATTGGCATTGATCTTCGTTTTTTTGCCCGTTTTTTTGGCCATTCCAGAGTATTCTGTTATTCGCACAACCTCGTTTCTAAATGCCTATCTCGATATGGTAAGCGCCTTAACCACAACTGGGTTCGAGGTGTTTCCTGCGAGTCGCTTGTCCGATGCTTTACATTTATGGCGTGCGCTCGTGGGCTGGATGGGGGGGGCTTTAATTTGGGTGGCTGCGGTGGCAATTTTAGCACCGCTGAACCTGGGTGGGTTTGAGCTTACCGGGCAACACGCAAACGCACGGCGTCAAGCGAATTTTATATCTACTTCTGAACGAAAATTGTTTTTAATGCGCAGCGTACAAACTTTGATGCCACTTTATATTGGCTTGACTGCGGTATTATGGCTGGGTTTCATTCTGTCTGGTGCATCTGGATATAACGGCTTTATCTTTGCGCTATCCGTTCTGTCGACAAGCGGAATAACGGCCTATCAGGGGGTTGCAGGCCTGTCTTCGGGAATTTGGGCAGAGGTTTTGATCGTTTTGTTCTTTACGCTGGCGCTGAGCAGGGTTCTTTGGGCCCCCGAAAAAACAACGGGCTTTGCCAAGGGGCTCTTGAGAGATGTCGAATTGCGCCTGGCCATTTGGATCACCATTTTGCTCAGCTGCGTTCTCTTCATTAAGCAAGTTGCTTCATCGGCCGCGCCTCTGGCAGAATATGGGCCAGAAGGTTTGCTGGCTTTTATATGGGGCAATCTATTCACTATTTTATCTTTTTTAAGCACGACGGGCTGGTCGAGCCAATATTGGCAACCCATTGCGCCTTTGAGCAACGCGGGAATCCCAGGGTTTTTATTTTTGGGCTTAGGCCTGATTGGTGGCGGTATCGCAACCACTGCCGGCGGCGTAAAGCTGCTTCGGTTTTATATTCTGTATTTAAACGCTTTGCGCGAGGTCGGTCGTTTGGTGCATCCTTCCTCGGTCGGAAAAACAAAAAGCCAAAACCAGCATGATCTCGGGCAGGGGGCGTTTGCGGCCTGGATTTTCTTTATGCTATTTGGTCTTAGTTTGGCCGGGATCACGCTGTTGCTTGCGGCGTCTGGGCTTAGTTTTGAGACGGCTTTGGCTTTATGCGTCAGCGCGATCAGCACCACTGGGCCCGCTTTAATGATGGTCATAGATGGCCCTTTTGATATGATTGCATTATCCGGTCTGGCGAAGGCGATATTGTGCCTCGCGATGGTTTTGGGGCGGCTTGAAATACTGGTTATTTTGGCGTTATTGCGCCCTGAAATCTGGTTGCGCCAATAAGTTGCATCGCCAAGCGCTTTGAATTATGAGTCGAGTATTAAGACAAAGCTGTCGGCGCGGCTTTCACACTCTATCTGACCAAGGCGCTGCAAAAATAAAAAGGTAATACAATGGCCTCTGACCGTCAAAATCTTCAAGATGCATTCTTAAATCACGTTCGCAAAACCAAAATTCCAGTGACAGTGTTTTTAATCAATGGGGTGAAGCTTCAAGGTGTGATCACTTGGTTCGATAATTTTTGTATCTTGCTTCGCCGAGACGGGCAGTCACAGCTTGTGTATAAACATGCAATTTCCACGATCATGCCGTCTCAATCGATTTCGCTTTATGAAGGTGAAGATCAAAATTGATAGAGCATGAGGGCAGGGTTACGCGCGCCTGGGTGCTGCATCCTGAACTTAAAACCGTGTCGGGCCGCCGCGATCCTGTGGCAGCCTTGGCTGAGGCCACGTCTCTGGCACGGGCGTTGCCCGATCTTGATATTGTTGGGGCAACAATTATTGGGTTGAAGAAGCTGCTTCCGGCTACGCTTTTTGGTTCGGGAAAATTAGCAGAATTAAAAGAGGTTTTTGAAGGGCATAATGTCGAACTGGTGCTACTAGACGGCCATGTCACCCCTGTTCAACAACGCAATTTGGAAAAACAATGGGGCGTAAAGCTTCTGGATCGCACGGCGCTTATTCTGGAAATCTTTTCAGACCGTGCTTCAACGCGCGAAGGCGTGTTGCAAGTGGAAATGGCAGCATTGGGGTATCAACGAACCCGGTTGGTGCGCGCCTGGACGCATTTGGAGCGGCAGCGCGGTGGTCTGGGTTTCGTGGGTGGCCCAGGTGAGACGCAGATTGAGGCCGATAGGCGCGCGATTGATGATCAATTGCTGCGACTGCGCCGGCAATTGGATAAGGTTGTAAAGACCCGTGCGCTGCATCGGGCCGCGCGGGCCAAGGTGCCGTTTCCGATTGTGGCTTTGATCGGATATACAAATGCGGGTAAATCAACCCTTTTCAACCGCCTGACGGGCGCGCAGGTGATGGCAAAAGATATGTTGTTCGCAACGCTTGACCCCACGATGCGCAATTTAACGCTGGCAACGGGGCATCGCGTCATTCTATCCGATACGGTTGGATTTATCTCAGACTTGCCCACGGAATTGGTGGCGGCGTTTCGCGCAACATTGGAAGAGGTATTAAGCGCTGATATCATTATCCACGTTCGTGACATTGCGCATGCCTCAAGCGCGGAACAAGCGACAGATGTGGAGCGTACGCTTGAAAAGTTGGGTGTGTCTTCAGAGGTTCCGCTTCTAGAAGTCTGGAATAAAATTGACGAGTTGGAGGAAGAAGCCCGCGCCTCGGTGTTGCTAAGGGCTGAGCGGCAGGAAAATGTGATTGCGATTTCGGCGCTGACTGGTGTGGGATTACAGGGTTTGCAAACGCACATTTCAACCCAGCTGAACGTGTCCCGCTATGTGATGGATGTGAGCTTATCGCATGCCGAGGGGCGGCGCAGGGCGTGGCTGTATCAAGAAGGCGTTATCTTAAAGGAAGAATCCAACGAGACCGGTTCGGTCTTTGAAGTGGAATGGGATGACGCGCAGCGCCAGCAATTTGACGCTCTGTAAGCGCGATATCATACAGGCTTGGATTAATTTGGACGAATATGGGTGATGCCTATGGCACCAGCCCGCGCCAAATCTAGATCAAGTGACATTGGAATATAGTCCTGATTGCGCCATAAGGCGCTGAAATTATCATAATATTGCGATAAAAAATGTCCTGATTGGCCAGTACTTGTAATGAACACGGAACTGTTCGGGTCGGCTAAATCATAAACGCCCCGATAGGTGGCCGCGTGTACGTTGTGAAAAGGATGGGGCAGGCGCCCCGATGTTTTGCCGCGTTGCAACGTGTGATCGCCGCCACTGGTGGGTTGAATAATGTTCAAAAAATACCCAATCAAAGGGATATGTCCTAAAGTGGAATGCAGATGCTGCGCGCGATGCGCCATGCCCCATTCTAGTCTGCTTGGGTCACGCCCGTAATGCTCTTGCAGCCAGATTAACGCGTCTTCCAATGCCATTTTGGCCATGTCTTCGCAGGTTTCGATCGGTTGTGTTTGTACGATGTCGCACCAATGGCTGGCACCATCAATATCGCGAAATACCCGTTCGATGAAAAGCGGTTCTAGCGCTTGAAACGCCTCGCTTAGATCTCCCAATTCATCTTGAATAAGGCGGCTTTGAAGCGCGCGCATCCAGGCCGCATAGATCAAGGGTTGCGGATCATGTTGGTTCATATCGCCGTTCCAAGTGGCCAATAAATCCAATGCGTCTTTTTTGCGTTGTTCCAAACTGCCATTTGGAGCTGATTGCCCAGTATACCACAAATCACTGGCAATGAGGGGGAGCAGGGTTTGCGCCGCAAAGCTGACACTGTCGGATTGGGCTTCGATAAAGCTGTCTTTGGTGTGAATTTCGCGGGCTTGCATGAGACGCTTCCAGCGTTGGATGCGTTGGCTGTCACCCCAACTAAAGGAGATATGGTTGGGGAAGGCCGCCGCGGTTACTTTGTTATTTGTATTTCCCAAAATACCTTCCTCGGGAGTTTTGTTTTCTGGGTTTTGTGCATAGCTTAAAACCCCGCGCCATTGATTTTCAGATAAATGCCCCAAGCTGGGCATACGGCCCTGCGTTTGATGCGCTGTATTGCGCCGCGGCAAAGCCCCAACCGTTTTTTGGACAATATGCGTTTGATCCACCATTATTATGTTTTCTGAAGGTGTGATTTGCGGTTCCAAGGCGGCCAGAGCTTGGTCGATATTTTGGGCCTGCATCAGCTCAAATTTTGCACTGAATGTTTTGTCTTTTGCGTTAAAACCGGTCCAAGCCAGCGCCGGTACAAATCCTTTTGGCGTGACCGAAGCAAGATCTAGCTGGGTTTGGCTGAAAACAGGCCCATGGGTTGTTGCGCGTAATGTCATGGTGACGGGTTTTTGATCTTTAATGTTAATGATTGATGCGCGCGTTGAAAAACGCCGAAAGCCCGTTGGGGTTTTGTAATAATCGGAACGCGCCGGATCGAGCTGCTCCATGTAAATATCCTGATCATCCGCGAATGAGGCCGTTATTGCCCATCCCAAGCGGTCACTGCGCCCAGTTAAAATCAGCGGTATACCGGGTATGCTGCCTCCGATAACACCGCCGCTTTGCAGCTCTAAATGGGCCAAATACCACTGCCCGGGAACGGAGAGTGCGCCATGTGGGTCATTCGCCAGCAACGTGCCTTGGTTTGCAGAGCGGCTTGGGGCGGCTGCAAACGCGTTTGAGGCCCCTGCAAAGCCGCGTTTTGGCTGGACCCAATCCGAAATCGCCGTCCAATCTTGCGCCCGCTCTGCGGGGCGCTGCTTTGTTGGCAAAAAAGGAGGGGTAAAAAGAGAAGAATAACTGCGCGGCTTTGCGTTGATGTGAAAGGGCGTGTCTGGCAGGATTTCTTCAACATGGTCACTGTCTTCCAAGATTAAGGAAACCTGCGCTCTGAGAATTTCCTCCTTCAAATGACCGCTCTGCTGAAAGCCGATCAGTTTTAAAAGGGCCAAGCTGTCCGTGGGTTGCCATGCGGCAAACGGACTATCAAAGAGGAACATCTCAGGCGCACCTCGGCCAAGCGCCGCGCGGTTGATATGCTCGATTCGCGCATTTACGCCCGCAGCATAAGCTGAAAGAGCAGCTTGCGCTTGCGCTGTTTGATATTGCAGCGAGTCGGCGGCATAGCTGTAAAGGTCTAACCGGCGCATCAGTTTGTCGCTTTCAAGGGATCCTGCGCCGAAAACCTCCGACAGGCGCCCTTGGGCGGTGCGCCGTAGCATCGCCATTTGCCAAAGTCTGTCTTGTGCATGCACAAATCCCAATGCAAAGAAGATGTCATGATCGCTTTCGGCCTTGATATGCGGCACATTCGCGGTGTCTCGGATGATTTCAATAGATCCTTGGGCCCCAGAAAATTGCAAATTTTGCGCGTAGTTGGGCAGAGATTGTGCGGCCAAATAATAAATCAAAGCACCGGCGCACAGGATCGTGATCAGGACGAGTACTGTTAGCCGAACCATCCAGCGAAATACCATTGCCATCCAAAATGCCTTTTTAACTGATCTGACCTCTTGCATCGCCTAGCACGAGCAGACACAAGTAGAAAACAAACTTTTGGGAAAATATTATGGCTAAAATTGCATTTTTAGGTCTTGGCGTGATGGGATACCCAATGGCTGGGCATTTACAGGCCAAGGGCCATAACGTGACGGTTTACAATAGGACACAAGAAAAAGCTTCGGCTTGGGTGGCAGAGTATGGTGGGGCGCAGCAAAGCACGCCGCGCGCGGCCGCTGAGGGCGCAGAATTTGTGATGGCCTGCGTGGGCAATGACCATGATTTACGTTCGGTAGTTTTGGGAGATGATGGGGCATTAATGGGCATGTCCGATGGCAGCGTTTTCGTGGATCATACAACGGTGTCGGCTCTGGTCACGGATGAACTATTCTTAGCGGCGAAATCGAATGGAATTGATTTTGTAGATGCTCCGATTTCTGGGGGCCAAGCCGGTGCGGAAAACGGTGTTTTATCAATCATGTGCGGGGGCGCGCAGACGGCTTATGATCGCGCCGAGCCGGTTATGGCAGCCTATGCGCGCATTTGTCGGCGGATCGGCGGCAGCGGGGCGGGACAGAAAACCAAAATGTGCAATCAGATTGCGATTGCAGGCTTGGTACAAGGCCTCTCAGAGGCGCTGCATTTTGCAGAAAAGTCGGGCCTGGATGGACGGGCCGTTGTTGAAGTGATCAGCCAAGGCGCAGCTGGCAGCTGGCAAATGTCAAATCGATACGAAACCATGCTGGATGATCATTTTGAGCACGGGTTTGCGGTGGATTGGATGCGCAAGGATTTAAAGATTTGCCTTGATGCAGCGGGCGAAAATGGTGCTTCTTTACCGGTGACGGCCTTGGTCGATCAGTTTTACAATGATGTTCAGAAGCTGGGGGGCGGGCGTTGGGATACCTCAAGTCTCATTAAACGATTGCGTTGTTTTGATTGACCAGATGCTCATATTTCAATGTTTTTCAATTTGGCCATTGTGTTTATGGGACCAACCACCATATGATGTATTCGATAGGAGCGTTTTAAAATAGCCTCCATCAAACAGTTTCACTGACCTTCGATCAGGCCTTTTTACCGCCCCGAAGAGCAGATTGATTAGACCACGTTCGGTCGACATATCAGCCTAAACCGCAATTGCGGAAGGGGCTTAAATTGGCAGGTTTTGATACCCAACAGGGTCAAAGCTGCTGGAGATGAAAAGCGATGCAAGGCGCGCGGAAAACAACAGTTAAAATCGGGGGCTACCGCTCTCTTCTGTTGAGGTGTGCCGAGCTTGCCCGTAAAAGACGCGCCCCAAAGGCTTTCGGTGTGACGCACCGAGCCAGCGGTCAACCGCGCAATTGGAAAACATGCCTAAGAAAATGCTTATCGATGCCACCCACGCCGAGGAAACGCGCGTGGTTGTGGTTGACGGAAATAAAGTTGAAGAATTTGATTTTGAATCCGAAAACAGACGCCAGCTTGCTGGAAATATATACCTAGCCAAAGTTACCCGTGTAGAGCCCTCTTTGCAGGCGGCCTTCGTCGATTACGGCGGAAATCGCCACGGGTTTTTGGCGTTTTCTGAAATCCATCCTGATTATTATCAAATCCCGATCGCCGATAGGCAGGCGTTGATGGAAGAAGAACAAGCCTATGCTGAAGCGCAGCAAAGGCAGGAAGAGGAAGAAGACGCGCCCAAAAAGCGCGGGCGGGGGCGGCGCGGTCGTTCAAAAGCGCAAACAATTGCCACAGAAGACGTGGTTCAGCAGTCTGAAATTGATGAAGATCAAGTTTCCGGAATGGAAACGATCGATTTAGCGGATGAGGTGGAAATATCCAGTGTTGGGGCAAAATCGACGGGCCCGGAACCGGTTGATGCTGATGACGCAGCCGTTGCGGGCAATGATCTTGTGAGCGCGCAAGAGGATGACCCGGAGGACGGTGAGACTATTGAAGCGCAAGAGATTGCTGACGAAAAAGAGCAAGAGACCATCGCTGAGGCGCCGCAGGAGCAGGGCGATCAGGATGCAGCAGGCAGTTCTTTGGAAATTGGCGATGAACCTGATTTCGAAGACGAAGATGACGCCGGCGACACGCACAAACCAAGCTTGTCAGAGCGTGATGAAACAATAGAATCTATATCTGATGATGATGACACATTCGACTTGCGCCCAGTGCGCAAGCCGCGCCCGCGTCGGTATAAAATTCAAGAAGTTGTTAAAGTGCGCCAGATCATGTTGGTGCAGGTTGTCAAAGAAGAGCGGGGCAATAAAGGCGCCGCACTTACAACCTATTTGTCATTGGCTGGCCGCTATTGCGTTTTAATGCCAAACACCGCCCGCGGCGGCGGTATCAGCCGTAAAATTACCAATGTGGTTGATCGGAAGAAACTGAAAGAAATCGCCCATGAATTAGAGGTGCCGAAAGGCGCAGGCCTGATCATTCGGACCGCCGGAGCGAAGCGCACCAAAACAGAGATCAAGCGTGATTGTGAATATCTTCAGCGGATGTGGGAGCAGATCCGTGAATTGACGCTGCAATCTATGGCACCAGCGAAGATCTATGAAGAAGGCGATTTGATCAAAAGATCCATTCGCGATCTATATAATCGGGAAATCGATGAGGTTCTTATCGAAGGCGATCGTGGATATCGCATCGCCAAGGATTTCATGAAAATGATCATGCCGTCGCATGCCAAAAACGTGAAAAGCTACCAAGATGCGATGCCCTTATTCGCACGTTATCAAGTGGAAAGTTATCTTTCTTCGATGTTTAACCCTACGGTGCAGTTGAAATCGGGTGGTTATATTGTGATCGGCGTGACCGAAGCCTTGGTCGCGGTAGATGTGAACTCGGGCCGCGCCACGAAAGAAGGCTCGATCGAAGATACGGCGCTTAAAACCAATTTAGAAGCTGCTGAAGAAGTGGCGCGCCAATTGCGATTGCGTGATCTTGCAGGTTTAATCGTGATCGATTTCATCGATATGGATGAGCGCAAAAACAATCTGGCGGTTGAGAAACGCATAAAGGATAAATTGAAAAGCGACCGTGCCCGCATTCAAGTGGGCCGCATTTCAGGTTTTGGGTTGCTCGAGATGAGCAGACAGCGTTTGCGCCCCGGCATGATCGAGGCCACCACGCAACCATGCCCGCATTGTCATGGAACGGGCTTAATCCGCTCTGAAGACAATCTGTCTCTGTCTATTTTGCGGCAAATTGAGGAAGAAGGTGTGCGCCGACGTTCGCGTGAGGTCTTAGTGAAGTGTCCGGTTGTGATCGCGAACTTCCTGATCAATCAAAAACGGGATCATATTGCACAAATTGAAGCCCGCTATGGTTTATCTGTAAGGATCGAAGCGCATCCACATCTTATTAGCCCCGATTTTGAAATTGAGAAATTCAAAACGGCCACGCGGTTTGTACCAGAGGCATCAATGCCTGTGATCTCTGCAGAGGTTGTGCATATGGAGCAGGTGGAGGAAGACGTTGCCGAGCAGGAGGCGCAAGCTGATCTTGACGCGGACGCTGGCGATAGCGACGCCAAGCCGAAGAAACGGCGGCGGCGGCGGCGGCGGCGTAAATCGTCAAACGGAGAGGCTGACAACGCTTCAGACGCGGCCGCTTCCCTGCAAGTAGAAGACAATGGAGAGGCCTCCCCCCCTGCGGAAGAAACACCCCAAGGCGCGTCTTCAGAAGAAGATACGTCTACAAAAACCAGTGAACCAACGCTAAAAGAGGGCGAAAGTGCTTCGGTTGACAGTGAAGCAGGCGCAGACTTGAACAGTGCACCTACCGCGACAGACGAGAAACCAAAGCCTGCCCGCAAGCGTACCCGTAAACCGCGGGCTGCCAAGAGTGTTGAGGCCGAGCCTGAGGCAGATCCAGCCAATTTAGTGGTCAGTACCGCCCCTACCGCTGATCGGTCGGATTCTCCAGAAGAAGCTGAGGTGAAGCCAAAGCCAAAGCGGGCGCCACGAAAAACCAAGAAGCAAAAAGAGGCAGAGCTTCAGGCCGCTGAAGCGCAAGCTGCTTCTGCTGCAGAGGACGCCGCTGAGGCACCCCAGCCCGCTCAACAAAGTGAAGCCGTTGAGGCCAGCGTGGAAACACCGAGCGCGCCGAATGAAACCGTTTCAGAGCTGAAAGCTTCTAGCGCGGCATCAGATGAAACCAGCGTTGAACCCAAGCCCAAAAAGCGGGGTTGGTGGTCGCGAGGAAGCTGAGATAAGCGCCTGCCTCACGTAAACTGGGGCAGGCGGGCTCAGTTTTTTTCGATTTTATACAGGGTAACCCCGTCACTCTGCTCTTCTATTTCCAACAAAATATGGCCTGATTCTGCGCAATAATGCGGCATGTCAACAATCGCAGCTGGGTCGGTCGCAAACACGTGAAGGATATCGCCCCGCGCAAGCTTAGAAAGCGTTTTGCGGGCTTTCAACACGGGCAGAGGGCATAAAAGACCCTTCGTATCGAGTTTTGTAATCATGAGGCCGAGATATTATTTTACTCTAAAGAAGTCCACTGACTTGTGATTAGCCCTATGCTGGCCTAGATGGAACACAAGAAGCGGGGGTTTGATGTTTGGAATTGACATAATTGATGCGGGTTTGCTGCCTGGAATGCTGGTCGCATTTCTGGCAGGTATTCTATCCTTTTTGAGCCCTTGTGTGTTGCCGGTTGTACCGCCCTATTTGGCATATATGAGTGGAATTTCAGCGACTGAATTGACGGATAAATCTGCCTCTAAATCGGCTGTATTGCCGGCTTTGTTTTTTGTCCTTGGATTGTCGACGGTGTTTTTACTTTTGGGTTTTACGGCGTCGGCCTTTGGCATGTTGTTTTTAAATTATCAAAGCAGTTTTAACTTGCTGGCCGGGCTTTTGGTGATGCTTTTTGGGCTGCATTTTTTAAGCGTTATTCGAATTGGATTCTTGAATCGCGAGGCGCGCTTTGATGTAGGAGATCGCGGCGGATCTTCCTTTGGTGCTTATATCTTGGGGCTGGCCTTTGCCTTTGGCTGGACGCCCTGTATCGGGCCACAATTGGGCGCGATATTATCTTTGGCAGCCAGCGAGGCGTCGATTGCCCGCGGCACCATTTTATTGGCAGTTTACGCCTTGGGCTTGGGGCTGCCATTTTTGCTTGTTGCCGCTTTTTTGTCAAAATTGACTGCTACGCTGGGTTGGATGAAACGGCATATGCAGCAGATCGAGCGGATCATGGGGCTGCTGTTATGGACCATCGGGTTATTGATGTTGACAGGTGGGTTTTCCGATCTGTCTTATTGGTTGCTTGAGCGGTTTCCTGCGCTTGGCGCGCTTGGATAGGCTTTTCATCGTTGCAATGCGCTTTGCGCGTTGGGAGGGATGGGGCAATGCAGGCACAAGACGTTACACGGCGATTGATTTTTTACGTACCGGGGTTTGATCCTTTTCCCCTGCGCCGCTATCGTGAATTGTATCGCAAGGAAGCAAAGCGACAAGCTGCCTTGGCAGGGTATCAGATTTCTCAATTGCCACCTGATCCTGCTTTGGGCGCGGATTGGGTCGTGGATTCTGTGTTTGAGGGTCACAGGACCTTCGCCGCTTTTATCGTTTTAGGCTGGTCTGATATTGTCAAACAAGCCATGTCTGCCGGCATCTTGCGCACCTATTTGGCCCTGTTTCAAACGCTCTGGATCTATATCTATAGCCGCGCCTTTTTTGATTTGGTTCAAATGCGCAAAGGGCCGGTTATTGCCGCGCTTTATCCTGTGGTGATGCTGCTGGGCCAGCTGTTTATTGCGCTTTTTACGGCTTGGCTTGTGAGCTTGAATTTCAGCAATTTTTGGTTGAGCGTACTTTTCGCCAGCTTTGTTTTTAGCGCTGTTTTACGCGGCTTTAAAGCGTTGGACCGGATCTTTTTTGCCTATTATTTGATGCAGGATTTTGCCTTTTCCGCCCAGTTAAGAGGTGCTTATCCCGCGTCTTTGCAGCAGCGCATCACTGCCTTTAGCGCCCGTATCGAAAATGCACTCAAGGAAGACTGGGATGAAATATTGGTGGTGGGCCATTCATCCGGCGCGCATATTGCGATCAGCGCTTTGGCGCAGATTGAGCGCTCTGCCGCATTAGATGAGGCACAAGCTAACGTTGGGTTTCTATCGCTTGGTCAAGTGATCCCCATGGTGGCTTTTCTTCCTAATGCAGGCCAATTGCGGCGTGATTTATACGACATTTCGCGCAGCACTGCTATTTACTGGGTGGATATTACGGCTCCGGGTGATGGCTGCTTTTTTTCCCTCTGCGATCCGGTTGCGGTATCTGCACTACCATTGGCAGGACAAACTGGCCCGTTGGTTTTATCCGCGGCCTTCTCGCAGGCGCTGTCCCCCACGCGGTGGCGGCGCTTACGATGGCGGTTTTTCAAACTGCATTTTCAATATCTATGCGCCTTTGATGAGACGCGCCATTATGATTACTTCGCGATTACGGCCGGCCCGATCAGCTTGCGCAAACGCTTCTGCAATCGCAAGCCGTCAAAACAAGTGCAAAAGATCGCCTATAACCGCTATAGAGAAATCGCGTGATCGACCTGCCCCCAAAGCCCCATTCAAGACCTGAAAAATATTCTTTTTTGAAGTATTTGAAGGCCTTTCGCCAAGATATAATATCCGCGCAACCTAACCATCTGTATCGCGCTTGGATGGCCGAATTTCGAACAGCTTTTTTTCATTCCTTTTTGATCAACCAACCGGCCTTAATCCAACTGGTTTTGCAGCAGCGCCCGGATGATTTCCCAAAATCTTCGCGGATTGCGACGGGCTTATATTCTTTGTTGGGTGACAGTGTTTTTTTAACCACGGGCAGCACTTGGCAACGGCAGCGGCGCATTGTGAACCCTGCCTTTGAGGGGGGGCGGCTCAAACAGGCTTTTCCGGCCATGCAAGCCGCCGCTGATGCGTTCCTCGCCGAGCTTTCGTCCGGAACGGCCGATGTAGAGCCATTGGCCAGCAAGTTGGCTGCAGATGTGATTTTTCGCACGCTTTTTTCTGTTCCAATCGAAGATAAGACTGCGAGCAAAGTATTTGACGCTTTTCGAACCTATCAGCGTCAACAACCGGTTGCCAATCTGGCTGCGCTGGTGCCCGCGCTGCGATGGCTGCCATTTTGGCAAAATCGTCGAGTGAAGAGTTCGGCGCTTGAAATCAGGCGTTTGATCACGCATCTGACCTATATGCGACAAGACCAGATTGCTGCAGGCCGCGCACCGCAAGACTTGGCAACGCGGCTGTTGAGCACGCAAGATCCGGAAACAGGCACGCGGCTCTCCCTATCTGAAATGGTCGATCAGGTGATGATTTTCTTTCTTGCGGGCCATGAAACCAGCGCTGCCGCGCTAAGTTGGGCGTTATATTTGCTGGCGCGCTATCCCCACTTTCAAGATCAAGTGGCGCAGGAAGCCTCTCATCTGATGGGTTCAGACGATTTTGCCGCAATGCGAAACCTGTCGTTCACGCGTGATGTATTTCGCGAGACGCTGCGCCTTTATCCCCCCGTGCCGATGATGGTGCGCGAGGTTGGGCAAACGGGCGAAGTTTTTCGGGGCCGCCGCGTGCCTAAAAATAGCCTGATCATAATTAGCCCTTGGTATGTGCAGCGGCACAATCGGATCTGGGAACGTCCGGATGAATTTGACCCCTTGCGTTGGCAAGAAATGCCGGCCGCTGACTGCCAGCGTCAGGCCTTTTTGCCATTTTCTTCCGGGCCACGCATCTGCCCTGGTGCAGGGTTTGCGATGGTTGAAGGGCCTTACCTCTTGGCGCGCATCGTTCAGAAATATCGTTTAAGCTGCCAAGATTTGCCGGTTCCGCAGCCCTTGGCGCATCTCACTTTACGGGCGAGGTCAGGAATTTATCTGCGTTTTGATCCCCGCTAAGGCCGTTGCAGTAGCGCATGATTTCCCGCAGGAATGAATGTTAATTATCGCTATCGCGGCTCAATCGCATATAATATTGTAAAACATAATCGCGAATTGCGCTTGCCAAACCTTCTTCAAAGGGGCGCTCTTCATCTACTTTGGCTGCCAATGCGTTGATGGCAAGGTTTTCATCTGCGGCAATTTGGCGAAAAGCGGTCCAAAACCGATCTTCAAGCGAAACGCTTGTGCGATGGCCGCGCAGGGTTAATGAGCGTTTTTTAGGCTTGAGGCTCATCGATCGATCTTATGCCCCTCAAGATGCGCGTCTAGACGATTTTGCGCATTTTGGTCTGCCTTTTTCTGGACCTTTGTCCGCCCAAATTTCACCGCGTTTTCAGCGGCTTCGTTTTTTTTCTGAGCGGCTTGTTTTGCTTTTCGAAATTGGTTGAGATTGATTGCTCGGCTCATGCTTTGGGCCCGACCATGTTTTCTGGGCGTACCACCCGTTCGAAAGTTTCTGCATCCACAAAGCCAAGCGCGATGGCTTCTTGTTTTAAAGTGGTGCCGTTTTTATGCGCTGTTTTGGCAACTTTTGTGGCGTTGTCATAGCCAATCTCAGGCGCCAAAGCGGTGACCAGCATCAAGCTTTCGCGCATCAGTTTGTCGATACGGGTTTCATCGGCTTCCAACCCATCGATCAAATTATCGGTGAAGGCATCGCATGCATCGCCAAGCAGCTGCATCGATTGCAACACGTTATAGGCCATCATGGGTTTATAGACGTTCAGTTCGAAATGCCCTTGGCTGCCAGCAAACCCGACCGCGGCATCATTGCCAAACACTTGCGCGCAGACTTGCGTGAGGGCTTCGCATTGTGTTGGGTTTACTTTGCCCGGCATGATCGAACTGCCTGGTTCATTCTCGGGCAAGATCAATTCACCAAGCCCGCAGCGGGGGCCTGAGCCGAGCAAACGAATGTCATTGGCAATTTTAAATAAGCTGGCTGCCGCTGTTTTTAAGCTGCCCGATATTTCTACCATCGCATCATGCGCTGCCAAGGCCTCGAATTTATTTGGCGCTGTCACAAAGGGCAAACCCGTGATTTTCGCCATATTGCGCGCGACAAGAACATCCCAACCATGTTTGGTATTCAGGCCGGTACCCACCGCGGTACCGCCTTGGGCCAATTCATAAATATCTGTAAGGCTGGTTTTGATCCGCTTGATCGCCATCGCAACTTGATGCGCATAGCCTGAAAACTCCTGTGATAAAGTCAGCGGCGTTGCATCTTGGGTATGCGTGCGGCCAATTTTGATGATGCCCGCAAAGGCTTCAATTTTCACCAAAAGGGCCTTATGCAGTTTTTGCAAACCGGGCAGCAAAACCTTTTCGGCAGTCATCGCGGTGGCAATATGCATGGCGGTTGGGAATGTATCATTTGAGGATTGGCCCATATTGCAGTGATCATTGGGATGCACCGGCTCTTTTGAGCCGATGGTGCCACCCATCAGCTCGATTGCTCTATTGGCGATTACTTCATTTGCATTCATGTTTGATTGCGTGCCCGAGCCGGTCTGCCAAACCACCAAGGGAAAATTATCGTCAAACTTGCCGTCGATCACTTCCGTAGCCGCCTCGATGATCGCGGTTGCGCGCGCGCTGTCCAAACTGCCAAGTTCTAGATTGGCTTCTGCGCAGGCGCGCTTAATCACCCCTAAGGCGCGAATAATTGCAATAGGCTGGCGCTCCCATCCGATCGGGAAGTTTAAGATCGAGCGTTGCGTTTGGGCGCCCCAATATTTCGTATGATCAACCTCTAACGGACCAAAGCTGTCGGTTTCTGTTCTGGTCTCTGTCATGGGGGGATCTCCGGTTTGGGTTATTTCTATCGCTTTTAAAGCCGAGTTGCTGCCTGAGCAATATCCCGCTTTATACAAATTGAAGGGTTTATTTTGTTTGGTTTAAGCGGCGCATTTATTTCCGAAAGCTGTCCAAGCTGACCACATCTGCTTTTTGTGTATCGCTGTTGGTCTTCTTAAGCTCGGGCTCATTTAAGCCAAGAACCTCCAGCGGTCTTTCTGGCGTTTCCTGGGGATCCAAGTCTTCATCAGAATCCTCCTCATCGTTTTTTTCAAACCGAACTCCGAATTCGACTGAGGGATCCACGAAGGTTATAATCGAGGCATAGGGGATATAAAGCGCTTCGGGTTCATCGCCAAAGCTGAGCGTTACGGAAAATCCATCCTTTTGAACCACGAGGTTTTCGAACCAATGCTGCATGACGATGGTGATTTCGTCGGGATAACGCGTTACCAGCCAATCGGCGATTTCAACATCAGGATGCATTGTATCCAAGGTAATGAAGAAATGATGCTCTCCTGGAAGCCCGTTATCGGCCACGCGTTGCAAAACTTCTTTTATAAAGCCGCGCATCGCCCGATTCATGATATTTCCGTAGTCTAAACCGCCGTTCATCTCGATCCCCTGCTTATTTGCAACCACAATAAAAGGTTTTGCGCATTGTGAAAGAGTGCTCGGCGACAAATCCCAAAGATTTTCGATTTAAGCTGATAATCGCGGGTCTACAGCCGATTTTCGTGGCATGCCGAAGCAGAGTTTAGGAATATCCGAGAAGACATTTTACAAAATGTGCGCCCTGTCCGAAGGCGGCGGTAAATCCCCAACATCGGCGCAAAATGCAAGAAGACCGTTTTTAAGTATCATGATGGGCACGGCTGTCTGCGGGCGCTTCAGCACGCTGGTGCATGCCATAATCCCGCAAAACATGGGTGACTTTCAGCCTGTAATCTGAAAATATCCCTTCTCGACCCAATCTTTGCGCGGCCCGATGCTCGGCCAGCGCGCGCCATCGGTCGACGGCGGCTTGATCTTCAAAAAAGGAAATAGATAAGAGCTTGTCGGGGTTGCTCATGCTCTGAAAGCGCTCAACGCTTATAAAGCCTTCAATCTCTTCTACCATCGGGCGCATAGCGGCGGCGATATCTAGATAATCCTGCTTGCGCCCAGCTGCTGGTATAACTTCAAAAATTATGGCGATCATTTGCGTCCCCTCTCACGTCTCCATCACATCTTGCAACAGTCTTGCAGATAGTTTTGGTTTTGAACAGGTTGCCTGAGGGGCTGTAACAAATTGCGAATGGCAGAAATCGGCCTGCGGCTTGATAGAATGCCCAGTTGTTTTTGCATAGCGGGTATGTATCGGCAGATCTAACTAACCTGCGAGATCTGCACTATCTCTGTGGCAGATAAAGGAGAGTACTATGTCTAAATTTGTATTGCAGCTTAGCCGAAAATTCTTGGCTTCATTTGATAAATCAGCCGCATGCCACACTGAAAAGTCACGCGGTTTATATTTGTGAGGATGTTCCAATAGGGCAGGGCGCCGCGGTTAAAGTTTGTGAAAACATGTTGCTTGCACCCTGCCTTTGGTTCATCGAAGGCGATCTTTTGATAAATTTTGGCGGGTGTTTGGCCGCGCAGTTGCGGTATTGATCTACCTCGCTTTTGTAAAGATCGTAAGATTTGTTCTGACGGGGACATTTGAGGTTTGATTTTAGTGAGTTTTAAAAAACAGTCGGTTATTTTTGAGCTAAAATAGCTTTTCAGAGGTAAATAAGAATGCATATGGGGTTAATGACACATCTTACAGGGCGTGTATTTCAGTAGCTCTGGTTATGGCCCTTTGCGCTTAAAATCACTGTGGCTTGGTAATAATGCCACGGCATAATTATCAATCTGGTATTTCTGACACCTGATTTTTCCCAAAGTTATATGGCCTCGAAAGAGATCTAAATATTTCGAATTTAATTGAATCCAAATTTTTTCTGATTGGCGATTGGTGCAAAGCCTGCATAGATCAAAAGCGCGAGGGGGGATGTTTTTTTAATTTAGAGGGCGTTGAGCGCGAACAGCACCTAAACGCATCTGGTCGAGACTGTGTTTTGCCGCCTCACCACATATCCGCAGCGAAGTTTTGGCAATTGGCCGCGATTTTCAACAGATTTTGACCTGATGATTGCCAAAAGGGAGCATTTTCCTGTTTTGGCGTATTCAATTTTCAGCGTTTGTAAGAAGCTTTCTCAGCGCAATCATGCTGTGCCGCCGTTGTAAATCTTAGAAAATGAAAGGCTGTTTTCAAGCCCCCGCTGTGCCGGATTCGGCTCCATAGCAAGCGCAATCTTCACACATCAAAGGAAAAGTGAAGGCTTCTGTTGCCAGGTGCCTTCGAACCCCGCCTAAGGCTGCAAAGCGTTAGGGCTTAAGTTTTCAATAGTTCCGGTCGCTTACGCGGCCATCGCCATTGGAGCACGATTGTCATTTGCAATTGTA
>JADHOV010000016.1 GCA_016778765.1 Paracoccaceae bacterium | reverse complement strand
CGCAGCTTTCTGATGCTGCGCAGGTGATGGCTGGACTGACCCGCGTGCCGGGCATAAGCTATACGGCATTGACCCCGAATATGAAGGGGTTTGAGGCGGCAAAAAATGCCTCGGCAGATGAGATTGCTATTTTTGGCGCTGCCTCCGAGGCCTTTAGCAAAGCCAATATCAATTGCTCGATCGAGGACAGCCTTGCCCGGTTTATCCCGATGATGGCGGCGGCGAAAACCGCGGGCATTCCGGTGCGGGGATATGTGTCATGTATCACTGATTGCCCCTATGAGGGGGCGGTGTCACCGCAGCGCACGGCTTCGGTGGCACAGGCTTTGTTTGACATGGGATGTTATGAAATTAGCCTGGGCGATACGATTGGTCAGGCCACGCCGGAGCGCTTGGATAAAACCCTTCAGGCGGTTCTTGACAGTGTACCGGCAAGTGCTTTAGCCGGGCATTACCATGATACCAATCAACGGGCGCTTGAAAATATCTTGCTGTCGCTGGGGTATGGGATCCGGGTGTTTGACGCCGCGATTGGCGGCCTAGGCGGGTGCCCCTATGCGCCGGGCGCCAAAGGCAATGTTGCCACTGAGGCGGTTGCCGCTTTGATGCAAGCGCAGGGGTTTGAAACCGGCCTTGATCTGATAAAATTGGAAAAAGCGGCTCGGATGGCAAAGGGGCTGGTGTATGGAGCTGCCTAAATTTGAAACGCTCGATCTTTCCTGCGATGCGCGTGGCGTCTTGACCGTCGCGTTGAACCGGCCTGAAAAGCGCAACGCATTTTCCGGCCAGATGATTGCCGATCTGAATGAATTTGCACAAAAAGTTAGCGCTATGGATGCCGTGCGCGTGGTGGTGTTGCGCGGTCGTGGGCGCGTGTTTTGCGCCGGTGGTGATTTGGAATGGATGAAGGCGCAGATCGCCGCGGATCGCGCAGGGCGGATGGCTGAGGCGCGTAAATTGGCGCAGATGCTAAAACGGCTCAACACTTTGCCGAAACCGCTCATTGGTGTTTTGCAGGGCGGCGCCTATGGCGGAGGGGTTGGGTTGGCGGCTATTTGCGATGTTGCGATCGCCGAAGACACCACAAAATTCGGCCTGACGGAAACGCGTTTAGGGCTTATTCCGGCCACCATAAGCCCTTATGTGATTGCGCGGATGGGCGAGGCTAAGGCGCGCCGCGTCTTCATGTCCGCCAAAATTTTTGGCGCTGCTGAAGCCAAAGATCTGGATTTAATCGCCGATTATCTTCCCGCAGAGGCGGTCGAAGCGCGCCTTGAAGATGAAATCAACCCGTATTTACAGGTGGCGCCCGGCGCGGTGGCTGCATCCAAACGTTTGGCGCGGGAACTGGGCCCAGCAATCGATGATGCGATTATTGAATATACGATCTCGGCGCTGGCGGATGTTTGGGAAGGCGTAGAAGCGGCGCAGGGAATAGACGCATTCTTGAGCAAAACTCCACCGCCCTGGGGATAAACGACCGCCAGATCCGAAGCCGATCCTGTGTATTGTGTGAATGGCAAAACCTGTATCAATGGAAAACATCACGCGAGCCATTGGCTTATTTTTCAGGTGCGATCGCGGATATCGGCGCGGGCCGTAAAACAGCAATGCCACAGACGCAATTTCTTTCGGTGATGATGTTGATATTAAAGGCTCCAAAGCAGTTTGCGATTGGGTCATGGGCGCAACGCATAAACCGCCTTCATGCGTGGGTTTTCAGATACGCGCCTTGGCTGAACACGAGCGGCGTGCCCTCGTTTTTTTCAAAACGGTCCACATGTCCGATAATGATCGTATGGTCGCCTGCGTCGTGTTGTGCGTATAAACTGCATTCAAAACGGGCCAAACAGCCGGGAAACAAAGGCACATTTTGTGCGCCTGTTTGCCACTCAAGGTTTTTAAAGCCGTCCCCCGGTCGGGCAAAGCTATGGCAAAGTGCTTCCTGACCCGCTTCCAAGATATGAATTGCAAAATGGGTTGCTTGGCTGAAGGCGAGGTGACGGCGCGAGGCTTTTGCCGGCGACCAAAGGACCAGGGGCGGATCCAGCGACACGCTGGCAAAGCTGTTGGCCGTGATGCCCATAGGCTGCCCGTCATGCGAGCATGTAATGATCGTGATACCCGTTGCAAAGCGCCCCAAAGCCGAGCGAAACGCGCCGCTGTCAAACGGCGTGTCGGATGCCCCTGGGGGCTGAACCGCGTTGACCATTAAGCCACCTCATGCCCTAAAGCGGCTGTGTAGATTTCAAACCACTCTTCGCGCGACAAAGCGATATCGGTGCAATCTGACAGTGATTGAATGCGCCGCATATTGTTGGTGCCCAAAACAGGAAGAATATTGGCAGGATGCGCCAAAAGCCACGCGATTGCCACGGCGTCGGCGGCTTTGCCTTGCTTTGCGCCAATTTCAGCAAGCACCGACAACACGTCAGCATGGGCATCTTGGAAAAGGCGCCCGCCGGCCAAAGGCGACCACGCCATCAGCGGCGTGCCATTACGTTGATGAAACGCTACATCGCCATTGGTCAGCGCGTTGTGTTCAAGAACGCTAAGTTCAATTTGATTGGTGGCCAGTTTTTGCTTCATCGCGGATTCAAGCAAGTCCCAATCATAGGGTTTGAAATTGGACACACCCACGCTGCGGATTTTGCCGCTGGTCACCAGCTCATCAAGCGCCGCGCCGGTTTCCAGATGGTCCATCAAAGGGTCTGGGCGATGCAATAAAAGCAAATCGATGTGATCAACCCCCATCAGGCGGAGCGAATGATCGACCGAGGCTAGAATATGTGCGCGGCTGGTATCGTAATGTTTCACCGACGCAGTTTCATACCGGCCTACGGGCGCCACAATATCGCATTTGGTAACGATTTCGATTTTATTGCGCAGATCGGTTCCTTGCAAAGCCTGCCCGAGCAATTCTTCAGCCATATAGCCGCCATAAATATCGGCCTGATCCATGGTGGTGATGCCCTGCTCTAAGCAGGCTGCGACCTTGTTGCGGATGTGACTTATGCTGGTGTCAGAATCATCGCCCAAGCGCCACATGCCATAGATAACCCGCGACAGGCTTAAAGAAGATGTAAGTTCAATGCGTTGCATTAGCGGCGCTCTCCTGCCCCGAGGGGTGTTAATGGGTTTGTGTTTGGTTGCCGACCGTAAGCTTGTGGTAAGGAACAGGTGTTCAATTGCGGCATAACGCGGGTTCCAAAATGTTCGCATTCTTCCATATGCGGATATCCGGAAAGAATAAAGGCGCGGATTCCCATTTTTTGATAGGATTCAAGTTCAGATAAGACTTGATCAGTTGAACCAACAATCGCCGCACCGCAGCCCGAGCGGGCGCGGCCCACACCTGTCCAAAGATGCGGTTCAACAAAGCCTTCCATATCCGCAAGATCGCGATTTTTGGCTTGATGCGCCACGCCTAGCGATGTGCTGTCTAGCGCCCGTTCGCGAATGGCACGGCCAGCATCATCCTCAAGCTTTGATACCAGGTGTTGCGCATATTCGCGCGCTTCTTGTTCAGTATCGCGCACGATCACATGCACGCGCAATCCGTAATCCAAACTGCGCTCATAGCGTTCGGCAACCGCGTTGACGGCGCGCATACGCTCAGCGATTTGCTCTTTTGGCTCCGGCCACATCAAATATACATCGCAATGTTGCCCACATAATTCCAGCGCGGCGGGAGAATAACCGCCAAAATACAATAAAGGCCCACCGGTCTGATAGGGTTTTGCTGGATCTGTGGTGAGGCCGGAAAAATTATACACTTGGCCCTGATAGTTGATTTCATCTTGCGTCCAGGCTTGTTTGAGAATTTCAACAACTTCACGCGAGCGTTGATACCGAAACGCACTATCTGCTTTTTCGCCGGGGAAATCGCTGCTGATGATATTCACCGTAAGGCGCCCTTCCAGCATATGGTCCAACGTGGCAATCGTGCGCGCCAGCATGATGGGCTGCATTTCTCCACACCGCACAGCGGCCAGCAGGTTGATCTTTTCGGTTATCGGAGCGCAACCGGCGACAAAGCTCAGCGTATCTTGGCCAACCTGATATGAGGAGGGGCATAGAATGTTCCGAAAACCCTGCGCTTCGGCTTTTTTAACGATGTTACTGCAATGGGCCCATGAGGATCGCAGCGTGCCATCAGGCACGCCAAGATATTGAAAATCATCTGAACACAGCGCGGAAAACCAGGAGACTTCGACCGCGTCTAACTCTGTTGACGTGATGGGGACGATGGTCATATTTCAGGGATCCTTTTTGTCTTTTGCGCCTTGCGTAGCACCTGAGTTTATGTAAATCAATAGTATATCAATTTTTGTAAGGCGGATGAAAAACACCGATGAAAACCGTACTGCCGACCTATGTTCAGATAAGCGAAATGCTTATCCGCGATATCGCGGCGGGGCGGTATTTGGATGGCGCGCGTTTGCCGCCGGAAAGGCAAATGGCTGCTGAATTGGGGATTTCAGTGGGCACGTTGCGTAAAGCATTGGATGATATGAATGCGAAAGGGCTTTTGGAGAAGCGTCAAGGCTCAGGGAATTATGTGAAAACGGGCGCCACGCCCAATTCGGTTTATTCTTTCTTCCGTGTTGAGCTGATCGATGGCGGGGGTTTGCCAACCGCGCAGGTTTTGAATGTTGATTTATTGCAAAAACCCGCCGCATTTCCGGCCTTTGGGCCGGCGTCAAAGGCCTATCGCATTCGCAGGTTAAGATCGCTTAACGCGCAACCAGCGGTGCTTGAAGAAATTTGGTTGGATGGGGATCAAGCAGCGCAGCTTAGCACAAGCGAATTGTCTCATTCGCTTTATCTTTATTACCGCAATGTTCTCAATCTTTGGATTACCGAAGCCGAAGATCAATTGGGGCTAGAGCCGGTGCCGCAATGGGCACCAGATGGGTTTGACCCAAGGCCAGGTACGCCCTGCCTTTTTGCGGCGCGGTTAAGCCGGTCGCAAACCGGTGAGACGGTTGAATATTCTCAAAACTGGATTGACACAAACGTAGCGCGCTATGTGGCGCGCATTAAATAAGGTAACAGAATGCAAGAAATAACCCGCTATGGGATTATAGGCTGTGGTATGATGGGGCAAGAACATCTGCGCAATATAGCTCTTTTGCCCGCAACAGCTGTGGTGGCAATTTTTGAACCAGATGCAAAGATGCGCCAGGCTGCGCAAGGCCTCGCCCCGGACGCAGTTTTTGTTGAGAGTTTGGATCAGCTTCTGGCGCGTGAAGATCTTGATTGTTTGGTGATCGTATCGCCCAATCATGTTCATTTGGAGCAATTGGAGCGCATCGTCCACTATCCGGCACGCCCCGTTTTGGTTGAAAAACCCTTATTCACCAATGCTCAGGATTTGGCCCGCGTTGAGGCTTTTAAAACCCAATATAACGCGCCCGTCTGGGTGGCTATGGAATATCGCTACATGCCGCCGATTGCAGCCTTGAAAGATCGCTTTGAAAGCGTGACAGGCGGTTTGAAGATGTTAAGCATCCGCGAGCACCGGTTTCCGTTCTTGGAAAAAGTTGGCGATTGGAACCGCTTTAATGCCAATAGTGGCGGCACCTTTGTCGAAAAATGTTGTCATTTTTTTGACCTGATGCGCCTGTTGACCGGATCTAATCCATCGCGGATCATGGCCAGCGGTGGTCAGGCTGTGAACCATTTAGACGAAACTTATGCAGGCGCCGTTCCTGATATTTGGGATCATGGTTATGTGATCGTAGATTTCGAAAATGGTACGAGGGCAATGCTAGAATTGTGTATGTTTGCTGAAGGGGCGCATTTTCAGGAAGAAATATCCGTTGTGGGTCCGCGCGGCAAGATCGAGGCATTCGTGCCCGGACCAACGCGGTTTTGGATGAACCAATCGCAGCGCGCCCCAGATCCAAAGCTGGTGATTTCGCCGCGCCATTCTGGCCTGCGCGAAGAGCTTGCAATTCCGGTCGATCCGGCTTTGCTAGAGGCAGGAGATCACAATGGATCGACCTTTTATCAGCATCAGCGGTTTTTAGCGGTTGTGCGACAAGGACGTGCGGTGGAAGTAAGTTTGAACGATGGCATTTGGGCGGTACGCATGGGGCAAGCTGCGCAAGACTCGGCGCGGCTTGGGCAAGCCGTTACATTATAGTTTATGGTCCACTTCGGCCTATGCCTGAAGAGCGTTAGAATGGGGATAGTTGCAAACGAAAAATCGATTTACCTTATGGATTTCGAAGGTTTTGGGGCTTTGGCCTATCTGGGAAATTCGGTTTTTGCAGGGCATAGGCCTGGATAGCCTGCGATCTGCCCAATCATAGGCGTGCTCGTGACGGGTTTTTACAGATCAGAGCTGACGATCCCCAAAATAAGATATTTGGTCGGTTTGATGCGCATGAAGCGCTCCCTGCTCGATAGATTTTATTGGCCAGGGTTGATTTGATCTTGGAAATGCACACACAATCTCTTGCAAAACTGAAAGAAAACGAGATTAACGCTTAGTCAAGATGAGCAAAAGCAGAAAGCCCGGCGATGTCGATGAATAGCCTAAAAGAAAAATATCCAGATTTAATAGTTTCGATGCGCAAAGCCGCGGTTTTGGCGGGGCTTGAAATCTTAGATATCTACGGTCAAAGCGATTTCGGTGTTCAGATTAAAAGCGATGAAAGCCCTTTGACGCTGGCTGATTTGCGGGCAGATAAGGCAATCGCGACCACGCTCGCTGAGCTTGTGCCAGATATTCCCATTGTTTCTGAGGAAACTTATACTGAGGTTGATCGGCACAGAGATGCGATATTCTTCTTGGTAGATCCGCTGGACGGCACAAAAGAATTTATTAAAAAAACCGGAGAATTTACGGTTAATATTGCGCTGATCGTGCAGGGTAAAGCGGCGTTGGGCGTGGTATATTTGCCCGTGAGTGGTGATTTATTTTATCGTGATCTTGACGGTTTGTCTTATGTAGAAAGCGATGCAAGCCGCATTGATAAGCGTGGCCAGATTGCGCAGATCAACTGTCGCGCTGTGGATGGGCAGAAGATTATCGCGGTAAAATCGGCCTCGCATTCAAATGAGGAAACTGAGGCTTTTCTCAGAAAATATAACCCTGTTCAATCCAAAAGCGCAGGGTCATCTTTGAAGTTTTGTCTTATCGCGCGTGGCGCAGCAGATCTGTACCCCCGTCTTGGTCGTACCATGGAATGGGATACGGGCGCCGCGCATGCAGTTCTTAAAGGGGCAGGCGGCAATGTGTATAGGATCGATACGTTTGAGGAACTCGAATATGGCAAAGAGGTTATGGACAACCCGCATTTTGTCGCGGCGTCAAATGGGTTAAATTTGATGCAAAGTTAAGTGATGTCACTAAAGCCAGGACAACAATCTAGGGTATTTGAGCAGGTACAACCTATGCGTTGCGCGCTTTAACTTTTAAAGTTTCAAAATGGTATCAATAAGAGCGGTTTGACCGCGAGGAAAGTTTGAATGAAACCGCCCCTTGAGATAAGGAGCATCTGGGCGTTGCCGCGCAAAATGCTCAAAGCCGTTCATGCCTAGTTTGAGAGCACTAGGCCTAGGATATAGCGCGCCCAATGGTGCCGTATTGCCGCAGTTTTCAACAAAAATTTAACCCTTTGCTTTTGCCAAAGAGGGCGGTTTATCCTGGCTTAGATAAGTTTATTTATATCGAAAGGATACTTAAATCGACTCAAATTTGTTTTATTCAAGCATCAGAAATGTTTTTTGATTTACGGTACCCCCTTCTTTATCTTTGGTGAAAACTGCCATGGTTTTTCATCATTTGAATTGAGCCGTGATCAACCAAGTTTCAATTTCAGGTTAGACACAAATAAGCATGGGGTTTAGGTCTTTGATAATTCGCAATTCATCTTTTGTTTCATTTGTCTTGAAGGGCAGAGGCGTTAAATTTAAGGTTTCTGCTGGAATAAACACATCCGTCTGCATTTCCGCCTCCGTGTCTCTTTGGGAGACTTATTTTTTCCGGCAAGCCTTGATTAATCCGGCGGTGCTGTGTATACGTGGCGCGGGTGAGCGGTGAGCGTGAAAAAAATCAAATGATAGTGTTGTCTTCCTTTGTGTCAGCGATGTGTCTCGCGTTGGTTATTTTCTTAACCCGTCCGCTCCATATTCAATTCACGGCCAAGGGCCATGGCAATGCTGCCGTTCAATCCTCTCATCGTTTGCCGACCCCAAGAATCGGTGGTCTGGCGGTTATACTAGGCGGATGTTTGGGGGCGTTCACGCTAGATGCAACGACGTTCAACTTGGTGTCTATTCTTGCCATATCTGCACTGCCGGTGTTTTTGGGTGGTCTGGGCGAGGATGTTGGGTTTGATGTCAGCGCGAAAATGCGGTTGGTTTTGTCCTTTGTCTCTGCTTTAATGGCTGGAATTCTTTTGGGGGCGTGGATACCCCGCATGGGCGTTCCGGTTCTGGAAATATTAACGCTTTACACTTTCCCTGCCATTATTCTGACGCTTTTGGTTTCCGGTGGTATCAGCCATTCCTTAAACCTGATCGATGGTTTAAATGGATTGGCGATCGGCGTGTCTATCGTGATTGCACTTGGCCTCATGTCTATTGCTGTTTCGGTGGGTGATTACCAAATCTCGCATATATTGCTGTTGATTATTGGTGCATTATTGGGTTTGCTGGTATTCAACTATCCCTTTGGAAAGCTTTTTTTGGGAGATGCAGGCGCGTATTGCACGGGGCATATCTTGGCATGGGTTGCGATTCTGTTGCTCAACAGACATCCAGAGATTGCCCCTTTCTCAATGCTTTTGATCTTCTTCTGGCCTATTGCGGATATGATATTTTCAATCTTTCGCCGTTATCGCTCTGGCAAGCCAATCGACCAACCGGATCGGCTTCATTTTCATCAATTGGTGATGCGTGCGCTGGAATTAACATTGCTATCTCGAAAGCTGAGAGGCCTGACCAATCCATTGGCTACATTGATTATTGTGCCATTGGCCTCAGTGCCGATCGCCGCGGCGGTGATGCTACAAAGCAATGATCACATGGCGGCGCTTGGGTTTATCGCGGCGGCACTTTTATTTGTTATCACCTATAACGTGGGTATGGTTTTGGCAAAGCGGTTTGCGCGCCATGGAACCCGCCCCCGAAGCTGACCGGTTGTTTCGTTTTTGCTGACCAAGCGCGCTTAGATGCCAGCATCGGAAATGATTTACGACTCTTACGAGATAGGCTAGTCATTCATCTCCTGATAACTTTTTCGAAAGAGTGGATATCGTATGCGGTCAACCCATCTCTCAAACCTTGAATCCGAGGCGATTGAGATCATGCGCGAGGTTGTGTCAGAGGCCGAGAATCCAGTTATGCTGTATTCGGTTGGCAAGGATAGCGCGGTGATGCTGCATCTGGCGAAAAAGGCGTTTTATCCCTCTCCTCCTCCGTTTCCAATGATGCATGTGGATACGACTTGGAAATTCCAAGAGATGTATAAATTGCGCGATAAGGCCGCAAAAGATGTGGGGATGGAATTGATCGTGCATCAAAACCCCGAGGCCAAGGAAAAGGGGATAAACCCCTTTGAACATGGCGCATTGCATACGGATTTGTGGAAGACCGAGGGTTTGAAACAGGCGCTTGGTAAACACGGGTTTGATGCAGCCTTTGGGGGTGCCCGTCGGGACGAAGAAAAATCGCGCGCCAAGGAACGTGTGTTTTCCTTCCGCACCGCCCAACACAGATGGGAGCCCAAGGCGCAGCGCCCAGAGCTTTGGTCGCTCTATAATGCGCGCAAAGCCAAGGGCGAAAGCATGCGCGTCTTTCCATTGTCAAACTGGACGGAATTGGACATCTGGCAGTATATTCACCTAGAAGGCATTGAAATCGTACCGCTGTATTTTGCGGCGCCCCGTCCGACTGTGCAGCGGGATGGTTTGATCCTGATGGTGGATGATGATCGCTTTCCATTGGAACCTGGCGAAGAACCTGTCATGCGCTCGATCCGATTTAGGACTCTGGGCTGTTACCCCCTTACGGGCGCTGTGCAATCTGAGGCGGCGACCCTAACCGAAGTCATCCAAGAAATGCTTTTGACAACGACATCCGAACGACAAGGACGCGCGATTGACAAGGATCAAGGTGCCTCAATGGAAGTCAAGAAACAGCAAGGGTATTTTTAGGGGGTGCGGGATATGACAGATCAAGTTTATAAAACTGACGCACTGATTGCGCAGGACATTGATGCCTACCTAGAAAGCCATCAAAATAAATCGCTGTTGCGTTTTATCTCCTGTGGATCCGTGGATGATGGGAAATCAACGCTGATTGGTCGCCTGCTTTATGACAGCAAAATGATTTTTGAAGACCAACTTGCCCAGCTGGAAGCAGATAGCAAAAAGGTCGGCACACAGGGCCAAGAGATTGATTTTGCGTTGCTGGTCGATGGATTGGCCGCAGAGCGAGAACAGGGCATCACAATTGACGTGGCCTACCGTTTCTTTGCCACCGAAAAGCGTAAGTTCATTGTGGCGGACACACCGGGGCATGAACAATACACGCGCAATATGGTCACAGGTGCCTCCACGGCGGAATTGGCCGTGATCCTGATTGATGCGCGTAAGGGTGTTTTAACGCAAACGCGGCGCCACAGTTATTTGTGTCACCTGCTTGGCATTAAAAACATCGTTTTGGCCGTCAATAAAATGGACTTGGTCGATTATGATCAGGCCATTTTTGATGCAATTGTTGCGGATTATACTGAATTTGCAAACAGCATCGGTATTACGGAATTTACTGCCATCCCAATCTCTGGGTTCAAAGGGGATAATATCGCGGCCCATTCTGATGCCACCCACTGGTACAGCGGTCCAACACTGATGGCGCATTTAGAAGGTGTTGATCTGGATCAAAACACAGGTACGGCCCAAGGGTTCCGCATGCCCGTTCAGTGGGTGAACCGACCCAATTTGGACTTCCGCGGGTTTAGCGGCAAGATTGCAGCAGGCACCATCAAACCGGGGGATGAGGTGCGCATTCTCTCCTCTGGTAAAACCAGTCATGTGGATCGCATCGTTACATATGATGGAGATTTGGACAGTGCGATTGCAGGTCAGTCAATCACACTGACGCTAAAGGATGAGGTGGATTGTTCCCGCGGTCAGGTGATTACAGCCTCGACTGCCCCGCTTGAGGTGGCAGATCAATTTGAAACCACCCTTATTTGGATGGATGAAGAGGCGCTGATGCCAGGTCGCTCTTATCACCTGAAAATCGGCGCGCAAACTGTCTCTGCAACGGTGGCGGAACCCAAGTATCAGATCAACGTCAATACGATGGAACATGCGGCGGCCAAAACGCTTGAGCTGAATGCAATCGGTGTGGCCAATGTCACAACAGACCGCGACATCCCATTTGCGCCCTATGCGGAAAACCGCACGCTGGGTGGTTTTATCCTGATTGATAAAATGACAAACGCCACTGTGGGTGCTGGCCTGATCAATTTTGCCCTGCGCCGTGCACAAAACATCCATTGGCAGGCAACGGACATCACGCGTGACCACCACGCGAACCTAAAAAACCAGAAACCTGCGGTCCTGTGGATGACGGGCCTGTCGGGATCAGGGAAATCCACCATTGCGAACGCGGTTGAATCGAGGCTTGCGCACATGAATCGTCACACCTTCCTGCTGGATGGGGACAATGTGCGCCATGGCTTGAACAAGGATTTGGGCTTTACCGATGCGGATCGGATTGAAAACATCCGCCGTGTGGGTGAGGTTGCAAAACTGATGACAGATGCGGGTCTGATTGTGATCACTGCGTTCATCTCGCCCTTCCGCTCAGAGCGGCAAATGGTGCGAGATATGATGGCGCCCGGCGAATTCATCGAAATCTTCATCGACACGCCGCTCTCTGTCGCAGAAGATCGGGACGTCAAAGGCCTTTATGCCAAGGCGCGCTCTGGTCAGCTCAAGAACTTCACAGGGATCGACAGCCCATACGAGGCCCCTGAAACCCCAGAAATCCATATCGATACAACAAAAATGGACAGTGATCAGGCCGCCGAAGAAATCGTCAAGCTCTTGGTCTCTTAAGGCGTGATAAGTTCGCAATTGTGCGCGTGGTATCGCGGTGCGCCAAGAAAAGTTATTTTTTTCTTGTAACTTTAAATATATTCGGTTTTTGCTCTTTAATTGTGAAGAAACAGTATAACTTCTATAGGCTGGGTCTGGTGAATATGGATAATCATCGCTAGGGCTATAAAAATTGACGCGGCGCTTTAAAGGAGAGAGCTTTGTTGGAATCTGACAATTATCGTAAAACCCGCGCGGGTATTACGCTATTTGACCAAGCGGCCTTCGAAGGAATGCATCGGGCTGGCGCAGTTGCAGCCCGCATTCTTGACGAAATCGCACCGCTTGTTTTTCCCGGGCAAACGACCGCAACCATCAATGCCTTTATCGAAAATCAAGTGCGCGCCGCTGGCGCTGTCTCGGCGACAATTGGCTATAAGGGCTATAAGCATGGCAGTTGTATCAGCGTAAACCATGTGGTTTGCCACGGTATTCCCAGCGATAAAAAGCTTAAAGAGGGCGATATCCTAAACGTAGATGTGACGGTGATCGTTGATGGATGGTACGGCGATACCTCGCGGATGTATGTGGCGGGTGACTTATCGCGCAAAGCCGAACGTTTAATTCAAGTGACGCATGATTCTTTGATGAAGGGTATTGAGGCGGTAAAACCGGGCAATACTTTTGGCGATATAGGATATGCGATACAATCTTATGTTGAGGCGCAGCGTATGTCAGTTGTGCGAGATTTTTGCGGCCATGGCTTAGGCCAAGTGTTTCATGCCCCCCCTAACGTGTTGCATTATGGCAGACCAAATACTGGATCCATTTTGGAAGAGGGTATGTTTTTTACAATTGAACCGATGGTGAATTTAGGACGGGCGGAGACAAAAGTTTTGGCGGATGATTGGACTGCTGTCACGCGGGATAAATCGCTTTCGGCGCAATTTGAGCATTCCGTAGGTGTAACTGCAAACGGCGTTGAAATTTTCACCTTGTCGCCAGCGGATCGGTTTCATCCGACCTATGGGGGTTGAGGTTAAAAAGAACGTTTTGTTCTTGCTATTTTATCTTTACTCAAAGCAAATCCCCTTGGAAGATTGGTTTGAACGCTGCAACTTTCTTAAGTTGCAACAACTTTAAATTGAAAATCTCGTTTATGGTGAGGCCTTAATTCGCGTCTTCGCGTCTATAAGTATCGGCTAGGATATGATTCTATTGATCGAAGTATTTGTAAAGTCTGTTTGATTTTTAAACCATCTGATTAAGGCAAACGAGAGCTCCAAGGTCCTTCACAAATCTGATATAGATCAACCTAAAGATGTGTGATCTAATAATATTTAGATCGTGGAACCCTGCGTAATCAGTGGCAACCTAATCAAGGATGTTGGGAGGTGGGGAAAATTTTTTGAAGCAAAGGAAGAACTCGTGAGTGTGCTGCGCGTTTTTGGTGAAAATTTACGATTGCTCTGCAAAACGCGCCCGTCAATTGCCTCGGTTTGCCGCGATTTGGATATCAATCGTGTACAATTTAATCGCTATATGAGCGGCCATTCCTTTCCCAAGCCAAATGTTTTGCAACAAATATGTGATTACTTTCTGGTCGATTCGCGGATCTATCTTGAGCCCTTGACCCCTGATGATTTGGAACGGGTTAGGCGCGGCCAATCGCAAAGCGCGCTGCAAGCGCAACCCAGTTATTTACATCAAGCCGTTGATTATTTTGAACGCGGTATAGCCCTTACTGTTTCACAAAGTGAGCTTCCAGATGGTATCCATTGCTTTTGGCGTAGATCGTTTACCGAATTGGAAACTGCGAGCTGTAATTTAATTTCGATTAAAACCGTAGAAGGTGTGCGGGTGTTTAAAAGCCTTGAGCTTTTGAAATCGCAACGCAATCGAGCAGAAATTTCAGGTCGATCTACCCCTTCTTCGAGAGGCGTCGTGATGCGATGCCCTGATGGTTATGCGCTTTTTGCGATCAATCCGCATCCCTCTCGATTTATCAGTTTAACGTATTTTGGAAATGTTTATTTTAGCGAAAATTTGCTCAGCGGGTTTATGGTTCTTGCCCGTAAAGAATATTTTCAGCGGCGCCGGTTCTCGCGCTGCGTGTTAGAGCTTTTGCCGCAAACCTCTAATTGTATTTTGAACGCCGCACGGCGTACCAGCCGCAAACTGTCCATGGAAGACCTTCCGATTATGATCAAGGATGTTATCGAAACGCCGCTTTGAAAATATTTTTCCTTTCTGAAGAGGGCCGCGCGATATTCAATGTCAGCTCTGTCCAAACAGATTGGTTGAAAGCGCGTTTTTTGGGGTTATGCCGCCAATTCGCCGCCGCGTGCTGAGACTTTAAACGAAGATGCAAACACGCAGCTTTATATCATTTATTGGATCAAGCAGCTTTTGCTAAATGTCTTACCGATATCGAGAAAATTCTTGCCGGGTTTGACCCATCGGGGTGTGACCGTTTGAGCTTTTTGCAACATGCGAATGCAATGCTTGTGTATTTCTTTTTGATGGCACAAGGGAAGTCACCTGCCCTGCGAAAGAGATAGAAAGAGAACTTTATTGTGTTAAAAGGCGCAGCAATACAGAACAATTGTTATTGTGGGCGCATCAAGGTAACGCTTGTGTCGCCATAGCGCAGGCACTCGAGGCTGCAAAACCCCTCTGGGGCCGGTATCTCACGCTGCTCTTCCCATATAATCAAGGCGTCATCGGCAATCCACCCCTTTGCGCGGGCCTTTGGCACCACGTTTTGGCCCAAATCTTTGCCATAGGGGGGGTCAAGAAAGACCAGATCAAAAGGTGCGCCTGGGCAGGGCGGCAATTGCAGCAGGTTCCATGGCCGAAAGGTGATATCGACGTTTGGATCAAACAGAGCTTTATTTTTGCGGATCAGTTCTGCAGATTTGCGCGCGTTATCGATCAGCCACAGACGCTCTGCGCCGCGCGAAAGGGCCTCAAACCCCAAAGCACCGGTTCCGGCGAAAAGGTCAAGAACCTGCGCGTTCTCCAAAGGATTTCCAAACCGCCCCGAGGCAAGCACGTTGAATAAATTCTCGCGCACGCGGTCGGTGGTTGGGCGCAAATGTGCCGAGGGATCGCCTTTGCCAACCGAAGCCAAAGCTCTTCCGCGATGTGTGCCTGCGATTATTCTCAAGATTTCAGCAGGGATTTAAGATCGGTCTGGGGATCGCTTATGGCCGCTTTTGGGGGCGATTTACCTAGCCCAAGCAAACGTTTGCCCACCATATAGGCTTTGGGCGCGTTCATCGCATCGACCGCCAGAAGCGTATCGCCTTTGTAATACCAAAAAGAGCAACTATCCGCAGTCTGCTCCGCCCGTTCGACCACATCGCTATAGCCCGTGTTTAGCCCGGCGATTTGAAGCTTTACGTTATATTGATCAGACCAAAACCAAGGTTCTGGTTGATACGGGGTTTTAGCGCCCAAAATATTTTGCGCAGTTACTTCGGCTTGATCAATCGCATTTTGTACGCTTTCCAGCCGCATTTTCTGGCCCTGATGGTCAAATGACGCGCAATCGCCGATCGCCCATATCGACGGGTCGGAACTGCGCCCATACATATCCACAGCGATGCCATTTTCAATCTCTAGCCCAGCCGCCTCCGCCAAGTCTTGCGCCGGTATAATCCCCACCCCGACAATCACGAAATCGACGCGCTCAACGCTGCCATCGCTTAATTGTACGCTGGTCACTTTACCATCCTGACCGATCAGCTGTTTCAGACCCGTATTTTCTTTCAACGTCACCCCATGCGACTGGTGCAACTGCCGGAAGTAATCGGATGTTTGCGATGCGGCGACACGGTTTAAAATACGGTCCGACATTTCAACCAGCGTGACCCTCAACCCCTTAGTCGCGGCAACTGCTGCGGCTTCTAAACCGATATAGCCCCCGCCAACGATCAAAACCTTCCGTCCAGCCACCATTTCTGGAGCCATCGCATCCGCATCTTGGAGATCGCGCATCGTGTAAACCCCCGCCAGCTCGCCCCCGATCGCGGCGGGCAATTTGCGCGGCCATGATCCGGTTGCCAAAACCAGGTGATCATAGGTCAGGCTTTGACGGGTTGTAACGATGGATTTTTCACGCCGATCTATATGGGTAACGGTATCGCCAAGGTGAAGAGTGATGTGGTTATCGGCGTAAAAACTTTCTGGGCGCAAATAAAGCCGCTCTAAAGGAATCTCACCCAAAAGGTATTTTTTTGACAAGGGTGGTCGTTGATAGGGTAGGACGTCTTCTTTGCCGATCAAATCTATGCTGCATTGATCATCGAGATTGCGCAATTTTGCAACCAGTGCCGCGCCAGCTTGCCCTGCGCCTATTACAACTATTCTTGACATACGCGTCCTCACCTGATCTGGCCCTATCGGATAAACGCATTATAACATCCTCTATGCGAATACCAATAAAGGAATAAAAAATGACCATAGTCGTGGGCAATAGATTGCCAAATGCGCCGATATTGCGGGTAACAGATTCAGAGATTGAAACCGTTGATCTGAACGATGTATTTGCCGGCCGCCGCGTGGCCATATTTGGCATGCCGGGCGCGTTTACCAGCACCTGTTCGCGCGCGCATCTGCCAAATATCATCAGTCAAAAAGAGCAGCTGATGGATGCCGGTCTTGACGAGATTGCGATCCTTACCGTTAATGACAGCTTCGTGTTGCGCGCTTGGGGGCGCGCCTCTGGTGCCTATGAGGCAGGGCTGACCATGCTGGGGGATGCAGGGTCTGCGTTTACCAAAGCTGTGGGCTTAAATTTCACCGTGCCGGCGACGGGATTTTATGATCGTTCGCAACGTTATGCCTTGGTGGTAAATGACGGTGTTGTTGAGCATTTTCTACTGGAAGAAACCCGCTCTGAAATCACCACATCCAGCGCCGATGCGCTTTTGAAAGCGCTTAGTTAAAAGGTTAATTCAACCCGTCCAGTTTTTGCGCCAAGGCAATATCCAGCGCGCTGAGCCCGCCCACATCATGCGTGCTGAGCGTGACCGAAACGCGATTATAAACATTGAACCATTCTGGGTGGTGGTTCATCTTTTCGGCGATAATCGCGGCCTGGCTCATCCAGCCGAAAGCTGCGATGAAGTTTGCAAATTTAAACTCTTTTGCAATTGCATCGCGCCCCTCTACCACGGCCCAACCCTTGGCGAGTAATGGCGGCAGGTCTTGGAGACGCTCGGTCTCTGACAATTTTTTGGTCATTATAGGTTCCTCTACTCTGCAATATCTGCTGTGGTTTTTCGAAACGGGCCAAATTTGGTCATTATCTCTATATCTTCGGTGACGGCTTTTTTTTCCGCAATCAAATATTGCGCAATCGCCTCGTGAAACCCTTTATCTGCAGCCCAATGCAGTGAATGCGTTTCTGCGGGGATATAGCCGCGGGCTAATTTATGCGCGCCTTGGGCGCCCGCTTCTACGCGGGCAAGATTATGTTTAATCGCAAAGTCGATCGCGCGATAATAGCAGAGTTCAAAATGCAGGCAGGGATAGTCTACTATACAGCCCCAGTACCGGCCATAAAGGCAATCGCGGCCGATAAAATTCATCGCGCCGGCAACATATTGGCCGTCGCGCTTTGCCATCACCAGAAGAATATCATCGCGTAAACTGTCTTGCGCTGCATCAAAAAAAGCGCGGGTTAAATACGGGGTTCCCCATTTGCGCGCGCCGGTATCTTGATAAAACCTCCAGAACGCATCCCAATGATGCGGCTCTATCTGCGCGCCCGTGAGCATTTCAATTTCGCCGCCAAATTGATTGGCCTGCACGCGCTCTTTTCTGATATTCTTGCGTTTGCGTGAAGAGAGCGCGGATAAAAAGCCATCAAAGCTTTCATATCCGGGGTTTTCCCAATGGAATTGTTGGGTTGTTCGGCTGAGGAGGCCTAGGCCTTCGCCGGCTTTGGCTTCTTTCTGGGTGCAGAACGTGGCATGTAGCGAAGAAAGCTTGTTGTTTACGGCAAATTGCAGCGCCCCTTTTATCAAAGCTTGGCGCGCCTCAACCTCATAGCCTGGTTTGAGGAGAAACCGCCGCCCTGT
This sequence comes from Paracoccaceae bacterium, assembly GCA_016778765.1. Taxonomy (GTDB): domain Bacteria; phylum Pseudomonadota; class Alphaproteobacteria; order Rhodobacterales; family Rhodobacteraceae; genus Thalassovivens. The sequence continues at coordinate 41,995 of JADHOV010000016.1, read as the reverse complement.
GACCGGTGTGAAGGGTACAGCAATTTGCAATTTGGGATAATATTGCCCGCCTGCGCGATGATAGGCTTCTGCAAAGCTATGATCGAAAATATATTCGCCTTGCGAGTGCGATTTTAAATACATCGGAGTGCATCCGATCAATATTTTATTTTGAAAAGCCAGTAAAAAATACGGCTGCCAGCCAGTGGCCTCGCCCACCGATCCACTCGATTCAAGCGCCCAAAGAAAGCGGTACGTTAAAAAAGGGTCAAGCGCACGCGGATCATTGCCAGAGTCGATTTCGGGGCAGGCACAGCTATCCCAATCAGATTGCGCCACCATCGCAAGCGATGTCACCACCTGAATTTCTATCGCGTCGTGCTGCATCCTGGCCTTTCCCTTTAGCGCCTATGTGTTTCAAAAGCGCGGATAATCAAGAGCTTGTTGCCGGTTGAAAGCCTTCAAATGTAAAATTATCGGCCAGTTGGCGCGCCGCGTGCTGCTGGGCTTTTGTTTCAATTGTCCAACATAATATAGGCACCCCTTTGGCCTTTAAGGCGCGCACCGGTGCGCTTTCGAGATCTTCGTGATGATGGCTGATAAAACTGGCTCCGCATTTTTCAAAGTCGGAAATATTGGTTAGAGTTGAACGCTTATCTCTCGAGATCTCGGGCCATTCTTCCTTTGTAAAAACCTCGGTTGTCAGCCCGCGGGCTATCTGGGGTGCCTGCCGCCGCATTTCGAGCACCGAAAACGGGTTAAAGGACATCACGGCCACAGCGCCTTGATAATGTTGCAAGGCTTTGGCTGTGGCGCGTTCCAGATCCCCATTGCTTGAAGATAGATCCCCAGTTTGATCTTTTAACTCGATCAATAAAGGCACCGATCCGGAAACCTGCTGTAACAGCGCCGCAAGGGGCAAAATGCAATCGTCGCTCTGTTTTAAAGCCATGCGTTCCAAATTTTTGGCAGTGTGGTTGCGCACCGGGCCTTGATGCGATGTCATCCTATCCAATGTATCATCATGAAAGACCATCGCCTGCCCATCTGCAGAAAGCTGCAGATCAAGCTCGATCCCGTAGCCTTTTTCTATAGCCGCTGCGAAGGCGCTTCGACTATTTTCCAAGATGCCCGCCTTGTCGGTGTGCAAGCCGCGATGCGCCAGCGGCCTCGCTAAAAATTGCGGGTCTAAACCACATATCATCGAATTTGGAAAATACCTTCAATTTCCACGGCCACGCCCAGGGGCAGCGCGGCGGCGGATACCGCTGCGCGCGCGTGTTTTCCAGCCTCTCCCAAAGCCTCGCCCAGCAGGTTGGACGCGCCGTTAATAACGGCGGGCTGGTCTGTGTAATCTGCTGTTGAATTCACAAATCCGGTCAATTTGACAACCCGGATCAATCGATCCAAATCGCCGCCGCACGCCGCTTTCACTTGCGACAGCAAGTTGATCGCACAAATTTTGGCAGCCTCTGCACCTTGCTCGGTGGTCATGTCTAAGCCCAGCTTGCCCTTAACCAGGCCCTCTGGCCCGATTGAAATTTGCCCTGATACATAAAGCATATCGCCGACTTGAACAAAAGGAACGTAATTGGCCGCTGGGGCGGGCGCCTCTGGCAGATTTACGCCCAGCTCGCTCAGTTTTTCTTCAAATTCAGGGGCCATTCTTCTTTCCTTTTTCAACATATTTTTAACAAATGATACCCTGTCTCGGAGCGAGGGAAAAGGGCTACCTTTTGGCGTTTGGCGTTTGTTGGAAAATTTATGCAGCCCTTAAAGACGCTTGATGATGATCACGATTGGTTTACTTGTTGCTTTTGATTGATGTGTCATTGTTAAACAAAGCGTTTGCCGTTAATACCACAAAAAAGGCAGATTTTTGAAACTGGATGTAAAATGTGATGAAACAGACAGGAACTTCTTTAGCTATGGCTTTGGCGTTTGTGCTGGTTTTGCTGGGCATCTCGACGCCGCTTTATAGTCAGGATGCGAATGATCCGTTTGAAACCATGAATCGGCGCGTGCATGGGGTGAATATCGCTTTAGATAAATCTATCGTGCGGCCAGTCTCGTTTGCCTATGTGGAAAACATGAATGATGGCCTGCGCCAGATGATCAATAATTTCGCTGAAAACCTTTCTGTGCCAGGGGATATTTTGAATAATGTTTTGCAAGGTGAATTTCAATCTGGGCTGCAAAACACAGGTAAGTTTTTGATCAATTCAACTTTGGGATTTGCCGGTCTGGGAACACCGGCTGAAAATTTGGGTATCGGTGGGGATGAAAGTGATTTTGGCACCACTTTGCACAGATGGGGCGTTGGTGAAGGGTTTTATATTGAGTTGCCGCTATTTGGGCCATCTACCAGCCGGGATGCGACGGGCAAGATCGTTGATTGGATTTTAAACCCGCTAGCGCCATTGATCGAGCCTCCTGTGAATTATTACACAACATCGAGTACGATCGCGAAAGCGATGGATATGCGTGTTGCCTATTCAGGCGCGATCGATTCCGTTCTTTATGACAGCATTGACAGTTATTCCCAAAGCAAGTTGATTTATCTGCAAACCCGGCGTTTTTCGTTAGGTGGGCGTGATGAAGATGTTTATGATGACCCCTATGAGGATCTTTATGGCACAGAATAAGTTACCGCGCCGTGCGGTTTTATCTGGAATTGTTGCTGCGCTGCTATGGAGCGGGTTGCCTGCTTATGCCTTGACGAAAAGCGCCGCAAATACTTTGATTAATCAGGCCGTTGACGATATCAACGCAATGATCGCATCGACTGATGATGAAGAAATCATTCTGGCAGAGTTTGAAAAAATATTTGAACGTTACGCTGACGTGAAACTAATAGCGCGCTATGCGCTTGGAACTGAAGCGCGGCGGGCCACGCCCAAGCAGATGAATAAATTCACACGGGTTTTTCAAATATATATGGCGCGCAAATATGGCAGCCGGTTCAGAGAGTTTATGGGCAGCAATATTGTCGTAAAAGACACTAAAAAAGTAAAAAGCTTTTACAAAGTGACTGCAGAAGCAAAGCTACAAAACTCTAATCCGTTTGAGGTTGAGTTTTTGGTGTCGGACAAGTCAGGCAAGCCGTTATTCTTCAATATTTTTATCGAAGGGATAAATATGTTGTTAAGCGAGCGTGCTGAAATTGGGGCCTTGCTTGATAAGAATGGAGGCAAGATTGATCGCCTCATTACCGCATTAGAGGCAACACTTTAAACTAGTTCTGCCCGAACAGCTTGCGCAAAAAGCGATTGATCGCGTTGGGGCTTTGGTCTTGGTCCGTGCTTTTATTGGGTTTTCGAGCTTCGGAATGTATCTGAGGCGTTTGTACCAGTGCACTCGGAGGCAGGTCGCCTTGAGCGCGCAGCATGGTGGCTTTCCAAATCTCGGCAGGTAACCCGCCGCCGGTGACCCCGGTTAAAGGCGTATTATCATCATATCCCATCCAAACACCGATCACGTAATCGCTGGAAAAGCCGATAAACCACGCATCGCGTGCGCTCTGCGTTGTTCCGGTTTTACCCGCGGTTTGCCAGCCGTCAATCGCCGCTTTTTGTCCGGTTCCTTCAACCATCACATTTTGCATCATAAAGATCAGATTATGCGCCGCTGTTGGAGAAATGACCCGCTGGCCGGCGCTATTTGTGGCGCCCATCAGGGCCGTGTCTTCTCCGAATAATCGCAATTCGTTCAGCCCGAAAGGGGTGATAGATATGCCGCGATTTAAAATTCCAGCATAGGCCCCGACCATATCGATCAAGGTGGCCTCGGACACGCCCAAGGCAAGCGCCGGACCAGAGGCAAGCTTTTCTCCAACCCCAAAGCCGGAAGCGACATTTCTTACAACATTACGTCCAACCTCTTCGCTTAATCGGATGGTTGGGATATTTAAAGATTGGCTGAGGGCGGTGTTTAAACTGACAGGGCCTAAAAATTCTTTTGAATAATTTTGCGGGCTCCATGGGCCAGAGCCAGGCAGATCCAGCGTTAATGGGCTGTCTTGTACAATGTCATAAGGGCTGTATCCTGCCTCTAGAGCCGCTGCATATACAAAAGGTTTAAAGGCCGAGCCGGTTTGTCGAAGCGCTTGCGTGGCGCGGTTAAAGCCTCCGGCAACCGATGTATTGCGCCCGCCCAGCATTGCCCGCACCGCGCCGTTGGGGGACATCACAACAATCGCAGCTTGCGCCTTGGAGCCCGGGCGAACCTTTGAATCGAATACCTGATGCATTGCCTGTTCCGCTGCGTTTTGAAGGCGGCGGTCAAACGTGGTTTTGATAATCACATCTTCGGTTGTTGTCTGCGTTAGAAAGCGTGGACCCGATTGCATCACCCAATCGGCGAAGTAATTACCGGCATTGGCTTTGGCCGCTTGCGACAATTGCGCGGGGTTTTTGCGCGCGAAATCGGCCTCTTCGGCGCTGAGTAACGCTTGCGCTTGCATCAAATTGATAATGACGCCCGCGCGGTTTTGCGATCTCTGCAGGTCATTGGTGGGCGCATAGCGGGTCGGCGCCACCAAAAGCCCAGCCAGCATTGCCGCCTCGGCAGGGTTTACATTGCGTGCTGATTTTCCAAAATAACGTTGCGCCGCAGCCTCAAACCCGCGCGCTCCCGCGCCCAGAAAGCTACGATTTATATAAATTGTTAAGATTTCATCTTTTGAAAACCGGCTCTCCAGCGCGAGCGCATAGACGGCTTCTTTGACTTTGCGCCATAAGCTGCTTTCTCGGCACTCGGCCTCATAAGCGCGCTCGCTCTTCCATCGCGCACGATTGAAAGGCAGGCCTAAACATAAGAGTTTCGCGGTTTGCTGGGTTATGGTCGAGCCACCATGTCCGGATAAAGCGCTGCGGCCCTCGCGCATATTAATCCGTATCGCGCCCAAAACGCCGCGCGGGCTCAACCCAAAATGGCGGTAAAACCGTTTATCTTCGGTTGCCAGAACCGCATGACGTAAATGCGGTGAAATGCTTTGCGCGTCGATAGCTTCCCCAAATTGTTCGCCGCGCCAGGCAAAAACCTCATTGTTGCGGTCAAGCAAAGTGACCGAGCCGCGGGCTCGTACATCCAGCAGGGCCGATAAATCGGGCAGGGTGCTACGATAATAACCCACGCCTGCAGCAGTGAATAAGGCAAGCAATAGGGCTGAGCGCCAGATAACAGCCCAAACCAAGCCCACGCAACGGTTAAACAGCCATCGTAAAGCCCTGGCCAAGATGTTTCTTTGCTTGGGGGCGGCGCTGCGCGGGGGCTTTGGCGGGTTTCGGACGGCTTTCGGCGCTGATCCATAGCGGTTTTGCGCGATTAGCGGCTTGGTTGATTTCTGTTTGCCTGCCATGGATTGCCCTGCTTTTTTCGAGCTCTTTGCGGCGAGTCTATCGTATCTTGGTGGGCTTGTTTAGGGCTAACTGCTCCTCTAAACCCATCCGCGTTGTGGTTAAAAATTAATCATCAATAATAATTTGCGCAAAAAATATGCGCTTTTGATAGATTTTACACCTTAAATATCAGGCTTTTGGTGGCCCTTCGATAAGGGGCGGCGTTGATAGAGGCGTGGTTTTGGCTAGCCGCCAAAGCAAGAAAATTATGAAAGGAACCAACGGTGAAATTGATCATAGCAACCATCAAACCGTTTAAGCTCGAAGAAGTGCGAGAGGCGCTTACCGAGATTGGCGTGCGGGGAATGATGGTGACCGAGATTAAGGGCTTTGGAGCCCAGTCGGGTCACACTGAGATATATCGTGGGGCAGAATATGCTGTAAATTTTGTACCGAAAGTAAAATTGGAAATCGTGACGGATGCGTCAATGGCGGATCAAGCCGTTGAAACTATCACCAAGGCAGCCAAAACCGGCAAAATTGGGGATGGCAAAATCTTTGTTCTCGATGTCGATCAAACTGTCAGAGTGCGCACCGGTGAAACCGGCGCTGACGCGATATAAAGAAGGACCACTTAGAATGTTAAACACAAAACACAAAATCCTTTCAGGTGCCGCCGCAGCGGTGATCCTGCCAGGCGCAGTTTTGGCGCAAGAAGCACCGGCATTGGTGCCGACGGATAGCGTCTTTATCCTTAATTCCCTGCTGTTTTTAATTGGTGGTTTCTTGGTGTTCTGGATGGCGGCCGGGTTTGCCATGTTGGAAGCTGGCCTTGTGCGCTCGAAAAACGTGACCATGCAATTAACCAAGAACGTGGCCTTATTCTCTTTGGCGGCCATTTTTTATTATTTGATTGGTTATAATCTTATGTATCCGCTGGGAACATGGGCGGTTGAAGGTGTTCTGTCTGGTGTCTGGGGCACGGCGGTTTTAGAAGCAGTCGGCATTACAGCGGATGCGGCGGATGATTATAGCTATGCGTCCACCGGTTCAGATTTCTTCTTCCAATTGATGTTCTGCGCTGCAACGGCATCCATCGTCTCGGGCGCATTGGCCGAGCGGATCAAACTTTGGCCGTTTTTGATTTTTACGGTGATTTTGACAAGTATCATTTACCCGCTGCAAGCCAGCTGGAAATGGGGCGGTGGCTTCTTGGATGGTATGGGTTTCTTGGACTTTGCCGGCTCAACAGTGGTGCATTCGGTTGGCGGATGGGCTGCGCTTGCAGGTGCGATCATCCTGGGCCCAAGGCTTGGCAAATACTCAGCCGATGGCAAAGTGGTGCCGATCCAAGGCTCAAATTTAGCTTTGGCGACTTTGGGTACATTCATCCTATGGCTGGGTTGGTTTGGCTTTAACGGTGGCTCACAGCTCGCGATGGGCTCGGTCGGAGATGTGGCAGATGTGTCGCGGATTTTCGCCAACACAAACGCCGCCGCTGCGGGCGGGGCTGTTACCGCTTTGATCCTGACGCAAGTTCTTTATTCAAAGCCAGATCTTACGATGATTTTGAACGGAGCCTTGGCGGGCCTTGTGTCGATCACAGCTGAGCCTCTGACACCGTCTTTGGGTGCGGCAACCATTATCGGTGCGATTGGTGGAGTGATTGTTGTGTTCTCAGTGCCATTCCTAGATAAGTTGAAAATCGATGATGTTGTTGGCGCGATCCCAGTGCATTTGTTTGCAGGGATTTGGGGCACGATCGCAGTTGTGTTCACCAATGGCGACGCCTCTCTGGGCACCCAGCTGTACTCGATCATTGTTGTGGGTATTTTCGTAACCGTTGCTTCGGCGATCGTTTGGTTCATTCTCAAAGCAACAATGGGCATCCGCGTTTCGGAAGAAGATGAGATTAACGGTCTTGATATGTCAGAGCTGGGGATGGATGCCTATCCTGAGTTTTCAAAAAGCTAATCGCTTATCAAACTGGAAAATAAAAAGGGCCCGTCTGGGCCCTTTTTTTATCTGTTTTATATTTCAAAAACGGAATGCAAAAGCGCTTTGAGCGCGTTAGTACAGGCCATCATAGATCGGTCCTAAAGTATCTGTTTCGAATAATGACGAGACCGAAGTGCCATTCCAGATGTTCAAGATTGCCTGCGCAAACATCGGTGCCGTTGGCACAATGCGAATATTTGGCGCTGCCAAAACGGCGGGGCTGGCCTCAATCGAATCGGTGATCACCAGCGATTTCATCACCGATTTTGTGATCCGTTCAACGGCGGGGCCAGATAAAACACCATGAGTTATATATGAGTGCACTTCGGAGGCACCGTTTTCAATCAACAGCTCGGCGGCTTTGCATAAGGTGCCGGCGGTGTCGCAAATGTCATCCACAATGATGCATTTTTTTCCCGAGACGTTACCAATTACCGTCATCTCGGCGATTTCACCGGCTTTTTCACGACGCTTATCAACAATGGCCAAGGGCGCTTCGATCCGCTTTGCAAGCTCGCGCGCCCGCGCAACCCCGCCCACATCGGGCGAGACAACCATTATATCACCGGTTGTATCTTTGAATTGATGTAAAATATCCAACGCAAAAATTGGTGATGCGTATAGGTTATCAACCGGGATATCGAAAAAACCTTGTATTTGCGCCGCGTGCAAATCCATGGTGAGCACGCGCTCAATGCCAGCCTCAACCAACATATTGGCCACCAATTTGGCGCTGATGGGCGTTCGGGCTTTGGCGCGGCGGTCTTGCCTTGCATAGCCAAAATACGGGATCACGGCGGTGATACGGCTGGCCGAAGAGCGGCGCAGCGCGTCGGACATAATCAACAATTCCATCAAGTTGTCATTTGCAGGGTTCGACGTGGATTGAAGAATAAACATATCTTCGCCGCGCACGTTTTCATACACTTCCACAAAAATTTCTTGATCATTGAAGCGTTCGACTCGGGCATCGACCAATCCAACATTTAATCCACGGTGCAGTGACATCCGTCGAGAGATGGCTTTTGCCAAAGTAAGGTTGGCATTGCCTGCGATGATTTTGGGTTCGTTGAGATTTGGCATCCAGAAATTATTCCTTGATCGCTTTGTAACAGAATCGTGATGTTGCTACCGCTTAACATGGCAGACCTCTCGGGCCTAGATCGGGATCTGATTCCAGCCCAAAAAATGTCACAAAAGAATATTCTTAAAGAGAGGGCTGCGGCAATCTGTCAAAAAATTGTAACCTGTTTGACGCTTTTGCGCTGGGTCTGCAAAATATTGCTTGTCGGCCCGGTATATAAAGGGCTAGCGAAAGATATTAAGGGGTATCATTTGAAACGTGAAATAAGGGCTGGCTATCGAACGGCTTGGCAGATGACTGGATCAGGGTCGCGGGCTGTGCTCTTGCTACATTGTTCATTGGCGATGTCTTCGGCATGGCGCGGCCTATTGGACGAAATGGCGCAAAGCGAGCATCAGTTTACTATGTTTGATTTGCCCGGCCATGGAGAAAGCTTGAAATGGGATTTTCGTGGTTCGTTTCACGATGTCAGCACCGCCGTTGCCGCAAGTTTTCTGGATCAGAAGATGGATTTAATCGGGCATTCTTTCGGAGCCAGTGTTGCGCTGCGGCTTGCGGTAGAGCATCCAGATTTGGTGCGGTCGCTCATCTTGATTGAGCCGGTTATTTTTTCATTGGGCTTTGCTTATGAACCGGCCTCTAAAAAGGCTTTTTTGCAGGATCATTCTGAGTTTGATCGCGCCATAGCGTGTGATGAATTTCTAGGCGCTGCGCGCGCGTTTCACCAGATTTGGGGAAGCGGCCAATCTTGGGATAGATTGCCGGATAAAGTGCAACGCGGGATGGTGGATAAAATCCATTTGATTCCAGCTGCGGCATCGCATGTGGTAGAAGATGCTTATGGGTTTTGCACGGCTGGGCTACTCGAAAAGATTGAGGCACCGGTTTTGCTTTTGCAGGGCAGTGCCTCTTCTGCTCCCATGCCAGCGGTTATATCATCTTTGCAATCCCGCTTGCCCTATTGCCTTGTGAAAACGCTAGAAGGGGCTGGCCATATGGCTCCGATCACGCATGCGAAAGCAACCGCGGCGCATATACAAAGTTTTTTGAAGAACCATCCGGTCTAATTTTTGGCGCCAATTTTTGTTTCTTGGCCTTTGGAGAGCCGCAGAATATTCGATCTATGGCGCCAAAACACCAAGATTGCCAAGGCCAAGCACAGAACCAGCATGGTTTGATAGCCCAATAAAAGCACCCAAATAGGCGCGCTGGCCGTTGCCATTAAAGCCGCCAAGGAGGAAAAGCGAAACAGTGCTGCGGCGGCCAGCCATGTGGCGCAAGCGGCAAGCCCTAATGGCCAGAACAGCGCATAATACACGCCCAAAAGCGTTGCTACGCCTTTGCCGCCCTGAAATCGCATCCAAACCGGATAGCAATGCCCCAAAACGGCACTTATTGCCGCAATCTGCGCGCTGGCTTCCCCTGAATAGGACAGCGCCAACGCGACCGCGAAAGCCCCTTTTGCAGCATCTAAAGCCAGCGTTAAGGCCGCGGCTTTTTTATTTCCAGTGCGCAGCACATTGGTAGCACCTATATTGCCCGAGCCAATATTGCGCAGATTGCCCAGGCCCATGGCTTTTGCCAGCAGCAAGCCAAAGGGGATACTACCAATAAAATACGAAAGCCCGATCCAGAAGATGATTTCGTTTAAATTGGCAGAGAGGTCTGGCATCATCATTGTCCGAACACTTGTTCTCCCGCCACAAAGCTGGCGAGTACGCGGCCTTGTAAACGTGCACCGTCAAAGGGGGTATTTTTGGATTTTGACTTTAATGTTGCCCGGTCCAAAACAAAGGGCTGATTGGCATCAAATAAAACCAGATCAGCCGGCGCCCCGATCGCCAAACGCCCGCAGGGCAGGCCTAGCCTTTTGGCGGGGTTCAGCGCCAGCGCGCGAAACAAGCCAGGCAGATCCATTTCGCCAGAATGAAACAGGCGCAACGCCGCGGGCAGCAGGGTTTCAAGCCCCACCGCGCCCGAGGCGGCTTCTTCAAACGGCAAACGTTTGCTTTCTTCATCTTGCGGGGTATGCATTGAGCTGATCGTATCGATCAGGCCGCTTTGCAGCGCTTCAATAATAGCCTGTCGATCTTCTTCGGATCGCAAGGGTGGTTTCACTTTGAAAAAGGTTCTGTAATCCGCCACGTCTAGTTCATTAAGCGTCAGGTGATGGATCGACGTACCTGCGGTTATATCAAGGCCGTTATTTTTGGCACGTTGCAAGGCCGGCAAAGCGCGCGCTGTGGTGATTTGATCGGCATGATATTTCGCCCCCGTCATTTCCAGAAGGGCAATATCGCGATCAAGACCCATGCGCTCTGCAATTGCGGATACGGCTGGAAGCCCTCGCAGCGAAGCAAATTTGCCCGAGGTTGCTGCCGCGCCTTTTGACAAGCCTGGATCTTGCGGATGCGCGATGATCAGGGCGCCAAGCGAACGGGCATAGCTGAGCGCGCGTGAAAACACCTTGTTATCGCTGACCACATGATCGCAATCTGTAAAGGCCACCGCTCCTGCATCCAACAAAAAGCCTATTTCAGTCATTTCCCGGCCTTGCCGGCCTTTGGTCAGGGCGGCCATTGGCAAAACATTGATGGGGGCGTCCAAATTGGCGCGCCTGCGCGTGAACTCGAGCGTTTCGGGGGTGTCGATTGCGGGCAATGTATCAGGGCGGGTGATGATGGTTGTCACGCCGCCCGCGGCAGCTGCCTGACCGGCTGATTTGAAGCTTTCTTTATGGCGTTCGCCCGGCTCGCAAATTTTTACCCCGATATCCACCAAGCCGGGGGCAAGATATTTGCCGTTACATTCAATAACCCGCTCAGCTGCTTGGTTTTCAAAGCTGCAAATTCTGCCATTTTCAATGAAAATTTGGCCGATGCGGGTTTCACCGCGCTCGGGATCAACCAAATGGGCGTTTTTTAACAAAAGGCGCATGTAAGCCCTCGCTTTGGATTTGGCGCCGCGTTGCCGTTCAATGCGCAGCTTGGTGTCATCATGCGGATTTCAAACATATCAGTCATGGCGCTCTTGCATCAGGCTCTGATTGCGCGACAAAAGATCCATTACGGCCATGCGCACGGCCACGCCCATTTCCACCTGTTCTTGGATCACCGAGCGATTGATATCATCGGCAATTTCGCCGTCAATTTCCACGCCGCGATTCATCGGTCCGGGATGCATTACAATCGCATCAGGTTTGGCAGCGCGCAGCTTTGCCTCATCCAAACCATAGCGGTGATAATATTCGCGTTCCGAGGGGATAAATCCGCCATCCATGCGTTCGCGTTGCAAGCGCAGCATCATCACAACATCTACGTCTTTCAAACCTTCTTGCATATCGTCAAAGATCTCGCAGCCAAAGGACTCGATGCCCGAGGGCATCAGCGTTGGCGGCGCGATCAATCGAATGCGGTTTTCCATTTTCCCCAATAGAATTATGTTTGAGCGGGCGACGCGCGAATGCGCAATATCGCCGCAAATTGCAATGCTTAGCCGGTGCAAGCGGCTCTTCGCCCGCTGGATTGTTAAAGCATCTAGCAGCGCTTGGGTCGGGTGTTCATGGCGTCCATCACCTGCGTTTAACACGCTGCAATTCACCTTTTGGGCCAGCAGATCAACCGCCCCTGAATGGGGGTGGCGCACAACCAAAAGGTCGGGATGCATCGCGTTCAAAGTCATCGCTGTATCAATCAGGGTTTCCCCTTTTTTGATTGAGCTGGCCTGCATGGACATGTTCATCACATCGGCGCCCAATCTTTTCCCGGCCAGTTCAAAAGAGGCTTGCGTACGGGTAGAGTTTTCAAAAAACATATTCACTTGCGTGCGGCCGGCCAACACGTCTGAATGTTTGTTTGGCTGCCTGTTGAGATCCACATAACTGTCTGAAAGATCCAGAATCTCGCGAATAGCCTCTGGTGCAAGGGGCTCAATGCCCAGCAGATGCCTATGCTTAAACGCCATTGCACAACCTCGCTTACTTCAGGCCTCATACTCAGAGCAGCGCCATCGCACAAGTCTTGGTGTAAAAATTTTTCATTTTGTCCGCCTTGATGGGCCGCGCGATCCGAACTGGCTTTTCCTCGCGCGGGGAACCGGCTAGCGTAGGGTTTATGGAATCGCAGTTAGACTGGCATAATGCACGCGCCCTGCTTGAGTGGCAGGTTGCCCTTGGCGCAACTGAGGCCATTCAAGAGCGGCCCGTTGATCGTTTCGCATTGGATCCGGCGCCCGTCAATGCGCCAAAAATCATGCCAAATGTTGCAAAACCGCCCGCTGCGCCGCACCTGCCAGCCATTGACGCGGTTGCTGTTGCGCATGGGCTGGCAGAGCACTCGCAAACTTTGGAGGATTTGGCCGCCGCGCTTGGTGGGTTTGAGCTTTGTGATTTGCGAAAAGGCGCGCGCAATCTGGTGTTTGGTGAAGGACAAACCGGATGTGATGTGATGATTATAGGGGATGTTCCCGGGCGCGAAGACGATCTGCAAGGAAAGCCCTTTTTGGGGCCATCCGGGCAGCTATTAGATAAAATGCTTGGGGCGATAGGCCTATCGCGGCCATCGGCGGGAAAGCCCTCTCACGTTTACCTTGCGCCATTTTTGCCTTGGCGGCCGCCGCAAAGCCGGCGCCCCAGCCCTTCCGAGATAGCGATGATGGCACCGTTTATGCGCCGGCACATCGCTTTGGCGGCTCCGAAAATTCTGGTTTCGATGGGGGGAATTGCTTGTGATGGGCTTTTGGGCAAATCCAACCTCACCGATCTGCGCGGGCAATGGTTTGAGTTCGAGGGCATTCCGCTGCTTCCCATGCTGTCTCCTGATTATTTACTGCGCATGCCATCGGCGAAAAAATTAGCGTGGAAAGATCTTTTGACGCTTAAAAAAAGGTTGGAATTGGAATGAGCCGAATTGATAACACCGCACCGTTCATTCCTGTGCGCATCGCAGTGCTGACAGTTTCAGATAGCCGCAGCCCTGAAACGGATAAATCGGGCCAAACCTTGGTGGATCGGCTGTGCGAGGCCGGCCATCATTTGGCAGATCGCATGATCTTACCCGATGAGCGCGATCAAATCGCAGCGCAGCTACGCGCCTGGATCGCGCGCCAGGATGTGGATGTGGTGATTTCAACCGGTGGAACTGGGTTAACCGGCCGCGACGTGACGGTTGAGGCGCATAAAGATGTGTATGAAAAAGAAATTCAGGCTTTTGGCATCGTGTTCACGATGATCAGCATGCAAAAGATTGGTACATCGGCGGTGCAAAGCCGCGCGACAGCAGGCGTGTCGGGGGGAACCTATCTATTTGCTCTGCCGGGAAGCCCCGGCGCTTGCCGCGATGCGTGGGATGAAATTTTGGCAAAGCAGCTCGATTTTCGACATCGGCCCTGCAATTTCGTTGAAATCATGCCAAGGCTTGATGAACATTTGCGCCGTAAATAGGCAGCGGTTTATGCTGCCGAATTAGGTATGCGTGCTTTGTTGAGCTAGTACATGCTCTGCGAGGCGGGAAACGAGCCATAAAATAAACGCCACAACAGATTTGCATAAGACGAAAAACAAGACCCACTATGAGTGGTGATGTTTTTAGGCCTTGGCGCGGCGGAATGTCACGCTATTTATAGATTAACCTCTTAAAAGCTGTGGAGCCGCGATGCGATTTTTTCGAAAAAGTTTGATTGGCCTTTTGTTGTTATCCATTAGCCTTGGGTTGATCGCCTATGCGGGGCACATGGTGTCTACGGCGTTGGATGAGCGCATGGCAAAACCGGCGCGCAAGGCCAAGCAGCGCGAGCGCATCTTTACTGTGAACGTGGTCGCGGCCGAGGCGAAAACAGAAACGCCTATGTTGAGCGCGTTTGGTGAAATTCAAAGCCGTCGTACCTTGGATCTGCGGATGGGTACGGCGGGGCAAGTTGCTTATGTATCGGATAATTTCGTAGAGGGCGGTCAGGTGCAGGCGGGCGAGCTGTTGCTGCGGTTGGATGAAGCGAATGCCCGCTCTGAATTGGCGCGGGCTGAGGCCGATTTGCAGGATGCGCGGATTGAAGCAGATCAGGCGCTTAGGGCATTGGGCTTGGTGCAAGATGAACTGACCGCGGCAGTTGATCAGGCTGATCTACGTCGACGCGCCTTTGAGCGTCAAGCGGATCTGAAACAGCGCGGCGTGGGCACTGCATCTGCCGTTGAATCGGCCGAAATTGCCAGTTCATCAGCGAGTCAATCGGTATTAAGTCGCCGCAGCGCGCTGGATCAAGCAGAATTGCGCCGCGACCAAGCCACCACACGGCTTGCCCGGGCACAATTGATGTTGGAAGATGCCCAAAGGCGTTTGCAAGATACCAGTTTATTCGCCGAGTTTCCCGGCACATTGAGCGGGATTCGCCTTGTGCAAGGTGGGTTGGTCAGCCCGAATGAAAAATTGGGTAGTTTGATTGATCCCGGCCGGCTCGAAGTGGCGTTCCGCATCTCGACCGCGCAATATGCGCGTTTGATTGATGATGATGGGCGCTTGCTGGCCGCGCCGGTTCTGGTTTCTTTAAGCAGCTCTGGGGGTGATCTTACGTCAAAAGCCGTGTTGAGCCGCGATAGCGGGTCGGTGGGTGATGGGCTCACCGGGCGTGTGGTGTTTGCCACGCTCGGGGATCCGCGCGGTTTAAAACCCGGCGATTTTGTGACTATTGAAGTAGAAGAGCCAGAATTGCCCTATGTGATTAGGTTACCTGCCTCTGCGGTGGATGCGGCCGGGCGCGTTCTTGTTTTGGAAGAGGATGACCGTCTTGACTCGCTTGAAGTGCGGGTGCTGCGCCGTCAGGGCGATGATGTTCTTGTCCGTTCGCGGGCTTTATCCGGGCGCGAGGTTGTTGCACAGCGCAGCCCGGTTCTTGGCGCAGGTATCAAAGTTAAGCCTCTGCGCGCCGCCGATGGTACGCAAATAGAAGAGCCAGCCTTGGTTGAGTTAACCTCTGACCGACGGGCCAAACTTATGGCCTATATTGAGGGCAATGGTTATATCCCGGCCGATGCCAAGAAGCGCATTTTAACCCAATTACAGCAAGAAAAAGTACCCGCGCAGGTGGTTGAGCGGATTGAAAGCAGGATGGGAGGTTAAAGATGGTGCGCGATCTTCCCAAAGCGGCAGGTGGCATTCTGGCCTATTTCACGCGGCATAAAACTGCTGCGAATCTTTTATTGGTGATTTTGATCGTGGCTGGCTTGGTCAGCATGCCGCGGATGCGATCGCAATTTTTTCCCGATGTCATCGTTGACAACATTGCTGTGGATGTCAGATGGCAAGGCGCTGGTGCCGAAGATGTTGACGATGGGATTGTGCAGATTTTAGAGCCTGCACTTTTGTCGATTGAAGGCGTGACCGAGGCCAGCAGCCTGTCACGCGAAGGGCGCGCCAGCATCAGTTTGGAATTTGAACCCGGTTGGGACATGGCGCGCGCCTCGAGCGATGTTGAAACCGTTTTAGACCAGATCAATACATTGCCCGAAGAAGCGGATGATCCGAAGGTTCGCCGCGGCTCCTGGCGCGATCGCGTTACCGATTTAATCATTTCTGGCCCGTTAGAGATCGATCAATTGGCGTTGTTTGCCGATGAGTTGGTGTTGCGTTTATTTGCCGAAGGCGTCACGCGCACAACCATCCGTGGGATCGCGGCACCGCAAACGATGATTGAAGTGCCCTCGATCAATTTGATCGCCTTTGATGTTACCATGGCGCAGATCGCCGCGGCGGTTGCAGGAGAGGTCAATGCGGATCCGGCTGGCGATGTAGCCGGCGCCAATGCGCGTGTGCGCACCGGCGTTGAGAAGCGCACAGCCGCCGATATTGGAAATGTCGTTTTACGGGTTAATCCGGACGGGTCAAAGCTTATGATCGGCGATGTTGCAGAGGTGCGGGTGGAAGGCACCGATCGCGAGCTTGGGTATTTTGTTGGCAACAATCAGGCGATTTCAATCCGCGTTGACCGGTCTGAAAAAGGCGATGCAATCGATATTCAAGAAACGGTTCAAAGAATATCGGACAGTCTGGCGCTAACCCTGCCAGAGGGGGCGCAGATCAAGCTTATTAGGGCGCGGGCAGATTACATATCTGGGCGTTTGAAAATTCTTCTGGAAAACGGGCTAAGCGGTCTTGGTTTGGTTTTAATCCTGTTATTTTTGTTTTTGAATGCGCGCACCGCCTTTTGGGTGGCGGCCGGCATTCCTACCGCGATGCTGGCCGCTTTGGCGATGATGTATGCTGCGGGGATCACGATTAATATGATTTCGCTATTTGCGCTGATCATCACGCTTGGCATCGTTGTGGATGATGCGATCGTTGTCGGCGAACATGCGGATCAACAGGCCCGTAAAGGCTTGGGCGCCGTGGCCGCTGCAGAAACCGCCGCCCGCCGTATGGCCTTGCCGGTTTTTGCCGCAACCACCACAACGATTATTGCTTTTTTTGGGCTGGTGGTGGTGGGAGGCCGGTTTGGAGACTTAATCGCTGATATACCCTTTACGGTTGCGGTGGTGCTTGCGGCCTCTTTTGTAGAGTGTTTTTTAATCTTGCCCAACCATATGGCGCATTCCTTAAAGCATGGCGATAAACAGCATTGGTATGATCTGCCCAGCCGGGTTGTGAATAGGGGGTTTGAATGGGTGCGTGAACACCTGTTTCGCCGGCTCATGGCTTTGGTTTTAAAGGCGCGCTATGCTATTTTGGCGGGCGCGGTTGTGCTGCTGGCCTCGCAAATTACCCTGTTTCTCTCAGGCGAGGTAAAATGGCGGTTTTTCAATGCGCCCGAGCGTTCTTCGGTCAGTGGCAATTTTTCGATGGTATCCTCGGCATCGCGCGAAGATTCATTGGCCATGATGCGCGAGATGCAGCGTGCCACGGAAGAACTGGGGCGCGAATATGAGGAGCGCCACGGGCTTAACCCTCTGGCCTATGTTGTGTCGCAAATCGGCGCCAATTCGGGCTATCCGCTCGCTAGCGCGGATACCAAAACGCCGGATCAGCTTGGGGGCATTTCAATCGAGTTGATCGATCCTGACTTGCGCTCTTATTCAAGCTTTGCCTTCGTGGGCGAGCTTCAGGATAAGGTGCGCCAGCATCCTTTGGTGGAAGAGGTGTCGTTTCGCGGGTGGCGCTCTGGTCCTGGGGGGGATGCGCTGGATGTTCAGTTTTACGGAGCCGATGCGGACACATTAAAATCAGCCGCAGAAGATTTAAAAACTGCGCTGTTGCGGTTTCCGGCCGTCTCCGCTGTCGAGGATGATTTGTCCTACGATAAAGAAGAGTTGATTCTGGAACTGACGCCGCAGGGGCAAGCGTTGGGCTTTACCATCGATGGCCTTGGACAAGTGATGCGCGGGCGGCTCAATGGGATTGAGGCGGCAAGTTATCCAATGGGCCCCCGCAGCGCCACGATACGCGTCGAGCTGCCCGAAAATGAGCTTACTGCAGATTTTATCGAACGTATGCAATTGCGTGCAAGCAGCGGCGCTTATGTGCCTTTGGCGGATATTGTCAGCGTGGTACGTCGATCGGGCTTTTCAACGGTTCGCCGTGAAAACGGCATTCACTTGGTGTCGGTGACAGGGGATATTTCAGAAGATAATCCTGCCGATGCGCAAGAGGTTATGAGCAGCTTGGAAGCAGAGATTTTGCCAGAGATTGCCAGCTTGCGCCAAGTGGAATGGCGTCTGTCGGGCTTGGCCGAGCAAGAAGAACAGTTTTTAAATGATGCGCGTACGGGGTTGATCCTTTGCCTTACGGGGATCTACCTTGTCTTAACCTGGATCTTTTCCAGCTGGACGCGGCCAATCGTGGTGATGTCGATCATTCCGTTCGGGTTGGTTGGCACGATTTACGGGCACTATGTTTGGGATGTACCGCTCTCAATGTTCAGCGTTGTTGGGCTGCTTGGTATGACGGGTATTATTATCAATGACTCTATCGTTTTAATAACCTCAATCGATGAATATGCAAAAGACCGTGGGCTTATTCCTTCTGTGATTGATGGGGCTGCAGACCGGCTGCGACCGGTTATGTTGACCACATTGACAACGGTATTGGGCCTCTCGCCGCTGCTTTATGAGCGATCCTCACAAGCGCAGTTTTTGAAGCCCACGGTGATCACATTGGTGTATGGGCTTGGCTTTGGCATGGTGTTGGTTTTGCTGGTTGTGCCGGCTTTGATTGCCGTTCAGCATGATGTCAAACGTCATTTTGGATCGCTTTGGCGCGGTATTTCGGGGCGCGCTTTGGGTTTGAGGCGGGCCTTGCAAGGCCTAACGGCGCTGATTGTGGTTTGGTTCGGGCTCACGATGGGGGCTACTTTTCAGGGAAAAAAATTACCCGCATTTATACCCGACACCCCGCAATTCTTGTATAATTTGCCACCGATGTTTGGGGCCTTGCTGCTGTTTTTATTGGGAACCATTTCCTTGATTGCCGTCGCATTTTTCGCCAGCTATTTGCGCGGTAACCGGCGGCGAAGTTCGGTTTAGCCGATTATTTGGGTTGCGCGGTGCAATCGCCAAGATCTGCCGCGCCCAGGCTGCCAATCACGGTGATCTGGATTTTTTGTCGGCTAATGCTGAGGGGCGCGGCGCCGGTTTCATCCGTCAGATAGCCCAGCGCCTGCAGTAGCGGGCCTTCTCGCCGCGTTGGTTCCATCATTACCCAATGATTTTGCTGCTTATATTCTATTATCAGCGTTTCACGCGCGCCCAATGAGGGGATCGCAGCGCCGATGGTGATCAAAATTGCATCTTCATGGGGCGTGAAGGCGCAGTCTAAATGTTGCAGATTTGACTGAGCCCGCGGGACGGGCTGATTTTCCAATGCAAGCAGGGTTGCCGGATCAGCGCTTCGCTGTACAGGGTCAAGCTGTTGGCTGAGGGACAAGAAGATTGGCACGCAAATATCTAGGCAAATGCCCAGCTGCGCCGAAAGTTCAAGCTTGATCGGGTGTGCGGCGTCAACAGGTGTTAATTTGATTGGCAAAACAAGATGTTCTGCATAGCCAATGGTCTCCATGTTCTCTGAGCCAAAGACAATTGGCGCGGGCCAGATCGGTTCGGCTTTTTGCAGGTTTGTTGACCCGTTGTATTCAATTTTGGGCGGATATCCATATTCGCCGGGGGCCCGCCAATAGGTTTTCCAGCCTTTGCTGAGCGTTAAATCTAAAGCTATGTAATAGTTGCCGTCACTGGCCAGCCAGCCTGAGCGCAACATCGCATTGCGCAGCCCCTCTGCCTGTGCGGGGGAAATCGAGGCAAAACATAATATAGCGGTCAAAACCGTAGACGCTATTGCCAAGTGCACATATCGTTTTAGGTATTTCATACGCTGTGCATGAAGGAAAAAATCGAATTTGCCAAGTCACGTTACGGCGAGCTATTGTGGTGCAACGATCTAATAGAGTTGTTTTAGGCGGTGCGGCAAAAACGGGAAAACTGGGTTAAATGGTGAGTGTTACACAAACTTTTGACTTAACGGGCAAATTGCTCATCGCCATGCCAGGGATGGGGGATAAGCGGTTTGACAATTCCGTGATCTACCTATGTTCATATTCTGCGCAGGGCACGATGGGCTTGATATTGAACCAGCCGATGGCGCAAGCCTCTTTTGGTGGCCTATGCAAGCAGCTCTCAATTGAAAATAGCGCGCAGCGAGATATTCCGGTGCTGTGCGGTGGACCGGTGGAGGCCAATCGTGGATTCGTGTTGCATTCGCGTGATTATCACTCGGCTGAATCGACCCAGCATCTGGGCGCGCAACTGGCCTTAACTTCTACGCGGGATGTGATTGAGGCGTTGGCCCAGGAAACAGCTCCTAATCAGGCCAGTTTGTTCATGGGATATGCAGGATGGGGTGCCGGCCAGCTTGATGCGGAAATAGCCTGCAATTCTTGGCTTTTGGCCGATGCGGAGGAAGATAAAATCCTGCATGAAGAGTATGGAAATATGTGGCATGCGGCGCTTGAGTCAATTGGCATTGATGCGCGGCTTTTATCCACGCAAGGCGGGCGCGCATAGCCAGGCGCATTATCGCGGTGCGGCGGCTCTTCGCAAACGATCATTAATCGCTTGCCCCAAGCCAATTTCGGGAATCGGCGAGACAGCGATAATTGTTTCAGGGCCTGAATCTAGGAGATGTAAGCAATGAAACAGATTGCAGGCCGCCTCGGTCAAGTTTCCGCTGGTGGATAAATTCAAGTCGCAGGCAACATCGCCGAACCCCAGCCGATTTTCATCGCCAGTCCAATCCGTTGCGTTCAGGCGCAGGCGCCCTTTTGGCGCATAATGAGAGGCCAATTGCCCGGGCGCTGAAATTAGCCCAGGCGTTTGATAGGTTTCCAAAGCTACGCCCAGATGCTGCTCAATGTCTTCGCGCGTCAGCCCGCCGGGGCGCAGCAACCGAAGCGTTGATCCTGCATTTTCAATCCCAACAATCGTGCTTTCCAAACCAACGTTGCAGGGCCCCCCATCCAAAACTGCAGAAACTGTGTTCCCCAACCCTTCAATCACATGCGCGGCGCGGGTGGGGCTGATCTGTCCTGAGGGGTTGGCAGAGGGGGCCGCAATGGCCCCGTCAAACTGTTTTAGCAAACGTTGCGCCACAGGATGGGCCGGCACACGAATGGCAACCGTTGCTGCGCCCGCCGTGACCAAAGATGAAAGAGAGGCGGCTGCAAGGCGCGGCAAAACCAAAGTCAGCGGCCCCGGCCAAAAAGCCTGTGCAAGATTTTCAGCTTGCGCATTCCACTCGGCATAGCGTTTAGCAGTGGTGATATCGCTGACATGCACGATTAGAGGGTTAAAGCTGGGGCGGCCCTTGGCTTCGAAAATATTAGCAACTGCATGCTTGTTGCTGGCATCAGCGCCCAAGCCATAAACCGTTTCGGTGGGAAAGGCCACCAGCGCGCCCTCGCGTAGCCTTTGGCTGGCGCGCGCGATGGCCGAGGGTGTGATCGGCAGTAATTCGGTTTGCGTGGATTTCATATTATGACGCCGCGTTTTCCCAAACGGTGGCTTCCTCTGCTCTGGCATTTAGGTTTTAAAATGCCCATAAAGCGAAATGCACTCTATGCCAAGCCTGCAATAAAGGAGAGATCATGCCCTATCGTGCCCCGCTCGAAGAATACCGGTTTTTACTTGATCACGTGGTGGATTATGCGCAGATCGCTGACACGGATCGCTTTTGCGAGGCCTCAAGCGATGTGGTTGAGGCGGTGCTGAGCGAGGCAGGCCGCTTATGCGAAGAGGTGCTTGATCCGTTGCAGCGCAACGGTGACACAGATCCAGCGCGGCTGGAAAATGGTATCGTGCGCACTTCTAAAGGCTTTGCAGAAGGCTATCAGGCGATCGCAAATGGTGGCTGGGTATCGACATCTGCGAGCCCTGAATATGGCGGAATGGGGCTGCCCCTCACGGTGACCACAGCGGTGAATGAAATGATGGCCGGCGCTTGTTTGGCTTTGCAGCTCAATCCGCTGATGACGCAGGGTCAGATCGAGGCGCTTGAACATCATGCCAGCGCACAGATTAAAGCGCTTTATCTGCCCAAATTGATTTCAGGCGAATGGTGTGGAACCATGAATTTAACCGAGCCGCAAGCCGGGTCGGATGTGGGGGCTTTACGCTGCCAAGCCAAAGATAATGGCGATGGGACCTATGCAGTCACCGGGCAGAAAATTTATATTTCCTGGGGGGATAATGATTTTTCTGAAAACGTGTGCCATTTGGTTTTGGCGCGGCTGCCGGATGGGCCCAGCGGCACGAAAGGGATTTCATTATTTTTAGTGCCCAAGTTCATTCCGGATGCTGCTGGGCAGCCCGGAGTGGCCAATAGCCTTAAAGTGATCAGTTTGGAACATAAAATGGGTTTGCATGGCAGCCCTACGGCGGTGATGCAATATGAGGGGGCACGGGGGTGGTTGATTGGGAAACCGCATGATGGCATGCGCGCCATGTTCACGATGATGAACAACGCCCGTTTGGGCGTTGGCGGGCAAGGCATTGGCGCTGCTGAGGGGGCCTATCAAAAAGCGCTATCCTCCGCCAAAGAGCGCCGTCAGGGGCGCAGCATGCTGGAAAACGGCAGCGGTACGATCGTAGATCATGCCGATGTGCGCAGAATGCTTTTGACCATGCGCAGTGATATTTTTGCAGCCAGAGCGATTGCACTGGCCAATGCGGTTGCCCTTGATATGGCCTGCGCGAGCGATGATCCCGCTTGGGCGGCGCGCGCGGCTTTGTTAACGCCGATCTCTAAGGCCTTTGGTACGGAAACCGGCATCAATGTGGCGGATCTTGGTGTTCAAGTGCATGGAGGAATGGGATTTATTGAAGAAACCGGGGCCGCTCAATTCAGCCGTGATGTGCGGGTGACCGCGATATACGAGGGCACCAATGGCATTCAGTCTATGGATCTTGTGGCGCGCAAAATGATGGATGGGGGCAGAGCCGCTTACGCGCTTTTGGATGAAATCGCGGCGCATGCTGCCTTGGCTAACGCGCAGTTGCCGGATTTGGCGGCGCCGCTGGCCACTGCCTGCGAAGCGCTGCGCAGCAGCGTTGATTGGCTCGTCGAGCAACCCGATTTAAAGGATCGTTTTGCGGGCTCGGTTTCCTTCTTGAAAGCGTTTGCCCGCGTTTTGGGGGGGCATTATCATCTGAAAGCTGCCTTGGTTACGCCAGATCACGGGCCCAATTGTAAATTGGCGCGGTTTTACATGAACGCGTTATTGGGTGAATATATTGGCCTTTTGCAGCAAGCGCAGCAAGGCGCTGCAGATCTTTATGCGTTCAGTTTTGAAGAACTGACGGCGTGATGGCCAACTCTTTGCCCGCGCTTGTCACGCCTTGGGCGGAGCCGCCCGGTTTGGGAGACATGTTGGAAGTGGCACCGCGGGTGTTTTGGGCGCGGATGCCGCTGCCAATGACATTGGATCACGTGAATGTTTACGCGATAGATGATGCCAAGGGTTGGACGATCATCGACACGGGCATCAGCTCATCAAAATCGCGCGATATATGGAAAAGTTTATTGGCAGGGCCGATGGGCTCAAAACCGATAAAGCGAGTGATCGTCACGCATCATCACCCAGATCATGTGGGCCTTGCCGGATGGTTTCAAACGGAATTTGGAGCCGATTTATGGATGACGCGAACGGCATGGTTGATGGCGCGGATGCTGCGGCTTGATCCTCAGGAACGGCCCTCGCGCGAAACACTGCGCTTCTGGCAACGGGCAGGGATGCCGCAGGATATGTTTAACAGACGGGCAGCTGAACGCCCGTTTAACTTTTGCGATATAGTGTATCCGATGCCTTTGGGGTTCCGGCGCCTCCAAGATGGGGCAGAGATACAGGCCGGGGGCCGCCGCTGGCGCATTCATATCGGCCATGGTCATGCACCCGAGCATGCCACCCTCTGGAGCCAAGATGACGGTTTGATTTTGGCAGGAGATCAAATTATTTCGTCGATCAGCTCGAATTTGGGGGTGTATGCCACAGAGCCAGAGGCAGATACGGTGGGCGATTGGCTTGAGAGCTGCCAGCGTTTTAAAGAAATCGCCCGCGCGGATCATATGGTATTGTCGGGGCATAAACTGCCTTTCATTGGTTTGCCGACGCGATTGCAGCAATTGATCGACAATCATCATTCGGCCTTAAGCCGTTTGCGGGCCTATCTTATTGCGCCAGCCAGCGCCCATGAGGTGTTAACGCCCTTGTTCAAGCGCGCGATAAAAACAACTGAATATGGGTTGGCCCTAGGAGAAGCGGTTGGGCATCTAAACCATCTTTATCAGCTGGGAAAAGTCACCCGCCACCTTGGGCCGGATGGAGCCTATAGATTTCAAACGCTTGAGGAGCAGGGCTGAAACTTGGCTGCGACATTGCTACGCTTCTGCTGCGTGCGAAGAAGGGATGACACTGGCCCGTGAATCGTTTAAGTGAAGGACAAATCGCGAAAGGGAAACGCAATGTCTGATCATGAACACGGTAGCATGGATACCAGCGAGCAAGAGAAAACCTTTGAAGGCTTTTTAAGCTTTTCAACCAAAACAGCAATTTATTGCATTCTGGCCCTTGTTATTGTGGCTTTGGTAAACGGCTAAACCAGTTAAACGCTGAACGCCGTCACGGGGCCAGACAAACCCGTAAAGCGGCAGGCGCGTTGTGAACAGCCGGTGCTCTACCCCCAAAAGGATAGAATATAGAGCACGAAAAGGCCTGCCAGCATCGATGCCAAAACTTTCTTGGTAAAATACGCCACAGCAAAAGTTGCCCCGGCAGCCACAAGCCGCACTGGGTCAATTGCTTCGCTTGAGGCAGGGGCTGTTAAAAGCATCGGTGCCACCAAGGCGGGCATTATGGCAACCGCGGTGTAGCGCAGATGCCGCATCAACCAGTCGGGCAATCTGCGATCTCCAATCAAACCAAGAAACAGGAATCGCAGCGCAAAGCTGCCAAAGCCCAGTAAGATAATGACCGTCCAGATCTGAGAGCTGCTTAAAATCATGGCCGATTCGGTCTCGCAAGCAGATGGCGCTCGGTTGCAGCCCCCAGGCTCATTCCAACAAAACCTGCCATAATAAGCCCTAAATTGAAGGGCACGTCGTTAAAAACCACAGCGGCGATCGTGGCAGAGAGCGCAGCAGAAATATGCGCCGCGCTGCGCAATAACGGGGCAAAAAGCGCAATGAAGGTTAAGGGAATCGCAAAATCTAGCGGCAAATCAGCAGGAAAAGATTTCCCCAAAAACGCTCCGGCAAAGGTTGAAATATACCAAGTTGGGATAACGGGTGCAGCGGCGCCCAAGAAAAAGCGCATGCGCGCCTGCAAGGTCATTTGGGGTTCGGTCTCAAATTGCTGAAGGCTCAGCGCATAGCTTTGATCTAATGTGCTATAGGCCGCTAGGATGCGCTGTTTTAAAGGTGCTTCGCCAAGATAGGGGGTGAGCGAGGCAGAATACATCATCATTCGCAGGTTCACCGCCAAGGCCGAAAGCACAACGATAAGCGTTGGGCTGCCATCCAGCATCAATTGAAGCGCGGTCAATTGTGCAGAGCCTGCCATAACGAAAATACTAAAACTTAACGCCTCGATAACGCTGAGTCCGGCATTGCTGGCGATTGTTCCAAACACCAGGCCGAATGGCCCAACGATGAAAATGAATGGAAGGGC
Source organism: Paracoccaceae bacterium (assembly GCA_016778765.1). GTDB lineage: Bacteria > Pseudomonadota > Alphaproteobacteria > Rhodobacterales > Rhodobacteraceae > Thalassovivens. The sequence continues at coordinate 16,402 of JADHOV010000016.1, read as the reverse complement.
TTGTTTAAGACCCAATTGGAAATAATTTTTTGCATGGGCCATGGACTTGCGCCGAATGTAAGGTCAACGTAGATATTGGACTTACCGCTTAACAGGCAGGGTTGCAATTGAGCGTCACGAAATCACAGTCAGAGTATTTGATTGCCCCGCAGCAGGGCGGTAGCGGGCTCACCCGCGTGGTACGGGGCATTGATCATTTGGGAGCAGAGCAATCGCTTGAGGTTGTGGAAGAGCGGCCCTTAACCATCTTTTTGAACGCTCAGGAAATCGTGACGGCGATGACCATCGGCGATTATCCGCATTATTTGGCGTTGGGTTTCCTACGCAATCAAGGCATGCTTTTGGCCGATGATACGGTCACTGACATCGCCTATGATGAGGATTTGGACACTGTTGTAATACGCACCGCAAGGACCACGAATTATGAAGAAAAGCTGCGCAAGAAAACGCGCACCAGCGGCTGCGCTGTGGGCACTGTTTTTGGCGATATGATGGAAACGCTGCAGGGGATTGAGCTGGCAAGCTCAACCTTGCACACTTCTTGGCTGTATAGGTTAAGCGCGAAAATAAATCGTACGCCCTCGCTTTATCTATCGGCCGGCGCGATCCATGGCACTGTTTTATGCCATCAAGATACACCGTTGGTGTATATGGAAGATGTGGGGCGCCATAATGCGGTGGATAAAATCGCCGGCTGGATGCTAAGCGAGGCGGTGAAACCGGATGATAAAATCTTATACACAACGGGGCGATTGACATCTGAGATGGTGATCAAAACAGCCGCGATGGGCATTCCCGTTTTAGCATCGCGATCTGGCTTTACGGCCTGGGGGGTTGAGCTTGCGCAGCAAGTTGGCTTGACGCTGATCGGGCGTTTGCGCGGCAAACGGTTTATATGTTTGTCTGGCGCCGAGCGTTTGATTTGGGACGCAGATCCAGAACAGGTTACAGAAGAGCCTCATGCGGCCAAGCGCAAAGGCGGGCGATCATGACCCAAGCGGTTGGAGTGATTTTGGCCGGCGGGCAAGCCCGGCGTATGGGAGGGGGCGATAAAGGCCGTTTGCTGCTCGAGAAGAAAAGCCTGTTTCAACATGTGATCAACCGGCTTGCTCCGCAGGTGGACCGTATCGTCTTGAATGCAAATGGGAATCCAGACCGGTTTAAGGATCTGTCGCTGCCGGTTATTGCGGATAATTTTGGCGATCATGCGGGGCCTTTGGCCGGGGTTTTGGCCGGGCTGGATTGGGCCCAACAGCAGGGCGCGCATCATATCGTTACGGTGGCTGCCGATACGCCGTTTTTTCCAAAAGGGTTGGTTGACGCCTTGTTTCATGCCAGCCTGGGGCAAAAGCATAAGCTGGTTTTGGCCGCCTCGCAACATGGCCAAGACAAACCTCAGCGCCATCCCACTTTTGGGCTATGGCCCGTAGCTTTAGCGGAGGATTTGCGCAAAGAATTAAGCGGGGGATTGCGAAAAGTTGTGCGCTGGAGCGATCAGCATGAAGGTCGCATAGCGCTTTTTTCTGCCATGCCATTTGATCCGTTTTTCAACATCAATTCGCCGCAAGATTTGCAAAAAGCGGCTGATTTTATGCAGTATAGCTAATGCGGGTTTATGGAATCACCGGGTGGAAAAATTCGGGCAAAACAGGGCTGATGGAGCGCTTGGTCGAGGAATATTGCTACCGTGGTTTGACCGTCTCAACCATCAAACATGCCCATCACAGTTTTGACGTGGATCAACCGGGGCGCGACAGCTATCGCCATCGCGCGGCCGGCGCGCAGCAAGTCCTTTTAACATCCCGTAATCGCTATGTTTTGATGCATGAGTTGCGCGGGGCGGATGAACCCAGCTTAGACGCGCTACTGAGCAAGTTGGCGCCGGTTGATCTGGTTCTGATTGAAGGGTTCAAGGGCGCAGCGCATCCCAAAATAGAGGCGGTGCGCGCAGCAACAAACCAGCCGCTGCTGGCGCCGCAAAACCCAACGATCAAAGCCGTTGCCAGCGATACGCCTTTATCGTTACAGCGGCCGGTTTTTGATCTTAACGACACTGCGGGGATTGCGGATTTTATTGTGGCGGAGGTTGGATTGTGAGCTTTGATACGGTGATTGCCGTGGATTGGTCGGCGCGCTCTTCCTTATCGCCGCGGCGCCCTGTTGCAGATGCAATCTTCATATGTTGCAAACATCGCGCAGAGCCGCCCGAGCATCCCCTGTATTTTCGGGGGCGCGCCTCGGCTCTGGCCTATCTTTATGATCTGTTGGAGCGCGCGTTAAACCGGGCTGCGCGCGTTTTGATCGGGTTTGATTTTGGCTTTGGATATCCGCGTGGCTTTGCAAAAGCCCTGACCGGCTCAGACAGCGCATTTGCCGTTTGGAACTGGTTGGCCGAACGGATTGAGGATCGCCCTGATAATTCAAATAATCGATTTCAGGTGGCTGCGGAAATCAATAATCGGTTCCCAGGAATAGGGCCGTTTTGGGGTGCGCCTGCGGGGCAAACTTACGCCGGCCTTCCGCATCGCGGCAGCCTGCGGGTTGGGCATGGCTTGCCTGATTTGCGCCTTACAGAGCAAGCCTCGGGCAGTGCGCAAAGCGCGTGGAAGTTGTTCACCACCGGCGCGGTCGGATCGCAAACATTGCTGGGGATAAGCCATTTGGCAGGCTTGCGGCATTGGCTTGGCAAACGCGGGGGCGTTTGGCCTTTTGAAACGCAGGCAAAGCAAAGCTCAGCTTCCGTTATATTGACGGAAATTTATCCATCATTGCTCTCTATCCCCTCGGCTGAAAGCCTCACAGCCGCGTATCCCGATGAACCCTATCATGTGCTGGATGCCCGACAAGTTTGGGCCGCTTGCAATTTTATGAGCAGCCTAACCGATAGGTCCCAAAATGCGGCCTCCGCCCTGTCCGAAATGGTGGCGGCTGTGCCAAAGCCGGTTCTAAAAGAAGAGGGCTGGATTTTTGGCCTTTCGGCACAGGGGGCGATAGGATGTTAAGCCCTCTGCCCTTGCGCAATGATTGTTTTGCCCTGCCAGAGGGTGTTGATTGGATGCCTGTATCGCTTGCCTTGGAGCGGTTGAAAGAACGGATGCAATGCTGCGTTAAGGTTCAAACCTTACCCCTCGATCAAGCGCTCGGGGCGTTTCTAGCGCAGGAGGTCAGCGCTCCAAATGCCCATCCACCGCATGCTAATGCGGCGGTAGATGGGTATGGCTTTGATGGTCGGCTGAGCCAAGAGGCCGGCGCGCTGCACATGCCTTTGGCCCAAGGCCGCGCCGCTGCAGGGCACCCATTTGACGGCGCGCTGCCCTATGGCGAGGCCTTGCGGGTGTTGACTGGGGCGCCACTGCCCGCCGGCGTCGATACTGTTATCCTGCAAGAAGATGTGAGCAGCGATGGCGAAAGAATTGCCTTTAACGGCCCTTTGAAACGCGGCGCCAATACCCGCAATGCAGGAGAGGATGTGACGCAAGGCACGAAACTTTTCAGCGCTGGACACCGCCTCGAAGTAGGTGATTTGGCGCTTCTGGCCTCGGTTGGGGTGGGGCAGGTGCCGGTGTTTCAACGTTTGAAAATCGGTATTCTGTCCACCGGGGATGAGCTGCAAGAGATCGGGCAACCGCTTGCGCAGGGTCAAATCTTTGACGCCAATCGGCCGATGTTATTGGCGTTGATCGACCGGCTTGGCTATCAAGCGATTGATCTGGGGCGGGCCTCAGATGAGCGCGATCACTTGCGCGCTATTTTGAACGCGGCCGCCCAAAGCTGCGATGTTATGCTCAGCACCGGCGGCGCGTCAGATGGGGATGAAGATCATATGTCGGGCCTGTTAAATGAGGCAGATAGTCTGGCTATTTGGCGGGTCGCGGTAAAGCCAGGCCGGCCCATAGCAATGGGGGTTTGGAACGCGATGCCGGTGTTCGGTCTGCCGGGCAATCCGGTTGCGGCTTTGGTCTGTGCGTTGATTTTTGCTTCACCCGCACTGCGGGTGCTTGCAGGGGGGGGCTGGGTGTCACCGCAGCCTTTTCTTGTGCCGGCCGGTTTTCGTAAAACCAAAAAACCGGGCCGGGTTGAATATCTTCGGGCCCGGATAGAAGCGGGGCGGGTTGTTATATTCCCATCCGAAGGTTCGGGGCGTGTAAGCGGTTTGAGTTGGGCGCAGGGTTTGGTCGAACTTGGCGCGGGCGCACAAGAGATTAACGCGGGAGACCCCGTGCGATATCTTCCTTTTTCGAGCTTTCGCGCCTAACGCGGCTTCCGATATGTTTCAAAAGGGCAGAGCAAGCGGCCGGGTTATTCAAATGTTCCCGTGACGCTGCCCAGCACCATAAACGCCCGCGCGGTGCGCGTTTGGGCGAATGCAGCCAGTTCGTCTTCGCGGGCTTGCCGCTCAAACTCCATGAATGACTTGTCAAAGATACGTAAAAAATGATGGGCGGCATCACGAAAAATCAGATCTTCGCGCATGCGCTTTTGCGTCAGCTCTAACACCGATTCTTCTTGGATGGTTGCCAAGCCCGAGAGCGCCGCGCCGCGGGCACCTTGAGAAAACAGCCGCCAATCTTTTGTAGAACTGGGCTTGGGCGTTAAATCATCCATGTAAATACCATCTTGACTGAGCAAGGTTAAAACATCCTCGGCGGCACGAATAAGCTGGCGCGTTGTGTGATCGCGCATAGCTTTTCTTAACGCGGTGAAGCCGAGCTTATCGGTTTCATTTTGTGGAAAGTTCAACGCGCGTATGTAATCAGCTTGCGGCAAAGGAGAAGGATCATTTTGCTCAGCTTTGGTGAGGGGCAGCATGGCTTGATCTTGATCGGATTTGGACGGCTGCCATGCCGTCACCGGCACTGGGCGCGGATCTTGCGCGATATCGGCTGTCGCGGCAGCGTGGCGGCTGAGCTGCTCAACCGTTTCAAGCAAAGCTTGGATGCGCGTGTGCAAGAGTTCATGCGCCAAGTTGGATAGTTGAACCTGCTCTGAGAGCGCAGAAATCTGCTGACGTATAGCGGCGATGTCTCTTTCGCCCTCCCGCGTTGGTCTCACCGCGTCAACCGCGATTGGGCGCGCAATATGGTTCTGCAGATCTCCTAAAAGATCCAATACGTAAACAAAGCCCAAAACGCATAACCCGATTAGCGCAGTTAGGCTGAGCGCGATGCCGAAACTGACATCAGCTTCATTCTTGTTTCCCCACCAAAGCGCACCAGCGCATAAAACGGGCAGGGCGAGGCCAAGTAGAAGGAACAAGCGCCGCCCTTGGATCAGCTTCGATTGAAGCCTGTTCAGATCTTTTGGATCACGTGACATGCGTTATGATCTCTTGAGAAAAGGTAACTGTGGTGGTGTCGTTTAAATGAATTTAACGTCGATCACTTCGTAGGATTTTCCACCGCCGGGAGTTTTTACATCGACGCTGTCGCCTTCTTCTTTGCCGATCAAGGCCCGTGCGATTGGAGATTTGATATTCAACAGACCATTTTCGATGCTGGCCTCATGTTCGCCTACAATTTGCCAAGTATGTTCTTCATCTGTGTCTTCATCGATCAAAGTGACGGTGGCCCCAAACTTAATCGTACCAGACATTTTGCTCGGGTCCAAAACCTCCGTCAAAGATAAAATGCCCTCGAGCTCTTTGATCCGGCCTTCGATAAAGCTCTGTTTTTCCCGCGCAGAATGGTATTCAGCGTTTTCAGATAGATCTCCGTGTTCGCGCGCCTCTGCGATGGCCTTCACGATGGCATGTCGCTCAACAGATTTTAACTGCTTCAATTCCGCCTCAAGCGCATCATAGCCCGCCCGGGTCATAGGTATCTTTTCCATAATCTTGATCATCGCTTTTTAAGGTGCCGGATCGCATCGGCTATTGTCCGTCGGCATGTGACCAAAGCCGCCCAAGAAATGCAAGCAAAACTATGCGATACGGCGTGTTATTGCCGGAGAAATCTTTCTTATTAGGCAGTTCTTTCTAAGGTTTTAACACAAAGCACCGGCGCATAATGAATAATCACTCAAAGCGCATTGACGGCGGGCTTTTGCGCGGGTTAAGCGTTTGGGTAACAATATTTCAAGGCATGCAGCTGGAGAAGCAGATGAGCGAAATCGAACGCGAAACAATGGATTATGATGTTGTGATTGTCGGTGCCGGCCCGGCAGGTTTATCGGCGGCAATTCGCTTGAAACAGCTGGACAGTGAACTTGATATTGTTGTGCTTGAAAAAGGCTCTGAGGTTGGCGCACATATTTTATCGGGGGCCGTTTTAGATCCCAGCGGGCTAGTCCGCTTATTTCCAGATTGGAAGGCCAGAAATGCGCCTCTGACAGTGCCGGTAAAAGAAGATAATTTTTATGTTTTGGGTGAAGCGGGTCAAATTCGTTTGCCCAATGCGCTGATGCCGCCGCTGATGAACAATCATGGGAATTATATTGTTTCTATGGGAAATGTCTGTCGTTGGTTGGCCGAGCAAGCCGAGGCGCTTGGCGTAGAGATATTTCCGGGCATGGCCTGTTCCGAGTTGGTCTACGGCGCGCAGGGTGAGTTGCGCGGCGTGGTTGCCGGTGAATTTGGTAAATCGGGCGATGGGTCGATCTCTGAGGCTTACGAGCCGGGTATGGAGCTCTTGGGCAAATATGTTTTCTTATCCGAAGGGGTGCGCGGATCGCTTTCAAAGCAGGTGATTGAAAAATACGATTTGGCTGCAGGCTGCGATGTGCCAAAATTTGGCCTTGGCATGAAAGAAATTTGGGAAGTGGATCCCGAGCGCCATAATGAAGGCGAAGTCACGCATAGTTTGGGGTGGCCTTTGGGCTTTAAAAATTCGGGCGGCTCCTTCATTTATCATCTGGATAACAATCAGGTCTATGTGGGCTATATTGTCGATTTGAATTATAAGAATCCTTATCTTTCACCCTATATGGAATTCCAGCGTTTTAAACATCATCCCAAAATTGCAAAATTGTTAGAAGGCGGCAAACGCATTGCTTACGGAGCTCGAGCCGTTACCAAAGGCGGTGCGCAATCTCTTCCCAAAGTCGCGTTTCCAGGCGGGGCGTTGTTGGGATGTTCTGCAGGGCTGGTGAATTTACCACGTATCAAGGGCAACCATAACGCGATGCATTCGGGGATTGAGGCTGCTGAAGCGGCCGCAGCGGCCATAAAAGCAGGGCGCTCGGGGGATCAACTTGACGCCTATGATCATAGCTTGCGGACGGGCGTGGTTGGCAAAGATCTGAAGAAAGTGCGCAATGTTGCGCCTCTTAATGCGCGTTTTGGTCCTTTGGGCGGCCTGTCTCTTGGCGGTTTTGATATGTGGTGGCAAACCGTTTTTGGGTTTTCTTTATTCGGCACATTGTCGCATGGCAAAACGGATGCACAAGCCACTGAGCCCGCCGCGCAGCATGCCGAAATCACTTATCCAAAGCCCGATGGCAAACTCAGTTTTGATCGGCTGACCAATGTGGCATTTTCGATGACCAACCATGAAGAAAGCCAACCGGCGCATTTGCAACTTTCGAATCCTGATCTGCCGATTTCGGTGAATTTGCCGAAATTTGCGGAACCTGCGCAACGGTATTGTCCCGCGGGCGTTTATGAGGTGGTTCAGGAAGAGGCGAAAGATCCCCGGTTTGTGATTAATTTTCAAAACTGTGTGCATTGCAAAACCTGCGATATAAAAGATCCAAGCCAGAATATCACTTGGGTCACGCCTCAGGGGGGCGATGGTCCTAACTATCCCAATATGTAAGTTCTGCGCGCACCCTTCTTGAGAATATCAACCAACGCCTTACATTTGATTTATCAAATCTTGCGTTTTTACCAAGGCATTGCTTTGGCTGGGCACGCAGCCTAAGTTAACGGAAAATGGGTAGGTTTTTATTTTGCGGTATATTTTAGGGTTTGCATGCATAGTAAGCATGTTGGGCGCGCCGTCTTTTGCAGAGGGCTTGGCCGGGTCGTATCTTGCGGGCCGTCAAGCCAGTTTAGATGGTCGGCTGGACGCGTCTGTTCAGTATTTCTCAAAAGTTGTTGCGCAGGATAGCGCCAATATAATGGCGCTTGAACAGCTGATTTTGGCGCAGGGTGCGTTGGGGCGGTTTGAGCAGGCCTTACCCGCTGCTCAAGCCTTCACAAATCAAGGCGCCAATAGCCAATGGGCCAATTTGGTGGTGATTGCAAATAAAGCCAAGTCTCAAAATTATTCAGACCTGTCGAGGCTTTTGCAAGAACAGCGTGGGATTGGTCATCCCCTTATTGATGATTTGATTGAAGCTTGGTCATTGGCCGGTAGCGGGGATTATGAAGCGGCGATCGCGAAGTTGAAAGTATTGTCTAAACAGGATCAGGAACGCGGGCTCGCCAATTATCATCTGGCGTTGATTTATAAAGTGTCAGGCGATTATCAGGCTGCCGATGACCGCTTTGACGCATTGTCAAAAGATGGCGCGCAAGTGACGCGCAGAGCGATTTTAATCAGGCTCGAGGCTTTGATGCAGGATGGTCAGTTTGATAAGGCTGGTACAATCTTTGACAGATTTTTCACCGAGCAATCTGATCCTGAGCTTGATCGGCTGAAAGCTGATATTGGGGGGAAACGATCGCCAAAACCTTTGCTGATGAAAACGGCCGAGGATGGGCTGGCTGAGGTCTTCTTTGCGGTTGCGCAAATCCTCAACCAAGAGCAAAAAGATGAATACAGCTTGTTTCACGCGCAATTGGCACAGTTTCTCTCTGCTAAATACACCCCGGCCGCGTTGCTGAGCGCAGAGATTTTAGTGGCAATGCGGCAATATGATCTGGCGATAGAAGCCTATCGGACAATTGCTCCCGTTTCCGCGCTGTTTCCCTTGGCTGAGCTGGGGCGCGCGGATGCATTGCGCGACAGTGGAATGACCGAGGCGGCAATCGAGGTATTGCGCGGATTATCCCGTAGCCATGAAAAATTAGTGCCGGCCCATCAGGCGTTGGGTAATCTGCTGCGCAGTCAAGAACGCTATGATGAGGCGGTTATGGCCTATACGGCTGCCTTAGATCTTTTGAACCCCACCATGAAAAGCGCGTGGCGGCTGTTTTACGCGCGCGGCATGGCCAATGAGCGGATGGGCGATTGGCCCGCGGCCGAACAGGATTTCCGGCAAGCGCTGGCGTTACAGCCCGAGCATCCTCAGGTTTTGAATTATCTTGGCTATTCGTTGGTGGAAAAGCGTCAAAAGCTTGATGAAGCTTTAGCGATGATCCAAACTGCGGTCGATAAGCAGCCAGAAAGTGGTTATATTGTCGATAGTTTGGGCTGGGTTTTTTATCGCCTTGGCCGCTTTGAGGAGGCCTTGCCGCATTTGGAAAGAGCGGCAGAATTGATGCCGATCGATCCGATCGTGAACGACCATCTCGGGGATGTGTTTTGGGAGGTGGGGCGCAAGCGTGAGGCGGTGTTTCAATGGCGGCGGGCTTTGTCATTCGATCCTGAAGAAACAGATCGAAAAAGGATTCTGCGCAAGTTAGAGGTAGGATTGGAGCGCGTTTTGGAAGAAGAGGCAGAGGCGTTGCTCTCGACGGCCAATCAAGATGGCTAAGGCCTTCGCAGCGGCCAAACTCAACTTGATTTTACACGTTACAGGTCAGCGTAGCGATGGCTATCATCTTCTGGATTCATACGTTGTTATGGCCGATATTGGCGATCGGATTACTGTTTCACCTGCGGATGAGCTGTCTTTAGACTGCACTGGCCCCTTTGCACATGATATTCCTATCGGGCGGGAAAACCTAGTGATCCGGGCTGCTCATTTGTTTGATGTGTATAAGGGAGTGCATATTCAGTTGGAAAAAAACCTTCCCGCGTCGTCTGGAATTGGCGGCGGCTCAAGCGATGCGGCAGCGACGATACGGGCCTTATCACAGCTGTGGTCCCAGCCTGTGCCCGCCCTTGCCAAACTGCTGCAGCTTGGCGCTGACATACCGGTTTGCATGTCGCCGCAGTTAACCCGGATGCGGGGAATTGGCGATCAATTAGAGATGTTAGGGCCACCGCCGCAATTTCCCATAATTCTGGTCAATCCGCGGCAGGGGGTATCGACGCCGGCGGTGTTCAACGCGCTTGCCTCAAAAGAAAATCCTCCGGTCTTAGAGGCGATGCCTGATCCGCGAAACCGTGAGGCCTGGTTGCTTTGGTTGTCCAAGCAACGCAATGATCTAGAGGTGCCGGCGCAGAACTTGGTTCCAGTTATCGGGGATGTGCTGGCCGCGTTGCGCGCTGCACCCGGCGTGGCTTTGGCGCGTATGTCCGGCTCTGGTGCCACGTGTTTTGCCTTGATGCAAAATGATGCGGCGCGCGATGCGCTTGCTGCAAAGCTGGCGCAAACCCATCCAGATTGGTGGATCGCATCAACCCAGATATGTTTGGACAGGTTTAAGTGATCCGTTCGACCACATAGGTCGCAAGCGTCGCCAAAAGCGCCTTCATCGGGTGGTCGGGCAGCGGAGCCAAGGCGTCTTGGGCCCGGCTCGACCATTGCAAAGCATCTTGGCGGGTTTCTTCGATTGCATGATGGGTTTTTAAGAGCTCCAAAGCCCGTGCTAGGTCACCCTCTTGCTGGTCTCCCTTTTCGATCGTGCGTTTCCAAAATGCCCGCTCATCGGCAGTGGATTTCGCAACGGCTTTTATGAATGGTAAGGTTAGCTTGCGTTCGCGAAAATCATCTCCAATATTTTTACCCATCAGGTCGGGATCGCCGCTAACATCTAATAGATCATCGACAATTTGAAACGCGATTCCCAGAGCATCGCCGTAATCAAACAAAGCGGTTTGAACCGCTTTAGGTGCATTTGCAATCACCCCGCCGACTTCCGTGGCGGCTGAAAACAGGGCGGCGGTTTTACCTCTGACCACTTGCAGATAAATCTCTTCGTTGGTGTTCAGATCGCGCGAGGCGCTGAGTTGCAAAACTTCGCCCTCTGCGATTGTGGCAGAGGCGTTGGATAAAATGGCCAATACGTCAAGAGACCCAGTATCTACCATCAATTGAAAGGCCCGCGAAAACAGATAATCGCCCACCAATATGGATGATTTGTTATCCCAGAGTAGATTGGCTGTGGGTCGCCCGCGCCGCTGCGCGCTTTCATCGACAACGTCATCATGCAGCAGGGTGGCGGTATGGATAAATTCGACCGTTGCCGCCAAATGAATATGAAAGCCGCCCGTATAGCCGCAGATAGAAGCGCTTGCTAGGGTCAGTAAGGGGCGCAGACGTTTGCCACCTGCATTAATCAAATGCGCGGTCACTTCGGGAATGCGCGGCGCGTATTGTGAGGCCATGCGCTGTGAAATCAGCTCATTGACCTGTGCCATCTCTTTCGACAGCAAGTTTGCCAATGCATCTTGGGGTTTGGTCACGATGTTCCCTTGATCGCCCATTTTTCAGTTTCCTAAGCTCGACAAGGCGCAGTGATATTACTAAATGTAAGGCCATGCAAGAACTGCTCAGAAGCAACGACATCACTTTAATTGCCTATGCGCAGGCGATTCTGAAAGATGCGGAAATTGCTTTTTTTGAATTGGATACAAATACCTCGGTACTTGAAGGATCTCTGGGGATTTTGCCGCGTCGTTTGATGGTGCGCGAAGACGATCACGCATCGGCGCTGCGCTTAATGATCGCGCATAAGATTGAGCTGCGATGACCTTTGATTCGGATTTGCATAGCCATGACCAGTTTCTAGGTGGCCGTTTGATGGTTGCTCAGCCCAAGACAGGGTATCGCGCGGGGGTTGATCCTGTTTTGCTTGCCGCCTCGGTTCCCGCGGTCAGGGGGGAAAGCGTTTTAGAACTTGGTTGCGGTGTTGGCGTGGCCAGTCTGTGTCTGGCGGCCCGCGTCCCCGGCTTGGCAATAACCGGAGTTGAAATTCAGCCTGATGCCGCGATTCTTGCCTCTCAAAATGCGCAGCAAAATGGTTGCAAATTAACAGTTATCACGGCAGATATCGCCTCCCCTCCAGCCGCGCTACGGGGTGAAAACTTTGATTTCGTGATTGCCAATCCCCCTTATTTTGACCGCGCGCAGAGCTGCCCCGCCCCGCATCAGGCGCGCGAACGCGCCCTGGGAGAGCAAACGCCATTGAAGATTTGGGTTAAGCTTGCCGCCAAACGGTTGCGCCCAAAGGGCTATGCCCATTTTATTTTTCGCAGCGAAAGGCTGCAGGATTTTATGGCTGTCTTACCCGATGATCTGGGCAGCTTACAAGTTGTGCCCATCGCACCGCGCAAAGGACGCGAAAGCGGATTGATGCTTTTGCGCGCGCGCAAAGCCGGCCGAGCCAATTTTCGTCTGATGGCGCCTTTGATACTGCATGAGGGCGATCGCCACCGCCATGATGGTGACACCTATACTGGTTTGGTCAGTTCAGTGTTGCGCAACAGCGCAGATTTAGTGTCGATTTGGGAATAGACTGAAGTGGCTCGGCGAAACTCCTCCTATTTTGCGAGAATAAAATTATTCTAAGTGACAGGGTGATAAATTTATGCTGCCATCGAAGCATTGCTACATAGGAGGTTGAGCAATATGACAGTTGTTTCGCATGTGCGGGAACTAAGAAAAAAGCACCAAGCTTTGTCAGAGGCAGTTGAAGAGGCACAAAAATCCCTGGCGATTGATGACTTGCAGGTCGCAACGATGAAAAAACAAAAATTACGGATCAAAGAAGAAATTCACAAATTATCGAGTTGAGCTTTAGCCCTTTTTATGTCGGTATTCCGTTCCTTTAGCCGGATAGATTGGCTTCTTCCAAAATATGAAATTGGCCGTTTCTATCCTCTCCCATTAAGGCAAGATGCGCGATAATAAAGGGGCGGTCCAACTCATGAGCCAACAAATTCTTTAATGCTGGTTTGATCGTTTCGCGCTGTAAAATGCTCAGGAATGACGTTAACGTAATGTGAAACTGGAACTCTTGCAGCACATATGGATAGCCCCATTGGTGTAAAAACTGGTTTTGGCGCGGGCTCAGGCGAGCGTTGCGGCGACGGTCTAGATCGCTCTGCTCTAAAGGCGCGCGAAACGGGTCAAACGCTTCAAGGCAGTGTTTGCCAAGCTCAAAGAGGGCAGCGGATTGCATTTGGGGCCTTAACGAGAGGAACCCGCCCCGTTCAGAGAGCATTAAATTGCCCGAAGCTGTTGGTTTTTGATGATTGCAAAAGCCGCGGAATGCGCTGCGCAGGGCGGTTTCACTCTGCGTTGCTTGCAGTCGAAAAGGGGCTTTTAAGGTTGCGTGAAGCCCATATTTCCGCGGTTTTTTTGTAAAATGTTCTCGGTCAGCCAGCGGCTCTGCAAATGCGTTTTCAGAGCTTATATATTGACCTTTGCGGCAATCCCAGCCCAGCCATGCCCGTCCAAACTTGGCCAATTCCCCCTTGGGAACAAAATAAATCGCATATCTTTTGAACATAGTTTGGTCGGTCATTTCGCTTTCTTTGAAGTTAAAGCGTTGGGCAAAAAACCACGCGATTTCTTCACGATTAGGCCGATCGCAGCGTGTCACCCGGTGAAAGCGTTGGCGTCAATTCAACGATTTTTTCACCCAATGTCAAGGCGCCCGAAATCCGATGGCAAATGATTTGTGCGGCCTGTCGGCCGATCTGCAAGCGACAGGCATCCATCGTGGCCAATTGCAGTGGTAGGCCTTGCAGCAACTCGACACCATTAAAGCCTGCTAAACCAATTTTTTGCGGAATATCGGCCTTTTGTTTCAAAAGATGTAACAGACCGCCCGCACCAATCATATCGTTTGAGAAATATAAAAAATCTAAATCCGGTGAGCGCATGAGCATATCATTGGTCATATCGCGCCCTTTCGCCAAGGCAGAGCCCCCCGAATAAAATTCTTTATCAGCGATTTCTACACCGGATTGCAAAAGTCTTTCTGAAAAGCCTTCAAAGCGTTTGCGGGCGCGATGGTCGAGAGGCATTTTTGTGCCCATAAATCCTATTTTGCGATATCCTGCATCCAGAATAACCTGCGCCATTTCGCGCCCGGCGCGCCGGTGCGAAATACCCACGGCGCAATCGGTGGCAGTGCCGTCAATATCCATAATTTCAACGATTGGTATCCCTGAAGATTGCAGCATTTTTTGCGACCGTTCAGAATGTTCTAAGCCCGCGATAATAACTCCAGACGGGCGCCATGACAGCATTTTGTATAACACGCTTTCTTCGGTTTCAGGCAGATAGTTTGTGATCCCAATAACCGCTTGTAGCTCGGTATTTTCCAGAACTTCATTGATCCCCATCATGACTTCGGGAAAGACCATGTTGGACATGGACGGAATGATAACGGCGATCAGATTCACCCTTTGGCTTGCCAAAGCGCCGGCTATTTTATTTGGTACATAGCCCAAATCATGGGCGGCTTTGAGCACCTTTTCGCGGGTGGTTTGCGAGACATCGCCGCTGTCGCGCAGAACGCGGCTGACGGTCATTTCAGAAACGCCGCAGGCTTCTGAGACATCTCGTAACGTCAATGAGCGTGGTGGAGTTTTTGACACGTCGCGATTTCCTTTTTGGGCGTTCAGGTAAGGGTAGCCGAGAATTTCCTTCTGGATCAAGCTATATGCCTGTTTTTGTAAGACGCAAGGCGCCGCCGCTGCAAATGTTTTGAGTGGGCTTAACCAAGCCGGTCCATCAATAGGCTTTTCGGTGCGGATGGTTTTTTTGCCCTGGTCTTTTTTGCGCTATGGCGGTTCATTTACTTGCCGGCGCTGAACGCGGCCTAGCGGGGCGTCTCATTGAGCACTTTGCGGGCTGAACGAAAACATTCTAAAGCCTGTGGCACGCCACAATAGATACCCACAACATGAATGATTGCGCGAATTTCCTCTGGGGTCACGCCGTTATTTAAAGCGCCTTTACAATGCAGTTCCCATTCATGCATTTTGCCCAATGCCGCAATCATGGACAGGTTCATCATGCTGCGAGTTTTGGCATCAATCACATCATCGCCCCAGCCAAAACCCCAACACCAGGCGGTCATGGCTTCTTGGAATGGACGCGTGAGCTCATCGGCTGCAGCCAAGTTGGTCTCTACATACTCAGCTCCTAAAGTGGCTTTTCGCTGCTCTAAGCCTTTTAGAAAAAGGTCTTCGTCAAATAGGCTCATCTGTGTCTCCAAATCTTAATGTCGAGGGTCTGATGTGATGTGTCTACTTGGCACGATTGTCGATGACCAGCCCCGGCTGGCTGGCCCATATCTGCTAGCCCTATTCAAAATGCTTTGGGCTTTTGGCGGATGCCCTGCCGAAGAAAGACAGCATATCAAGGGTCTTGGCGCGATGTAAAGCCGGTCAACCCTCGTGACTTTTATCTGGCATTTCCCAAAATTCAAGCTGCGTAAAAAACGATGAGCGCAAATGCTTTTGAAAGACATTCAAGCCTGCGCTGAGACATATAAAAGACCCTGAGCAGGCCTCTGTGCCAGATCATAATAGTGATCTGTGCCTGTCGCGATAAAACCTCCCGCCACGCGGTATTTCATGAAATACAGGGCCTCAAAGCACCGTTGGGGCGGCGTGATATTCGCCGGTGGGATCAAGACTTGGGTGGGGTGCAAAGCCAGAGTGTATCTTTTCGGGTGTCAAAAAACTGAAAGGGCCGCTGTTTAGATAACTCGGATCTAAATGGCCGTTATAAGGATCAGTCAAGGCTTATAATCGAGCCGCAAAATAGGCCCGCAGAGTTAATTGAGTTTGACATGGCAATCCCAAAATGTAGGGTTTTGGGGGAAGAATAATCTTATTGGTTTTTGTAATGGCACGCCCGTTTGATTTATTATTGTCCGAACTTCGGACTGTTTATGAAAACCACCAAGAGCTGATGGCTTTTGCGCCGTTCTGCCAAGATGTCACAACTCAAGAGATCGAGCCAAATCCATTGCTATGCGGGCAGGGATTGGTACGCGAAAAGAATGAATTTTTTGAAACGCAATATCAGACACTTTGTAAGGCTGTTGTGGCAGCAGGAGCTCAAGCGCATTGGCGCGAAACCTATAAACATACCAAGGTCGGGCAAGATTTTTTAGATCGATTTGGGTGTTTTACAATCATTGGTCCAGAAGGAGGGTTTCAAAGTGGTCAACTTTGGGCATGGGTCGTATATATGCCACCCCGTCTATATTACCCATGGCATGAGCACCCAGCCGAAGAATGCTATTTGGTGATTGCTGGTGAGGCCGAGTTTATGCGGGCTGGGCAGGCGCCGCGTTTTTTACATCCCGGAGATGTTATTTTTCACGCCGCGCAGCAACCGCATGCTTTGCAAACACGTGAAGCTGGGGTGTTGGCGCTGGTGTTTTGGCGCAACGGCTTTGGTATCTTGCCCGTGCTAAGCGAAGACACGTCATAAAGCGCATCACAAA
>JADHOV010000015.1 GCA_016778765.1 Paracoccaceae bacterium | reverse complement strand
AATCCTGTCGGGGTCACCATTATTTACAAGAACGTTTTATAATTTTCCACATCATGGGTAAATATGAAGAGGTTTCCTAGACTTATTTCTTTGGCTCTGGCGCACTTTTGTTACGCGCCGCATATTGTTTGATGAACGGGTTTAGAAGTATCGCCAAAGTCACACCTATTAGAACACCCACAAAATTCGCCCAAAAATCAGAGAAATCGCCAAACCGGTTTACATAGGGTTGGATGTGTTCGATAGCGCCGCCAAAAAGCAGTGCGAGGGGTGCGATCACGAGGCCGGTTTTCAGCCGCACCATCAGCATAGGCATTACCAGCAAGGCAAAGCCTGCGGTATGAAGCAGCTTATCGGCACCCTGAGGGGCAAGTTTGCCGGCCCAAGGTGTTAGGGTCGTGGCCGCGATCACAACTGCAATGCACAGCGCAGTAAAAAGCGCAATATTTTGAAGATTACCGCTACGTTTTATAAATGACACCATAGCGTCACCCGACATGAATATGCGCGCGATCGGATCCTCAGCTGACCGTAAAATGCCTATGTTATTCTTTTTGGCGTTGAGGCTTTGATAGCAGCGCAAGCGGTTCAAGCCTGTAGGCGGGTGGGCAGGTTGTTGCGACGGTTTGACATCTTTAGGGGTTGCCACCGTGTTGTGAAAACTTTATTCACGACCTCACCTCGGGGCGCCTTGTTGGCTGAGACGCATTTTGCGAACCCGTCGAACCTGAACCGGTTAAGACCGGCGGAGGAAAGGTAAGCTTCATGCTACACGCTCTCCGCCCGTCGCAAATATGGAGAGAACATGAAATACTTCACATTCGCAGCGGGTCTGTTCACTGCCAGCATGACGTTGGCGCAGACTCCGATACTTACAATTTATGCCCCAGATTATTTTGCGTCAGAATGGGGGCCAGGACCCGCGATTGAGGCCGCTTTTGAGGAAAGCTGCAGCTGTGACTTGCAGTTTAAAACGGGTGATGTCATGTCACGGATCATTCTGGAGGGTGAACGCACCGAGGCAGATGCCGTGATCGGTCTGAACACAGACATTACAAAAAAAGCGCGCGAAACGGGTTTGTTCGCGGCCCATGGCCAAGACAATGCGCAGCTTACATTGCCGATAGAGTGGAGCGATGAAATATTCCTGCCGTTCAACTATGGCCATACTGCGTTTATCTACAATACTGAAAAAGTGGCCAACCCGCCCGCGTCTTTTGATGCTTTGGTGAATTCTGGCACAGACTTGAGCTTGGTGATCCAAGATCCGCGCAGCTCAATCTCGGGCTTGGCCTTGGTGCTCTGGGTGAAGGCGGTCTATGGTGAGCAAGCAGAAGCAGTTTGGCAAAAGCTTGCGCCGAAAATTCTAACCGTCACCAAAGGCTGGTCAGAATCCTATGGGCTGTTTTCAGATGGCGAAGCCGATATGGTGCTCTCTTACACGACCTCACCGGCCTATCATATTGTGGCAGAAAACGATCTTACCAAAAAGGCAGCGATATTTCCCGAAGGGCATTATTTCATGGTCGAGTTAGCGGCGAAAATAGCATCCACAGATGTGCCCGATTTGGCGGATGCGTTTTTGGCTTTCATCATGACGGATCAATTCCAAAACATAATTCCAGAGGGCAATTGGTCTTTGCCTGCAGCCCTGCCAAAATCGCAGTGGCCGCAAGCGTTCCAAGACTTGCCTTTGCCTGAAAAAGTGTTGTTCTATTCTGAAGAAGAAGCCGCAAACCTGCGCAAAGAGACGATTGAGGAATGGCGCCGCGCATTGTCCAAATAAGCACTGGGGCGCTGATTTGTAGCTTTGTACTTCTACCGCTTTGGGCGGTTTGGCGTCAGGCGGATGGGCCTACCAGCTTGGGGCCTGCAGATTGGTCAGCTTTGCGCTTTACCATTTTACAGGCTGCGCTTTCGGCGCTCTTGTCCACTTTATCAGCGGTTCCGCTGGCACGAGCGCTTGCGCGCGCGCAGTTTTGGGGTCGTGCTGCGGTGATTAGGCTGATGGGCGCGCCTTTTATTTTGCCCGTTATTGTCGCCATTCTTGGTTTGATTGCGGTTTTCGGTCAAAATGGTTGGCTCAATACGGGGTTGCGCAGCTTGGGCTTTGGCAGCTTTTCGATCTATGGGCTGCAGGGCGTGCTGTTGGCGCATGTGTTTTTTAATTTGCCCCTTGCCACACGGATGATTTTATTGGGCTGGGCAACAATCCCCAAAGAGCGCTTGCGGCTGGGGCAGAGCTTGGATCTTCGCGGTTTTGCGCGGTTTCGTTTGATTGAGTTTCCGATGCTGATGACGGTTTTGCCCTCGGCTGCGGTGGTCATCTTTGTGATTTGTTTATCGAGTTTTACTGTGGCGCTGGCTTTGGGAGGGGGGCCCAAATCAACGACGCTGGAATTGGCGATTTATCAAGCTTTTCGATTTGACTTTGATTTCGCAAAAGCCGCTCTGTTGGGGCTGGTGCAATTGGGGTTGTCTGCATTGGCTGCCGTTTTCGCGCTGGGCTTTGCCTGGGGGCATCAGCTGGGCATTGGGCTTGATCGTCCAATTGCGCTGGGCCGCCACTCTACCTTGCAAAAATATCTAGATGGAGTGGTGATTGGCGCGGCCCTGCTATTTTTAGGCCTGCCTTTGCTATTGGTCTTGGGCAATGGGCTTGGCAGTGTAACCAGCTTGCCGGCTCCGGTTTGGATGGCGGCGCTGCGCTCGGTTTTGATTGCTTTGGGGGCCACAGCGCTGTGCATGTTACTGTCGCTTAGTTTGCTGAGCCGCAGTGGTGAAGCCATCGCAACTTTGGGCATTACGGTATCGCCGCTTGTCCTGGGAACCGGTTTGTTTTTGATTGCCAGGCCTTATGTGAACCCGTTTGAGATAAGTCTTTGGGTAACGCTATGTGTGAATGCTCTGATGTCATTGCCCTTTGCAGTGCGTATTTTACGCCCGGAAATGAGCCAGGTGGACGCCAATTTCCGCTGGTTATCGGCTTCTTTGGGGCTGTCTAGATTGGGGTGGTTGCGCTGGGTGGTTTGGCCTAGATTACGGCGCCCATTCGGATTCGCCGCGGGATTGACCGCGGCGCTTTCGATGGGCGATCTGGGCGTTATCGCGCTGTTTGGCGATGCCGAGCGCGCGACCTTGCCGCTAAAGCTGTATCAATTGATGGGGTCGTACCGTATGGAGCAAGCCGCGGGCTGCGCCAGCCTTCTTTTGATATTAAGTTTTGGATTTTTCTGGATATTTGACTTTTTAGGGCGTCGTAATGCTTGATTTGCAAAACTTAAGAATCCGTCAAGGCAGTTTCCAGCTGACCGCCTCTTTGCGTGGTTTGGATTCAAAAATTTATGCCATTATGGGCCCATCAGGCGCTGGAAAATCTACTTTTTTGGCCGCGCTTGCGGGGTTTTTGCCAGTGTCTTCTGGCACCGTGCTCTGGAACGGGCAGAATATCACCGGGCTGCGGCCGGCACAGCGGCCTATGGCGATGCTGTTTCAAGACAATAATTTATTTCCGCATCTTAGCGCGGAACGGAACGTGGCTTTGGCGCTGACCCAGCGCCGATATCTGTCATCGATCCAACAAGACCAGGTGAAGGCTGCGTTGTCACGCGTGGGATTGAGTGGCTTTGAAGCCCATAAGCCCGGTGAATTATCAGGAGGGCAGCAAAGCCGCGTGGCACTGGCGCGGGTGCTTTTGCAAGATAAACCAATCCTTTTATTGGATGAGCCCTTCACCGCATTGGGGCCTGCTTTGAAAAATGAGATGCTGGATTTGCTGCAAACGCTGGCGCAAGAGCGGCAGGCTACGGTGCTGATGGTGACGCATGATCCCAACGACGCGCTGCGGATCGCTGATGAGACATTGCTGCTAAGCGATCAAGTGCTCAGCCCACCCCAAGCGACGCAGCAAGTGATGGCAAGCCCACCGCAAGCCTTGGCCGCTTATCTTGGGTTAGAGTGATAAAAACAAAGCTTAGCGGATCCTGCCCTATTCTATATAGTGTAAAAGCTGACGATTATTTTGGTCTTTGGCCGCCACAAAACATATCGATCATCCTTTTAAGCAAGCTTTTAGAACGCGCGGTTTTACTCTAGTGGTTTAAAGTTAGGGCTTGTTGGATTTGATCTGGTCAATAGATTAGGCTGGGCAAAGCCTAGGCTGGAGTTGGTTCAAACCGCCCATCGTTTTGAATAGGGAACTTATTATGCTGACCAATGAAACGCGTCTTGCTGACTGCGCCCGCCTTAGCGATTTTTGCCGCTTTATTTTAGAAAAAGCTGGGGCAGATCAGCCAAGCGCGCTGGCGGCGACGCGCGCAATGATGCATGGCTCTGTGCACGGTATCGACAGCCATGGCGTGCGTTTGCTGGGGCATTATGCGCAGGCGTTTCAGGGGGGGCGATTGAACGTTGCGCCCAAGATTGTGCTGGATCAAACGCGCAGTGGCACGGCGCTGCTGAATGCTGATAATGGGCATGGGGCGGTGGCCACATTTGCCGCGATTGATCATGCTGTGGATCTTGCGCAGACATCTGGGATTGCAGCGATCGGCATTCAAAACACCTCGCATTTCGGACCAGCCGGTGCTTTTTCTAAAGCGGCAGCGGATAAAAATATGATCGGGATTGTGTTTGGGAATTCTGATAGTTTCGTACGATTATTTGATGGCGCTCAGCGCTTTCATGGCACCAACCCGATTTCAGTCGCGGTGCCGACGGCCGAGCTAAACCCGTGGCTGTTGGATATGGCGACCAGCTCTGTTCCTTATAATCGGGTTCAATTACACCAATCGTTGCAACAGGATTTACCGCAGGGCGCGGCATCTGATCCGCAAGGCATAGATACTGTGGATCCGAATATTGCCGAAATGCTGACTCCGATAGGGGGGGCTGATTTTGGCTTTAAAGGGGCTGCGCTGGGCGGCTTAGCCGAAATCTTTTCAGCGGTGTTGACGGGTATGAAGTTGAGCCCCGATATCGCCCCTATGGCGGGCCCTGATTTAACAACGCCGCGGGGTATGGGCGCTTTTGTGATCGTGATAGATCCCAATGCCTTTGCAATAGGAGAGGTGGTCCGCGCTGGAATGCTTCGGTATTTAAAGCTTTTGCGCGGGTCAAAGGCGCGAAAGGGGGCCAGCGTTATGGCGCCGGGTGATCGCGAATGGGCGCGGGCGGCTGGGCGCATTGAGCAGGGCATTCCACTGGATCCTCTCTCAGTCAAAAGCTTTACGGATTTGGCGATAAAATGGGATACCAAACTGCCTTGGTGATCAGCTCTATATATGCTGCTAAAGCTTAAATCGAGCGTGATAGCGGTTTTGGATGTCTGAAAAATTTAACCGGCAGGGCGCGTGCTTGCCACGCATCTGGGGGTTGACCTTGCTGCAAGCATCCTATCCATTCGAACCAGCAGGGTGAGAAACTATATCAAAATATAACGCGCGTTTATGTGAAGCGCTTATATCGTTTCTTAGAGTCACGAAACGCGTGGAATTTTAGGCAGTGTATTACAGAGCTTTTGCTGGCACTGCTGTTAGAAACTTTTACTTTGAAATTTTTATATTTTTTACTATAGTTTTTCCTCTGACGGGAAACAGCGTGTCGACTTATCGATATTGATCAAAAATTTCGGGAGAATTTCGAATGGCGCAAATGATGAACTGCATCAAATTCAAGCCAAAAGCGGGCTCACATGATGCGCTATATACGGCCATTGCGATATATCTTCGAGATTACCCTTTGCCCGATACGGTGCGCCTGTCAGCGCATGATATTGGAGATGGTGAACATGCATTGATCGGGTTTTGGGATGATCTTGAAGATCTTGCCGATGTTTTATCCAACCGCATTGACAATCGCTTTTCAGATGTGATCAAGCCTTTTGTAACCTCTTATCCAAGTGGAGATGAGTTCCAAAGCTTTTCAGGTCCTGGCATTGATTATAACGCCTTTCTCGAAAGTGAAGGTTAACCGGGGCGTTTTGTGAAGGTTTAACCTTAGCCGGTGGTTTGCCGTTGCCGTTGCGGGCGCATGTTTTGCAATGCCAAAACCACAAGGACGCCTGCACAACGCAGCGCATGGGCTGGGCTTCTTTCTGCAAATTAAACCAGAGATTTCTAACAAGTCAAAACGATAGCAATAAACCGTTTCAGGGTTCGTTGATCATTGAGATTAGGGCAGGTGAATGAATAATTTAAGCAATGGGCTGATGCTGGCGCTGGCAGGGGCTTTGTTATTAACACCCGATACGCTTTTAATGCGCCTGTCCGGATTGGATGGTGGAGCCATGTTGGCGTGGCGCGCATGTTTGGCTGGATTGGTGTTTTTATCGATCGGGTTGATCGCGCGCTCGAGGGAAGAAAAAGAGAACCGCGCGCGCGTTGCGTCTTTTGGGTTTTGGTCTTTGGTGATTTGCCAGATTGGAAATGCCTCATTCTTTGCCTTTGGAATCGCGCTTGCGCCCGTGGCTGTGGTTTTGTTGGCCGTTGCTACCGTGCCGGTTATTGCGGCTTTGCTAGGTTATTTTCTGTTGGGGGAACTGGCGGATCGCCGCGTTTGGGCAACCATAGCCTTGGTGTTTTCTGGAATTCTTATGTCGGTTGTTGGCGATATCGAACGGGGTATGAATACTGATTTTGAAACGCTTTTGGGGGCGTGTTGCGGGCTTGCGGTTGCCGTCAGTCTGGCCTTTAATTTTGTGATTATTCGGAAAAATAAAACTGTGCCATTTGAATTAGCGATTGGTCTAGGCGCGCTGATCGCGGGGTGTACCGCCTTTTATCTTTGGCCCGCGGCTTGGCAGGTGAGAGGCGCGAGCCTAATCTATATATCGGTCACCGGATTGATTATTCTACCCGTTTCTTTTTTCTTGCTGTCAAAGGCATCGCGGCTGACATCGGCAGCCAATGTGAGCATGATTATGCTGTTAGAAACGGTTTTGGGCCCTTTATGGGTTTGGCTTGGTATCAAAGAAACGCCGAGCCCGCTGACCTTGTTTGGTGGTGTTTTGGTGGTAGGGGCTTTGGGGTTTTTTCTCTACAGACAAGCAGATTTGCCTGCCCTTGAGCGGGCAGGCAAATAACAGTATAGGCCGTTGCGCTTTATATCCCTGAGGCGATTAACTGGTTGACATTTTGAATGAACGATGTGGGATCTTCGGGCATTTCACCATCTAAAATGCGCGCTTGTTGAAACAACACTGAAGCCAGCGCATCTAGGCCCTGATCGGTTTCTTCGGGCTGTGCCTTTAGCTTTTGCATTATCGGATGCGTTGCGTTCAGTTCCAACACTTTGGCGCTGCCCGTATAATCCGGGTTTTGCGCTTTCATGATGCGCTCGAGGTTGAAATCAAGGCCTCCATCTGCGGCGACCAAGCGCACAGGGCTCGAGGTCAAGGTGCTGGACACCCGAATATCCGACACTTTTTCACCCAATGCAGCTTTCAGTTTTACGATAACATCAGACATATCGGAATTTGGATCTTCGGCTTCATCCGCGTCACCCTCTTTGGCGAATTTGGACAGGTCGACGTTTTCGCGTGCAATAGAGACCAAAGATTTTTCTGAATATTTCGGACTTGTTGAAATCCAGAACTCATCAATCGGGTCGGTCATCAATAAAACGTCAATGTCTTTTTCCGCAAAGCCTTCAATATGTGGGCTACGCTTTGCGGCTTTAACAGAGTCGGAGGCTAGGTAATAAATATCGTTCTGGGTCTGAGGCATCGCATCGATATAGTCTTCAAGCGAAATCATCTTATCTTGCTGTAAAGAATAAAACCGGCAGATTTTCAAAATGCGGTCGCGATTATCCGCATCCTCATAAATGCCTTCCTTCAAAACGCGGCCGAAATTTGCCCAAAACGCTTCATAGGATTGCGGATCCTTTTTAACCTTTTTGGCCAATTCGGACAGCACGCGCTTGGTCACGGCTTTGCGAATTTTAAGCAGCGTTGCATTATGCTGTAGCATTTCCCGACTGACATTTAGATCAAGGCTGACCGTATCAATGATGCCGCGCACAAAGCGCAGCCATTCTGGAATTAGATCCTTCAATTCGTCGGTGATGAACACGCGGTTTACATAAAGCTGAACTTTTGTTTTGCGTTCTGGGTCAAAAAGATCGAAAGGCTTTTGGCTTGGTAAAAACAGCAGGTTGGTAAATTCCACAGCGCCTTCGGCTTTGTTATGCAGGGTCAAAAACGGCGTGTCATATTGGCCGCTATGGTTTTGATAAAAATTATTATACTGCTCTTGCGTGATGTCTTTTACAGGTTTAGTCCAAAGCGCCTCCACTGAGTTTATCACTTCAGAGGTTTGATCGTCTTTCACCAATCGGATTGGATAGGCGATATGATCTGAGTATTTCTTTACGAGGGTTTGGATTCGGATGTCTTCCAGAAATTCTTTCGCCTCTTTTTTAAGATGCAAAACAACCGTGGTACCAACGGTGTCGCGGGCGCTGCTTGCGTTGATTTCATAGCCGGATTGGCCGTCGCTTTGCCAAGAATACCCTTGATCCTGACCTGCTTTTAATGTGTGCACTTCCACTTTATCGGCCACCATGAATGAGGCGTAAAAGCCAACGCCAAATTGACCGATAAGGCTTATTGCATCCTTATCTTTTTCCGCGGCCTGTTCAATTTGTTCGATAAAGGCTTTGGTGCCAGATCGGGCGATTGTGCCCAGAGCTTCGATCAAATCTTCCTGATCCAAGCCAATACCGCTATCGCTGATCGCGATGGTTTTGCGCTTTTTATTCAATGCAATCGAAATCTCGGCCGCGTCGGAGCTGAGCAATTTGCTATCCGTCTGACCTAGATATTGCCGCTTGTGAAGGGCGTCTGAAGCGTTGGAGAGGAGCTCTCTCAAAAAGATTTCTTTGTTGGAATAAAGTGAGTTTATAACGATGTTTAGTATTTTTCCGGTATCGGCTTCAAATTTTCGCGTGGTGCTCGCCATTGGGGGGTCCTTTGGTCAGATGACATATCGTTGGGGGATGTAATCATTTTGGGCCATTGTTCAATAACCCATCGGCCTCTGGCATCAAATTCTTTGCATTAGTTTGAGCTGCTAGTTTACAGGCTGGTGTAATGCTGAATATGCCGCGCGGTTCAACGTTCCAGCTGCGCTTGCAGACGGGCCTTGAGGCAGTTTTTACAGGCCGAGTGTTTGCTTTTTGTCGAACAGTTCGGACACGGAGAGATGTAACATCTTCGCAGCCAGTTCCACATCATTTTCGGCGGCCACTAAGGCCGCGGCGACCACTTTGCGCTCTACAGTTTTTAAATGCTCTGCAATCATCAGCTTGCCATTTGATACAAAAAAGCTTCGGTAATCGGTTACAGAATCCAGCGGTGATCTGTTTGACTCTTCGGCTTTCAAGGCTTGCTGCGCCGGAGATCCTTGGTCATTTAAGCCTTGTTCATTCTGTTCACGCAAAACCTGCTGCACTTGGATTGCGTTGATCGCCTGACCACCCGAGCGAATAAGCAAACATTCGATAACGTTGCGCAGCTGGCGCACATTTCCGGGCCAAGAGAAGGTTTTCAGCAACCAAAGCGCATCACCTTCAAGCTCAAATTTCATATTTGACTGACCTGAAAGGGTCAGTTGCTGCGCCAAATGATAGACGAGGTTTTCAATATCACATGGGCGATCTTTCAGTGCAGGCACGCGGATCGGGAAGGCGCTGATTCTGAAAAACAGGTCTGATCGAAAATTTTTAAGGACAACCTGCTTATATAGATTTTTATGTGTTGCGCAGATCAACCGGAAGTCCACTTCGATTTCGCGCGATGAGCCGACCGGTGAGAAGCATTTGGTTTCCAAAGCCCGCAACAATTTCGATTGTAAATCAAGCGGCATATCGCCGATTTCATCTAAAAAGAGGGTTCCGTTATGTGCCTGTTCAAACTTGCCTTTGTGGGTTTTGATTGCGCCTGTAAACGCCCCTTTTTCATAGCCAAAAAGCTCAGCTTCGAGCAGAGATTTGGGAATAGAGGCGCAATTCACTGAAATCAACTTACCAGATCTACCTGATAAATCGGCCAAGGATTGAGCGACGACTTCTTTGCCAGATCCGCTGGGACCAAGGATTAATACCGGGATATTATGTTCGGCGACATCCATCACCGATTTTCGAAGCGCCATCATAGCGTCTGAAGACCCCACAATATTGCGGGACAAATTATCCACGAATGACATCGTTGACCTCTACAAAACCTACCTTTACGTGCTCGCTTGCTCTCATTCTAACGATAAGATGCAAATTTAGCGCCTCACGTGAAAAGTTATGATATTTACGGATGGAGTTCAGTAACCAGTTGGGATAATTCTCCGGTCCATTGGGCGATGTTTTTAAATAAATTAATACTTCCGGATGGGATTTGGGGTGATTTTCGATCGCGGAACATGAAACAATATTTCAAACGATGCGGCTATAATCCCTAATGCATATCGCCCTGTAAGCTCATGAAAAACATTATAATTTTTTGCATAAAAATTGTTGCCGTAAGTTTTCTTCCTCGTCTTTTCCTAGTGTTTTGGAGGCGTGATACTAAAATTGCTCGATTAGTAGTAAACTTGCCAGAAAGCGGGTAATTCCTACTATATCTTGTGGTTCAATGGCGCAGCTTGGTTTCTAATTCTGCTTCCTCGCGCAGCACAGATAGTACATCTGCGGTATAGGCGCGCCGTGTTGCGGGCCCATGCGATGGTAAAGGAGCGTGTTGCGCCGCTTGGTTTTTGATTGCGTAATTTCTGCGTGCGGGCACAAAATTTTGCTTCCACATGTGCGTGCAGCTGCTGCACATCACGACGCGGTTTTTACTAGGAATTTTGTCTTTAGGGATCCTGTAACCTGATCCACATTTCGGGCAAAGCAGATGCATTTAAAATGCTCCTTGGTAACACGCTGACATTGTTATCTTTTTTGCTCGATTAAGCTGTGGATAACATCAGCGATGTGATTTGGCAAATATTTTGAAGCGGCGGGTATTGGTAAAGGTTTGTGCGGCGCGCCTGTGTTCCTTCTGTCGATATAAGCAGGTTTGTACCCTGCAGAGTGAATATGTCTTTCTCACCCTCTTCAGCAAAATTTGGGCCAAGCTGGCGGAGTAAGTTTGAAAAACTGAGATAGGGCTTTGCTTTACGCAATATGTCGCGGTGCCAAGAGCGTTAGGGTTAGGGTTCGCGCCAATACGGGCTTGCCAAAGATTATGGAATCGGGTTTCTCGCGTTTATGGATTGTCCGGATTTTTTCAATGAAACTGAAGCTTGGCAGGCTGGCTTTCAGCAAGTTGCGGGCGTTGATGAGGTGGGGCGTGGCCCTTTGGCAGGCCCGGTTACCGCGGCTGCGGTTATTCTGAACCCAAAGGCCATTCCCGATGGGTTGAATGATTCAAAAAAGCTGAGCGCAAAACGCCGCGAAAGCTTATTTGAGCAGATCCAAGCAACCTCAATTGTCTCTTATGCGCATATTTCCGTGTCGGTGATTGATGATATCAATATCCTGAATGCCAGCCTCTTGGCGATGAGAACGGCGGTGACAGGGCTTTCCATGGCGGCCGATTTCCTCTTAATTGATGGCAATAGAGCACCTTCCGATTTGCAGATGCCGCATCGTACGATCATCAAGGGGGATTCGAAATCCTTATCTATCGCAGCCGCTTCGATCATTGCCAAGACGGTGCGCGACCGTTTGATGAAGGATTTGGCGGCCTCATTTCCCGGTTATGGCTGGGAAAAAAATGCAGGCTATCCCTCAGCAGAGCATAAATCGGCCCTTCAGCGCCTTGGTGTGACCCCACATCATAGGGTTTCTTTCAAACCTATACACAACATCTTGTATCCCAAAAATAAATAACCCCTTGATTCAAAAAAGAAATTGACGGCGAATCAGCTTTGATTCATTTTACTGCCAAGAAAAGAGCGCAAATATGCGCCGGTTCAAGAGGCAGAAAAATGAAGACAGTAACAAAGAAGGCGGCCGCTGGGTTGCCGGTGAACAGTATTTTGGCGGGCGATTGCATCGAGGTGATGAACAGCCTGCCGGCAGAGTCAGTTGATTTGATTTTTGCAGACCCTCCCTACAATCTACAGTTAAAAGGTGATTTGCATCGCCCCGATAATAGCCGCGTTGATGCGGTGGATGATGCTTGGGATCAATTTTCTTCTTTCGCGGCCTATGACGCGTTTACAAATGCTTGGCTGAAGGCGGCCCGCCGCCTGTTAAAGCCGGATGGCGCCATATGGGTGATTGGTTCGTATCATAATATTTTTAGGGTGGGCGCCGCGCTTCAGAATCATAGCTATTGGATTTTGAACGATGTGGTGTGGCGCAAAGCCAACCCCATGCCGAATTTTCGGGGCAAACGGTTTACCAATGCGCATGAAACAATGATTTGGGCATCAAAATCGGAAAACTCGAAATACACGTTTAACTATGATGCGCTGAAAGCTCTGAATGAAGGTATTCAAATGCGCAGCGATTGGTTGCTGCCAATTTGTAATGGTCATGAGAGGTTGAAGAATGAACAGGGCGATAAAGCCCACCCGACCCAAAAGCCGGAAAGCTTGCTGCACCGCATTTTGGTGGGGTCCAGTCAACCAGGTGATCTTATCTTAGACCCGTTTTTTGGCACCGGCACAACCGGTGCAGTTGCGAAAATGCTGGGTCGTAATTTTATTGGCATCGAACAAGAGGCGGCCTATCGCAAAGTGGCGGAAAAGCGGATCGCGCTGGTGCGTAAATTTGACAGCGAGGCGCTTCAGGTCACAACCGCAAAACGCGCCGAACCGCGAGTGCCCTTTGGCCAGCTTGTTGAGCGTGGTATGCTGCGCCCGGGTGAAGAGCTTCACAGCTTAAACGGGCGACATAAAGTTAAAGTGCGCGCCGATGGCACGTTGGCGACCGCCGATATTAAAGGTTCGATCCATCAAGTGGGCGCTGCGCTCGAAGGCGCGCCCAGCTGTAACGGTTGGACCTATTGGTGTTTCAAGCGCGAGGGTAAGAAGGTGCCCATCGATTTGTTGCGCCAACAAATTCGAGATGAAATGGGCAATCGGCCCAATTAACGCCGCATCGCGCATATAATTGAGCCCTGAGAGATAAACGTATTTGCCTGTGGCCTGAAAAAAGCCACCACCTCCCCGCTTTTTAAAGCGGGGATTTTTTTAATTTGGCGGCGGGTTTGTGCCTTTGTTATAAGGCTGCCAATTGCTTATTTCTGGATAATGCATGGCTCGCCATGCCGTCACTTTCGGATTCATGACTTTACGCCACAGTCTGGGAAATACTGCAATCATTCCCATGATCGGATAGCTGTAGGGAAGCTGTGGGGCCAGTTGCTTTGGATAGGTGTGCAACAAAGGATAGGCACGGGAAGGTTTGTAATGGTGGTCAGAATGGCGCTGAAGGTTGATCAGAAGCCAATTGGTTGCACGGTGCTCTGCATTCCAAGAATGGTGTGGTTGAACCGCTTCATATCTTCCATTTCCCAAATATTTTCGGGTCAGGCCATAATGTTCCAGGTAATTTATAAGTTCGAGATGAAAAACAGCGATAAAGGCCTGAAAAACAAATAGAAGGACACCCCAAAAACCTGCCAAACCATAGGCAAAAGCCAGCATCAGCAACTGTAGGATCCAGTAGATCCAAAACGGGTTTTTGAGATCATACCAATCACGCCCCTGCCGGGTGAGGCGCTGCGCTTCTGCGCGAAATGCAGAAAGGTAGCTTGTTTTTAAAACACGGATAAAAAACCGATGCACGTTTTCATTATAACGTGCCGTAACAGCATCACGGGGGGTGCCTACATAGCGGTGATGCACCAAAAGATGTTCGCTGCGAAAATGCGAATAGAGCACCATCGCCATCAGTATATCGGCAAGCCAACGGTCGCTTCGGCGGGGTTGATGCATAAGCTCATGCGCGTAATTGATGCCAATCGTGCCCGTCATCATGCCTAGGGAAAAAAACAACCCGCTTGTTTCCCAGCCATTTAGGTCAAGCGCTTTGTTAAAAGCGATAAGCCCGAATAAAATCAAAAATTGCAAAATTGGCCAGAGTATGAGGTTAAGCCGATGCCATTGTAACCGCATGTCTTTTTCGGATGGTGCAGGGTTTGTTTGTTCTTTGCCAAGCACCGTGTCTAGCGCCGGAAAAACATACCAAATGACGAACGGAATGCTCAAAATCCAGAAGCCGCCAAGCAGCGCCGCAGCTATGATGATAGGCCCCATGGATAACCCAATCCAAAAGGGCAGGGCGGATTTAAATGCAGATGCCATGTTTGACTGTTTGCCCGATGTTTCAGCGATAACCTCAGCGGCAATTTGGGCCGCTTTTGTGGCTATTTAATGGCCAGATCAAACACTTTTCGCATCACCGTTGGAAGATCCGTAGGGCGAAATTGCGCGCGGCCTAAAAATTCGCCGCGCTCTGGCGTCATATGCATCAATATATCCGCTTTGCGAACGCTAAGATGAAGATGAAAATGGGTGAATGTGTGGCGCACTTCATCCGGCACCTTCTGCCAAGTGGCAGTGATTGGAGGTGCTGAAACAGGGGCGTCGTTCCAATCGCTGCTGGGCCACCCCAGCATCCCTCCTAGCAAGCCGCGCTCGGGGCGCCGCTCAAGCAGATAGGCGCCATCTTCGCGCCGGGCCACATAGGCAATGCCAAAGCGCGTTGGCTTGGGCTTTTTGGGAAGCTTCTTCGGCAATTGCGCCATCGTGCCGGCCCGAAAGGCGCGGCAAGGGCCCCGCCACGGGCACAGGCCGCAGGTTGGATTTTTGGGGGTGCAGATCGTGGCGCCTAAATCCATCACGGCTTGGGCGTAATCGCCGGGCCTTTCATGCGGGGTCAGATGGTTGGCTTTTTCGGTTAGTTCGGGTTTGGCCGTAGGCAGCGGGGTATGGATATCAAACAATCGCGCCATCACCCGCTCTACATTGCCATCCACCACGGTCTCGCGCCGATCAAAGGCAATCGCTCCAATCGCCGCTGCCGTATAGGGACCGATTCCGGGCAGCGCGCGCAAAGTGGCATGATCGCTTGGAAAAGCGCCTGCATATTCTGCAGAGATGACGCGCGCGCATTTCAATAGATTGCGCGCCCGCGCGTAATATCCAAGACCGGCCCATTCGGCCATGACGGCTGCGTCTTGCGCTGCTGCAAGATCGCCAACCGTTGGCCAAAGCTGGGTGAAGCGCAGGAAATATTTTTTGACGGCGGCGACGGTGGTTTGTTGCAGCATGATTTCTGAAAGCCAAATGCGATAGGGATCAGGTATCTGCCCGTTTTTGCGATCTTGCGGGCCTACGCGCCAGGGCATTTCGCGTGCATGAGCGTCATACCAAGACAGAAGATCGCTTGCTTTGGCGTTAGGCGGCATGATCTGCTTCACTTTTTTGTATAGGGGCTGGCAAGATCATTCGAAGGCCTTATGCTAGGGCTTATGTCGGTAAGCGAAAATAAATCGGGCAAGAAACGCGCTAGGCAGGGGTTTAAGCAGACCTCTGCCTTGTTGCAATCCCACATTCGAAAACTGGGCGAAAGCCGTGGGTTTGCCCAGCCCCGCGTGCTGACCCATTGGCGTGAGATCGTTGGCGAGGATCTGGCCGATGTGACCTACCCGACCGAGGTCAGTTATGCCAAACAAGGGTTCGGGGGCACGTTGACGATACTGACAATGGGCGCGCATGCCCCGATGATCGAAATGCAAAAGGAAAGCCTACGCCGGCGCGTCAACGCCATCTATGGTTATAACGCAATTCGGCGCATTCGAATTACGCAAACCTCCGCGCATGGATTTGCCGATGCGCAGGCCGTCTTTGCCCCGCAATCCAAGCCAGCGCCAAAGCGCGCGCTCAAAGCCGCAGAGGCACAGGCGCAAACCCTAGCAGAGCCGGTGCGTGATGCAAACCTGCGCCGCGCTCTTGAACAGTTGGGGCAGAATGTTCTAACACAGTCTCAAGAAGAGAAATAAATCGAAAAATAAGGATAAAAAATGCGCAAATTTGCTTATATGTTTGTGGTGTTTGGCCTCGCGGTCGGACTGGGGGTTTGGCTGAATCAATCCCCCCAAACGGCTGCTTTGGATCAAGAGTTTGCCTTACCCTTCGCCGCAAACGCGCAAAGCAGCGATGCCGATGCGGGTGCAGCTGAGATTATCGATATGGTACAAGGCGCCGAAGATGCCCCGATCACTGTGATCGAATATGCTTCATTCACCTGCCCGCATTGTGCCCGCTTCCATTCTGATGTGTATAAGTTATTGCGCAAAAATTATATCGATACGGGAAAGGTTAAATTTATTTTCCGTGAGGTTTATTTTGATAAATACGGCATGTGGGCGTCAATGATTGCGCGTTGCAGCGGCCCAGATCGGTTTTTTGGTATGACAGATTTGATCCTGAACAGCCAAAGCACATGGGCGCGGGCCGGAGATGATCTGGCCATTGTGGAAGCTTTGCGCAAAATTGGACGTTTATCGGGCATGCAGGATGCGGCGTTAGACAGCTGTTTGCAAGATGGCGACAAACTTCGGGCTTTGGTGGGGTGGTACAAGGAAAACGCGCAGCGCGACGGCATCCAATCGACGCCGTCTTTCCTGATTGATGGACAGCCTTATAAGAACATGAATTATGAAGAGTTTGCTAAAATCCTTGATGAAAAGCTTTAGTTGGAATGGCTGCGCCCCTTGACGGATTAAAGGTGGTTGAGCTCGCGCGGATTTTGGCCGGCCCTTGGGCCGGGCAAACCCTCGCCGATCTTGGCGCGGAAGTGATCAAGGTGGAAGCCCCAAACGGGGATGACACGCGGCAATGGGGCCCGCCTTTTATTCAGCGTGAAGATGAAGAGACCGCGGCGTATTTCCATTCTTGCAACCGTGGAAAAAGAAGCGTTGTGATTGATTTTCGAACGCCAGAGGGGCAAGCAGATATGCGTCGTCTGGTGCGGGATGCCGATATCCTGATTGAAAATTTTAAAGTCGGCGGATTGGCAAAATACGGGCTCGATTATGCCAGTCTTGCCAAAGAGAATCCGCAGCTGATCTATTGTTCGATCACCGGTTTCGGGCAAACTGGTCCCTATTCGCATCGCGCGGGGTATGATTATATCATTCAGGGGATGTCGGGCTTTATGTCGATCACGGGTGAGCCCGACGGCGCACCGCAGCGCGCGGGAGTGGCGATCACCGATATTTTCACGGGCGTTTACGCCACCACGGCGATCCTTTCGGCGATCCATATGCGCGCTAGCACTGGCCGGGGGCAGCATATCGATATGTCGCTTTTGGATACGGCGGTTTCTGTAATGGCCAATCAGGCACTGAATTATTTATCAACGGGAACTGCGCCGGAAAGAACGGGCAATTATCACCCGAACCTAACGCCTTATCAGGTGTTTGACTGCGCCGACGGGCATATCATTATCGCCACGGGTAATGATGGCCAATATCAACGGCTATGCGACCTTTTGGGCCTCGCTGACATGGCTGAGGCGCCAGAGTTTCTAAAAAATTCAGACCGAATTACTAATCGCGATAAAATGGTCTCGCAGCTTATGCAAAAGACAAAAACGTTTTCGAAAGATGCGCTGTTAAGCGCTTGCGAAGCGGCGGGTGTGCCCGCGGGTCCGATTAATGATATGGCACAAGTTTTTGCAGATCCGCAGGTGATCGCGCGGAAAATGCAGATTAATCTTGATGGTATTCCCAGCGTGCGCTCGCCCTTTCAGTTTTCTGAGGCATCGCTGAATCTTACGCGCCCCTCGCCGAGTCTGGGCGAATATGATTGACGCTTAAGCGCGGTTGAGGGCGTTTAAAAGATAGGTCTGCAAGGCGTCGAGTTTAGAGATTTCAAGCCGTACGGGCACCGTTAGAATATCGCGTTTGAAAGCCTGCGGCAGGCGCACCGCGTCCTTTTCGGTGGTGACGAGTTGTGCACCAAGCGCCCGCGCCTGATTTTGCAAGCGCTTGAGAAGCGCGGGGGTTAATGTTTGATGATCGCCCAAAGGCTGGGTGCCAACGATAGGGGCGCCAAGGCGCTTTAGCGTTGTAAAAAACTTTTCGGGCTGGCCGATACCGGCAAAGGCAAAATAACGTCCTTCAGACCAGTCCAAGCCGGTTTGAAGCGGGGTAAGCCGGGCTGTGAAATGCCTGCACGGCACCATATGTCCCCAGCTTCTGGCGAATATTGTTTGTGCGGCTTGCTCGCCAATTGACAAGAGGATATCGGCGCGGCGCAAACCATTGGGCACCGTTTCGCGCAGCGGTCCAGCCGGAATGCAGCGGCCATTGCCAAAGCCCAATGCAGCATCCACCACTACGATGCTTACAGTTTTTTTGATCGAAGGGTCCTGGAACCCGTCATCCAACAAAATCACGTCGGCACCAGCTTGTTGGGCCGCTTCCACGCCCGCGCTGCGCGATTTTGCAACCCAAGTCGGGGCAAACGCGGCCAAAAGCAATGGCTCGTCGCCGCTTTCTTCTGCGCGGTGTCGCGCCGGATCAACGCGTATGGGTCCTGTAAGCGTGCCGCCATAGCCTTTGCTCAGAACATGCGGGTTTCGCCCCGCCGCTATTAACATGTTCAACAGGGCTATTACGGTGGGCGTTTTACCCGTGCCACCGGCATTCAAATTGCCAATGCAGATTACAGGGCAGCAAGGTGTAAGCGAGGCCGGGCGCGCCACGCGCCACGCGGTGGACAGCCCGTAAATCTGACCAAACGGGGCGAGTATGCGCGCCGAAAATCCGGGGCGCTGCGGCGAATTATACCAGAAATTTGGTGCGTGCATACTCTGCTTTTAGCTGCCTAATTGATCCAGCGCCAGAGCTGTCAGCGCATCTGTGACTTCTGCGCCTTGTGATCCCACGGTCCAAGCGGCGAGGCTGGTTTGCGCAGCTTGCTCTGGACCGCTCATCTGCAACACGGCCGTCGCCAATTCATTTGGATCGTTTACGCGTCGCAGACCGCCTGCTTCGTCTAGCCGGTCATAATCGGCCATATGTGCGCCAACAAATGGCCCAACGATAATAGCGGCGCCCAAGGCCGCCGCCTGATAAGGGCTTTGACCCTGCCCGGTTTCAAATAGGGATTGGCCTAAAAAGCATAAGGGGGCCAAACGAAAACATGATGTCGGGTCAATCTGGGCGGGGATCATGATTACATCAAGATTTTGACCGATCTCTAGACCGGTCTGCCAGAGCGCGGCGTTCAAATCGAATCCCTGCGCAAGGGCGAGGATTTGATCAGCCTCATCGGATGGGTGCAGGGCGATCAGCAACAGCATACGATGGGCTTGCCGCATGACCACGCGCTGGGCTTGCAAGACCGCTTTCAGCTCGCGATCCATCACATTTACGGCCAGCCAGGCAGGGCGCCCGCTGACCAACGCTTTTACAATGGGTGGATCCTCTTCGTGGGTTTCTTCTAAAACATAACCCTGCTGCAAAGGGCCATTAATCTTAATTTTTGACGCCACAACCCCTAATCTGGCCAGCAATGTAGCGGCTTTGGCATCAAGTGCATAATATGTTGAGAATAACCGCACTGCTTTTGCGATTGCCGGTGTGAACAGGGTAAAGCGTCGGGTTTTTAAAGCCTCTGCAGCATCCGCGACCAGCGTCATCTTACAGCCCTCTTTATGCAAGTCGCTTATGATTTTGGGCATCACATCTCCGCCAAGCCATATTAAGCTTTTCGGGTTGAAGCGTTGCACTAGGCTGCGCGCGGTAGAGCCGCTATCATTCGTGACCATTTGCGATGAGAGGCGGGGATGCAGAGTGAGCTGGTGCTTATTGCCCCAAGTATAGGTCAGCAATACTGTAACGTTTTGATGCTTTTGCAGAATCTGTTGTGCCAGATGCGTGGTGGCTCCTAGCATCTCTCGATTGGCGGCGTGCAGCCAGATACAGTTTTGCTTTTGATCGATTAGGCTGTCTGTCTGTTCATCAAGCATCGTTACCGGCCTTTTTGACTTGGTTTGAGACAGTGGTTCGATTGCTTTTTGGCCGGTTCGAAGGAATGAAAAATTATGGCCCGGTTCACCGTGTCTTATTAGGATATCAGGTTATGATAGAAAGCAAGATGGGTAAAGCGGGCGGCTGGCGCATTCTGCAGGCATAAAAAAAGCCGCTGCAAAAGCGGCGGCTTTCTTTGGTTCTGACTATATTAGGTTTAAAAGCCCAAGCCGTCATATTTCTGTTTAAACTTCGAGACCCGCCCGCCTGTGTCAAGCAAGCGTGCGCTTCCGCCATTCCATGCCGGATGCGCTGAGGGATCAATATCAAGCGCCAATGTGTCGCCCTCTTTGCCCCAAGTTGAACGCATTTGGACGACTGATCCATCTGTCATTTTGACATCGATGAAATGGTAGTCTGGGTGAATATCTTTTCTCATAGACCGGCTCCTTAGCTTTCAGCCGCGGCAGAAGGCGCGCGGTAGTTGGTTTGCTCGGCGATACGGGCTGATTTACCACGGCGCTCGCGCAAGTAATACAGTTTGGCGCGTCTTACTTTACCGCGACGTACAACCGTAATGCTGTCGATATTGGTCGAGAACAGGGGAAAGACCCGCTCAACGCCTTCGCCGAAGGAAATCTTACGCACGGTAAAGGATCCGGCAATACCTTTTCCGTTATTGCGGGCAATGCAGACGCCTTCGTAATTCTGAATTCTGGTTCGTGTGCCTTCTGTTACACGATAGCCAACGCGAATCGTGTCTCCAGCTTTAAAATCGGGAATGCTCTTCCCGAGTGAGGCGATCTGTTCGGCCTCTATCTGAGCGATAATATCCATCGCTATCTCCTTTTTAATACGGTTTTATCCGTTATCTTGTGCGTGCCGCAGAACTCTTGATCTTTGCTCGGGTCCCTATCATTTGATAAGCCCGTCAGAGGGTCCGGTCATCATTGTTTGTGCCATTTGGCCGCGCATCGCTAAGATGCCAGAGCT
Organism: Paracoccaceae bacterium; assembly: GCA_016778765.1. Taxonomy (GTDB): domain Bacteria; phylum Pseudomonadota; class Alphaproteobacteria; order Rhodobacterales; family Rhodobacteraceae; genus Thalassovivens. The sequence goes on along the minus strand of JADHOV010000015.1, from coordinate 39,891 downwards.
CAAAGCGGGCGTGGCGCAGGATGCGAGGCGCGTATAACAGCCATTTGCGGTTAGGATCAAGGGGTAATTCACTGCAGAGTTAGCTGCGAAGAGCTGGCAGGCCTGCCGCTTAGCCCCACAGATCCGTAGATAGATATTTCAAACCGCTATCGCATATTATAATCGCGATGGTTTCGCCTTTATGCGTGCGTTTTAAAAGCTTGGCGGCGGCCGCCAAATTGGCGCCTGCGGAAAAGCCCGCAAAAACCCCTTCAAGCCGGGCTAAACCGCGTGTCGCCTCTTTGGCGTCATTGCCGGTGATAGTGAGATAGCCATCGATAGCGCTAGAGGCAAGCGCGGCGAGCTGTTTCATGCCATAGCCCCCGCCTTGGATTGGATGCTGGGGCTGCGTTGCGCCTTGGCCAGACAGCACCGCAGCGCCATCGGGTTCAACCACATAGCCTTTACAAGCAGGGTTAAACGCTTTGAGCGCCTGAATTGTACCCGCATAAGTGCCTCCGGATCCAACAAAATCGACAAAGGCATCAAGTTGCCCGCCGCTTTGCTGCCAAAGTTCCGGCCCCGTTGTTGTCAGATGCGCGCCGCGATTTGCTGGATGATGAAATTGGTCTGCGCGAAAGCCGTTGCGCTCTGCCACCAATTGTTCCGCCCTCTCTTCAACTTTTGCTAGATCTGCCCCCGAAACCTGTCCCTGCTGCGCGCCGCGCACTTGATCGACCAAGATGACTTCTGCGCCTAAAGCGCGCATCATTCGCGCCCGCTCTGGCGAATTGCCGCGCGACATAACCGCGACAAAGGGATAGTTTTTAAGCGCGCAAACGATGGCCAAGCCGGTGCCCATATTGCCGCTTGTCAGCTCAATAACGCATTGTCCCGGTTGCAACGCGCCGCTGCTTTCGGCCGCTTCAATAATCGCTTTGGCTGCGCGGTCTTTTTTGGAAAAGCCGGGGTTCAAATAGTCAAGCTTGGCCAGAATGCGCCCGTCAAGTTTGTGATGGGCTACCCATCGGTCCAACCAAATCGCAGGGGTGTTTCCAATCACATTAAGCAAAGAGTGATGCGCCGGGTTTAAGCCTGCCATGCTATGATCCTTTCCGATGAACTTTCGCATCGCAATTTGCTAGAAAAAGCGAATGCGCCCAAATCCGCGTTATCAGTGGCAGTTTAACCTTTTGGATCTTTTTCCCCAAGCGCGTTTTGAAAGGCGGCCCAAAGATCTGGGCGCTTTTCTTTGGTCACCTGATGCGACATCTCCTGCCGCCATTTGGCAATATTGATATGATGTCCTGATTGCAAAACATCGGGAATACTGCGGCCGTTCCAAAGCGCTGGCCTCGTATAATGCGGATGCTCTAGCAAGCCCGCCATATGGCTTTCTTCGGCGATGGAGGCCTCATTGCCCAAAATATCTGGCAACAGGCGCACTGTCGCATCGATCATCGCTTGAGCGGCGATTTCACCACCGGTCAAGATAAAATCGCCCAGTGAAATCTCTTCCAGCTGGTAATGATCAATCACCCGCTGATCAATGCCCTCAAAGCGCCCGCATAGCATCGTGACACCGCCAGCATTTGCCCAAGCGCGGGCCTTTGCTTGCGTAAACGGAGTTCCGCGCGGCGACAGGCAGACCATCGGCAATGGCGTTTTCTGTTGAGCCAGTGCCCGATCGAGCGCTGCGCCCGCAACATTGGGTTTCAGCACCATGCCCGCGCCGCCGCCAGCGGGCGTATCATCGACATTTCTATGCTTGCCTTCCCCAAACAGGCGCAAATCAATCGTATCGAGCGCCCATTTGCCGTCTTTTAACGCGCGGCCGGTCAGACTCGCCCCCAAAACGCCGGGAAAGGCTTCGGGAAAGAGCGTGAGAATTTGCGCTGTCCAAACGCCGGCAAGCTGCGGCGATTGGGTCATCAAGGCGCGCGGTTGCGAATTTGCAATGATGGATTTACGCCCGTGGGATTTGCTTTGCTGGCTCATGGTAAATCCGGCAAAAGTCCATCGGGTGGATCGATGATAATCTTGCCTTCTGCCAGATCAACGGTGGGCACTGCAGCGCGGGTGAAGGGCAGCAAGATGCTGGCTTTCAAATTTGGGCCTTGAATTTCAAGCAAATCGCTGGCGCCGTGGTTCTGTACGGTAATAACATGGCCCCAATCTTGACCGCCGCTGTCAAAGACCTGCAAGCCTTCCAGATCGGCGTGATAAAACTCGTCATCGGGCAAGCTGGGCAGGCGGTCTCTTGGAACGAATAGTTTCACCCCCTTCAGCGCATCAGCCTGCTCTTTGCTGGTAATGCCGGATAGACGGCCGGTGAGGGCATTTTTGGTTCGCCCCGTCAGATGGACGGTGAAGCTCTGCGCGTTGTCTTGCGTTGCCAGCGGGGCATAGTCTTCCAAAGCGCTGGGGATAGCGGTGAAACTTTTCAGGCGCACGTCTCCATGCACGCCAAAGGCACCGGCGATTGCGGCCACGCAAATCATGTGTTCGGGCATTGATTACCTTTCACAAAAACCACTTTCCATATCACCACCAACGTGTTCGCAGCGGGCTTTGATCTCACCCCGCTCGTATAGAATGCCAGCAATGAAGGCAATTCCAAGTAAAATCAGCAATCGAAAAGGGCGAAAAAGCATCAGATACCTATGAAATCGAAAATTGGGCCATTTTTTCGCTCATGAGGGCATCAGAACTGGGTTAAAAGACGGTGGTGGAGCCTGATCTGACAAGAGAGTGACGCAAATGGGTGTTGCCCTGCCCATAATGAAGTTCATGGACAAGGCTGTGATATAGAGGCGCCTAAAAAAGGCTGCTCGATTTAGCTTTCTACAGCCTCAGCTGCAGGGGCCTCACTGCTGTCTTCTGCTGGGGCTTCCGCCTCATCAACGGGCGCTTCTTCCTCTTCTACTGCGGCGCTTGCCTCTGCGGCTTTTGCAGCTTTTTCTTCCGCACGATCCTGCATTTTCTTACCAGGGACCGCTTTTTTCGGATTGTTGCGCTCTTTCTTTTCAATCACGCCGGCAGCTTCCAACATTCTTGATACGCGATCGGTGACCTGCGCGCCTTCGCTCATCCAATACTGAACCCGCTCTAGGTTCATTTTCACGCGGTCTTCGCTGTCTTTTGGCAGCAACGGGTTATATGTGCCCAGTTTTTCAACATAGCGGCCATCGCGTGGCATACGGCTATCAGCCGCGACAATGCGATAAAATGGGCGCTTTTTGCTGCCACCACGGGCAAGACGGATTTTCATAGCCATTTGATATTCTCCTTTAGAATGGCGGTTGAGGCAGAGCCCCTAGGATTGGTGTTCTTGGTGATGTCGGATGACTTCCTGAATAACAAAATTCAGAAATTTCTTGGCAAATTGCGGGTCGAGATCGGCCTGCACAGCCAAATCCTCAAGCCTTGCAATCTGCGCGGCCTCGCGCGTTGGATCTGAGGGGGGCAAGTCATGCTCGGCCTTTAATGTACCTACGGCTTGGGTGTGCTTGAAACGTTCGCCCAGCGTATAGATTAAGATAGCATCAAGCCGGTCGATACTTTGGCGATGTTCTTTCAGAACAGTGGCGGCTAATGTGACTTTATCGGTCATTCGGGTCTCCACAGATTGCGCATAGAAATCCGAAACCGGTATATCGGCCAGATTGGAACGATATATTTCGGCATCAAATCAGCGCCTCGGGGCTAGGATGGCGGTAGAGCATGTCTTCCCCCATATTCGAGTTGTAATATTTGCGCTCAAAAAAAGCGCCCATGCGTTTGGCCAATGCGATAGAGCGTTCATTGCCTGGCACAATATTGCTGGTCAAAGTGGTGAAGCCGAGATTTTCATAAGCCCAGAGGCGGGCCCGGCAGGCCGCTTCATAGGCGATACCACGCCCCTCAAAGCCCTCAAAAACCACCCAGCCAAGTTCTGGCTCGGGCCAGGTTTCGGGGTTCCAGATGCCGCTGATACCGGCAATCTCGCCGGCTTTGGTTTCAATCGTAAAATAGCCATAGCCGTGAATATGCCAATGCCCCACATTCAGCGCAAACCAGCGCCATGCTGCGCCGCGTTCGGGCAGATGTCCAAACCCTCTGGAGCGGCGTTCATCTTGCAGGAAGGCAATTATCGGCTCGGCATCCTGCAATTCAGGTCCGCGCAGGATAAGCTCTTCGCTGTGCAGGCGAGGGGCGTTGGTCAGAGGCATGTTGATGCTCCTGCTCGGGCGGTAATTGCGGTTTGAGCTTGCGGGGCAGGCAGGGCTGGGTTTGAATATTTGTAAAATGAGTAGCTTCCCGACTGCGGATTTTTAAAAGCCGGAAGACGTGCCAATGAACGGGACGGGATCGCAAAAATCATTTCTTTTTCCCGAAGCCCGAGAGGCCGGGCGGCAAGGCACCGCCACCCAAACCAGGCAGCCCGCCGGGCATTTTCCCAAAACCGGCCCCCCCCATTTGTTTTGCTGCGGCTTCCAAAGCTTTGGGGTCCATTTGGCTGGGATCCATACCGGGCGGCATTCCGCCTTTTCCAAAAATGCCCCGCATCGCCTGCTTTAGCATGCCACCTTTGCCCATCTTGCCCATTTTTTTCATCATATCGCCCATTTGGCGCTGCATTTTGAGCAGTTTGTTCAATTCGCTCACTTCCAGACCCGCGCCGGCGGCAATTCGTTTTTTGCGGCTGGCTTGGAGAATTTGGGGATTGGCGCGTTCTTTTTTGGTCATGGATTGGATCAGCGCGATTTGCCGCTTGAACACTTTATCATCCATACCCGCTTCGCTGGCCTGCTTGGCCATTTTGCCCATGCCCGGCATCATGCCCATGATGCTTTCGATGCCGCCCATTTTCATCATTTGTTCAAGCTGGGATTTCATATCATTCATGTTGAATTGGCCCTTTTGGAACCGTTTCATCATGCGCTCGGCTTGTTCAGCCTCGATTGTTTCTTGGGCTTTTTCCACCAGCGCGACGATATCGCCCATGCCCAGAATGCGGCCCGCAACCCGCTCGGGTTCGAACGGCTCTAGCGCCTCCATTTTCTCACCCAAGCCCACAAACCGAATTGGTTTGCCGGTGACGGCGCGCATAGAAAGCGCGGCGCCGCCGCGGCCATCGCCATCCATGCGGGTCAATACAACGCCCGTGACGCCAATCTTATCATCAAATTCGGTGGCCACGTTCACGGCATCTTGGCCGGTTAATCCATCGACAACCAATAATGTCTCGCGCGGCTGGGCAACATCGCGCACCGCGGCGGCCTGCGCAATCAACTCCTGATCGATATGCAACCGGCCTGCTGTGTCTAATATGTAAACGTCATAGCCACCTAAACTGGCTTGTGTTTTTGCGCGTTTGGCGATTTTTACCGGATCTTCGCCTTTTACAATAGGCAATGTGTCGACACCGATTTGCCGGCCTAAAATCTGCAATTGTTCCATTGCCGCGGGGCGGTTGACATCGAGCGAGGCCATCAAAATGCGCTTGCCGTCTTTTTCTTTCAAACGCTTTGCGAGTTTTGCCGTTGTGGTCGTTTTGCCCGAGCCTTGCAACCCCACCATTAAAATCGGGGCTGGCGCGCTGTCAATTTTCAACGCACCGGGATCTTCGCTTCCGGCCAGCACATGTACCAACTCATCATGAACGATTTTTACGACTTGCTGGCCCGGCGTCACCGATTTTGTGACGGATTGCCCGGTGGCCTTTTCTTGGACGGCTTTCACAAAGTCACGCGCGATGCCCAACGAAACATCCGCTTCAAGCAGGGCAACCCTAACCTCGCGCAATGCAGTTTTAACGTCGTCTTCTGACAACGCACCCTGTTTGGTCAGCCGATCGAAAACACCAGAGAGGCGTTCGGACAGGTTTTCAAACATTGCGCGCTCCTTCATTGCTGCGCGGCTCAGGCCGGTCCTTTTACGTGTTCTAAAACCAAAATTGCCCCCGTGGGCGAAACCTCGCTGACGGGGGGCGATCCTGAACAAGCCTTGGACCGGAAGTATACCGCTTCCTATAAGTTGGGAGGGCATTAATCGTTAAATGCCGCAGTGTCAACCAAAGCTGCAGGTTGCGCATGAAGAGCAAACAAATTTTAGGCAAATCAAGATGCAGTTGGTGGATGGCCGACAATGCGCCTTTTTCCAAGCGTCAAAAATCGCTTGTGGGCAATTCTGATTTGAGAAACTGTTCGAACTGGTCAAGATCTACCGCGTCAAACTGCCCAAACCCTTGCAACCATATACTGGCAGCGCGCAGCGCATCTGGTTCAAGTTTGCACCATTTCACCCGGCCGCGTTTTTCTTGGCTTATCAACCCAGCGCGCGTTAAAATAGCCAAATGTTTGGATACGGCCGCCAAAGATATCGCGAAAGGTTCGGCGACATCGCTCACCGCCATGTCATCTTCGAGCAAAAGCGTTAGAATGCTGCGCCGCGTGGCATCCGCCATCGCTGCAAAGATCAAATCAATTTGTTGGTCCATACGCCTATTTAAAAGTTGCTGGGTAGGATCGTCAACCAAATGGTTGAATATGCAAAATCCATGTTTTTGGGCATTCTTCATTCAAAGTAGGCTCGCTAGGTGATGCGGGCTAAAAATAAAAATATGAATAATCAGTAGTTTAATGGTTATTTTCGGGCTTGAATCAGGCGGTTGACTCGGCGCTGCGCCCAGATTACACCCAGCGGGAATTCTGCTGGAGTGCGAAGGTGACTGGCCCCGATGAGAAAGATCCGCTTGAAGCGCTGACGACGCGTATAGAGGCGGCAAAATCGGGGAATAAACCGGAGAAGAAGGCAGAAGATCATCACAAGGCCGCGCAGCTTGCATGGCGAATGGTGATTGAGTTGGTGGCCGGTCTTGGGATTGGTTTTGGTATTGGTTACGGGCTGGATGTTCTAGTTGGAACGATGCCCGTGTTCTTGATAGGTTTTACGATGTTGGGTTTCGTAGCCGGAGTGCGCACGATGTTGCGATCTGCAAAGGAAATCCAGGAAAAGCAGATGGCAGAATTGGCCAAAGATGAAGAAGAGGATTGATCGTGGCAAGCGAAGCGCAAAGTGAAGGCTCTGGTCTGGCGTTCCATCCGATGGATCAGTTTGTCGTGCAACCATTGTTTGCGGGCAATGAGGTGCATTGGTACACCATCACAAACGTAACCTTATGGATGGCTTTGACCGTGGTTGCGGTTTTGGCGATTATGGTTTTTGGCACCTCGCATCGCGGAATCGTCCCCAGCCGTAGCCAGTCAATCGGTGAATTGGCCTACGGGTTCGTCTATAAAATGGTTGAGGATGTCGCCGGAAAAGACGCGGTTGGTTATTTTCCCTACATTATGACGCTCTTTATGTTTATTGTGTGCGCCAACTTTTTGGGGTTGCTGCCGATGTCCTTTACGACCACATCGCACATTGCGGTGACAGCGGTGATGGCGATGGCGGTATTTCTGGCCGTAACCATCATTGGGTTTGTCAAGAATGGCGCGTCTTTCCTGTCGCTGTTTTGGATTTCTTCGGCGCCTTTGCCGTTGCGGCCGGTTTTGGCGTTGATCGAAATCATTTCGTATTTTGTGCGCCCTGTGAGCCATTCGATCCGTCTGGCTGGCAACATGATGGCGGGGCACGCCGTGATAAAGGTTTTTGCAGCATTTGCCGGTATAGCCGCGATAGCGCCATTATCAGTGCTTGCCATTACGGCCATTTACGCGCTCGAGGTTTTGGTCTCATTCATCCAAGCCTATGTGTTCGCGATTTTGACATGCGTTTATCTGAAAGACGCACTTCACCCCCATCACTAATTTTTAACAACGAACCAAAATAAACACGAAGGAGAGAGCCATGGAAGGCGATATCGTACAAATGGGTGCTTACATTGGAGCCGGGCTTGCCTGTACAGGCATGGGCGGAGCCGCAGTCGGTGTTGGGCATGTAGTCGGAAACTTTCTGGCGGGTGCCTTGAGGAACCCATCCGCTGCAGCGGGGCAAACAGCCACGATGTTTATCGGTATCGCGTTTGCCGAAGCATTGGGTATTTTCTCATTCCTCGTTGCTTTGCTGTTGATGTTTGCTGTTTAAGCACACGACGCAAGAACCTAAGAGCGGGATGAACGCAAGGCGCGTTCATCCTATTGGTTTCGCGTAGGACGGAGAACGAGATGGCGTCATCTACCACCACTGCCGCATCCAAAGCTGTCGAGGCATCCGAGGGCGGTTTGCCCCAATTGGATTTCTCAACATTTGGAAACCAGATTTTTTGGCTTCTGGTCACTTTAATTGTCATTTACCTGATCCTATCGAAGCTTGCTTTGCCACGGATCGCGGCCGTATTGGCCGAACGTCAAGGAACGATCAGCCACGACGTTGCGATGGCAGAGGAACTCAAAGAAAAAGCAGTCTCAGCCGAAGCCGCTTATAATAAAGCTTTGAATGATGCGCGGTCTGAAGCAGCGCGGATTGTTGAGGCAACCAAAGCCGAAATCAAAGCAGAGCTTGATGCGGCGATTGCAACGGCCGATGCGCAAATTTCTGAAAAGGCAAAAGCAGGAGAAGAGGCGATCGCCGAAATTCGCAGCAATGCCCTTGCCAGTGTCAAGGAAGTCGCCGCGGCAACGACCGCCGATTTGGTCGTGGCATTGGGCGGCAAGAGCGATACGAAAGCCGTTACCGCTGCTGTGAAGCAAGAGATGAAGGGTTAAGAACATGCGTTATATTACATCTCTTCTCTTTGCGGTTTTGTCGAGCCCAGCTTGGGCTGCCTCTGGCCCGTTTGTGTCGTTGAAAAATACCAATTTCATCGTTTTATTGGCGTTTATTCTGTTCATTGCGGTTTTGATTTATCTCAAAGTGCCCGCGATGATCGGGAAATTGCTGGATCAACGCGCCGAAGGCATTCAAGCTGACTTGGATCAAGCGCGTCTGTTGCGCGAAGAAGCCCAAGGAATTTTGGCCGAATATGAGCGGAAGCAAAAAGAGGTTCAAGAACAGGCTGATCGTATTGTAGAGGCAGCCCGGGCAGAAGCTGCAAGCGCCGCTGAACAAGGCAAAGCGGAGCTGCAAGCGTCAATTGAGCGGCGTCTGGCCGCTGCTGAGGATCGGATCACCTCTGCGCAGGCTGCGGCCGAGCGGGAAGTGCGCGATCAAGCGGTCAGCGTGGCAATCGCGGCGGCGCGCGGTTTGATTGCTGAGCAGATGAGCGCGGCGCAAGCTAATAAATTGATCGATGGATCAATTGCGGAAGTCGGACAAAAGCTCCACTGATACGTTTTTAAGCTTCAAAATATGAAAAAGCCCGAAGCGCATCTTCGGGCTTTTTTGCTTTTAAAAGTGTTTATGCGCTGAACAATCGCGCGCTTGTACAGCGCCAAGGCGCTGCCCGTGGGATCCAACGATAGGAGGCCGGCGCCCGGGAAAAGCCATTTGCGCTATGAAAGGTGCAGGAAGCTGGCTTTGTCTTGATGACGTCGCCTTTATAGTACGGTCTAACGCTCCGACATTCTCCGCAAGCGCTTTTTGCAACCTTCAGCGCGGGTTAAGGCTGTCGTTTAACCTACCTTTGCAAGCTGGCCAACTTTGGGGATAGCGCGTGTTTTAAACCGCTGTGGCAGTCAGGCCCCCATAGTCAACTATCTCGAGCTGATCTTATGCTTTAATCAAGATGTTATGCCCAACCTGCCCGATCAATAAATAACCCAGATGCGGGCATCCCAACAGCGGCGAAACCGGCGCTACATTTGGAGTTTGGGTGCCGGAACTATCGTTTTCCGTAATATAATCCAACAACATGTTCCGCCTGAGCAAAGAACAGCCAACGTGAGGTGAAAACACCCGCGATATGGGTTGCCACGGCGCCAAGCGCGAGCCAGTGGTTAAAGGGTAGCGATAGAAATAAGGTTGGCGTACCAATCATCAAAATAAGCGCGATGACGCGTAGCTTTGCGGCATGTTTGCGGCCCACGATATGGACAAATTCTCGGAGCAGATAATTGGTGCCGGTATGGGGTGGTTCGAAAGCTTTGACCGTTCCCATGGCACCCAACCCCGTGGCGCTGGCCATGTCTGTGCCAGAGCGGGCCAAAGCTTGATCGCCGTTGATCCAATACACGATCTGAACGATACCGGCAGAAATTAACAATAAAAGCGCCGTATCCACAGATCCAGACAGGATCGCCCCTCCGGTTAAAGCCAGTGTGATAAACAGCAATGGCGTGAGAGCGGTGTTCCAGCGCGGTACAGTTTTTAATTGCGCATAAATCATCGCCGTTGAAAACACGGTGGCCAAGGATAAGGCCGAACCGATCGCGCCCAATATGCCCCAGCGCGTATCAAGAAACACCAAACCTGCGCCGTAAACGGCCATCACGAACAAAGAGGCGACTGCCAGCCACGCTTCGCGGCTCAACCAGCTGCTGCGCCATTGCGAAAAGGCTTTTATTGCGCGTTCGGGGCGCCCCAAATGGAATGTTGAGGAAATCAAACCGCCAATCGCCAGCAGATAAGAAATTGCAAAGAAGACAAAGGCCACCACTCCAGAAGTATCAGGCAGGCCAAGCCCTAAAAAGACCAAAAGCCCAAAGCCAAGGCCCGTCAGCGACGTGAAAATAATTACGGAAGGCGCTGGATGCATCAGATTTTCTCCAAAGTTTTATCGAGCCAAGCCATAAAGCCCGTGGTCTCATTTGCCACGGGCTCTAAGAACGGGGCCAAAATATCAATTTCTTCCATCGTATCTTTTGGCCGCGGTGGCAGATATTTATTCACCGGCTTTGTCCCTTGTTCGGGCATTAAATCCATACCGCCGCGCGCCGCGCTCAGCTGGCTTACATGACTGTTGGGATCGGCGAAATCACCAAAATGCCGGGCGCCTGCAGGGCAGGTGCGCACGCAAGCGGGTTCGCGATCTTCTTCGGGTAGGTTTTCATTATAAATCCGATCCACGCAGAGCGTACATTTCTTCATGATGCCAGCGGCCGCATCCAATTCGCGCGCGCCATAGGGGCAGGCCCAAGCGCAAAGGCCACAGCCGATACAATCGCTTTCATTCACCAAGACAATGCCGTCTTCAACGCGCTTGTAGCTGGCACCTGTCGGGCAGACTGTAACGCAAGGGGCGTCTTCGCAATGCAGGCAGGATTTTGGAAAATGTACCAATTGCGCGGCGCCCCCCTGTTCGGGTTGCATTTCGTAGCTATGGACGCGATTCAAAAAGGTACCGCTTGGATTGCCGCCATAGGCATCTTGATCACTGAGCGGGGCGCCATAATTTTCAGTGTTCCAGCCTTTGCAGCTGATCACGCAGGCATGGCAGCCAACGCATGTATCAAGATCAATCACAAGCCCCAGCTTGCGGTTGGTTTGCGTGGGTAATGTTGTCATTTTCCCACCTTCCATTCTAGATTTTTCGGTCCTTGCTGAACAGGAGAGTTCAATGTGGGTAAAGCCGGTTGACTTTCACTTGGTGGCGGTGCTTTTTCAATTTTCACGCGCAAATCGAACCATGCGGCTTGCCCCGTGATCGGGTCTGAATTGGCCCATCGCAAACCATCGCCCTTGGGGGGCAATAGCTCGTGAATCAGATGGTTGAGCAAAAACCCTTTGGTGGCTTCGGGGGCTTTTTCATCCAGAGCCCAGGCCCCTTTGCGCTTGCCAATGGCGTTCCATGTCCAGACGGTATTTTCGTTTAACGCGGCCATTTCCATCACCGGGACGGTAATACTGCCATGGACTGAGCTTACTTTTGCCCATGCGCCATCAACCAAGTTATGTTCTTGCATCAAATTGCTCGGCACATATAGCGGGTTCATCCCATGGATCTGCCTTAACCAGGCATTTTGCGTGCCCCAGCTATGATACATCGCCATCGGGCGCTGGGTTAAGGCATGAATCGGGTATTCTGTCGGGTCGATATGTGAATCCTCTGCGGGCGCGTACCAAACCGGCAGAGGATCCAGCGTTTCTTTGATCCGATCGCGCAGATGCTCGGGTGGTTGTCTTTCGCCATGGCCTTCTGCCGCGCGTTGGAATTTACGCATTGGCTCGACATAGAGTTGAAATAAATAGGGTTGCGGGCTGTCAATAATGCCCATTTTCACAGCCCAATCCTGATAGGCGCTGTTCCAGGGCTTATAGTAATTGGCACCTTCGGGAACATGTTCGACGAAAAACCCACCATTTTCGATATAGCGCTCAAGCTGTTTGGGATTTGGCGCGCCGCGCCCGGCATCGCTGCCATCTCCGCGAAAGCCCGCCAATGGGCCAATGCCCGGTTTGCGCTCATGCGATACGATGTAATCTCCATAATCGGCATATTTCTGGCTGCCATCCTCATTCACAAAGCCTGGTAAATCCAGTTTTGCGCCAAGCTCGCAAAGCACGGATTGGAAGCCGCGCACATCGCGGTCCGGCTCGATCACCGGCCAACGGATTGCATCTGCCAATCCGTCGGCTTCACAAATCGGGCGGTCAAGCAGGCTGATGCAATCATGGCGCTCTAGATAAGTGGTATCGGGCAGGATCAGATCGGCATAGGCAACCATTTCAGAAGAATACGCATCCGAATAAATGATCCTGGGGATCACATACTCGCCGTTTTCATCCTGATCGGTAAGCATATCGATCACGCCACGGGTGTTCATCGAGCTGTTCCAGGACATATTGGCCATATACATGAACAAAGTGTCGATCTTATAGGGATCTCCGGCATGCGCGTTGGAAATCACCATATGCATCAAACCATGCGCGGACATTGGGTTTTCCCAGGTGAAAGCCTTATCAATCCGCGCCGGGCTGCCATCGTCTTTCAAACAAAGATCTTCTGGCCCATGCACAAAACCCAGATGCGGACCGTCAAGCGGTGCACCCGGAGTGGTTTTGCAATGCGGCTTTGGATGGATTGTTGCCGGCTTTGGATAGGGAGGTTTAAAGCGAAAGCCGCCCGGGGCTTCGACGCTGCCCAGAATGATCTGCAAAATATGCAGCGCACGGCATGTTTGAAACCCGTTCGAATGCGCCGAAATCCCGCGCATCGCGTGGAAACTGACGGGCCGCCCGGTCATTTTTGTATGGGTTTCACCACGAAAATCGGTCCATTCTTGATCCAGCTCAATCGCTTCGTCAAAGGCCACCCGCGCCAGCTCATTCGCGATAGCACGAATTTTACCAGCTGGGATACCGACGTCTTTGGCCACCGCTTCGGGGGCATATTGCGGGTCAAGATAGCGTTCGATCATTGCATGAAAAACCGTCCGATGCGTTGTGCCGCCAATACGGCGGCTGCCGTTCAAATCGGGTTTCACGCCTTTTTGATCGAAGGGGGCGGGTTTTTTGGTGCTGCGATCAATGACCAGTTCTTTGCCATTTTCATCGCGCATCAAAAGCCTGGTTTCCGCATCCAGCAGAACCGGCGCATTTGTATATTGTGACAGATAATGCAGATCGATTCTGCCGGCTTTTAACAGCTCATGGATTAACGATAGGATGAACAACCCATCCGTGCCCGGGGTAATGCCCACCCATTCATCGGCAACAGCGTTATAGCCGGTGCGGATGGGATTAACGCCAATCACCTTGGCGCCGCGTTCTTTCAACTTGCCAAGGCCCATTTTGATTGGATTGCTGTCATGATCTTCAGCCACGCCAAACAGCATAAACAATTTGGTATGGTCCCAATCTGGTTGACCAAACTCCCAAAACGCGCCGCCCATCGTATAGATGCCCGCAGCAGCCATATTAACGCTGCAAAAGCCGCCATGCGCAGCATAATTCGGGGTGCCAAAATTTTGAGCCCAGAAACTGGTAAAGCTTTGCGATTGATCACGGCCCGTAAAAAAGGCCAATTTTTCGGGATTTTCGTCGCGGATTGGCTTGAGCCAGCCCGCCGCCATATCGAGCGCCTCATCCCAGCTGATTTCCTCAAACTGGCCAGAACCGCGGGGTCCAACCCGTTTGAGCGGCGCGTTTAAGCGAGACGGGGCATTGACCTGCATAATGCCGGCACTGCCTTTGGCGCATAAAACGCCTTTGTTCACAGGGTGGTCACGATTGCCCTCGATATAGGCAACTTTCCCCTCTTTCATATGAACATTAATGCCGCAACGGCACGCGCACATATAACAGGTGGTTTTCCGTATTTCGTCTGAGACTTTTGGCGATGTGTCCAGATATGGTTGGTCTTTCATGTGACGCTTTCCTGATTTTACGCGATGAGTCTCACCAATCCTGCGCCTGACAAGATGATCAACAGAGTCAAACAAAAGGGTCGGTAAAAATGTTCCCACTTCGGGATAAAGAATTTCGTTCCAAGATGCACCCCGATTATTGCCGGAACAATAAAAAATATACCGCGAAACACGGCGATTTGGGTCATGACATCAAATAAAAAATAATTTGCCACGCTGAGGCCGCTGCTGAGCAGCAAAAATAAGATAACCGTTGCGCGCATGGTTGCGGGCGAGCCTTTGAAAGACAGCATGAAAATTGCGACCACCATGCCCCCCACGCTGGCCAAACCTGTGCCCAAACCAGCGCCGATTCCAGCAAAAACCGTTCCAAGGGGTCTGTGCAAAGCTTCAAGGCGCAGACCCATCAGCAGCAGCGTCGCAAGAACCATGATCAGCAACAAGGCGATATTCTGCGACAGCGCTACCGGCACATTTGTCGTGAGAACCAGACCCAAAGGCAGCCCAATCAATGTACCAATTGAAAGCAGTAAAACGGTTTTTTTTCGCGCATTATGCCAATTGCCTCGAATTAAAAGCGCGCTGGCTGCAATTTCCAGCCACCAACATAAAGGGATCAATTCGACTGGTGGGATAAAGCTTGCTGCAGAGGCCATGGCCACAGCCGAAAGCGCAAAACCAGAGAAGCCGCGCACCACTCCTGCGGCAAAACAAATCAACGCCAGCGTGATTATATCTGACTTTGTAAGGGCCAGCGCGCTGCTTAAGGTTTCAAACATCTAAGCGTCTGACCTTACGAAGCTGGCAAGCCCCTCAAAACGTTGATATGATGAAGTTCTATCGATCATCGAGGCTCACATAGTCGCGCATTTCGGGGCCATTATATAAGGTAAGTGGGCGAATTAAGATATTTCCCCGCAATTGCTCAACGCATTGGATTATCCATCCTGGCATGCGGCCAATGGCGAAAATTGGAACGTAAAGATCCATCGGAATACCGTGCAACTGGTAAATCACGCCTGAATAGAAATCGACATTCACGTTTAGGCCATGGCGTGCATAGGGTTTCATCGCGCCAACCACGCTTTGCAATATTTCATACCATTCCGGAGCGCCCATTTCTTCGCCCAATTTACGCACACCTTCGCGCATGTGACGCGCGCGCGGATCCTCGGCGCGATAAACGCGGTGGCCAAATCCGGTCACCGGCTCACGTTTGCCGCGTTTCTCTTTAACATAAGCGGCCGCATTCTCAGGCGTGCCAATTTCCTGCACCATTTTCATCACATCTTCTGCCGCGCCGCCATGCGCCGGCCCCGCCAGTGTGGAAAGCGCAGTGACGATGGCGCCATGCAAATTGGCTTCGGTTCCGATCGTGACGCGGGCGGCGAAGCTGCTGGCATTGCTGCCATGCTCAGCATGAAGGATGAAATCGACATCCGCCAATCTCGCCGCGTCTTCAGACGGCACTTCCCCCTTCAACATCCATAACCAATTGGCGGCGTGGCTCAGCGTTGGATCTGCCGCGATGGGTTGGCGCCCGTTGCGGATATTTTCATGCACGGCGATGATCATCGGCACTTGTGAGGTCAGGCGGATACCATTTTCGATAAAATCTTCCTCGCTGACATTTTGGCTGTCGGGCTCTAACGCGGCCAAGCTTGAAACGGCGGTGCGCAACACATCCATCGGGTGCCCGGCGCTGGCGGCTTTGATGATGTCATATACTGCGGGGGGCAATTGGCGCGCCGCTTTCAATTTATGATCAAACTCTGCCAGTTGGGGCGGTGTCGGCAATTCCCCATAGATTAAAAGATAGCTGACCTCTTCAAATGTGGATTTGGTGGCCAAATCATGGATCGAATAACCGCGGTAACTGAGCTCGCCCTTCGCGCCGTCAATATGGCTCACGCCAGATCTTTCAAAATAAATACTTTTTAAACCACGGTTGATCTTGACGTCTGTGCTCATTTTAGGCTCCTTGCTCGACAGATGGAGGTCATCATGTCGGTTCTTGAAATTATATTTGACCGCGCGAAAGCGCGTGCCGCGCGGGTGGTGTTGCCGGAAATAGAAGATCCGCGGATTGCCGAAGCGGCGCAACAGCTGCGCGCAAAAGGGCTGGCGGATCCGGTTCCACTAAGCCCAGTAAGCGATGCGATGGTCGCGGGTTTGGTTGAACGCCGCGGGCTTAAAGAGGCGATTGCGAGGCGCATGTTGGCCAAGCCGCTGTTTAGAGCTGCCGCGATGGTGGCCTCGGGGGCGGCGGACGCGATGGTGGCTGGCGCTGACAGTCCAACAAAACGGGTGATTGAAGCGGCCAGCATTGTGATCGGGCTGCGCCCTGGCGTGCGCACGCCTTCTTCATTCTTTCTGATGCTTTTCCCTGATGGCCGCGATATGATTTTTGCCGATTGCGCGGTGAACCTAGCCCCTGATGCGGGGCAATTGGCGGATATTGCGCGTGCTTCTGAACACTCGGCTAAGGCTTTGCTAGATCGCGTTGATATGGCGTTGCTCTCGTTTTCAACGGGTAAATCGGGCAGCGGAGAAAGCGTTGATATGGTTGCCGCTGCCGCCCAGGAAACGGGTTTCTTGGGCCCAATCCAAGCCGATGCGGCGTTAAACCCTGCGATTGCAGCGAAAAAATCATTGGGCCAAGGGCAGGCCAATGTATTGATTTTTCCCGATCTTAATGCTGGCAATATTGCATATAAATTGGCCCAAGAACTGGCCGGCGCGCAGGCGATTGGGCCAATGTTACAAGGGTTTTCAAAGCCGGTTTGTGATCTTAGTCGCGGGGCCAGCGTGTCGGATATTGTAGCCGCAACGGCGGTGACTGTGGCGCTGGGGTAAAACATCTATTGCGCCTGAATCAGCGCCAGTGCATCTGCCGCGATGGTTTCTTCTTCTCTGGCGGGTACAACCCATATTGACACTTTTGAACTTTCCGCCTGCAAGCGTGGCTTGTGGCTGTGATTGGCATCTGGATTCATCCGCACGCCAGCCCATTCCAAACCCCGCAAAATACGCGCGCGGACCCCGAGAGCGTTTTCACCAATCCCGCCGGTGAAAGCAATCGCATCAAGCCCCTCCATGGCCGCGATTAAGGATCCGGCATGGCGCAAAGACCAATAGCAGAAATGTTCGATGGCAAAGGCACTGTCAGCGCTTGGATCCAGCATCAAATTGCGCATATCTGATTTGCCGCCCGACAATCCAAGTAAGCCGCTTTCATGGTTCAGAATCGCTTTGGTTCGCTCAAGGCCATTATCTTCCACCAGGCGCAAAACCGCATTTGCATCGATCCCGCCTGAGCGGGTGCCCATGGTCAAGCCATCGAGCGGTGAATATCCCATTGTGGTGGCAACAGACTGGCCGTTTTTAATCGCGCAGAGGCTGGCACCATTGCCCAAATGAAAGGCCAGTAAACGCGAGGGAAGCTTTTCCCCTGATATATGCGGCAACTGACGCACCAATGAGGAAAAGGACAGCCCGTGAAACCCGTAGCGCCGGATGCCTTTGGTTTCGATCATGCGGGGAATCGCATAGCGCGTGGCGACTTCGGGGTTGCTTGCATGGAACGAGGTGTCAAAGCTGGCATATTGGGGCAGGTCAGGCGCCAGTTCGGCCAAGGTGTTAATGGCGGCCAGATTATGGGGGTTGTGCAAAGGTGCAAGAGGTGTGCAATTGCCGATTTCAACACGGATATCCGGGGTAAGGCGCACCGGTGCGGTCAGCTTGCGCCCGCCGTGAACCACCCGGTGCGCTGCCGCCGAAAATCGCTCTAAACCGTAATGATGTTCCGCCAAGGCCGATAAGATACCGCTGAGCGCCGATTTGTGATCGATGAAGGGTAGAGCGCGCGATTGATCGGCGACCTTAATCGTTGAGGCCCCACCGATCCCTTCAACAATGCCACCAATTTCTTGCCGAAGATCGGTATCAAAAACGGCGAATTTAATCGAAGAAGAACCCGCGTTCAAAACCAAGATCAAAGCGGTGTCTTTGGCTTTCGGCATGATCTGCTTCCTCTCAATAAAACGGCTCTCCGCCGGTGGAATTTGGTGCATGCCAAATCAGCCCATCGGCGGAAATTTTATCACAAAGGCCGGAGACGCCCCGCTGGGGGCGTTTCCTTTGATTTAGACGGTTTGTGGTCGCATATCCGAGGCGCTAATGCCCGCAACCGCAACCGGTTTTTTCATCGCATCGCGGCGGAACGGTTCGCCCAGCTCTTGGTTGATCATGGCTTCAATCAGGGTGGTTTTGCCATGTTTCATTTGATCCTCAATCGCCTTGTTCAATGCGTCGCGCAACTCATCCATCGTATGGGCTTGAACGCCTTGCAGACCGCATGCTTGCGCGATGCCGGCATAAGACACTTGCGTATCAAGCTCGGTTCCCACGAAGTTATCTTCGTACCATAAGGTTGAGTTACGCTTTTCCGCGCCCCATTGATAATTCCGGAAAACGATCATGGTGACGGCGGGCCATTCTCCCCGGCCAATTGCGGTTAGCTCGGTCACTGCAATGCCAAACGCGCCATCGCCCGAGAACCCAACAACGGGAACGTCTGGACATCCAATTTTAGCACCTACGATTGAAGGAAGCCCGTATCCACAAGGGCCAAACAAGCCCGGCGCAAGATATTTACGGCCGTCTTCAAAGCTGGGATAGGCATTTCCGATTGCGCAATTATTGCCGATATCAGAGCTGATCACAGCATCTTTGGGCAGAGCGCTTTGGATTGCACGCCAGGCCATGCGGGGGCTCATCCAATCGGGCTTGGCAGCGCGCGCGCGCTGGTTCCATGTGGTGCCGGGATCATCTTCTTCGTGATCCATGCTAGAAAGTTGTTGCGCCCAAGCAGATTTGGTTTGTGCAATGGTGGCTTTGCGTTCGCTGCGCCCGGCATCCCCGGCCGATCGCGAAAGTTGTTCAAAAATGCCCTCAGCAACTTTTTTCGCATCGCCAATAATTCCAACACTGACTTTTTTGGTCAATCCGATTCGGTCAGCATTGATATCGATCTGAATGATTTTTGCGTCTTTTGGCCAGTAATCAATGCCATATCCCGGCAGTGTGGAAAACGGGTTCAAGCGGGTGCCAAGGCATAAAACAACATCCGCTTTTGAAATCAGCTCCATCGCGGCTTTTGATCCGTTATACCCGAGCGGGCCTGCGAAAAGAGGGTGCGAGCCGGGGAAGGCGTCATTATGCTGATAGCCCACGCAAACGGGTGCATCGAGGCGCTCGGCAAGCTTTTTGGTTGCCTCAATCCCATCTGCCAAAATCACTCCTGCACCGTTTAAAATCACCGGAAACGCAGCTGAATCCAGAAGCGCTGCTGCCTGTGCGATGGCATCGCTGCCGCCATTGGGCCGTTCAAAGCTTACGATTTCGGGCAGATCAATATCAATCACTTGCGTCCAGAAATCGCGCGGCATGTTGATTTGCGCCGGTGCAGAGGCGCGCTTGGCGTTCAATATCACCCGGTTTAGAACTTCTGCCACTCGGCTGGCATCGCGTACTTCTTCTTGATAGGCCACCATATCTTCAAACAGGGCCATCTGCTCCACTTCCTGAAACCCACCTTGCCCGATGGTTTTATTGGCGGCTTGCGGCGTTACCAAAAGCAAAGGCGTGTGATTCCAATAGGCGGTTTTTACGGCGGTTACGAAATTTGTAATACCGGGGCCATTTTGCGCGATCATCATCGACATTTTGCCAGAGGCGCGGGTGTAGCCATCCGCCATCATGCCGCCTGAACCTTCGTGAGCACAATCCCAGAAAGAGATACCTGCTTGGGGGAAAATATCCGAAATGGGCATGAAGGCCGAGCCGATAATACCAAATGCGTGCTCTATGCCGTGCATTTGTAGGGTTTTTACAAAGGCTTCTTCGGTTGTCATTTTCATCTTGCTGGGTCTCCTGAGGGAACGATTTCGAATCTGGCATCATAGCCATAATTTGCATCGCCTGTTTACAAAGGCGTCGTCGTGACTGTTAGGGCCAGTTTGGCGCGCGAAATAGGTCCAGATTAGCGCAGGATCGCGGCTATTCCTGCGATACCCGCGTTAATTTTATCCGCGGGAATTGAAGAAAACGCCAAACGATAATAGTTTTTGGGTGGTGTGCTATCGTTAAAAAAAGCTTGCCCTGGTTCGATCAACACGCTTTGCTTTCTGAGCGTAATGGCCAATTCAGTGGTATCACATCCATTTGGCGCGCGCATCCAGAAAGAAGAGCCGCCATGCATGCCTTTCCCGGCAATTTCAAGGCCATGGTCTGCGATTGCTTGCTCCATTACTTTGCTGCGCTGTAAATATGTTTTTCCCATGCGTTTGATCAGCGCATCATAATGGCCAAGGCGCAGAAAATAGGCCGCGGTTCTTTGAATATGGCCCGGGGGGTGGCGCAGAACGCTGGCACGCAGCGCCCGCGCTTCGCGGATAAAAGCCGCAGATCCGACCAAATATCCAAGCCGTAGCCCAGGAAAGAGCGATTTGGAGAAGGACCCAACGTAAATAACGCGGCCATCTTCATCCAATGATTTCAAGGCTGGAGATGGCGGGGTCAAAAACGACATTTCGAATTCGTAATCATCTTCGATGATTAAAGCGTCTAAGGCTTGCGCTTTGGACAATAGGGCTTTGCGGCGTTGCAATGGCATGGTGGCCGTTGTCGGACATTGGTGGCTTGGGGTAGTGAATATAACCGAGCTGTCATTTGGGATCCGATGCGGGGGCAGGCCATAATCATCCACATCCACCGCGGAAATATGGCAGCGCGACTGGTACAGAATATCGCGCAAGGCCGGGTAACAAGGGTTTTCGATCACGGCTTTGCGGCGCTGGTTGAGCAACACTTGGGTTGAAAGCCATAAAGCATTTTGCGCGCCCAAGGTGACTAAAATTTCGTCTGGAGCTGCAATAATCCCACGTCGGGGCAAGGTTTGCCTGGCGATAAATTCAATAAGCTCGGGATCATCGCGATCAAAGTAATCGGCGGTTAAAGATGGGAAGTCTTTCGCTCCAAGCGCTTTCATTGCGCAGGCGCGCCAATTTGCGTGATCAAAAAGCGAGGGATCGGTTTGGCCATAAATGAAGGGAAATTTATAGCGCGCCCAATCTTCGGGTTTTTCAAAAGTGGATGTTTCCGAGTAATGCTTGGCGATGGCGCGTGTCCAATCCACCTTTTCTTCCGATTTAGGCAGCGGTTTAAACTGGGGCGGTTCGGGCGCCTCGGGGGACACATAATATCCTGAACGTCCTTTCGAGGTCAGGTATTCATTGGCCAGTAATTCGGTATAGGCCAATGTAACGGTAATGCGGCTTATGCCCAAATGCGTCGCAAGGCGCCGCGTTGATGGCAATTTTTCAAATTTTTGAAATCGCCCCGATAGGATGCCTTCCGCGATCATTTGTTGAATGCGGCCCTGCAGCGTGCCCTCGGCGTCTGGATCTAAAAAGAAAGTTTCTATTGGGATGGACATAAGTCCAGTTTAGGCTGTTTTTTTCAGAAAGGTAAACGCAGAATACTGCGCTTTCATACGGTGCATAAAAGGCGTGGGGCGCATTTCGGTTGGCCTAAATGCGGGCCCAATGGCGCGCCTCTTGCCCCTTACTTGGGGCAAGAGAATGGCTTTTGGGGCTGGCTTAGCTTGCGAATACGCGCCCCAGCGCTTGATCAACCGCCTCGGTGATGTGGTTGATATCGTCTTTTGTGGCGATGAGCGCAGGGCTGAAACACAGCGAGTTATTAAAGCCCGGCAAAGACCGGTTGGTGGCTCCGATGATCACGCCTTGGGCCATACAATCGGCTACAACAGCCTGTACTTTCTTCTCATCAGCGGGTTCTTTGCTGGCGCGGTCGGCCACCAGTTCGGCGCCGCAGAACAACCCTTTCCCGCGCACATCACCGATCACAGGATGTTTTTCGGCCAACGCATTTAGGTTTTCGATCATATGCGCGCCCATCGCCAGCGTATTGTCGAGCAGCCTTTCATCTTCGATGATCCGCATATTTTCGATCGCCGCAGCCGGGCCGGCGGTACAGCCGCCAAAGGTTGAAATATCGCGGAAATAATTCAACTTATCGCCGGCGTCATCTTTGAACATATCGAAAACGGCTTCGGTGGTGACCATGCAGGCGATTGCAGCATATCCCGAGGCCACGCCTTTTGCCATCGTAACCATGTCGGGTTTGATCCCATAATTTTGATACCCGAACCAGGTGCCGGTGCGCCCGATGCCGCAGACAACTTCATCAATATGCAGCAAAATATCATATTTTATGCATATTTCTTGTACGCGTTCCCAATAGCCTTCCGGGGGGGTGATAATACCGCCGCCAGCTGTCACGGGCTCAAGGCACAAGGCGCCAACGGTTTCAGGTCCTTCTGCCAAAATCACCTCCTCAATCGCGTCAGCGGCGCGTTTGCCGTAGGCTTCGCCTGTCAGATCCCACTGGGCGCGGTATTCCAAGCAATGGGGCACCCGGATGAATCCAGGCGCAAAGGGTCCGTATTGGGCGTTACGCTCATCTTGGCCACCGGCGGACAGCGTTGCGATGGTGGTGCCGTGATAATCGCGGTCACGATACAAGATTTTATGTTTTTTGCCGCCATAGCGCTTATGTGCGATCTGGCGCACCATTTTAAAGGCTTTTTCATTCGCCTCAGATCCAGAGTTGCAATAATAAACCCGGCTCATACCTGGCATTTTGCTAATCAGTTTTTCCGAGAACAGCGCCCCAGGAATCGACCCCGCAGAGCCAGCAAAATAGTTAAGCTTGATCAATTGGTCGCGTACCGCGTTGGCGATGCTTTCGCGCCCATAGCCGACATTAACCGTCCAGACGCCGCCAGAGACACCGTCAATATGTTCTTTTCCGTTTTGATCCCAAACCTTAATGCCTTTGCCTTCGACAATAATCCGGGGGTCATTGGTTTCAAAAGGTTTGTGCTGGATAAGGTGATGCCAGACATGGGCGCGGTCAGCTTCGACCACATGGGAAATATCGTTATCGTAAAGCGCTCCGTCCATTTGACGTCTCCTTGTTCTATATGCGCCCGATCGCTGGGCGGACTCTGTTTTCTCTTTGGTTCATTCAGCCTAATTCTTAGGCTTTCGATAGGGCCAGTTGATAACTGATTTTAGGTCCAAAATTGAAATTTTGGAAGTTTAGATCCCAAGGCTGGCTCCGAATCGAGTCAACAAAACCATAATATGCAGATTTTTGATGCAAAAAAGTTTTTAACCATCGCCCCGTTTGAGCGGTCTTTTCATGGCGAGGCTAAGGTGGATTGGCGCTAGGATTTGCGCTTGAAATTTATTTTGCCTTTCTTTCTTTACCCTGTGCTGCCTTCAGGCTAGCAAATTAGTATGATACAAGATCCAAAAAACCTGTTTGAAACGCTGTTTGGGGTGGCGGTAGATGCTGCGGATGCCAAATCGGTGCTGAAACATCATTTGCCGAGCCCGCCGAAGGGCCGAACGGTTGTGGTGGGGGCTGGAAAAGGCGCCGCGCAATTGGCCGCTGCCTTTGAAGAGCTTTATGAGGCCCCGGTCACCGGCGTTATCGTGACCCGATATGGATACGCAACCCCCTGTCAGTCGATCACGGTTTTGGAGGCTGCACATCCTGTGCCGGATGCCGCGGGCGAGCGGGCCAGCGCCGCGCTGCTGGATGCGGTTGCGGGTTTGACGCCGGATGATTTGGTGGTGGCGTTGATCTGCGGCGGAGGATCCTCATTGTTGCCTTGCCCACCCGAGGGGTTCACCCTGGCCGATGAACAGGGTTTAAACGCAGCTTTATTGGCCTCGGGGGCGCCCATCTCTTCGATGAACGCGGTGCGTAAACAATTCAGCAAAATCAAGGGCGGGCGGCTTGCGGCGGCGGCTTATCCAGCGCCGGTTCTGTCTTTGGTATTGTCCGATATTCCGGGCGATGATCTGGCGCAAGTGGCTTCTGGGCCAACCCTTCCGGATCATCGCGGGGCTGCAGAAGCCTTGGCGGCAATTGATAATTATCGCCTTGATTTACCAAAGCGCATGCGTGACGCGATTGCCACAGCGCAGGCCCCTTTGCCAGATGATCCCGTATTTAAAGGGGATGATGCGCGGTTGATTGGATCTGCGCGCTTATCGCTGGAAGCGGCGGCGCAGCGCGCCAGTGCGCTGGGCATACCCGCGATGGTTCTGTCTGATGCGATTGAGGGCGAGGCGGCGGATATTGCCCGCATGCATGCGGCCATGGCACGTGAAATTGCGCTGCGAGATCGGCCGTTTCGCAAACCTGTATTATTGTTGTCAGGCGGGGAAACCACCGTCACGTTAAAGGGCAATGGGCGCGGCGGGCGCAATACAGAGTTTCTTTTGGCTTTGGCCATTGCGCTTGATGGGATGGCAGGCGTCTACGGCTTTGCCGCCGACACTGATGGTATTGATGGTTCTGAAAGCAATGCTGGGGCCTTTATTGGCCCGGATACGTTGGTACGGCTTCAGAAACTGGGCCTTCAGCCAAGGGCCTCGCTTGCCAATAATGATGCGTTCAGCGCTTTTGAGGCCTTGGGTGAATTATTTTCGCCAGGGCCGACAGGCACCAATGTGAATGATTTCCGCGCGCTTTTAATCGTTTGACGCAGGCGGTTTTGTAAAGCGGTTGTCGCGCGGGAATCCGCGCGGTGCCATGCGGCCCGCGCTGGCCCGTTTTGAGGTCCATTCCAGCAGATCCGTTTCGGTGCGCGTGCGTCCTGCCGGATCTAGCCAGCTGAGACCCGCGGCCATATCAAAGGTGGTTACGTCTGACAGGCCGCCATCTTTATATTTTTGCAGCCGCACGCCTTTGCCGCGGTTCATTTCGGGAAGCTCTTCAATCGAAAATACCAAGACTTTTCGATTTTCACCCACAACCGCGACGTGATCCCCTGCAATCGGCAAGCAGGTCTTTGCCTTGACATCGCCGCGGACGTTCAGCACTTGTCTGCCGCTGCGCGTTTGGGCGATGATTTCGTCTTCTGGTACAATAAACCCATCCCCTGCAGAAGAGGCCACCAACAATCGGCGCCCGGGTTTATGAATTAAAATATCCAGTATTTCGCAGTCATTGGGCAAATCTATCATCAACCGTAGGGGCTCGCCCATACCTCGCCCTCCGGGCAGATTGGCGGCCGAGATTGTGTAGAAGCGGCCGTTGCTGGCAAAGACCAAAAGCCTATCGGTGGTTTCTGCGTGGAATATAAAGGCGCTTTCGTCGCCATCCTTGAATTTAAGCTCGCGGGCAAGGTCGATATGCCCGGTCATTGCGCGGATCCAGCCCATTTTGCTGCAGACAACAGTGATTGGTTCGCGATCGATCATCGCTTCCATCGGCACATCCTCAACGTCTTGTGCTTCTGAAAAAACCGTACGCCGCGCGCCACCAGCATAGTCTTTGCCGAATTGTTTTTTTGTGGCTTTGATTTCTTCGGACACTTTCGCCCATTGCAGCGCCGTATCATCCAGCAGGGCCTGCAAGCCCGCACGCTCGAGGGTCAATGCCTCGCGCTCATTCACCAATTGCACCTCTTCCAAGCGCCGTAACGAGCGAAGGCGCATGTTCAAGATAGCTTCCGCTTGAACTTCGCTGAGGCTGCCAATTTGTTCAAGATTTGGGCCGCGATAATCGGCCTCAGAGGTGGCGCGGGGTTTTGAGGGATCCCAGATTTCGGCCATCAGCGCGGCTTTTGGGTCCTCATCATAGCGGATAATATCGATCACCCGATCCAGATTCAAAAATGCGATGATCAAGCCGTTTAAAACTTCCAACCGATGATCTATTTTATCAATTCGGTATTTGCTACGGCGCAAAAGCACCTCTTGGCGGTGATCCAAAAAGGCCCGCAACACCTCTTTCATGCTGCAAACTTTTGGGGTCAGCCCATCGATCAAGACATTCATGTTCATCGCAAAGCGAATTTCCAGATCCGAGTTGCGATACATCATACCCATCAACATATCCGGATCGACGTTTTTCGACCGTGGCTCGATGATGAGGCGGATATCTTCTGCGCTTTCATCGCGCACATCACCCAAAATCGGTAGCTTTTTCAGTTGGATTAATTCAGCGATTTTTTCGATTAACTTGGATTTTTGAACTTGAAACGGAATTTCCGTTATCACAATTTGCCATTGCCCGCGCCCAAGATCTTCGACATGCCATTTGCATCGCAACCGAAAGGAACCGCGGCCGCTACGATAGGCTTGCGCCATCGATTCAGGAGTTTCTACGATCACGCCACCGGTGGGGAAATCGGGGCCTTTTACATAGGTCAAGAGCGTATCGTCTCGGGCGTCTGGTGTTTTGATCAAATGCAAGCAGGCATCGCAAAGTTCGGCAATATTGTGCGGTGGAATATTGGTTGCCATGCCAACCGCGATGCCGCTTGAGCCATTGGCCAGAAGGTTGGGGAAGCTGGCGGGCAGCACCACGGGCTCGCTCAAAGTGCCATCGTAATTTTCGCGAAAATCAACCGCGTTTTCGTTCAAACCTTCCAAAAGTGCTTCGGCAACTGCGGTCATGCGCGCTTCTGTATAGCGGCTGGCCGCAGGGTTATCGCCGTCAATATTACCAAAATTTCCCTGGCCATCGACAAGCGTGTAACGCACATTGAAATCTTGGGCCAAGCGCGCCATCGCATCATAGATCGCAGCATCGCCATGGGGATGATAATTGCCCATCACATCGCCGCTGATCTTGGCCGATTTACGAAACCCGCCAGTTGCGCTGAGGCGCAATTCGCGCATCGCATAAAGGATGCGGCGATGCACAGGCTTCAAGCCATCGCGGGCATCGGGCAGGGCGCGATGCATGATCGTAGAGAGCGCGTAGGTTAAATACCGATCGCCAATCGCCCGCCGTAGCGGTTCAGAGGTGATGCCATCTATATTGGGGTCGTCGGTTATTTCATCCATAGATGATGTGATAGCCGCTGCGTTCTGGCAGGTAAAGCGGCTGCGACATAATTTTTCAACCGGTCTGCTTTAAACATCCATTTCTGCTTGGTTAGCCGTAAGAACCGTAAAAACATTGCCTCCTTCTAGAAATTATGCGCAAGGGTGATCGCGTTAAAATCGGATAAAAAAATGATTCAGCAAAAATCGATTCTCATCACCGGATGTTCCTCCGGCATTGGCTATGATGCGGCGCATCGGCTGCAGGCGGAAGGTTGGCGGGTTTTTGCCAGCTGCCGGAAAGCGGATGATGTGGCACGTCTGCGTGCCGAGGGATTGGAGAGCGTGCGAATAGATTACAGCCTTGAAGCCACCATCGCATCGGGGTTACACGAAGTGCTCGAAAAAACCGATGGGCGCCTTGATGCCTTGTTCAACAATGGCGCTTTTGCCTGCCCCGGCGCGGTCGAGGATCTGCCGCGCGCCGCTTTGGCGGCTTTGTTTGAAACCAATCTCTTTGGATATCACGATTTAACCCGCCAGGTCATTCCAATCATGCGCGCGCAGGGTTCTGGACGCATTCTCAATTGTTCTTCAGTGCTGGGCTTCGTTGCCTTGCCATGGCGGGGGGCGTATGTGGCCAGCAAATTTGCGCTGGAAGGGTTGACGCATACTTTGCGGCTTGAAATGCGCGATAGTCCGATTGACGTGGTGCTTATTCAACCCGGGCCGATCACCAGTCATATCCGTCAAAACGCAATTCCACATTTTGAGAAATGGATTGATTGGCGCGGATCAGCCCGCGCGGCATTTTATGAACGTCACTTGGTAAAACGTCTGTATGAATATGCGGGGCCAGATAAGTTTGAATTGCCGGCCAGTGCGGTCAGCGATACGCTGCTGCGCGCGCTCAGCGTTAAGAAACCAAGAGCCAACTATTATGTGACCGCTCCCACCTATATGGCCAGTTGGATGCGCCGCTTGCTGCCACAGCGCGCTTTGGATTATCTGCTGACCCGCGGTTAAGGGGCTGGGACGCATAATCATGGAGATTGGCCTTCGCTTTTTGGAAGAAGACGCCTACATAAAACGTGAGGCAGAATGGAAACACAGAATATGGCGCAAGATCCCCTTTTTATTATCGTTATTTTAGCTATGGCAGCAGTGGCAATCATCTTGATGATTGGCATTGGAGGTTTTGGTCGGGGTGGTGAATTCAATCGTAAATACGCAAATAAATTGATGCGCTTGCGTATTTTTGCGCAATTCATCGCAGTGCTGTTGATTTTGCTCTTCGTTTATTTTGCGGGTTAAGGAGACTGAGATGGTTGTTTTAAACAAAATCTACACTAAAACCGGAGATGATGGTGAAACCGCGTTGGGCAATGGCACGCGTGTGGCCAAACATTCCATGCGCGTGAATGCCTATGGCACGGTGGATGAGTTAAACGCCACGGTGGGCGTTGCCCGGTTGCATGCAGATGGTGATATGGGGCAATGGCTTTCCTTGATCCAGAACGATCTGTTTGATTTGGGCGCGGATCTGTGCCGTCCCGAGATGGAACGCGATCATGAAGCCGAATACGCGCCCTTGCGCATGGCGGGATCGCAAGTGACGCGTTTGGAGAATGAAATTGATGTTCTAAATGCCAAGCTTTCACCCTTACGCAGCTTTATTTTGCCCGGCGGCAGCGTGTTATCAGCGCATCTACACGTGTGCCGCACCGTGGCGCGCCGTGCAGAGCGCCTTTGTGTTGAGCTTGCAACCATGGAAGCGATCAACCCGGATGCCGTGCGGTATTTGAACCGGTTGAGCGATTGGTTCTTCGTGGCAGGCCGCGTCGCCAATAACGCCGGCGCTGACGACATATTATGGGTTCCCGGTGCGAATAGATAAGATAAATTGCATTTTTTTATAAAAACGCGACGTCCTAGGCCCCTACTGTGACGATTTTTTGCTGTCGTTTCCGGCCTCATAGGATTATCACGAGTGGGATTTTGGATGGGTGATACGCTGTAAAGCGTAAATTGCGAAGGAGATCTCCCCATGAAGGTATTGGTGCCTGTCAAACGCGTAATAGATTATAATGTGAAAGTGCGCGTGAAAGCGGATGGGTCTGGCGTTGATTTGGCCAATGTCAAAATGTCGATGAACCCGTTTGATGAAATTGCCGTTGAGGAAGCAATCCGGCTCAAAGAGGCAGGCAAGGCAGATGAGATTATCGCGGTGTCTGTTGGCGTTGAAAAAGCACAAGAAACCTTGCGCACCGCCTTGGCCATGGGCGCGGATCGCGCAATTCTTGTGGTTGCCGCCGAAGACGTACATCAAGATATTGAGCCTTTGGCCGTGGCAAAAATACTCAAAGCGATTGTGGAGGAAGAGCAGCCGGGTTTGGTGCTCTGCGGCAAGCAAGCCATCGACAATGATATGAACGCAACCGGTCAAATGCTGGCTGCGCTGTTGGGCTGGTCACAGGCCACCTTTGCATCTGAATTGAGCGTTGAGGGCGATGCCGCGGTTGTCACCCGCGAGGTCGATGGCGGTTTGCAAACGATTAAAGTAACCATGCCGGCGATCGTTACCGTTGACTTGCGGTTGAATGAGCCTCGCTATGCCTCGCTGCCCAATATAATGAAGGCTAAGAAAAAGCCTTTGGATCAAAAAACCGCGGCGGAATTGGGCGTTGATATCGCGCCGCGCCTGAGCATTGTAAATACGGGCGAACCCGAAGCGCGTTCGGCCGGGATTAAGGTGGGCTCGGTCGATGAGCTGGTGGAAAAACTTAAAGAAGCAGGAGCAGTATAATGGCAGTTCTTCTTTTGGCAGAAGTGAATGGCACTGAACTGGCCGTAGATGCCACTGCAAAAGCGGTGCGCGCGGCCACCGCTTTGGGTGATGTTACGATTTTATGCGCGTCAGCGGGTTGCGGCGCGGCTGCTTCGGCTGCCGCGCAATTGGACGGGGTAGGCAAAGTGTTATGCGCGGATGATGCGGCCTATGGAAATGGCCTTGCGGAACCGATTGCAGATCTTATTGTTTCATTGGCGGGCGATTATTCTCATTTCGTTGCTCCGGCAACAAATTCAGCAAAAAATATTCTACCCCGGGTTGCGGCCTTATTGGATGTGATGGTGATCACCGATATCACGGCTGTGGTCGATGCAGATACGTTTGAACGCCCGATTTATGCCGGCAATGCCATTCAACGGGTTAAAAGCGGCGATGCCAAAAAGGTGTTATCGGTGCGAACTGCAAATTTTGACGCAGTTGGTAGCACTGGTGCCGCAGCAGTTGAGAATGTTTCAGCTGCGCCTGATCCTGGTTTGTCACAATGGATTGAAGATAAGGTTGCCAGCAGCGATCGGCCCGAACTGACTTCTGCGGGCGTGGTCGTGTCTGGCGGCCGCGGCGTTGGCAGCCAAGATGATTTTGCGATGATCGAAAACTTAGCCGATAAATTGAATGCGGCTGTTGGCGCTTCGCGCGCGGCGGTTGATTCTGGGTATGCTCCCAATGATTGGCAAGTGGGTCAAACGGGCAAGGTGGTTGCACCCGATCTGTATGTCGCGGTTGGAATTTCCGGTGCGATCCAGCATTTGGCCGGAATGAAAGACAGCAAAATTATCGTGGCCATCAACAAAGATGAAGAAGCGCCTATTTTTCAAGTTGCTGATTTCGGGCTTGTTGCTGATTTGTTTGAAGCAGTGCCCGAACTAACTGAAAAGCTGGTATAAACCAAGCCTATAAATTTACAGAGCAAGAAGCCCGCATGCGCGGGCTTTTTTATTGCGTGATGCGCCTCTGGCGATTTGGCGCAGCCTTGAGCCGCTAGTAGATTGATCTAAGCGCTGTGACTATATCCAAGTCGACATGCCAGTTGGTTAGGTTTTTTAGCGCGGTGAAGCGAAAATTCTAAGTTGGTTTTGGCGCATATTATTGGGCCTGATTTCAAATGCGCAGCGCGGCTGGGCATGCTCTTTAAAGGTTGGCAAAGCATTTGGCCCTTTCTTTTTGCAACTTTTAGAAAAGGCTTTAGAAAATTTTGATAAGAAAACCGCCAGCCCTTGCACCTCTTTGCTCTGAATGCCTATGCTCTGCCAAGCATTAAGAGGAGCGCGCGGCGTGGATATTCAAAAAGTCGGAGTGATCGGGGCCGGGCAGATGGGCAATGGTATTGCGCATGTTCTGGCGCTGGCCGGATATCAGGTGACGATAACGGATCTTAATCAGGCGGCTTTGGACAATGCGCGCATTGTTATTGATCGCAATTTGGCGCGTCAGGTTAAAGGCGCGAAAATAACCGCTGATCAGAAAGTTGACGCCATCGCGCGGATTTCTACCACATTGGCCCTGTCCGATTTGGGCGCTGCGGATTTGGTGATTGAAGCGGCAACTGAAAAAGAGGCGCTGAAACATAGCCTCTTTGAGGCGCTTGTGCCGCATTTGCAGCCTCATACCATTTTGACATCGAACACCTCTTCGATCTCAATTACGCGCTTGGCCAGCCGTACGGATCGGCCAGAAAAGTTTATGGGGTTTCATTTTATGAACCCGGTGCCGGTGATGGATCTTGTTGAGCTTATTCGTGGAATTGCCACGGATAAGGCGACCTATGATAGCTGCCTCGCGGTGGTTAATAGGCTTGGTAAAACAGCGGCCAGCGCTGAAGATTTTCCTGCATTTATCGTGAATCGGATTTTAATGCCGATGATCAATGAAGCCGTTTACACGCTTTACGAAGGTGTGGGGTCGGTTGAATCGATTGATCAATCGATGCGTCTGGGGGCCAATCATCCGATGGGACCACTCGAACTGGCCGATTTTATCGGGTTGGATACGTGTTTGGCGATTATGAATGTGCTGCATGATGGGTTGGCCGATACCAAATACCGGCCCTGTCCGTTAATGACCAAATATGTAGAAGCCGGTTGGCTCGGGCGTAAAACGCAGCGTGGATTTTATGATTATCGAGGCCCAACCCCCGTGCCGACGCGCTAAACGTCGCCGCCTCATAGTCGCTCTGGCTCAGCTTTTCTTATCGGCAAGCCCAAGCGTCTCTGCGCGCAGCCAATTTACAAAGCCGCGCGGATTAGACGCCCAGTCTTTAATCGCATCGCGCTCGATCACATCCCCAACCACCGGCGCTTGGGGCTTGTTCATCGCATGAACCACTTCATGCAGCAGTAACCCTTGGCGCAGCGTGGCAGAAATTTGGTTGGCAATTTGATAAATGCGCGAGTTTGCGCCGGGAAAAAAAATCGGTAAGACGCGCGCGTTTGAGCGCTGGATCATTTTCGAGGTAAATGGGTTCCATTCTGCCTCTATCGCGGGGCCGAAGATCGTTTTAGACGCCGCCACGGCGCCAGAAGGGAATAGAACCACCACACCGCCATTTTTCAGATGCGACATTGCGCTTTTTCGCATTTCAAGGTTTTTTTCCAGTGCCTGGCTGTCATGCGCAAAGGGAACAGGAATCATAAAGTTTTCAATTTCGGCAATACCAGTGAGCAAGGTGCGGGTTAAGATTTTATAATCCGTGCGTACGCGCCCGATTAGTTCTCCAAGAATCATACCATCGACCAATCCATGGGGATGATTCGCCGTGATAACCAGTGGACCCTCTCTGGGAATTTTATCGATTTGGCTTTGCGGGGTTTGCAGCTCGACATTCATGATGTCCAAAGCTTGTTTCCAAAAGGCCTGGCCAACCGGAACGCCCCGGGCCTCAAATTTGCGTATGACCCGCAGCAGGCGCAGCTTGCCGGTTAAAAATTCAATGGTTTGGATGGTTCTGCGCTGGGCTGGGTTTTTAAAGGTTTTGGCATAGGACAGTTTGCGCCTGTCATAAGGAATATCCGGATCCACAGGTTTGGAGAGGGGCTGATCATCTCTTAACCCCCGGGTTTGTTGTATCTGCTCCACCACAGTATTTCCTTTTTTGTCTTCAGAAGTCTTCGCCGAATCTAGCGGCTATCAAGACGCCAATCGCTTCTGACAGATCCTTGGCTTGGTTTCCTTTGGTGTGCACGTCAATAGAGGTTCCGCGGGAGGCTGCCAACATCAAAAGGCCCATAATGCTATTGCCGCAAGCCTGTAAACCATCTTTGAAGATCTCTGCCGTAGCGTCATATCTTTCAACGGTTTCAACCAGCTTGGCTGCCGCGCGAGCGTGTAAGCCCTTTTCATTGATAATTTCAAAGCGTTCAGAATATGTATCTTGCATCAGAGTCCCGAGCCATCATGGCAATCAATATATTTGCGCCCGGCGTCCAAAGAGATATCCACTGCGTCTTGGACCGAGAGCCGCCGTGATTTTGTAAGCTTGATCAACATGGGTAGGTTTGCGCCGTAAATGATTTTACGATCCTGCGGCCTGCAAGCTTGCAACGACAGATTGCAGGGGCTTCCGCCAAACATATCGGTCACCACAACCACCCCATCACCGCTATCAACGTGATCGGCGGCGTTACAAATTTCGGCTTCCATGAAGGCCCTGTCATACTCGGCGCTGATACCAATGGTGGCGATGCTTTTTTGTTTGCCCACGACATGCTCCACTGCGGCCAAATACTCTTTTGCAAGACCACCATGCGCGACAATTACAATTCCAATCACCTGACCGCCCTTACCTTCCGCCGCCTATATCCCTACTCAATATAGCTCTTACTCGTCCAATTCCATATGCTGCGTCAACACATTCCAGCCACAATCTTCTAAAGCCTGTGCCATTAACTCCACGAGGGTTACGGATCTGTGTTGCCCCCCCGTGCAGCCAAAAGCCAATGTGAATTGGGTTTTTCCTTCTCTCTTATAGGCAGGAAGTAGGAATAGGATCAATGCATGGGTTTTTTGGAAAAATTCTGTAAAAGCTGGATCGCTGGCGACATAGTCTTGTACAGTCTGATCTCGCCCATCGCCTGCCCGCAAGGCTGGTTGCCAATGTGGGTTTTTTAAAAACCGCATATCGAGCACCATATCAGCGCCGACAGGTACCCCTTTTTTGTAGGAAAATGATTTCAAGATCACGGCCAAATCGGTATTTTTCCCACCGTCAAAATGATGTTTGATCTGCGCGCGCAATTCATGTGGCGTCAAGTCAGATGTATCGATTAATAGATCCGCTTTGGCTTTGATGGGGATTAAGAGTTCGATCTCATGCGCGATCCCGTCTTGGATGGTTTCTCGGGGTGCAAATGGGTGTTTGCGCCGGGTTTCAGAAAACCGCAGATTGAGCACTTTTGGATCACAATCAACAAACAGGACGGTTGCTTTGATTTTGGGCAGCGCTTTTAATTGGGCAATCGAGTTGATGATGGCTTGGATGGAAAAGTCGCGGTTTCGAATATCCAACCCAATCGCCAAGGGTTTGGATGTTTTTGAAGAAGTGGCCACCTTGTCTATTAAGGAAATTGGCAAGTTATCGATGGTTTCAAATTCCAATTCTTCCAAAGCGTTGATAGCAGAGGATCGTCCCGCGCCCGATGGACCGGTTACAAGAACCAAGGTAATTTGGTCAGCTGTTGTCATCGGACAAATTTTGATCCTGCGCTAAACCGCTTTGCGCTAGGATATAGACTGCCGAGGCAAATCCGTCCATCTGTGTTGGATAAATTAATGAAAGTTTGACTCCAAATAAATCATGGTATTTTTGCTCAGGAAGGCGAGAGGTTTCGCGCTGGTTCAGGTCAATTATCAATTGAAGCCGTGTTTCTTGCACCAGCTTTGGTCTTAAAAAGCCAATTCCGCGCGCTTCGATCAGGCCTTTGATGGTGGCGGGGCACCGCGCGACCACGTGGTTTTCTACCCGTGTTACCAGCGTTTTATCATCCGCAACCAATGAGGCGCCGAGCGCGATCAACTGAATGGCGAGGGATGATTTCCCACTTCCAGACTCTCCCAAAATCAGGATGCCGCGCCCATCGATATCGATGCAGCTTGCATGCAGTATCATGTTATCCCCGTGTAATTCGTTGTTTCACTACATATTCGCGGCAGGCCAACCAAAAGCCTTGCCCCTAAAATATCACTCTCTTCGCCTGTTGAGAGCTTGGATGTGATATTTTCTGCCCAGATCACACCGCCATGCGCCTCAATTATTTTTTTTGAAATGCTCAAACCTAATCCAGAATGCGCGCCAAAAGCGCCGTTAGGTCGATCAGAATAGAAGCGATCGAAAATTTTATCCAATGAGCCGTTCGGGAAGTCGGGTCCGGTATCCTCGATAACCGCCAAACAGGTATCAGTCTGTAATTTTATCCAGATACGAATAATACCACCGGCGTCGCAGAAACTTATCGCATTGGTGGCCAAGTTTTCAAACACCTGCGCAAGCCGCTTTTCTAAGCCATTAATGATGATTGTTTTTTGAGGCAGCTCCAATTCGATCGTGATATCTTTTTCTGCTGCTACCGGATCATATTGTTGCGCAATGTTGCGCAGCAACTGGCCTATTTCAAAACTGGCAAAGGTTTCTTGCTCGAGTTCGCCATCGAGCCTTCCGGCAGCTCCAATATCATTTAGCAAGCGTTCCATCCGCAGCACATCTTCTTGGATTATTCCAAGAAGATGCTGGCGTTGGGTCTCTTCCTTTACCAATTCTAGCGCTTTTGCAGCTGCGCGCAGCGAGGTGAGCGGATTTTTGACCTCATGTATCACGTCGCTTGTAAATCGGTTTTGCATATCTATTTGCTGGTAATATTTGCGGTTTATTTCACGTAAAACGGCGGTTAGATTCGCCACTTCGCTGCCCTCTGGTGCTTGAGACGCTTGCTCAAGTATGAGTTGGTGCAAAGGTAGGCTTGTTTGCGCATTCTTCTGCTGAAGTCGCCTTGTCAGCACAGTGATTGGGTGGCTGACCCGATAAAAAATTAATAGGCTGATTAAGACAGAGGCTAAAATACCAAAACCAACCGCTGCAACGCTTTGGACACGCAAATCAGAATAGATCTTTTGCCGCGCAGAATCTTCAATGAAAATGGCCAAAGCGCCAAGGATTTTATCCTTATGCTTAATAATGCCAGTTTCTAAAAAATATAAATTGCCGATGTTTGATCGAATGTTGAAATCGGCGTGTCGATATGCGTTCTGAAATGTTTTATGGATTGCTGCAGAAAGCAGTTGCTCCAACGATACAAAATGTGAGGTCGCTTCTGCATCAGGTTGAATCGCTGCAAAACTTTGCTGAGAGATGTAATGGGTTTGAGGGTCATTATGCGACCCAGGATCTGGATGAAGAGACGTTTGCGCCAAGATTTCACCCCGCATACCGAACAGCGTTATTTGTCCATTTACCTGTGCATCAATCTGATCTGTATAAGCCTTTAATTGCGCATTGTGATCCCGCCATGTATCCATCTGCGCGAGCTTTGGGATAAGCGTGTGAAAAATCTGGTCAGCCGTGTAGTCAGGGTCGTTCTGATGTAGTGTTTCAATCAATGCCGGCCATCTATACAGCGTTGCTGCGTTGAATAGCAGCAAGCTTATAACCAGAACCACATTTATCGAGATGATTAAAGTTTTTGAGTTGTGCAAGCGCCGTGATAGCGCGCCCGATGCCTTTGCGATCCAATTTTGGTTCTGGGGTTCTTTGGATTGGTGCGCGCGAACCAGCTTAGGCCAGTGGCGCGCCCCAATACCCTCGGACTGATGCGTTTCGCGCTCCGCCTCTGCGGATTCGGTTGCGCTGTGAGAACGATCGCCGGTCGTCATATCCTACCAAGTGTCATTATAGCGATACCCAATGCCATAAAGCGTTTCAATCGCCGCAAAGCTTTCCTCCGCCACGCGCATTTTTTTACGCAGGCGTTTTACATGGCTGTCAATCGTGCGGTCATCGACATAAACTTGATCCCCATAGGCCACGTTCATCAATTGATCGCGGCTTTTCACAAAGCCCAGACGGATTGCCAAGGCTTGCAGCAATAAAAACTCGGTGATCGTAAGCGCCACATGGATGCCTTTCCATTGCACCGTGTGGCGTTGGGGATCCATTGTTAAATTGCCCCGTTTCATGACGTTTGTGTCGCTTTTATCCGTTTCAACTTTTCCCGCGATAAGATCGTGGCGGCGCAGTAAGGTTCGGATGCGTTCGATCAGTAACCGTTCGGAAAAAGGTTTGGTGATATATTCGTCCGCGCCCAACCGTAGACCCAAAATTTCATCAATCTCATCATCTTTAGAGGTTAGA
Organism: Paracoccaceae bacterium; assembly: GCA_016778765.1. Taxonomy (GTDB): domain Bacteria; phylum Pseudomonadota; class Alphaproteobacteria; order Rhodobacterales; family Rhodobacteraceae; genus Thalassovivens. The sequence continues at coordinate 2,616 of JADHOV010000015.1, read as the reverse complement.
AAAATGATCGGAAGCCAACTTTTCTGCCGAAGTTTTTGAAACAATTCCAGACCGTCCATTCTGGGCATTTTAATATCTATTACGGCAAGGTCTGGTTTGACCCTGGAAAAGGCGTCGAGGGCCGCGGCGCCATCAGGAAAGGCCTCTACCTCAAATCCTTCCGCCTTTAGAATGACGGAAAGGGAGGTTAATATATGCCGGTCATCATCTACGGTTAATATCTTGGTCATAGAGGCACCCGTTTTCTCAATAAGCGCGCATTGCTCGCGTTTACACGCCTTGGTCAAAATTCTTTAAAATAAGCTATCAAATTTTTTATGCAGGCTCAGACGTTAATCGAATATGATATTTAAAGCTATAATTTGTTTAAAATGTGGCAATTTATCTTCTTTTGTATAGAAAGCTGATATTCTTTTGGACTTATTTCCGCGCGCATTGGGATGTTAATTTTAAGATAGTCTCGCTGTTAAGACAGGCGTTACCTGGCAGCTGCCGGGTGGTTTTTATGCTGGCTTTTGCATTAATATTTGGAAATGGGTGATCTCTTGCTTCGATCTTGGCTCAGTGGAAATAATGGGGCAAGGGATATAAGTAACTGATTTTAATTTTAAATTTGGGGGTATGGTTGTGCAAGGCGGCCCGATTGCGGTCGTTTGTTTGCGCCGCGGGGATGGTATGCAGCACATTACTCACAAATAAGATTGAGGTGGGTCTCAAACATCTGGGCGAACGCATGCAAGATGCTTGCGAAGCGTTGCTTTGCCATATTTCATCGCGCCAATACCGTTTCATAAACTTTTTAAGGCTGGATGATGGCGAAAGCGTGATCTGATGACCGCTATTATTTGTTAGAAATCAAGCCGAGGATTGGGCTCTGCGTCGATTTTTTCAGTGGTGAGCCAAACGCCCCCCGCCGGGCGCAAGGTTAAGATCATTTCCGGCGTTGGATTGCGCCCTGAAACAGGATTGAAACGGAATGATTTGAGCAGGCTGGCCAAAATGATGATCGCTTCATTCATCGCAAAATTTGATCCGATACAAATGCGCGGTCCGTCTCCAAAGGGCAGATACGCGTAGCGTTCAAGTTTTTTGGCATCAGCAAACCGCTCTGGGGTGAAAGCGTCCGGATCCTGCCAAAGCAGGTGATGTCTGTGCAGCGCATAGATTGGAATGATCACAGTATCGCCTTTTTGAATGTTCCGCCCGCATAACATATCTGCGGCCATGGCGGTGCGCGAAACCAAAGCGGCAGGCGGATAAAGGCGCAGCGTTTCCTCAATGATTTGGCGCAGAAAAGGCAGGTTTTTCACGTCATCGCCTGTGGCTATTTTGCCGCTTACATTGTTTTGAATTTCGGTTCTGGCTTGGTCTTGTCTCTGGGGATCATTGGCGATCAAATATAAAGCCCAGGCCAGCGTTAACGCCGTGGTTTCATGGCCTGCCACGATAAAGGTTAGTAAATTATCGCGTAATTCTGCAGTGTTCATTTTGCGTTGGGTTTTCGGGTCTTGCCCTGCAAGCAGCAGATCTAATAAATCGGGGGGTGATTTTTGCGCCTGTTGGCGGCGTTCATTGATCACATTATCCGCAAGGGATTTCATTGTTTTGAGCGCTGGGCCTGCGCGCAACCGATTCGGTCTGGGAATCCAATCTGGAAAGCCCAAAATGTCAAAAAGGGAGACGCGGCCGGCTTCGGCGATATAGCTGTCGATGGCGTGATGTACGGCCGAACGGTCAAATCCGCGATCTCCCGAAAACGTAACATCCGAAATAACATCAAACGTGGTTTTGACCATTTCATCTAAGAAATCAATCGCTTGGTGGGAGCTGTCGGCAAGGCGTTGGCAACAACGTTCGGCTGCAGAGGAGATTATTGGGCTTAGGTTCATCACGTTGCGCTGCGAGAACACCGGCGCTGCGGCGCGCCGTTGCCAGCGCCAATGCGCGCCTTCTGCGATAAATAATGATTCTCCGATTGCCGGCTTCAGCAAATTTTTGGTCACCTGCGATTTCGGATAGTTTTCTACGTTCTCCAGTAACATCCGGCGCAGCGCGGTGGGATCCATCACCATATGCCATCGCTTTCCCGTCTTTCCAGAAACCATAGGTTGCCGCGTGGCAATTTCGGGAATGATCGACAAAACGTTTTGCCGTGCGGCCAAGAGCGATTGCATAACGCCCATTGGCTCAGTCACAAGCGCGATGCGGGTCGGAAAGGCGTGCGTGCTGTTCATTTTACAAATCTATTGCTTTCGCAAGCAAAGGCAAAACCTTGTTGGTTTGACATCAACGTGAACCCGGCAAGGTTTTGCCGACCGCCAAGCAGTTTTTCTTTAAGCCGACGGATCAGTCTTTTTGGAAGAATGTAAACCAAAGCGGGGAACAAAAACTCAGACTTGATTTTTTTTTAGGAAAGTCCTAAACGCCCGCCTCAGAGAGAAACAGGGCTGTTGCCCCAAAACACGAGGCGCCGGAGGACCATGGCAAAGGAAAAGTTTGAGCGTAGTAAGCCGCATTGCAACATTGGCACGATTGGTCACGTTGACCATGGTAAGACGACATTGACGGCTGCGATTACGAAGCAATTTGGCGAATTTCAGGATTATGATCAGATTG